>DATJFK010000021.1:0-33677 GCA_035495675.1 Gammaproteobacteria bacterium
TTTTCATGGAACCGCATTTTTATATCATGGTACATCGTGAAGTTGCGAAGTTTGATCCAACTTTTGAGTGTGAACGCTATTTATTTGCAACCATCACAGATCCTGCAAAATGCGGTCAACTCGCCAGCATGTTTTACAATGATTTATATCACCACAAAGGTGATGGCCCGCTTTATCCGTGGATGACGGCAGAATTATTCAAGCTTCTCGTCGATAATATTGGTGATGACAAGTTTGGCATGAATATCTGGTCATTAAAATCTGGCTTTGCGACACTCCATCAATTTGGCATGCTGGAAAGTCATCAAGATAAGTTATTAGCAAACATTGACGCCGCTTCTACATTCGGCGCCTTGCGCAGACATGATGCTTTGACGGCAAATGACATTGAACCAGCACTAGCAAACAACTCCTTTACTAACGTACTCGATTTTTTTGACACACTGAACTATACCGGACAATGGTCATACCAAACCGACAAAAAAGAAGTCGGCAGCATGATGACCTCCATCTTGCATCACCAGGAATTAACCGATGCCGTTTGTGAATTGAGCCGTATTTATGAAGTGAAAAATAAAGAATTATTTGCGAAAAATCATGGTTCGCTGCCGAGTAAAGATCACGATGAATTCAAGCAGCAATACAAGCAGGTATTAAAAGAATTGATTGCTGCTGCTTATCCAGCCGTGCCTGATAATAAATTTTTCGCATCGCAGCCGATATCACTTGCAGAACGCGTTGCTGAGATACGGAAAAAGTTTGGGGTGGAGGATATGCAGAAGGAGCATTTACCAGAAAGAGTTTCCAGGCCATCGATGTAGATTCAAATGTTACATCACGCTTCTCGAGAAGGGCGGCGTGATGTGAAACTTTGCTTTGCCTGCCTTCACCCTCACCCTACCCTCTCCCGCAACAACCACCATCAACTCATCACTGACACAGGGCGGGAGAGGGCTTCCTAATTTTTTCACTGCAGACTCTAAACAGTTCCCGGGTTACGCGCAAAAAACGCGCTAACCCGGGCTACATATCTATAATCGTATTACTGCTTACAGCATTGAACCATTTCTGTTTGCGCTTGAAAGCAGGCCCCCTCTCCCGTCCACAGTTGTCGATAAGAAATTTACAATCCGCTGCGGGAGAGGGACGGGGTGAGGGGAAACTTTGGTGTTCCCGCCCCCTTGTTATAAACTTCAACTTCCTTGAAATTCCATGACAAAAAAGTATACTCCACATCAAAAATAAGAGGAGCCACCCATGAAAACAAGAATCATCAGCCTCGGTGAAATCGTCACCGTCAATATCTCCAAAGCAATTGGCGCTTATATCGGTATGATTGCAAGTAAAAATCTGTCTGTTTCCGCTGATATCATAGGCAAGCAGGTTGGCGGCGTGCTGCAATCTAAAATGGATTTCCTCAACCAATTCAAGCTGGGGAAAGTCACAGAAAATCAATTTGATCAGGAAATGATTGGCGCACTCGCTGAGGCAACCGGCGTGACCTTGACTGTCGAAGAATTCAATCAATGCTGGAATGCCATGAACCCCGCTTACGCCCAGTTTGCTGACTTATTAAATGAAGCAGATGCATTCAATAAGCAATCAGGTCAAAAAATCATTTTCATTAGCTTCACTAATCCCAAAGACATGCGTCATCTGGAAGCGCAATTGCAGAAAAATAATGTGCTGTTCAAAACCGAAAACGGGGAATTATCTGAAATTTGCGGCATGAAATTGTTATCAAGTTACAGCTTGCAGCAAGCAAAAAATGATTTGATTGTAACTGCATACTATGAATTGCAGCCAGCTGGAAAACCAGGCGCTTTATTCAGTAACAATACTCCAGCTGATATCAAATACATTCGCGGCGTGAATAATATTAACGATAAAGTATTAAGCGCTGACTGGGATAAAATCACTCAATCAGTGGAAGCACAGGCAAATGAATTGAGAATTCCCAGTGTGATCTGGAAGAAACACGAAAAGCAGACGCTGAATGAAGTGTTAAATGCATCGCAGCCAGCGGCGAATCTGCCGGCAATGATGTTGTAACTTACGCAGGCATCGACATACGAATGTGTTTGATGCCTCCTTCTAAATAAACATCACCAATCGTTTGAAATCCAAGTGATTGATAGAATTTTTCCAGATGATATTGCGCTGACATTGCAATCGCTTTACCAGGAAATTGTTGGCGCAAATGCGGCACTGCTTTTTGCATCAACTCCCGCCCCAGGCCTTTGCCCTGATGATCCGGATGCACAACGACCCGGCCAATTTTGATAATTTCACCTGATTGATAAACGCGCAGATACGCCGCTAATTGTTGCTCAGAGTAACCGCTAAAATGCAGCGCCGTGCGATCGACATCATCGATATCAGGTTCGGTACATTCCTGACCAATGGTAAAAACCAGCTCACGCAGCTGCAAAATGTCATACACCTGATTCGGTGTCAGGTCGTCAAATTTGCACCAGTTCCAGTTGATCATCAATACCTCACACAATCGCAAAAGCGCCATTCTACAAAAAATACCTGGACTAAACTATTCATTCCGCTTGACCGTTACTGCACCTCTACAGTACATTTCAATCAATTTAGTTTTGATAAAAACCATACTGATAATAATAAAAACAATCGAGGGAAGTATGAACTCAAGCCGTGATGATGTAGCCGCAAATCTTGCAAATTTAAAGATCAATGAAGACACCAATTGGAATGAATTATTTGCTCTGCCCACTCAATATCATAATCAGGTTTTGCAGTTATTCTACAAAGATCTCGAAGCCAGATTGAAGAACGATGAAGTCAAAAAGAAATTTGGCGCGTATCACAAAAAGATAAAAGAAGTCTTAAAAAAGCCGCAACAATTACGCGAAGAATTAAATAAAATCCCTGCCAATGAAAGACTGCAGTTGATCTTTAATAAGTGCTGGGAATTTAGATCATACTTACACATTTCCAGCCTGCTGGATGATGCTGCTGAATATGACATTCCTGCTGCGTCGATGAAAATCATACTGGAATGTCTGCCGCAGGGCTTGTTGCTTTATACTGACATTCTGCCGAAATTCTTATACGTTGAAGATAAAGTTGATACCTACCTAAACATGCTGCATCCTGCTCATCGCAGCAGCTTGCTGCGTGTGCGTGATAAAGATCAAAATACACTATTGCACAGAGCCGCAGATTATCCAGAAACGTTCATCAAACTATTAAATCTTGCTGATACTGAAGAACAAAAATTTAATGCAGTAATGGCGAAAGATAAATATGGAGTAGCGGTTTTCCAGCTTGCCGCTCATCGTGATGAATCATTTACAGCAGCGTTTTCTGTCATTCCCGATGCCAGGAAATTTGAAGCTGCGACATATCAAGCTGAAAAAGATGGTAAAAGCCTGCTTCAGTATGCGGGAACAAAAAATGTGATGTTACAGATTCTAAAAATTTACCCAATAGATGAAAGATTCGACGCTTTGACACACAAACATAAATACGACTACCCTGCGATCGCAAATGCATGCCGCGATTTTGAATGGCTGTGGTCGATATTGAATTTGCTCAAGACCAAACAACGCCAGCAATTAATGGCTGCCACAGGCGACAAAGGACGCGAATTAATTGCCTCATTAGCAAAACGCAACCCTGAACAAATGCTAAAATTGATTGAGTCTTACGCTCCAGACGAAAGATTAGATGCAGTTCGATTTAAGGAGCTACTTGACTGCCCG
The DNA here is from genome assembly GCA_035495675.1 of Gammaproteobacteria bacterium. GTDB lineage: Bacteria > Pseudomonadota > Gammaproteobacteria > DSM-16500 > DSM-16500 > Aquicella. Next base: position 3,732 of record DATJFK010000021.1, read on the forward strand.
CCTGAAACCATCATTGCAGTCATGAATTTGCTGCCGGATACTGTCAGACTATATCCAGAACATCGTATCAAACGAACTAATGACAGAATTGACTTTCTAACCATGTCATTAAGAAATTACTATGAAGGTTTCATACTCGTGTATGCTAAACGCAATTTCGATAACTGCATGAAAGTTCTTGATGCGATAGCATCTAATGCGGATAGATTGAAAGTTATCAAATTATCAGATTTACCAGGCAGTGAATTCATGTCATTGGCTGCAAAGCACTCACCTGCTGCCTTTGCTAAATATTTACAACTATTCCCTGACAATGAAAAACTGGACGTGTTAACACAACAGTTCGAAAAAATAAAATGGTTGATGGAACCTTGCGAAGATAATTATGACAGAGTAATTGATGGACTGCATTCTCATGAAATGATTAAAACAGCCGTTTTCAGCTTACCGGCAAAAGATAGACTTACATTCTTATTAACTTCAACCAAAAAATGGGGTCAGAAAAAATCGCTGCTCAATAATTCATATGATATTTTCCGCCTTCCTGAGTTAATCGAAATTCTAACATCTTTACCAGAACAGGATTTACTAAAAGCAATTGCTGCTAGAATTGAATCATACAGTGATTCAAAAGGACCATTCGATATCACAATTCGTGAAGCGTTGAAGGCGAAGCCAGAGTATGAGGAACAATTCAAATCAGTAATCAGATTATATGATGATGCACATCCTGCAAAAGACGGCACTAATCAACCAGCTCCTGCTCCACAATCATCAAAGAGTATATTTTCACCCTTCCTTGGTTTGTTATCTCATCTATTCGATACTGATGAACATGCGTTTCATGACAAACTCAAAATAGCGCGTGAGGAAAAAAGTCACAACTCGTTTGGCATATTTGACAGTACAGCTAAATTTGCACTGATTCCAGATTTCATTCCAAAAACATTATCTGTCGAAGAATACAAACAGCTGCAAAAACTGCATAACGAATTGCAAACTGAATCACGCAGACTGAGAGCGATTACGGACAGTGAATATTGGGACAGCGACGCTAATTATAAAAATGCTAATATATTAGGTCAGCTCGAGCAGCTTAGAAATATATTAAAACCATTTGCTCAGTCTATGGAAAAGGAACACGGCATCAAGCCTGTGAGCGTGGATAAATATACTGTTACATATAAGGTTCTGTATAACGGAATTCCTCATTAACTACATATCAAAGCCTCAGCTTATTGTTCCCGGGTTACGCGTAAAAAACACGCTAACCCGGCTACATTGCTACCTGCTCCCTCACCCTATCCCCTTTATTTCATTAATAAATTTCGTAATAAAAATGCACTATACTGATAAATAATCAGGAGAGTGCCATGCAATCCCAACCAAATATAGACGCAGAAAAAATACTAAATGAATTCGGTAATAAAACGAAATTCATGATTCGCGCGCAATTAGCTTCAATCTACTCAGACCCAGCAAAAAGATCTGCACTAACAAATGCAAATGATCAAGACCATGCATCTTATGCACTGTTAGCAATGTGCTGTGATGATGTTAATAATTTAAATTTAAAGCGTTTATCTGCGGCTATTGGCTACCTTAAAGAAAAAGATGTCAAAAAACGTGTGATTAAATCGTTGGAAATTACGCAGGAATATTTGCGATACAACACTGCTCAAATCTCGCCTGAAAGATTCGCAAGCTTTTTAACAACCTCTGCCGCCAGTGAACATGCACCATTAATTCTGTTACCAAATGCAATTCTGGCTGATATGAATCTTAGCAGAAAAAACATTGATTATAGTTATGCCAACTTCCGCGGCGCTAATCTTAATAATTCAAGATTAAATGGCAGCAATCTAGACCATGCCGACTTCACTTTCTGTGTGACAAGCGGTGCAGATTATACAGATTGCACACTGACCCACACTAATTTCAGCAAGTGTAAACTGGAGCAAATGAAATTCGGCAAACCAGCGGCAATCACACCTACAACGATCATATTAGATAATGAAGACTTCTTAGATATTGCAAAATTGAACAAATTTCTTGATACATGCATTAACCTCAACATCCCGCCTACTTATGCACTTAATGCAGTCAAAAGAAACTTTCAGTATCTGGGGCATAAACCAAAAACATACGATTATGAAGACAAACTGTCATTGTGGAAGAGCATGGCCAAACATAAATTATTTACTGACAAAGCCAATCGTCACATCAAAGAAGATGTATTTTGCACCGTTAAAATTAACAATGAAATGAAAAGTGTCAAAGAAAATATCAATGCCCGCGAAGAAAAGAAACGCATGGCAGGCCGCAATTTTAATAGATAATCTGGCGCGGTTTTTATCATTTTTATTATGTTTGCAAATAAAGATTCAGGAAGGTAACATCATCGCTTTCGTATGACAGAGCTGAATTTAGTGGTTAGCAATGAGATAACAAAATGCGAGTACGACACACAGCCCAAATATTATTAAAACTTACTGCTATCGCAGGCGTGAACGCAGCAATCGTTAAAACTGCTGTTGATATAGCCCAACGCGATCATCAGGCATTCCTCGAAATGCCTAGAGAAAAGCAGAGACAACTGTATAACGAATGCCCCTTGCAAAAGATGGGAACGTCAAACGATGCTTTTGCTGCATTACAAGAAGCTGTTCTTTTGCACGACCCCAGGCAAAAAAGCATGCCGACTATCAAGCCATTTGACGAAGCTTACCCGGAAACTTCCGTTACCAAATTAAAGTCTTAATCATGATCAGGCAGCGTGATCAACACGCTGCTTATACTTTACATTTTTTCCGGCAAACACCTTTGTTTCATCTGTTATTTCATGTAGAGTCAATGTGTGGCTGCTATGGCAGCTTATATTACGGAATAATTATTTGAAAAGTGTTAAGGATACTCACTATGAAAGCCAGAAAAAAACCCAATTCAAAATCCATCACCAGTAAAACCAATGATGTTGACAACGCAATATTCCAGACACTCTGCGAAATCGCGAGAGAACGCAATGCAGCAAGATTTCACACAATGTATTATGAATTTGAACAAAAAACAGGTTTAAAATTAACTTTTGATTATCTCATCAGTGAACAAGCCGGCATGCACGATAGAAAAACTGTTATCAGGCAAATGGCGGAAGAAGGCAACCATGATGCTGTTAATTTTTTAATAAAAGAGTTTGGCGTCAAGGCAAATAAAGCTGTTGAAGGTTACGCACGCGTCGGCAATGTTGAAAAAGTTAACCAATATCTTTTAGATGATAATTTCAGAAACGATGCAGCACGCGGTTATGCATTTGCAGGCAATGTTGAGCAAGTCGAAAAGCTGATTCGCTGCGGTATTAACTTAGTTGAACCAGCATACGGATATGGCCGTGCTGGAAACCTCGATGAAGCCAAAAAGCTCTTTGACCGCTACAAATCAACTGATAACAGCTGGAAAATCGGTGTGTTCGCTGCTGAAGGTTTCGCACACTCAAAACTTTACAAACAAACACAAGATTTTATCTTGCATGCTGCCGGCGGTGTTCCGGAAAACAAAAATGACGTGCAGAAATTCTTTGCCAAATTGCACAAGCAGCATAATGATTTCGCAAGATATTGCAATTCTGCATTAGCTGGGTTTGCATTGACCGGATGCTTTTTCAATCACGATGAGATGCTGAAATTATTAGCATTAACAGATAATGATGGTGTTCGCGGCTTCTACATATCATTTCTCACCGAAGATAAATACATGAAGCGCTCCTTTGAAGTTACAACGGGCGACAGCATAGAAAACATTACAAAGCAGGCTGACAACATTCGCAAAACCATGCTGGATCAAAGTCTCGCTTTTGCTGATGCTCGCAAATTCCTGGATGATCAAGCCGCCGCTGAAAAAGCTAAACAGGACGCAGAAGCAGCTGCCGCCGCTGAAAAAGCCTTAGCGGAAGCTGAAGCCGCAGTGAAAGAACCTGCTCCAGTTGCACCCGCAGTTGAACCAGCCGTAACTGAAGCGGCTGCACCTGCACCTGCTGCAGAAGTAGCAAAAGCAAACAAACTTGAGGAAGCTAAAAATAAATTCATAGGCATATTCAGAAAACATAAAGGCCAGGAAGCCGTTGAAAAGAAAGAAGCAGCTGCAACTGCTGAAGGTGACAATGCACCAGCACCCGCTCCAAAGTAATATGTGACATTGCCGGCCCTGCGTTTTGCGCGGGGCATGGCAATCCAATCGATATGTGATAAAAAAAATAATATAAATTTATGCGATTTTTTCACTCAATTCTTTCAAAATTACCTAACCAAAAACTATTAAAGCGCAAGCATTTGTTAATCGGCTGTGGTCGAAAAAATCAATGCCGCCAGTCACATCCACATTCTGATTTCGTCACACTTGATGTTGCACCCAATGCAAAACCGGACCTGATCTGTGATGCATTTGATGTCCCGGCAGTCACAAATGCATGCGCATCATTTCAAAAATTTGACACGATCATTTACGAATACCTTCCATGGCCGAATAACTTTAATCCGCTGGAGCTGGCTCATTTGTTATCACCAAATGGCAGCATCATTCTTGTCGGCCCGAAATTAAATAATGCAGCGCTATATCTACCCGTTGGCCAACAATTTCTTTTTTCACCGAAAGACAACATTACTGTCATCGCTCCCGCTGGCACTCCAGAAATCAGCAACACAATTCGATCATATCTATACAAAGCCGCACGCCATTCGCATCCGGAATTTTCGACGTTCACGAATACAGAAGAATTAAAATTACGCGCTCAATGCCTGCTGGAAGCAAAAAAAATCATTTCTCGTGAAATGGATTATCTCTTTTACATGCTTAACGACATCATGCTAGACAGTTCACCAATTCAACCCATCAGCATTGCCGAATTGAAACTCACTACTGAAAATAAAGTCGACGATTTCTATATTAATTTCGTTTCTGATTCAACCAGAAGCATGGATGAATTGAGAGAATTCATACAACGATTTAATGACAAACCAGATAACACTCACTTAAACGCAGAGTCATTAATTGAATTGTTCCTTATTATTCTGCGGCGCGAAGAGCGGTGCCAGATGAGGATTCGGTTTCTAGGCTATAACGGCTACTTAAAGAATCTCAATAACCCTGTGACGATGATATATCATCAGCTTGCCGCACGCATTTTTAATTATGTCATTCATCATGAGTCGCTATATCAAGAATTTACTGCTGCATTCACCAAAAATACAAGAATGACTCATCGTTTTTGTTAAAGATATTTCCCCATATCAACCGGGTCAATATTAGGAAGATGATTATCTTCTGGAAACGGCATGGGCACATAACCAAGCCGCTGATAAAAAGTTAGGGCTTTCGAATAGGCGTGTAAACGCAGCAAATGAACACCCTGCTGCTTCAGCCAGCGCTCAATAGCAATTAAAAATTTAGAACCAGTTCCAGCATTCTGATACGGCGCGTCAATTGCAAACGGACGCAGTGCAGCTTCCGTGTCCGATAAAAATTCCAGATGCGCGGCGCCAACAATTTCTGAACCCTTGTAAAGCACCAAATGTATGTGCGCCTCATCTTTTAATGTCGGATGATTCACATCATATTCCACTTGCAGAAGATCAAAAATCTGTTGCTTGCGGATACGATGATACGCACTCCATTCACGATCCGTCAGTGTTTTGACGATGCGCAATCCATCAAAACCTGTTTTTTTATCTATGCTCGCAATAAAGTTTTCTTTATTCATGGTATAGAGGAAGCGATCAGACGCAAACTGCACCGCCAGTTTCAATTTTAAATCAGCATATGCTTGCGCATCATCTGGATGGATTCGCATCCAGTCACGAAATTTCAGCAGACGGTCAAGCTCGCCCGCGTCTGATTCATAGACATGAATATTAAATCCTGGTTTCGTGAAAAAACGCCTGAATAACATGCCCGCTTCACCGTTACAAGTGTATCCAAGTTTCATCATTGCTTCATTAGCTTGATCAACTGCCGTGATATCTTTTACAGCGGGGATCATATCGATAATGGGTTTGGCACTCATGCCTGGAATGGCTGTAGAGCCCACATGATGCACAGCAACACAATTTACTCCTAATGCGTTTTGTATCAGCGCGGATTCTCTGGCGAATATTTCAGGCCAGGCTGGGTCATACGGTTCAACAACGATTTTGTTATTCATTTGAATTTTGGTAACCCATAATCTGAATGAAAATTCGCACTCGCACCATATTTATCATGCAGCTTGCGCAACTCTTGTGTTTTAAACAAAGTGACAGTGTACTGTGCACTCGCTTTTATTAATTTATCGGCAGCATTTTCAATGATTGACGGCATTTCTTTTTGTATTGCATCAGCAACTGCTTGTTGAATCGCAGACTGGGAAGATTGATCCTGGACTGTTAGCTCAACTTCTTCATATTCAACATCATCATCTTCACTCTGATCATCTTCCAGGTTTACGTCTGCCTGCGTTTCTTCGCCAAATAAATAATAGCCAACACTCAAACCAGCACCTATTACCGCCCCAAACAAGAAAAATTTCGGCACCAAAACTGAAGGACTGATTGCATTCAGACAGTTTTGCATGAATTTACTCTGCGTCAAATTATATGTATATTTCACAACTTCGTCAGCTACCGTAGCAGAATATTTCAACAACCTTGTTTCCAATGGATAATATGGAAGATAACCAGTCATATGCATGCCCACTCTGTCGACAATATAGATGTCACTCAAGCTGCGTTCAAGCTCAACTATATTATTAGTAACTACACGCCCGGTCACAGCTGCAAGATTATTCGCCGCAGCATAAGTCTGATTCAATAATTGTGGAATATATTCCTTACAATTTATTGCTCCACTTAAAATATATCCAGTTGCTCCAAATGCGAAACCACTAAACGCTGCTGCATACCCTACATTTTTAGCCGCTTCCTGTTGTCGAACAAACATATATATCACTCCCTTATTTGCTTTATTCAGCAGAATAATACGCATCAAATGACGTTAACACAATTACGCAGAGATTGATCAATCACAATACCCTATCAGCGAATTCTCCGGCTTGCTATCATCATAAAAATAAATTGATGAGGGAAACGCCCATGCTGGTTCGAAAAGACATAAATCAAGCAAAAACTGCAAGCGGATATTTTAATCAAATCGCTGTCGCTGCGCTTGAACAAGATCAGGATGAAATTGACAGCCTCCTATCTAAAGATTATTTCACGCTTGATATCAAATGGGGCTTCGGTTTTGGACACCTTACACCAGCAGGTTTTCACGAACTGAAAGGTGATACAAAAGCCGCCGAATTTCTCATGAAAAATGGCGCAGATGTCGATTACATGGCGTTTGGTGCGGCATTGAGAGGAGACATGACGAGAGCGGATATTCTGCGAACTCGACATGGCGCCAACCCATCCATCATCGCTCGCGGCGCTGCATATTCCGGATATCAGCGTTATGCTGAATGGCTGGTTTTGTTTCGTGGTGCAAACCCATTAGACGTCGTTTTAGGATTAATATCAGCAAAAGAATACGCGGACGCGAAAAAATTTATCACCACATTTGGAGTATCCTTGCGGTTAGGCCGAGAGACTGATTTCTGGCAAACTGTTGGCATGACTGAAGGCGTTTTAACACCAGAATTAAAAGAAATATATGTGTTACTAGATGGAAATTATATTGACGATAAAAATGAAGAAAATTATAAAAAATATCAGGTCGCATTAGGCGCAGGGTTATCAGGAAATTATGAGTTGAGCAAAGATGCAGATGATACGACGAAGAAAGGATTTTATCACGGCGCGATCAGAGGTGGATATTCAAACGATGTACCGGACAGCTGCTATCAGCCTAAACCTCTCGCTGCGGATATCCCTATCCACTTTGATCTGAATGACGCTGTATCAGGCTGCAATATAGATTTTTTAGAGCGCTGTTATGAAGAAAATAAATCGACGCGCGCAGCAAGAGTTACATTTCTAAGATGGCTGTATTTCAAAACACTGGAAAGCAATGACCTGCAATTAATCCGCTGCGTTCCGCAGCGATCAAATTTAATTACTGAACTCTTCAAATATGGCGGTGAGTTAACGGATTTTTCGACGATTTATTCGCGAAATCTTACCTTCAAAACACTGTCATTCGTTTTTAAAACCCGTAATAGTAATATCATTAATCATTTAGATGCTTATGATTTTCTGGATTATTTGCCGAATGCGGATATTGCCCGTCACTTGCTGGCATTTGATGACAACATTGCATTCCACCAGAAGTTACTGGATAGATTTGACACCTTCAAATGGGATGGCTTCCTACTTAGAAATAAAAAATATGATCTGTCTCTGGTAATTTCCGAGGCGAATAAAATAAGAACATTCATGCAGAAATATAAGTTCAACTATGATCAGGCACTTGCTTTCATTAAATCTGCTGATTTGCGCAACTTCTTATTTAACACCTGCAAAGATGTAACAATGCAAATCGATAGAGACATTTGCTCGATTATAGTCTCCAATCTGGCAACTATAGGTAAATCAGACGCTGCCGATCTTATCGCAAAAATTCGTTACTACCGGCATACGATACAAGACATATTGCACATTGCCGATGATTTTAAAAACTATGCAGCAACGCATGTATCCGAACAAAGCACACATGCTGCCAGCATTGCCAATGCTCTTGCTCAAAGCCGGAAAAATGAAGTAGTCGTTGATGTTTTAGCGCATGAAATGCAGCTGCTTCAGACTGCAAAAGCCGAATCGTCACAGCCTTCTCAGCCCTTGTATTCATCACTAATGAAGTCAGCAGCCGGACTATTCAACACAGCAAAATCATTGCTTGTAAATGATCAAACGCCCGCGCATCTGAAATCATATCAAAATAAAATTACTGATGATGGATATGAAACATTAGTGACAAACAGCATGGCGGCCATTAACACTAAACTTAATCATTAACATCAAACTCATAATCTGCGGCTACGGCCGCAGATTGATCTGCAATATATCTGTCGCCGCCTGAAAATAACGCCCCTCACAAACAACCTTCGCACCGTGTCTTTCGTAAAAATGATTGAGAGCAGGCGTCAGTGTATCCAGAATAATTAAGTCAGCACCGTCGCTTTTTGCAATTTCCTTTGCTGACCGCACGATGAATCCGCCGAGACCAAGCCCGCGAAAACTTTGTTCGACATAAACCGAATCCAGTTCCAACGCATTATCAAGATGCAGTTTTTCGTGCGACTTCACATTGGTCCATTTATCAAGAATAAACATACCAACCGGCAGACCTGCATACATTAGCATATACAATGCATTGGGAGGATTAACGTGTGACTTTAACATTTCTTTACGTTTTTCAAGCGATGGAAAATCAGCGGCCCAACCCCATTTTTCCTTAAACCAAATTGCCGCCTGTGTGATGAGATCAGAATCCTGATCAGTAAGCTTTTTTACTTCGATATTGCCGGGGAATTTTGAATTGGATCCATAAAAAAACATTTCTTACATCCGTATTGATTAGTTACGCGCATTATATCTATTTTTTGCGGGTACAAAACATAAATTTGTACCGGATTTATTCGCATATGATGTTTGGTTTTCCCGTAAAATAATCCTAACTAATTGTATGTACTAATAATTTTATTTTACCGAAATTGCTATAATGACAATAATAAAACACGGGAAATTCGCTCATGAAACCGCGAACAAACCTGGAAAATGAGTTAGATAAAATAATAAATCAGCATCAAAATGAATGCCTCACGGCGAAATTTTATGAAAAATATGACCGTCTCGTCATTGATTTTGCTCTGCGGAAATCGTCATTATCGCAAGCTCAACAAGACAAATTTGGCAATGAAATATTGAGTTTTTTGACGCAGGAACTATCTGGAAATTATGCTGCAGCAACGACAACATATAATAAAAATCTGCTCATGCAGCAGCGAAAAAAGAAATGGAATCTTTACTGAAACCAAAGCGAAACCAATGTCATTGCTGCTGCATTTTATACGTCAAATTTCATTGTAGATGATTGTTTTGCGGCATGATTTTCAGTTCCCACGCGATTTGCAAACAACCCAAAACGCTCAGTAAAACCACTCTTTTTCATCCGATATTTTGGCAATTTATCGTTGTCCACAGGTTCAGATAAATCCAGCTGGTTATCAAACACAGCATCGTTTTGAGGAAGTTTTGCAAATGACGAGATCAATGCTTCCCGCGAAACATTTCCCCACTGACGATGCAGGGCTTCAGATTCATATCCCGCATCAAAATTCGGAAAGTGATGCTTCATCATATTTTTAACCGCAGTTCTGCTGATTTTACTCAATCGTGTACGGCGGCATAAAAATGGAAATAAATATTTATCCCAATTCGTCGGCAAGCGTTTGGCAAAATAATCATATTGAGTAAGCAGCGAACTGAGATGCACCGTCGACTTGAATTGATATTCGGATAATTGCTTCAAATTAACCATCGCGTCTGTTAATTTTTGCGAGGTAAATTTACCATTCCACTTATCTTTCGCAAACGCCATTAATTCGTCGGTCAAATCCGATAGGATTGCAATCTGTATGGTTTTAACGGCTTGCACATTATCACTTGCAACACGGTCAAGATATTCAAGCTTCTTTTTGAATGGCAGCAGTTTGATAACATTGAACAAATCAATATTATCATGATGAATTTCCTCGCCTGCGCGTAATGCCACATGCGCTTGTGTCAAATTCAATGTTTCACGCTGCTCAATTGTGCCAACTTTCCACGTTGGACGCAGTACAAACCAACGGTGATCGAGTCTTTGAGGTTTAAAGTCCACAACTGGCGTATAACGATGATCAGGCGCTTCATAATGAAGTTTTTGATTTTGCTGCTTCGCTTTCTTAATCAAGTCAGCTTGCTGCGGCTGGCGCCAGAAAAAATATTTCTCTTCGATTTCAAAAACCGGGTCATTTTTAGCGACTTGCTTAAGCGGTGTCACGATATTTTTTAAATTCCCATCGCTGCCGCAAATGTATGTTGCAACATTTGCATTTTTCGCCGCATCGAGAATTTCCATAGCATCAAGACAATCTGTTGCACGCTGCTCGCTTTCACCCACATTCATTTTGTTATTCAAAATCACCATCACTTTGCCTTGCATGTGATCTGCAAAGCTCATCTGATCGTTACGTTTTTGAGTATAACTTAGACCTGAATATAATGATGTATTCCAGACACTGATGCGCATGCCTATCGTAGCTGCATTCTTGATCCAGCCATTCACTGTATCGGGATCAGTATTATTGTTTGTCACCAGCACCATATCAGCATCAGGATGATATTGATAACGCTCGGCTAACTGGATATTAAAATTATGTACTTCGATGACCTGCTTCTCTTTCGCCGGATTATTCAATTCTCCCAAACTTAATTTAAATGTCATGTCTATTTTAGTATACGAAGGCGCATTATCCGGAAATTTTAATTTCCCTTTTATGTATGCCGTGCGTCCGGCATTCAGTAAACGCACTGGATACAAAACAGGCTTTGCCATCGTTTGCGATAGATGCGAGTCAGTATCACGGAATGTCATACCCAGACTTTCTAATTTATGTTCGTTTGCATCACGCGCAATTGACATTTCCAGCAAGCGAGGACTCGGTGCATCTATCCCAAGCGGTTTTGTTGAATAATTATGAATTCCAAAATCAACATTTGCTTCTTCACCGCGTGCAATCACTAATGGATAAGTGACGGTATGAATCTTAACGGGATAAGAAATTCTGAATCCAATTTGTTTATTTTTCACATTTTTAAAATCTTTATTCACTCGTGGCAAGCTGGCATTGAGCTGCAGCGTGCCCAAGGCATCGAGTGGATGATTAGCAACTAACGGCTGAAACACCGGATTAATGCGAAATGCCAGCGAATCAGTCATTAATTTCGCGTTATTTGGCAGAATCGGGCCTTTTAACGTGCGCGTGTCATCTGGATTGAATGCTACCCATTGATTCGGAATCACTGATACATGAATGGGATGATTTGGTGGTGTCGGCATATTCCCTATATTTGAAAATTTAATACCGTTAACTACAAAATCTCTACCGGGCTCAATCACACCGTCATCAGATTGAATTTCATTAATGCTATCCAGTCTAAGATCGTAAATACCAGGATATTGTCCATCCCCATTGACAATGATATTGAACGAACCATTTTTACCATTTATTCCTGCATTGCCAGGCCGACCAGCCAATCCATTGTAACCGCTGAATCCATTCGATCCGCCATCAGAATAATGCGTTTCATAAATAGTGTGGTAATGAGGCGTGCCATCAGCATCATAGTGTGTTTGCGTGACAGGTTCAGACCAGCTGTAACTGCTTCCCCCTCTACCGCCATAACCACCGGCACCGCCAACACCACCGGCGCCGCCATCTCCGCCGATACCGCCGATATATTCCTGTTTGCCCAATAACATCAGCAAATCAGTATCATGCTCATTGACGCTGACAGTAATTCTGCCGCCGCTGCCGCCATTGCCGCCACAGCCGCCATTGCCGCCATTACCGCCATCATAACCATTCGTGCCATGCGTTCCACAATGATATTGTGTCGCGTCAATACCTCTCACTCCATCACTGCCTCTACCACCGTTACCGCCGGGGCCGCCGTTACCACCGTTCCCGCCGATTGCCTTTAGCTCTATTTCAGCCTGTGGATCGCCTAAAATTAATGAATGCCTGACACCATCTTGTGTCTCTAATGCAACAGTACCGCCTGCAACTGCTGATAATTTTAAGTTGATATCGCCAGCGTTTGCGCCATTCCAGCCATCATAACCATTGCTTCCATGATAACCGTAGCCATAATTAACAGGGATTGATGCATTATTGCCTGGCGCACCATCGCTCCCGCGTGCGCCGCTTGAATCAATCGTGACTTTATTTTTATCTTGATTATGGAACATCTGATTTATAATTTACTCTCAATACAATCGAACAATAATTTTGTAACTGGGCTATCAGAGCCAGCTTCAATTTCACGGATACACGTAGGACTAGTGATATTGATTTCAGTGAGATAATCTCCGATAACATCCAGACCAGCAAATAAAATGCCGCGTTCACGCAGCACAGGTCCAACTTGATCTGCAATGAATTGATCCCGCGGAGAGAGCTTTTGCACTTTCCCTTTTGCACCAACGGCAAGATTACCGCGCCAGTCGGAGCCATGCGGTACACGTGCCAGTAAATACGGAATCGCCTCACCGTCTATCATTAAAATGCGCTTGTCACCCAGCGTAATTTCAGGAATATATTGCTGCACCATCATTTGTTCTTTGCCATGTTTCGTTAATACTTCATAAATGACATTCGTATTCACATCATCGTGACGCACACGAAACACAGATTCGCCACCCATTGTATCCAACGGTTTGCACACGATATCCTGATATTTTTGCCAGAATTCAAAAAAACGTTCACGCGATTGCGTGACCAGAGTTGGTGGTGTGCATGCAGGAAAATCACAAGCGAATAATTTCTCATTGCAATCGCGCAGCGCAGACGGTCGATTAACAACAAGAACACCGTTACGTTCTGCATAATCCAGAATTTGTGTAGTGTGAATATATGCTGCATTGTATGGCGGATCTTTTCGCATGAGCATGATATCAAGATCTTGCAGCAGCATACTTTGTGCGCCATTCCACGAATACCATGCATTTTCATTTTGCTGTACATGCAGACGCTTCGCATTGCCATACGCCATACCGTCTTGCAGGTATAAATCTGTCTGCTCGAAATAATAAATTTCCCAGCCGCGTGTTTGCGCTTCCCATAACATCGCAAGCGTACTGTCTTTTTGGTAATGGATAGATGCAATCGGATCCATCACTACGCCGAGTTTAAGTGTCATAATAAATCCTTCATTTCGCGTGCTGCAGCCAGCATGCTTAATCGCGCCACGACGCCGTAAGTGAAAAAGCGATTTTCAGCCGCATCCGGCTCCTTGTCAGTACAGGGACTATTACAGGGATTGGCAAATGCAATCGGTTCAAAATGCATGCCCGGTGCATTCAAACTTTCATCCACCGCACGGTCTTTATGTATGCGGTAAAAACCACCGACGACGTGCTGCCCCCATAAATAAACGACAGGTTCAGCGACAGCACTTTCATCACCAATTGTTTCAAATGAATAAACGCCTTCCTGCAAAATAACACGCGTCACCGGCTGACCGCCTTTTATCGTTGACATACGCGTACGTTGTTTGCGGTTCATGTTACGCAATTCATCTACATTACGCACAGTCATCACGGCCATGCCGTAAGTTCCGGCATCGGCTTTAATAACGATAAACGGTTGATATGGAATCTGGTACTCAATATATTTCATTTCAATATCGCGAAATAAAATTTCCGCATTGGCAATCAGACATTCCATGCCACCCTGCTGCATGAAATTAATTTCACCGCAATAACGGAAATAGGGTGCAATTGTCCACGGATCAATTCCCGCGACACTCGCGAATTCATTTGCGACTTGTTCGTAATATTGGAAATGTCCTGACTTCAGACGATAACTCCAACCCAGCTTTGCTGGAGGAATAATTCGTTGACTGACATGTTGTAAAATTTCGGGAATACCGTCAGATAAGTCATTATTCAACAACACCATATCAGGAATAAAACCATCAAGATGCAATTTATCCTGATCGCGGCGCAGTGGCTCGATTAATACTTTAGCGCCTGACGGCAAAGTAATTTCCTGCGGCTCTTTCAACTCGGGCGATAAAAAGCCTAGTCTGGCTGCGAAACCAGCCTGCTCTAAAATATTCAATAAAATTCTAACATTTTCCCAATAGAACAGATTGCGGGTGTGACTTTCAGGAATCACGAGAATATTTTTTGCTTCCGGCTGCAGTTGCTGAATCACTTCTTTCGCAGCGGCAACTGTTGTTGACATGAAACTTGGATTTAAATTATTAAACCCGGCGGGAAATAAATTCATATCAATTGGCGCAAGCTTAAAACCAGCATTTCGCAAATCTACCGAACCATAGACTGGAGGAGTTGTTTTCTGCCATTGATCATCAAACCATTCCTGGATATTTTTACAATTATCCAGTAAATGTTTTTCCAATTCGCACAATTGTTCGATTAACGGTGACTTGAGCTGAGGAATTTTTGGACTTGCCAGCATATTTTTTCCTTCTTCTTTCACAGAGCCTTATTCAGCATTGTGCTTTGGTATCGCAGCTCGCAGCAATAAATAAGTTAATACGGTTTAAAAACTCCGTCGCATTGAGTTCGCCAACGATGCGTCTGTTATTCACTTCCTGTCCTGACGCGTTGTAGAACAACACTGTTGGAGGTGCGATGACATCGTACTGATGCAATAATGCCTGATCTTCAGATGTATTCTGACTCAAATCAACTCGAATCAATACAAACGGCTGAAGAGCGGACTGTACTTTTTTCTTGGTAAAAACTTCATTATCCATCAGTACACAAGACGTACACCAATCAGCATAAAAATCGACTAAGACTGGCTGACCAGACGCTTTCGCTTCCGCTAGTCTTGCAGCCAGCTGACTGCTATCGTGTACCACATAAAAATCCGCATAATGACGATCAGTGATACTGCCCGATTCACCAGTCCATCTATTAAGAACTGATGTCATGCCAAATGTATTCAAAATCATAAACACGCCAAGTAGTGCAGCCGTGAAACCAAATGTGTGATTGATTTTATGCCGGCCGATAATGCGTGTGAGATAAAAACTGAAAAATAACGCGATGCCGATGAGATACAAACCCCATAAGACCATCATCACATTAGTCGGAATGATTCGACCGAGCAGCCAGATTGCCATACCGAGCATAATCACACCGAATGATTTGGTGACTGCATGCATCCATTGCCCACTCTTAGGCAGCCAGTGACCTGCAGACATGCCCAGCAGGATCAATGGTATCCCCATTCCCAAACCCATCACAAACAATGCTGACCCGCCAAGCATCATGTCTCCAGTACGTCCGATATAAAGCAGCACCCCCACTAAAGGCGCAGTGACGCAAGGTGAGACAACTAATGTGGACAATATTCCCATGAAGAATACACCGACAAATGTTCCGCCTTCATGCCGGTTACTCCATTTGGTAACGATATTTTGCCAGCGTCGTGAAACTGGTAATTCATAAAATTCAAATAAAGAAAATGCTAGCACTACAAATATGAGACTGCACGCAATGATAACTGCAGGTGTTTGCAGCAACACTTGAAGTGAACCGCCTGCAAATGCGGCAAGTACTCCAGCCAGTGCATATGTGACAGACATTCCAAGGACATAAACCAGGGAAAGTAAAAATGACTTGCGCATCGTGGCATGCCGCTTCTGACCAGCGATAATGCCGGTGAGAATAGGCAGCATTGGCAGTACGCATGGCGTAAATGCCATTAAAATACCGAGTCCGAGGAAAACCAGCAGCAAGATGCCGCGATTCTCATATGCGAGAAGTGACTGCACGCCGTACTGGTTTGTCATCAGTGCACTGATACCTTGATTGGTCACAATATTATTCACGACATTATCGCTGGCACTCAGAAAATGCAGATCAAATGATTTCTTTTCCGGCGGATAACAAAAACCTTGCTGCGAACAGCCTTGATAAGCAATATTCAATTTAAGTGCTGCTGCCTGTGATTGCAGGTGCAGCAGAATATCAAATTCACCAGCATAAACTTGAATTTCACCGCGCACAGGATCCATTTTTGATATCGAGGCTGGCAGTGTTGCAGTAAATGAAATATCAGGTTCAGTTTCGAATTTTAATTTTTCAACATAAAGATAATATCCCGGTGCAAGTTTCCAGTGTGTCATTATCTGATTACCATCTACTGCCTGGGCAGACACTTGAAAAGCCTGATCCGGCCGCAATGGTTCTGCAGCGAATCCGCAGCCTATCAAGAAAATGGTTGTGATCAATCCTAATAGTAATTGCCGCATTTCCCCCCCCTGGTCTTCCCTGTTTTTAACGATGATATGCCTGACTCAATTCATGCACCGTATCGACTAATACCGCCACATGTTCCGGCGGCACATCTTTGGTAATGCCATGGCCCAGATTAAAGATATGACCGGAGCCTTGTCCATAAGAAGCTAAAATTTCTCCCACTTCCGAGCGGATGACCGCTGGATCCTGCAATAGTATCTCAGGATTCATATTGCCTTGCAGTGCAGTTTTGCCAGCTGCACGGACTCTTGCTTCGCTGAGCGCGATTTCCCAATCAACGCCGATCACATCACATCCAGATTGAGCCATTGTTTCAATCCAGTGCTTCCCGCCTTTCGTGAATAAAATAACGGGTATTCTCTTTTGATTATAGTTGCGGGAAAGACCACTTATGATTTGTTTTACGTAAAATAGCGAAAATTCTTCATAATCCTGCGTTCGTAACTGACCGCCCCAAGTGTCAAAAATCATGACAGCCGCGGCACCCGCTTCGATTTGCGCATTCAAATGCGCAGTCACTGATTTAGCCATAACATCTAGCAGCTCATGCAGCAGCAGCGGATTTTCTTCCCGCATTTTGTGGATCAGCGGGAAGCCGTTTTTCCCTCTACCTTCAATAACATAGCAGCTAAGCGTCCAGGGGCTGCCGCAAAATCCAATTAGAGGAATGCGCTGATCCAGTTCGTGGTTTACCATTTTGATGGCATCGTAGACGTAGTTGAGATGGTCAAGATCGGGCACGTGCAGCGCGCGGATATCGTGCTCGGTACGAGCAGGATTGCTAAACATCGGTCCCTCACCCTCACCAAAGTAGAGCCCCAGATTCATGGCATCCGGAATGGTCAGGATATCAGAGAAGATAATGGATGCATCCAGGTTATAACGACGAAGCGGCTGCAATGTGACTTCGCAAGCCAGTTCCGGCGTCTTGCACAGCTTCAAAAAACTACCCGCCTGTGCCCTTGTTTGCAGGTACTCAGGAAGATATCTTCCGGCCTGACGCATAATCCAGACAGGTGTCGTATCTACAGGTTCCTGGAAGCAGGCTTTGATGAAGCGGTCGTTTATAAAGGACATGGGTCTTCTCGCGGCAGGGTTATTATTATGATGCGGGTATTTTACACATATCATCATTCCCGCGAAAGCGGGAATCTCCCTCCGTGTGCCTATCGTCATTCCCGCGAAAGCGGGAATCTCCCTCCGTTTATTTGCACGGTTACATCAGGAGGTCCCCGCTTTCGCGGGGATGACAACCGCTCGCGGGGACGATGCTATTTATTCGACAACGCCTGATCCATCTCCTGGTTCACCGTACGCTGGAACTGATACGGCCTGGCAATGACGGTATAGGCATCAAATGCTCCGAAGGCATTAATCGACAATGTACCGTAATTTAATATCTGCCCGAAGATACTTTGATCGACATTAACCTGAGAGATGGCGGAAAGCCGCAATTCATTCGTATGACGCACAAAAAAGCCTTCCCGCATCATGACCCGCTTGTTTGTGACGGCAAAGTCAGAGAAGTAATAATTAAGAGCCGTTGAACCCCACAACAGGGCCGCCAGCGCCCACGGCGCCCACGCAAGCTTTTGCAGCAAATCATTCGCATTCATATAATCTGATGCATAAACTGAAAAAATCAGCCAGACTACCGGGATAAAGAAAATAATCAGGTGCTTTTTGGTTCGGAATAAAATACGCTCTTCAGGGAGCAAATTGCGGTCTATATAACTCATTAATGAATTCTCATGCCATTCCTTGTGAATGAGTTATAATATGCCGAAACACTATAGCCGTAAACATGATGATAAATTTCACGCAAATAAATCAGCGTTATTTACTGGGGGGAGTTGTCGCTCTCAGCATCATCACAGCTGCGATTTTCATTTATATCGCCTCAACCTGGCACTCTGACTGGCAGCTGGCTCATCAAGTCATGAAACCGGTCGTGAAAGTGGATACTGATGCCAACGCCCGCCTGATTGCCTCTATCCCGGAACAGCATTTATTCGGACTATCCGCAACCGGCGACATGCCCGTCACCAATCTGGAATTAAGGGTCACCGGTATCGCACGCGAAATCAATGAATCGAATGAAAATGTTTCCAAGGCTTATATCTCCATCGCAGGCGCTCCGAGTAAAATATTTCAGGTGGGTGACACCCTGCCGGATGGCGTTAAAATTTATCAAATTACATCTGATACAGTCATACTGGAAAACGCCGGACAACTGGAAAAACTGCCGTTGCCGCGAGAAAAACTACAATTCAAACCGCGTGACGCTGATTTAGAGGAGAGAGAATAAAAATGAAAAACATTATAATAATAATCTTAACCGCCATTCTGTTAACGAGCTGCGCCTCCAGCAAGAAAAATCCTGAGGCAATTCCCGCTCAGCCTGCAGTCATGTCTCCAGCCATGAAATCTGAACTGGCTTACGGCAAGCAATTATTCAAGGATGGATATTACAAACGCGCCATGCAGCAGTTGTTGCCGCTTGCTGCTGAAGGCAGCATGGAAGCGCAATATGCTGTCGGCTACATGTATTATTACGGGTTCGGCGTACCACAAGATACCGATTCAGGTTACTTCTGGATTAAACGCTCGGCTGATCAGAGATATGAACCGGCCATTAATGCGCTGGTGATGATTCAGAAAGAACAGGCAAAATTTGGTAAAGCGACCACGAAACAATTTTAGAAGTCGTAGCCTGGATAACGCGCTTTTTGCGTTATCCGGGATATCGACATTGAAAATGTTTGTGTAAATGAAAAGAACGAGAAATAACTCACGAAACATTTTAGAAATCGTAGCCTGGATAACGCGCTTTTTGCGTTATCCGGGGTATTTAGATTGGATACGTTTGTACAACATGTAATTTGCATGAATATATTCGGATTTTTCAGTTATGGAAACACCATTAATGACGATACCCCGGATAACGCAAAAAGCGCGTTATCCAGGCTACGATTTCTAACCCGCCTCATTCATTATCAATATCGTCCAATCTTCCACCTGATCCCCAGCTCTTTGTCAAAATCCCTTTTTGAACATATCGATGAAATGATGAATAAGGCCAATCAATAACACGTTCAACGAGACCATGCTTAACGGGGTTGTAATGAATGTAATTAACATGATTTTCAAAATCTTTTTCGTCACGTATTACATGCTCCCAAAATCTTCTTTGCCAGAAATTTTTTTCACCCCGTAAATTTGTCCCAATTCGATACCCTGATTTAATGGCATATCGGGTAAAAAGATTTTTTAATAATCTCATGCGTATCGAAAAATTATCATCGTCATCCGGCATTTCCCATATCGCATGAAAATGGTCCGGCAAAACAACAATCGCGTGAATTTTAAATGGATGCAATGTGAGAACACGCTTAAGAGATTCGCGGAACCCTACAATACAATCTGTTAAAACTGTGCTTTTCCGATCTAACAAAGCAACCGTAAAAAAATATGTTCCACCTTTAACCTTATACCGCCGATATCGAACCATAAAACCTCCTTGCTTGCGTTTGCGTAGCCTGGATAACGCGCTTTTTGCGTTATCCGGGATATCGACATTGAAAGTGTTTCTGCAAAATAAGAGTCGTGTGAAATAAATGATGAATAAAACTGGAGATGTGGTTTATCAGATTTTTCAGCTATGGAAACACTGTTGGTGACGATACCCCGGATAACGCAAAAAGCGCGTTATCCAGGCTACAATTATTAAGCAATATTTATGATGATATCGGCATTCACCATACCCGGCGTTGCCAACGCATTCGCATTAAATTGCGTGATATTAACCTGATTTGCTTTTAATACATTGATCATCAGTTTCATCAACTGATCGAATGATACATTTTTAAATTCCATGTGTACGGATTCGTTCGATGCCTGTTTCATTTGTGTCAGTGCATCTTTCATGCCGGCCTGATTCACTGCATCCTGCAGTTCTGACAACAACGCCACTGGTGTCACACTTTTACGTTCTGCATTATTTTCGCTGGAAAGTTGTTTGATTTTATCTTCCGCATCTTTCATCCACGCCAGTGTTTTTTGTTCGCCGGCTATGGTCGTACGCAGATTATCGACGCGGCCTAAAAACGGCGACCAGATGCCAAAATATAAAATTGCCGCAGCAAGCGCCACTCCGCCAATACTCACCATACGCTGTTCGCGCTGCTCCAGCCGTGAGTACCATTCTTTAAATTTATTCCAGTATTCTTTCATGCCAGCCTCACTCAATTTCCAGCGTCGCATTGACACGCGCGCCGCTTAAGTTTGCGTTTTCCTGCTTCACTTGCAGCCCTTGCTGCGACAATGCATCGGTAAATCCTGAAAACGCATTGGATGAAACCGCGGAAATTTCCAGCGTCACCTGGTTGTTTTGATAATCCATGCGTTTTAATGTCACACCGGAAGACTGACTCAATCCTTTACCGATATTCGCCGTTAACATCAGAAACCGGTTATCGCTCACACCGGAATTTAATTTATTTAACTTTTGCTGCATGCGGTCTTTTGGCGCGACGACGCTGGTTGAATTCGGAAACTGGCGCTTGTAAATTTCCGCAATTTGCAGCTTTATATCTTTGGCGCGCTGATCAAGAATGATGAATGATACAACTGGATATAAAAATAATAATGCGATTAAAACCACTCCCAGATATGCCGCCGTTTTAACAAGACTTGTCATTTTCGGCATCGCGCGTGATTTTTTATTTTGAAAATCACCTTGCAATAAATTCACCGGAACGGCTTGAGCTGCCTGTCGAGCCATTGCATCAATTTGCTGTTCGCGCGTTGCTTTTGTTTCAATGACTTTTACCGTCAGCGGCATGCGCAAAGTTTCTGAATCAGCATTGAAGATTTCAATCTGTTGCGGTTCTGCTGCTGTTGATGCAAGCGCAAGCGTCAGCATTTCTTCAAGATTACTTTTATCACAGGCAAAGCCGCTGTTTTGGCCGGTGCGCACTTCAGCCACATTGTTAATTTTGGCGTGCCAGCTGTTTTCAGAATAAGGCAGCGCAAAAATCCCCGGCATCATGATATCCGGAACCAGATTGAATTCACGCAGCAGCGTCATCCATTCATTCATTTTAATGCGTGATACAACAATAACAGACATGGGCTGCTCAGGTTGATAATCACCTGCTGCAAAATGCATGGTTTCCACATCTTCAATAATTTGTTCTTCGAGCGCGAATGGAATTGCCTGCAGTAAACGCGAGCGGTTCATTTTGGGAAGAGTGACAGTGGTCAGCAGCACATCTTCCGAAGGAATCAGCACAATAACGGCGCGGTCTTTGGCGGCTGCCGCCAATAATGCAGGATCACCTTTGATGGTGACATCATGAATTTGCCCTGATTCTTCCGCAACCGCCCAATCAGGTCGCGCAGGATCATTCGCATGTAAAAAAACAACGAGCTTTTGCATTAACCCATACCCCTGTTTTGCCAGAGAATAATAATATCAGCTTTGGCTGAAGCACTGATACGCTGCAATAAAGTATATAGCAGGATGTGCTGGCGCTCTATCCCGACCTCGGTTTCCACAAGGAAATAATTGCTGGTCCAGGTGATGCGGTCTTGTTTGATCTGATGATTCTTAATCACATCCAGGGCCAAAAATGCCTGCAATGTGGCCGGCGGGCTTTTTACTAAAAGATCATGGATAGCGAGCGCCGTATCATAATTCATGGTCGGGCTTAACAGCATTAATACTTGCGGAGAAGCCGTTTGCGGGTTAATCGGGGTCACTTCCGGCAATGCTGAAATATATGGTTTCAAAGCAGCATACAATTCAGGCGTCACACCCTTCACCAGCAATAACTCACCCGGATCCACCATTAGTCTGTGAGCAGGACGATACGGTACAGGCAGCTCAGCATAATAACGTGCATATTCATTTTCACGTGCGCCTGGCGTCACCCAGTCAACAACTGCAGCGGCAATCGCAGCCGCACCTTCCTGAGTAATTTTGGGATAAACCGTTCGAATCAATTTTACAAATTCCTGCTGCCACTCAGGTTTGGAGAGATTATTAATATTAAACTTGCTTTGCGCATCCGTAATTGAACTGGTAATTGCATAACCGTTCATATCATTTTTCGGTGATTTGATCGGCATAACATCCACAGGTTTATCTTTCTTTTGATTCAGCCAGTCATTGCGCAGCACGTCTTTCGCCCAAATCACTGAACCTTCCGCATAGAATTCAGCCTGTGAATCATGGGTAATTAATTCCACGCGCCGAGTATCCCGCTCAAGCCTGGCAATCATGACATATGACATTGCTGCGACAAGTGCAACAATAAATAATGCCACTACAATCACAATACCGCGCTGCTGATTAAGGCTGCGGTGTTGTCTGTTGTTTTGGCGCGGCTGGATTAACATTTTGTGCTGGTATGACATAGATTTGCTTTACTGTTCCCCAATCCGGGATGGTTAAAGTAATTCTGACTGCTCGTGGCAGTGGTTGATTGCTATTACCTGAGACAGGCCAGTCTTTATGAAAGACATTCTTGTCGTCAAGATATTCAAAACGTACATCACTTACATTTGCAAAAACTTCACGCTGGCTCGGTTTAGGACTGTTAGATGACTGATCCAGCACATCCCACACCACGCGCCATAATGCATTACGGCTGAAACTATACTGCGTGCGCTGCAAAACCTGATGCTGACTGGATTGCCCAGCTTTTCCGCCGTGAGTAAAAGCAAATCCACGCTGCGCACCAAAAAAAGCGGAGGCATCTTTACCGTTAGCAAGTTTCACTGGACGGTTTACTGTCTGCTCAAGGTCACGTGACATGCGCACAAAAACAAGTTGTAACTGGCGCAGTCTCTCGGCACTGTGCTCGGTGCCAGATTGCGCGTTAATGACAGTGCGCAAACCGCCCGCCATCATCAACGATAAAATCGTAAAAATAAACAGTGCGACGAGAATTTCAACAAGAGTAAATCCAGATGTTTTTCTATGCAGCATGATAGCGATACCCATCCAGATCAATCAGTGATTGTGCATCTCCATCTTGCGGTTCATGTTCATACACTCGCACACGAAGCTTTTTAATTCGTACATTAGCAGATGATTCTTCGGATGCGCGCCAATACCAGTCATGACCAAGCATATTCATCGCGCCTGCTTCCCCTTCTTCGCCTTGGGGCAGCGACAATAAACCAACTTGCACTTCACGCATGACTTCCTGTCCAACCCAAAGCGCAATCATTTTGTTTTCTACGTAATTTGTGCCGCGGATATTTTGCGATGCAGCCTTAATCACAGCAGTCAACGCAATTGCAATTATTGCGAGTGCAATTAACACTTCAATCAATGTCATTCCCGCTGTCTGACGCTGCATAAATGCGGCCTTTGGTTATGACAATGCTGCGCTGGCTACGTTGCCGTCTGCATCAGCACTGATCGCATACATTGGTTTTTTCCCTTTTTTTCCGACGTACAATATAAACGGCGTGACGTCACCGTTGGTGGAAAAAATAATTTGCGGAATTGCTTTCGCAGAACCATTTAATTCAACCGAGCTTCCTGCAACCTCCAGTGTCAGCTGAATATTGCCGGGAATTTTACGACCAGTCAGCACATGATCATCCAGCGGAAGCCATATGGGTTTTTGTGTTTTCTCATCTTTGGTCAAGCTGGCGAATTGCAGCTGGCGTGATCCAAGCTGGATGCCGAGTACGTTTGGTTCCAGCATGGCTTGTTCTTCCGCGAGCGAAACCATTTGCGTTATTTCTTTGGCGAAGGTTTCGATGTCACGGTTTTCGTTACGATTAATTGTCATCATTGCGACTGATGTCACAATGCTGATGATGAATATCACAATCAACACTTCAATCAGCGTGTAGCCGGAACTTTTTGATTGATGTTTGACTGTGATTAATTTCATTGTGAGGATTCTTCTTCGTTGATATTCCAGTTGCCGATTTCGCTATTAGCGTCTTTACCTTTCGGGCCATAACTGAAAATACGCAGCTTACCGTCATCGTTCAAATATTGATATGCCTCACCCCATGGATCCATTGGAATGTCCTGCAGGTAACCCTCTGATTTCCAGTTACGCGGAACCGGCGGTGTATTCGGTTTGGTGACGAGAGCCTGCAGCCCCTGGTCAGTGGTGGGGTATAGGCTGTTATCAAGCTTATAGAGGTCTAATGCGCTCTGAATGGCCAAAATATCCTGCTTTACTTTAACGCGGCGGGCCTGTTCCGGGCGACTCATGATCTTAGGTACGATGATTGCGGCAAGAATACCTAAAATAACAACAACTACCATCACTTCGATCAGTGTGAAGCCAGATGAACGATTATAATAGCTTGATTTTATATAATTTTTCATATTACGATTCCATCAGTTTAATAAGCGTTGCGTTAACGGGTGAATTTAGCAGAATATGTATAAAAAGTAAACAAATACTGCTTATTTATTAAAAATAAGCATATTTTAAGAAGCGGGTAATAAACAAGGGTTATAATCATAAAATAATTATAAAAATGGAATACAGCCATGAATAAAAAAATCGAACAGGCATTTATGACGGCGCTCGCGGGACACAACCCGGGGGAAAAGCTCGACCCAGCATTGATGGATAAACGTCTGCAAGATCTCAATACGATGAACCATGAAACAATCAAGGTGACCTGTATCGCAATCTCCATGGTAAACTACAGCCAGCCGATGAGTGTCAGGATCGGCCTGGCAACATCAAAGGCTCTTGATAAAGCACTGCAAGATGCCAATAATCTTTGCCTGAGCCTTAAAGCAGGTCCAGCAAATGATCCGCAGCCAGGCGCACCAATGCCTGGTAATAAAAAGTTTTAATCCTGGAGCAATGTAATGTTTGAGCGGCTGCAAAAACCATTTTTAACAGTTGAAACCGGAGAAGCCTATCAACCAATTCGGTTAAGTTATGAAATCAAAGATGCTGACAAAACAGCTGCTGCAATCAATAACCTGAAATGCTGTGAATCATCGGCCAGCTCCAGCTGGAACTGGTTTTGGCGTGGCGAATGCAATGACCTGCATTTTGAATCTATCGATGCCTTTAAGAAAAAGCCTGATTCAGATGTAAGACTTGCAACCCTGACGCTGCGCAATAATGTCCTTTATATTAATTTGCCCTCATTCAAACGTGCCTGTCTTGCGGTTCCATTTTTTCACCGCGTGATTAATCCAGAATACGCACATATTCTCACTGCTGATTTCATTAATAAAGTATTTGGTCTCGATGAACGACTGCCGCATGGATTTACCGAATTATTCAAAGATGATGAATTGGATGAAATTGTACGCCAACGCATTTCCGATTATGAAAAAGTTCAAGAACGCTGCGAAAATGCAGCCACCCCTGAAGAAGCTCTCGTAATACTTTCTGAATATACAAAAAAGGAATCACAAAAGCGCCTTCCCTATGCTGAACGTTATGATTTCGAACATGCGAAATCTGACAGTCAGGATCCGGATGTCATGTTCCTCGGCTTTTATATTTTCTTGCGCGGCCGCGAATTAGTAGCAATCCGTCGCTGGTTTGGCAATTCCGGTTACACACTTGCCGATGCCGCCGACGAAACCATGGAGCAAGTTTTTGGCGGCATGGATATCGACATCATCGAGTAACCGTATTTGATACGGGATCACACATCAATAAAACTTCATTATCCTTTTCTATGTTTTACGTCATTTTGTTCAATCAAAAACATATAGGATAATACACATGTATAATCAAAGAGGTTTTTCAGCAAATCATCCAACCACTGCCGCAGTTACTTCACTGCATTCAATTAGAAATAATTCCTTTGGAAACAGCAATCATTTTTTCGCTCCAAAAAAAATACCACATGCAGAAAAAATAATATCTCTTGGCAATGTCAGGGAGCTCATCCCACTGACTAAAATGCCTAAGGAGCCTGGATATTTCTTATATTTCAAGTTGAATGATCATCCGCAGCTTGTAAAAGAAGGAGCACGACTGGTTGCTGAATACATTCATCAATCAGGGTTAAAAAATCCCTATTTTGTTACAATCGAGGCAAGTACGCTCGCGTTAGCACACGTATTGCGAGACACTTACCAAATAGAAGGCATGACAATATATAAAAATACTCAATTAAATGATGTTGATCCCGTCTCGATTGAATATGGAACCGTGACTTCAAAAGATAAAAAAACTTTATACCTTGGTAGAAACCGCCTGCATGAATTGCAAAACAGAGAAATCATTCTTCTTGATAGCATCGTCACTAAAGGCAGCACGTTGAAAGCAGTCTACGAATTACTGATCAAGGCGGGTGTCCGTGCTGAAAATATTGCGGAAGCTATCGTGTTGTTTAATGAAGGTGCACCAAAATCCATGATTGAAGTGGATCAGAATACCAGATTAAAAGTGCATACTTTCAGTTCACTACCATTATTCCAAGAAGAGGAAGCCTTAACTGCACCGCCTCTTCTCAAAAAATGTTAGTTACGTCATGCATACTGGGTTATGCGCTGCGCGCTAACCCAATGCTGCTTACCTGAACATTATCCTGCTTCGCAGCAGTTTGTTCTGCGAACATTCCATTTCTGCTGAAGAGAGATGGGCTGTTGCGTGGCGAGGATTGGACATCGTTAACAGCAGCCTGCTCACAACTGACCTTGGCAAGTTCAGTCAGTGATTTTCCATAATGAATGCGGTGAATAGCTTCCGCCAATAATTCGGATAAGCTGATTGTGCGAATACGCGGACATTTTTTCGCAGCTTCAGATAATGGAATAGTGTCTGTCACAATGAGCTCATCCAACACGGAAGCATTGATATTTTCAATTGCGCGTCCTGATAAAACAGGATGTGTAATATACGCTGATACACTGGCAGCACCATTTTTCTTGAGCATTACCGCAGCCTGACATAGTGTTCCGCCAGTATCAATAATATCATCAATGATGACACAATCTCTGCCACGCACCTCTCCCATGATATTCATCACTTCGACTTCATTTGCTTTCGGACGTCGTTTGTCTATTACGGCAAGTTGTGAATTTGGCAGCCATTTTGCCAGCTCACGCGCACGTTTAATACCGCCTGCATCTGGCGAGACGATCGTAATATCGCTGTCATATTTCTGGCGAATATCTTTGAGAAAAACCGGTGTTGCATAGAGGTTATCAACTGGCTGTGAAAAAAAACCCTGAATCTGGTCAGCATGCAAATCGACTGTTACTACACGCGTCGCACCTGCCGCGGTAATTTGATTGGCAACAACTTTCGCGCTAATTGGCGCTCGTTTTCCGTCGGGGCGTCTGTCCTGGCGAGCATAACCAAAGTAAGGAATGACAGCAGTAATTTGCCGCGCAGATGCTTCACGCAGCGCGTCAATCATCAGAATTAATTCCATTAAATTATCATTTGTTGGTGCGGAAGTTGGCTGCACAACAAAAACATCACGATTGCGCACTGATTGCAAAATCTCAACTTGTGTTTCGCCGTCGCTAAATTTACTTATCATTGCCTGTCCGGGCTCAACATTTAAACGTTTGGCGATCGAGTCTGCCAGTTCCGGATTAGCATTGCCATTGAAAATCATCATTGGAAGTTTTGGGTCATTATCATTGTTCATCGTAATTTCTCTCATTGAGTTGTGACATTAGCAGTATATTTCGGTGAACAACCTGGACAAATCCCGTAGCGACTACGGGATTATTGCGCGAAGAGTAAAATATGATGAATACAAGGGGCACTAATCCAATGACAAACTGCGAGATGCCTCTGCAGATTGATGTTGAATATCCTGGGTATTCTGTGAAGCCTGCACACTTTCCTGTTGAGTCCCATTAAAAATTGAAAATTGACGATGCTGACGTTCAGGATTGCGGTTAAATATTTCTTCACCAAATGTATCCAGGAATTTTTGTCGATTAATCTTGATCGCAGCTTCAAGTTCGGCCTGCTCCTGTCGATAAGCTTCTCTATCAAATTTCTTAACAATTGTTTTATCGACAGTTCCAATAAATTCCCAATTACTTTCATCGTTCCTGACGGCATCATAAAATTCATATGGCGAAGGTTTGTGTGGATCCAGTTTTGCAATTGCTGGAGTTAATTTATGTCGTAAACGATCATAATCAAAGTTGATTAATTCATCGTCGGTCAACACATGTTGAACTCCGGGATATTTATCAGAATGCTTTATCGAAGCCCAGCCAGTTTCTGCACTGACAGGTTTAATTTCATCTTTTAATGCTATTGCAGCCAGGCAAGACAAAACAAACGCAACACATGTCATCCCTTTTGGTCTGTCTGGATCACTCGTATCATATTGCGCGAGCTTCGCACCGAGATAAGATAAAGGCCGGCAATAAGTATAATCAGGTAATAACATGACAATACCGATATTTGTAATATTGCTGTCAGGATGATATGGAAATTGATGGACTTTAATCGGCATGGTTTCGCGTCTGGCTGCGATTAAAAGATATTTCAAAATATTATATTCTTCAGATTTTTTTTCATCTGAGTATGGATAAATAGATTCAGCAAGACGTGATTTACTATATTCAACGCCTTGATTCAGCCAGCATTCCGCCTGTTCAGCAATGGCATTACCATCGAGATTTTTGTTGCGAAAGATATAAATTTCTTTACCCGACAGCAAGATTTTACTCAGTGTGCTTTTGATCGCACCTGCTCGTGTCTTGTCAAAATACATATGGATGATATCGCCCTGCTTGCCGGGAGACGGTGCGTAAATTCCAGTATGTGGAACACCAGCAAAATTGAAAAAGAAAATATCGCCTGGGCGCAGGTCATGGATTGTCGTCAACTTGTCGCTTTCAATTCTCTGCATGCCGGAGTCCTTTTCATTTCATATTTCATTCAGCATCAGTAATTTCCAGCTCAAAGTCAACAGAGTGTC
>DATJFK010000022.1:0-60253 GCA_035495675.1 Gammaproteobacteria bacterium
GGCGCTTTTTCACGGAAGTTTAGAAACACATTGCGACCGTCAGCAAGATGAATCAGCATGAATCCGCCGCCGCCAATATTACCTGCAGCTGGATATGACACAGCCAGTGCATAACCAATTGCAACAGCCGCATCAATTGCATTGCCTCCGGCTTTCAAGATTTCCACGCCTGCCCGTGTGGCATCTTTCTGTTCCGTTACCACCATAAACTGGTGATTATTTTCTGTAGCGGCAAATATGGATTGCGGCAGCAGGATGATGACTGCCGCATGAAATATAAATGTTAGTGCAGAGATTAATTTAAAATTATTCTCCCGCAATCATCATTTCCTCAATGAGAATGGAACCTGTTCGAATACCGCCGCGTTCATCGACGTCATTTGCGACATCAACAAAATTTAAAAACATATCCTGTAATTTTCCTGCAATGGTAATCTCATGCACCGGATATTGAATGATACCGTTTTCAACCCAGAATCCGCTTGCGCCGCGGGAATAATCACCAGTTATCAAACTTACACCCTGCCCCATCAAATCTGTCACCAGCAAGCCGGTACCCATCTTTTTTAACAAACCGTTCAGATCATTATTACCAGGTTTGATAGTAAGATTGTGGGTGCCCCCTGCATTACCAGTCGTTTTCATACCAAGCTTACGCGCCGAGTACACACCAAGCGCATATGTTTGCAATACACCGTCTTTAATGAACACATTTGGCCGCGTTAATACGCCGTCATCATCAAACGCGACACTGCCAAGACCAAATGGCAGGTGTGGCTGTTCATATATCTGAACAAATTCAGGGAAAACTTTTTTATTCAGATGATCAACCAGAAATGATGATTTGCGATAAATGCTGCCGCCTTGAATGGCGGAATTGAAATGCCCGACTAACCCGCGCGCTTCTTCCGCATAAAAGACGACGGGAGCGCGCATGGTACGTAATTTACGCGCGCCAAGACGCTTTACGGTACGCTCTACCGCCTGCTTCGCAACCGTGTTAACTGATTCAAGACGTGATGGATCCATAGAAGCAGTATAGGAAAAATCGCGCTGCATTTCTTCGCCTTCTTTGGCTACGAGTGCGCAACTGATTTCATGACGCGTATATGAATATGTTCCGTTGAATCCAAGACTATTAGCATAAACATCATGTGCATGCATGGTAACAACATCTGCGGATTCAGCGCTAATAATACGCTCATCTGCATCAAGCGCGGTGCGTTCACACTCACACGCCAATCTGGATGCTTCATCTACCGTAACATCCCATGGATAAGCTAATTTTAATTCCGGGTATTTAAATCCCATCTCTTCTTTTGCCGCGAGACCTGATGCAGGATCTTCGCCGGTAAATTTTGCAATATGACATGCTGCATCCACCGCAGCACAAATTGCTTCACGTCTGAGATCAGATAAACTTGACGCACCAAGACGCTTGCCAAAATACACAACGATATCGACACTTTTATCCTGATGATATTCGATAGTTTCCACATCACCTTCGCGTGCTGTAACTGAAAATCCCTTATTTGCAGCAATGGCAACTTCCGCCTGATCAGCGCCGCGCTTAGATGCTTCCTTTAATATCATTTCTGCGATTGATTGCAGTTCATCTGTTTTCATCATTTCTTTCTGTAATGTTTCCGTCATTCGTGCACCCTCGTTCCACCAACTGTTATTTCATCCACTTTAAGCGTTGGCTGTCCCACGCCAACAGGCACACTCTGACCATCCTTGCCGCACACACCTACACCTTCATCCAGTTTCAAATCATTACCAACCATGGAGACACGCGTTAACACGTCGGGTCCATTACCAATTATGGTTGCACCCTTCACAGGTGATGTCACTTTTCCATCTTCAATGAGATAAGCTTCACTTGCAGAAAAAACAAACTTACCGGATGTAATATCAACTTGTCCGCCGCCAAAATTAACTGCGTATAAACCTTTTTTAACGGAACGAATAATATCTTGCGGATCTGATTCGCCCGGAAGCATGTATGTATTCGTCATTCGCGGGAGCGGTAAACTTGAATATGATTCACGTCTGCCGTTACCAGTAGATTCAACACCCATCAGTCGCGCATTACGTTTATCCATCATGTAATTTTTCAAAATTCCTTTTTCGATGAGAATATTATTTTGTGTCGGCACACCCTCATCATCCATATTGAGTGATCCGCGGCGTCCGGGTAATGTTCCATTATCTACAATTGTGCATAAGTCACTGGCAACTCTCTGCCCCATGCGATCACTGTAAACTGATATTCCCTTGCGGTTAAAATCACCTTCAAGTCCATGACCAACCGCCTCATGCAACAACACTCCTGGCCACCCCGGACCAAGCACAACCGTCATCGGACCTGCAGGTGCTTCAACTGCAGTCATATTAACAAGTGCTTGACGCAATGCTTCATCTGCAAATTTGAAAGCGAGTCCGCCTTTTAGAAAATATTCGTAGTCATAACGTCCGCCGCCGCCAGCATAACCAGATTCGCGACGGCCATTGTCTTCAACAATGCAGCTCACATTAAATCTGACGAGAGGACGCACATCAGCGCCAACATGACCATCACTTGCCATTACCATTACAGTTTCATATTCTGCAGCCAGCGATACATTCACTTGAATTATTCTGGAATCTTTTGCTCTGAGATACGCGTCCACTTCATGCAGTAATTTTGTTTTTGCTGTTTCAGAAAGTGAGTGCAATGGATTAACTGGCAGATATAAATCATGCACGCGGCTTTTATGCCATGCCTGCACTGATTTCTCGCCGCCTAACTGAGCGATGCTGCGAGCTGCATGCGCAGCCTGATCAATTGCGGGAAAAATAATATCGTCTGCGTATGCAAAACCAGTCTTCTCGCCGCTCATCACGCGCACGCCGACACCGCGATCAATATGGAAACTGCCGCCTTTGATGATACTGTCTTCCATTGCCCATGATTCTGAATAAGTAGATTGGAAATAAAGATCAGCATAATCAATTTGTTTGCCTGCAAGTGTATGCAGAATTTGATGCAGCTGATTATCTGTAAGACCGGAGGGTTCCAGTAAATCTTTACGGGCGATCTGGTAAATATCTGTCATCGCAATAACCTTAACAAACGTTGGATTAAAATGAATTATGCCGTAATTGCCGGGAATGGCAATGCACTCCTTATGAGTTTTGCATAATCTCCGGGTGTTCAGGATTGTCGATACTCAACAATCGTTCAGCAGTATATTGTTCGCTGCGTATAAAAATTTCCTGCTGTGGATATGGAGGCTTGATGCCATTACGCTCAAATGCATCCCAAATAGCCATGAGTAATTCAGACATCACCATTGTTCTTGATTTGATCTGACGCACATTGACGTAATATCGCAGCTCAAATCCGAGCAGCAAGTCATTCATTTCCTTGAGGAACACTTCAGGTTCAGGATTGGTCAAAATAGCAGGACTCTCACGCATGACTTGAAGAATGATTGCCTGTATCTGATGCGGATTATCGTGTCTGCTGATTTTGATTTTAACCACGCAGCGTAAAATATTATCGCGCGCCGTCAGATTAGTGAATGTCTTGTTAAAAATTTCAATATTTGGCACAACCAGTGCGGTATGATCCCAGGTCATTACGGTTACTGCGCGGCTGCCGATATTGATCACCTCACCTTCGATATCATTGACTGCAATGATATCGCCGACCCTAAGTGGTCTTTCTAACAAAATGAGAAACCCACAGAAAAAATTATTTGCTAGATCACGCAATCCAAGACCAACTCCGAATGCCAGCATACCAGTTACAAACGCCAGTGCCCGCAAATCAATACCAAGCACTTGCAAACAGACAAATGCGCCCAATACGATCATGCTGTACTGACTCAGAATCGCAACACTATTACGTATACCCATATCAGTGGTGCGCGAAGCAAGTGCGCGGTAAACAAATTCACGCGTCCATTTGGCAGTCCAGTAAAATACAGACATGACAACAAAAACACCTAGCATTCTGATCGGCGTGATTGTTGTATTCAA
The DNA here is from genome assembly GCA_035495675.1 of Gammaproteobacteria bacterium. Classification (GTDB taxonomy): domain Bacteria; phylum Pseudomonadota; class Gammaproteobacteria; order DSM-16500; family DSM-16500; genus Aquicella. The sequence continues at coordinate 4,027 of DATJFK010000022.1, forward strand.
AACATTAGCCAATTGATAATGCAGCAATCCATTCAATCGCTCGACAATTGGCGATTGATGATCCCAGCCATAAAACAGGAATAACAGTGATCCAGCCGCTAGAAATAAAGAAACGCGGAGAATTCGGTCAAGCGGTTTTAAAAATGCTTCCGACAAAAGCCAGCCGTTACTGGAATGCTGAATGACGACGCGTGATATCTGTTCAACACCGTCTGTTAATAAACCTCTTAAAATGAGATAGGAAACAAAAACAATGAGGAAAACACCCTCATACCATGACACAGTCATTACAAGATTCAGATAACCAAGGAGACCAATTGCAGAGTTGGCAAACATCAATGATGGAACAACAATACCAATCACGCGAATTATTTTTTCGAAATATGGGTGCCGCTCTTCCATATGCGACAATATTAAATTAGGAACAACGTCCCAAAATCTTAACAGCATAATTGAAACGACCATCATGAACAGCAGGAACACTCTGTCTGCAAGAGTTTTTAATTCATATATCAATGGTAATTGATAAATAAATACTGCAGCCGCAGTGAATATGCCGCCAACCAAAAATATCCACATCAATCGCTTGTACAAGCGCATATCCTTGCCGGCGGTATGATTCATAGTCTCTACCAGACAAATGCGCGCAATCATGATGATGCTTTTGAATAAAAACCACACCCCGAAGAGATAGATAAAAAAGATGTAATAATCAACCGGCACCATGAAAATTGACATGGTGACGAGCACATTCAACATCAGATATAAATCAATAAAATGGTGATCCAGCCACTTCAAACTAATCCACTTGGAATTAATGCGTTCTCTCCAATCTGAAGGCTTATTGATTAAGTATTGAGTTAATCTGTTAGTAAAGATAAACGCGAATGCCAAAACAAATTGCGACAGTAAGTATATGCTCCATGTTAGCGCACTGGCTGAACGTACATTTTTCGCCAGACTAACGATAAGATTCTTGACGACCTGAAATGCTAGCGCAGGAACCAGCAGCATTTCTTTTCCGATATCAATCATGGATCGCGAATCGAATGACGGCAACCCCTGACGCGAAGATAATTCAACCTGTAATGCTTTATCTAGTGTTGAATGGAACGCACCAAGCTTCTCATCAAGTATTTTTAATGTCACATCTGACGTCTGATAATTTTTCAGCAGATTGCGCAAATCATTTTGTGTATTATTATCCTGATCAGGAGCACCCTTTTTCTGCGGCATCATCGATACATGATTTTTGAGAATATTGATACGTGATGTTATAACAGACCTCAGCTTACTAATCTGCCTGGAAAGCAAATCGTGCTGGACGCTTAATTCGTTTAATTGTCCGATTGAGCTGCCTTTTAATGCAGCCGCCCTTAACTGTCTGATTTGATCCCGATATCTGGCAATAAGTGATTGAGTGTAAGAATAATTAGCATGCTCGTTTGCAGCAAAGATTTGCGCCTCAAGGTCTGCATATTCTGCTCTCGACTCTGCAGGATTGGCTTTATCAAGCTTGTCATATAATACATTCAATCGCTGCAGCCATTGATTTTGCTGCTCCTGATAAGCCAGTTCATCTCTGACTTCCTGCTGGCGTAATCGCAGCAAACGCTGGGATTTCAGGATAGAATTTAATTTAACAAGCTGATCTTTTCGTAACTGCAAAATGGATTTTGCGGTATCTTGCAAATCAGTCAGGTATTTCATGCGCTCTTTTTCGAGAGATAATAGTCGTCCTTGATAATCAAGATCTGACTGAAGTTGACTGGCATTCATATGCTCATCACGTGCGATACGATTACCAAATATACTTAATAGATTTAGTTGATTTCTGATTTCCTGAATATTTTTATCGAGTAAAGTCACTGTTTGTTTAACATCAGCCAGTTCGATATTAATGCTTTCCAGATTCGATTTTGCTACTGATATATCAAGCGCAGCTTTATCGAGTAAATTTACACTCGCAAGCTCCAACGTTGCATTTGGCAGGTCCAAATTTGCAGATCTCAAACTGCCAAGTTCGATTTCTGACTGACGATATCGGTCCTGCAATAATTTTATTTGACGCGTAACAGCAGCAATACGATCTGTAGATGCCTTATCAACCGGCAGCGCTAATACAACAGCAGGAAATAATAACGCCGTTAAGATAACGGCAGCCATCCCAGCACAAATACGATTATGAATGTTCAGCAGCATGCGCATATGTCAAAACCTTTTCTTTTAGCATCAACAATAACAATATCCCCGGGAGGGATAATACGAATGACCACATAAAAAACTGAGCCCAACCGAGTGCACCAACCATCATTGCCGCCACCGGTCCCAGAAACACGCGTGCCAATGACGCAATTGCAGACAACAATGCGTATTGAGTTGCGGTATATTTTTTATTACAAACTGACATTAAAAATGCGAGAAATGCGGCAGTACTTAATCCACTGCAGAAATTTTCAATGAAGATTGAAACCGCCATCAATGAAAAATTTTTGCCGACAACAGCAAGCAGGACAAACATTAAATTAGAAAATGCCTGTGCCAACCCAAATACCATCAACCCAAAATATATATTTCTGCGTGTCAATATTGCGCCGCCCGCAAATGCCCCTAGAACAGTTGCGGCAAAACTTACGATCTTATATGCAAGACCAACTTCAGTAAGCGAGAACCCTAATCCCTTCAAAAGAAAGTTCGTCATGAGCGACAAAGCGAGTGCATCACCTAATTTGTAAAACATGACAAACAAAAGTAAGATGATAATATTTTCGTGACGCATCAAATCACTCAACGCAACCATCATTGTTTGCCAGACATTTTTTTCATTATCCAGTTCATGTTGAATTGCAGGTGCATTCAATGTCAGCACCATTACCAGAATCATTAACAGTGCCATGATTTCATAAGTGAGCTTCCACCCATAAAAATCTGCAAATACCAGTGCAAAGCCGCCTGACGCTACAACCGCAAGTCGATACGTAAACACATAATATGCTGCACCAAGACCACGCTCACTATCTGTTAAAATGTCAGTACGATATGCATCAACCGCTACGTCTTGGGTTGCAGAAAGTAATGCCGTGATTAATGCCAGAAGCATAATGGAAGCTGCCTGAGTTTCAGGATTCATGTTCGCAAGCAATAACAGAGACAAGGCAACGGCTAACTGCATCACCAGAATCCACCCTTTTCGTAATCCAAGTCTGGGTATTTGATAATAGTCGAGAAATGGGGACCATAAAAATTTGAGGGTATATGGAATACCTATCAGCGTCAGTGATCCTATGGCAGCCAAATTAACATTAGCGCTTGTAAACCATGCCTGCAGCGTTGATGAAGTAAGCGCCAAAGGTAATCCAGATGAAAATCCCAATAACAATGCAGCCATCAAACGCGGATTAGTGAAGGTATTATTTGAAGTTATTTTCATGGTTTAATATTCGTGATTTGAATGCTAGAATTGTGTAGAATTTTAACATCAAAACCATTGATATGATAGAGTATTTAATTATAGTTCAGGCAAATGAGGTCTAGTTTTTCACATGTCCATCAGCGTATTTGATCTTTTCTCAATAGGAATAGGCCCATCCAGCTCGCATACTGTCGGCCCAATGAAAGCAGCCCGTCAATTCGCGGCATCGTTACATGAAAAAAAACTGCTGGCCAGTACGTATTGCGTAAAAATTGAGCTATTCGGTTCTCTCGCCTTCACCGGCAAAGGCCACGGCACTGATAATGCAATATTGCTTGGCCTCGAAGGCCACATGCCAGATACGATTAACCCTGCAATAATTAAGACACGAGCTGAAGAAATTACCCACCTGCAAGAATTGATACTAAACGGAAATCACACAATTAAATTCCACTATAACGATGATATGATTTTCAATATCAAGGATTTACTGCCCGCACACACAAATGGGATGCAATTTACAGCTCTTGATTCAGCCGGCAAACAACTTGATTCTGGAATTTTCTACTCAATCGGCGGTGGTTTCATTATTACTGAAGAACAAGCCCTCCACCCCCAGCATGCAGATACCTCAGATCAACCCTATCCATTTTCCAACGCAAAAACATTGCTGGAACATTGCGAAAAACATAATCTAACTATCAGTCAATTAATGATGGCGAATGAATCCAGCTTACGCAGTGAAAATGAAGTCAGGGAACGCTTGCTGCACATTGCAGATATCATGCGTGAATGCATCGAAACAGGATGCCTCACCCCCGGCATTCTTCCAGGGGGACTAAATCTTCAACGCCGTGCCCCGGAAATTTACAGAAAATTAATGTCCAAAGGAAAGCCGGACTCACAAGAACACATGGACAGCATTACATGGCTGAACGTCTTCGCAATTGCAGTCAATGAAGAAAATGCTGCGGGAGGACGCGTTGTTACCGCACCGACAAATGGTGCTGCCGGTATTATTCCTGCTGTCATGCATTATTATCTTTCTTTTTATCCAAATGCAAAACCTGAAGATGCAATCGATTTTCTTTTAACTGCAGGAGCAATAGCAATCCTTTATAAAAAAGGAGCATCTATTTCTGGCGCAGATGTCGGTTGTCAGGGTGAAGTTGGTGTCGCATGCTCTATGGCCGCTGGTGCGTTAACTGCTGTATCAGGCGGTACTTTATATCAAATTGAAAATGCTGCAGAAATCGCAATGGAACATCATTTAGGATTAACATGTGATCCGATAAATGGGCTCGTACAAATTCCCTGTATTGAACGCAACGCAATGGGCAGTGTAAAAGCAGTAAACGCAGCACGGCTGGCATTGTTAGGAAACGGCCAGCATTATGTAACACTTGATAAAGTCATTTCTACAATGAAGCAAACCGGCAAAGACATGATGACGATTTACAAGGAAACTTCATTAGGAGGACTTGCGGCCAACTTGCCTGAGTGTTGATTGCGATGATCTCTGTTTACGCATTTTGCGCAGCTGCCAGAGTGTGAGTATCGGCCCTGATATCAAGAAAATAAAGAAAATGGCGAATAGCATTTCTGCGGGCTCCAATGCAATTGCTGCAATCAAAAAAACCGCAAGCACAATTGTGAGAAACGGCACTCTGCCCCTGAAATCAATTGTTTTAAAACTGTGGTATCGAATTGAACTTACCATTAATCCAGCAACAAAAAACGTCAATATCCCAAGTGGAATAGCGACAGCTAAGCCATCCACTTCATAATTCGAACCCATCCATACAATACTCGCCATTAGTCCAGCTGCAGAAGGACACGGCAACCCTTGAAAATAATTTTTATCTGTTGCCTGAGTATTGAATCGAGCCAGTCGCAATGCCGTCGCGACAGCATAAAGAAATGCAGCCAGCCAACCAATTTTGCCTAAATTGAATAATGACCAGCTATAAAGAACTAGCGCAGGTGCAATACCAAATGCAGCAAGATCAGACATACTGTCATACTGCGCGCCGAATGCCGTCTGCGTATTCGTCAGACGTGCCACACGCCCATCCAGACCATCTGCAATCATTGCGATAAAAATTGCAATCGCAGAGATTTCAAAATAACCTTTCATCGCCGCTACAATTGCATAAAATCCGGCAAAGAATGCCGCTGTCGTCAACAGGTTTGGTAATAGATAAATGCCTTTTTGCAAATTACCTTGTTGATCGTGCTGTTCGTTTTGTTCATTATCTATTGCCATTAACGGCCTCATTTTTTACTTTTATCAGCCACGCGTCTGAAAGATTTGATACCAGCCTCAAGCTCATCATCCAGCGGGGCTGATACTGTAATATGTTTGTTCAACGATGGCAAAGTGAATTCTATGGATCTTGCATGCAAAAACATTCGCTTCAACCCCCTTTGCCGAGCCAATTTATTAAACTCTAGATCACCATATCTGTCATCACCAGCCAGTGGATGACCCTGATGGGCGGCATGTACACGAATCTGGTGTGTTCTCCCAGTATACAACTTAACCTCCATCAAGGATGCATCAGCGAATTCCTCAATTGGCGAAAAAACAGTCAAAGCTGACTTGCCATGCTTATTAACCTCTACTACATGCTTACCGCCATCGCGATAATCCTTATGCAAAGGCAAATCAACCCTGCGCTCCCCCCGGGCCCATTTCCCTTTGGTCAGTGCCCAATATATTTTAGTGACCTTGCCTTCCCGCAACAGCTCATGGACTTCCCTTAAAATCTTTTTACGCTTGGCCAGAATCAGACAACCCGTCGTTTCTGAATCCAGACGATGTGCCAATTCCAGATTGACTAGCTTCGGATAAAGATGACGTAAAGCCTCAACCACCCCTACTCTGACCGTACTTCCAGCATGTACCGACATCCCGGCAGGCTTATTAATGATCAAAAAATATTCATCTTCGTATAAAATTCTTTCAGATAAAAGTTGCTGGGTAGTCTTGCTAGGGGCGACTTGCTTGGCCTTTTCCTCTAGAAATACCGGCGGCACCCTGACCTCATCCCCCTCTTCCAGCTTATAAGAAGGTGAGGTACGTTTTTTATTTACCCTGACCTCTCCTTTGCGCAGAATACGATAGATACGAGATTTAGGCATGCCTTTTAATTTATTTATCAGGTAGTTATCAATGCGCTGACCTTCTTCGTCCGCCGTTACCGTATAATATTTAACCAAAGATTTCCTGTTTTGTGTCTTGTCTTTCTCATACTTCATCCAGGTTCACCCTGCATTCTAATTGATATAAAATCATAGTATTGGTAATATTCACATAAATTACCCTAATCAGGTATTTATGGCAGACATTTTACAGCCATTTAACAGAAAGTTCAGAATTTTGTGATTAACATGCCAGAAGCATGGATGACGGACACGATTTTATAGAATTACGCATTACGCGCGAAGAGTACTGAAAGAGTACTGATTAAGTCGGGTTCAGAAAAGAACCCCGAACCAGAATGTGTAGTAAGGTTTTCCCGGTTGACCTAAAACCGGCGGCTGGCGCAGAAGTTGTCTTCAATGACAGTTATTAACTACCAGCATTAAACAGGCAGCCAATACTGATGTATATGCAGGCCTGTTTTCTATAATGATCGCAGTACTCATCCCTGTGCTTAGGCACAACATAGTGGATGATTTTACATGAATAGAATGCTTATTAACGCTACGCATAAAGATGAAGAATTGCGTATCGCGTTGGCTACCGGACAATATCTTTATGATCTTATTATCGAATCCAGTGCCCGCGAACAGAAACAATCAAATATTTACAAAGGTAAAGTAACACGTATTGAACCAAGCCTCGAAGCCGCATTCGTTGATTACGGCGAAGAACGTCACGGCTTCCTTCCCCTGAAAGAAGTTGCCCGCTCCAGTTTTCGGCACAGTTATCAAGACAGCGGCAGACGACCAACCATTTCTGAAGTTCTGGAAGAAGGACAGGAACTGGTTGTTCAGGTTGAAAAAGAAGAACGTGGTAATAAAGGCGCGGCACTGACAACATTTATATCCTTGCCAGGCTGTTATCTGGTTTTAATGCCAAACAATCCCCGTGCAGGCGGTGTATCACGACGCATTGAAGGTGATGAGCGTGATGACATTCACAGTCTTCTTAATGCAATTCAAGTGCCAGAAGGAATGGGCATCATCGTACGCACAGCAGGCAGTGGACGCTCCCAGGAAGAATTACAATGGGATCTCGAGATATTGCTACGCTTGTGGGATGTCATTCAACGCGCTTCCGCCGACAGACCGTCTCCATTCCTGATTTATCAGGAAGGCAACGCAGTCATCCGCGCACTGCGTGATTACCTGCGCAAAGACATTGATGAAATCCTCATTGACCACGAAGATGTTTACGCTGATGTTGTAAATCATCTTAAACTTATTCGCCCTGATTTTGTACAGCGCGTCAAACACTATAAAGATCCGACACCACTGTTCACACGCTTCCAGATTGAAAGTCAGATTGAATCCGCATTTAAACGTGATGTCCGTCTGCCATCAGGCGGCTCGATTATCATTGACCACACAGAAGCTCTGGTCTCAATTGATATTAATTCTGCTAAAGCTACCAAAGGCGGCGACATTGAAGAAACCGCTCTGAAAACAAACCTTGAAGCTGCAAATGAAATTGCACGTCAGCTGCGCCTGCGTGATATCGGCGGCCTGATTGTCATTGACTTCATTGATATGACGCCAATCCGCAATCAACGTGAAGTCGAAGACCGTCTGCGTAACGCTCTTGCAATGGACCGTGCCCGCGTTCAAATTGGAAGAATTTCCCGATTCGGTCTTTTGGAAATGTCGCGTCAACGCCTGCGTCCATCTCTGGGCGAATCAACACGCGTAACCTGCCCGCGCTGTCTTGGTCAGGGAACCATTCGCGGTATCGAATCTTTAGGTTTATCTGTTATCCGCATCATTGAAGAAGAAGCATTAAAAGATAACACAGCTGAAGTTCGCGCAATTGTACCAGCGGAAATCGGCGCCTACCTTCTGAATGAAAAGCGACAGTCCATCATTGATATAGAAAAGCGCCAGAGTGTCGCCATCATGATCGTACCGAGTGCGCACCTGCAAACACCACAATATGATGTAGAACGTATTCGTAAATCTGATGTCAGCGAACATGATGACCGTACTGCAAGCTATCTGTATGCAGTCAAAACTGAAGCTGCTGCTCAAGCAACAGGATATTCACAAAAATCTTCGCAGGAACCAGCAATCAAACAAATTTCGATTGAAGAACTTCCAGCGGCTCCGCAAACTTCTCGCGCTGTACCAGTCGGAGACAGCGGACAACCAAGCCTGCTAAAAAAAATCTATAACTTCATATTCGAGAAAAAAGATATGCCTGAAGCAGCTCCAGTCAGCAATGCGAGTGCTGCACCAGAACCGGCACGACAACACCACCCGCGTCCCCACCGACGCCGCGGCGGCAAATACAATCAGAGTCGCAATCGCGGCAGACATAGAGATAGAGATGGCAGCGGTCATCGCCATGAAGCAAGAGGTGAAGGTCAGCAAGGGCAACGTCGTGAACATAATCGCCCGCATCGTGAACATCGCGGCAGTCAGCAGCATCGTCATGAGCAGAAAGAAAAACACCAGCAACCTCAACAGCACATGCAGCATCAACATACGCACGAAGACAGACAGCATCTTCGAACTGAGCACCAGACACAACATGCTCACACAGTGAATGAGGTACAATTACCGCGCGTGATAGAAGAAGTCAGGCTTCCGGTTGAGATTGAACAATCAAAGCCGCATGTTGAACAGGCAATATCACAAGCCGCAGGCTCGGATGTAACATCTACAAGCTCAGCGCAACAGAATGAATCAGCGCCGCAGGGACAACAACAGGAACATCGCAGACATCGTCATTATCATGCACGTCGTCACCGCAGCCGCAATCGTTCCAACAGGCAAAGCAATGCAAAGCAAGGACAAGGCTCAAACCAGTCTAGCGAAGATTCATTTCCAAAAAATAGTGAAGAATAGTTTTTAATTATTGATGGGCTTGCCCGCCAATGCGTAAATCGCAAAAGCGGGCTCGTCCCAACATTCACTATTCCTCATCCTCACCGAGTCTTCTTGATCTTGATACCAGCATCACTGGTATTTCATTGATGATTGCAAAAGCAAGCCGGTCATGGCGACAAATCAATTCCTGATGATTTGCATCATATAATAATTCACCTTTGCAAACCGGACATGCTAGTATTTCCAATAATAATTTTTCCATGATTTTCTGCCTGAATTATTTTAATTAATGCTACCCGGATGAAGAATCAATGACAATGGACGCCTTCAATCTTAATGTTATTCACCCTTCCTGGCGTGAATGCGTGGATCGTGGTTTAACACAAATGGATTCAGGTTATCTTGATAATCTCACCAAATCCTCCACCTGGCTTCCCGGACCTGAAAAAATTTTCAATGCATTTTCGCAGCCTCTGGATCAGGTAGAATATGTTTTATTCGGCGAATCACCTTATCCTCGACGCGAATCTGCAAATGGATATGCATTCTGGGACGATGCTGTAGGCGATCTCTGGTCGGAAAGCGGTCTGGATAAAAAAGTAAATCGAGCAACTTCTTTACGAAATATTTTAAAAATGCTCTTGGTCGCGGACGGCAAACTTGATGCAGTGCGTACCGGTCAGCAAGAGATTGCTAACATTGACAAGAATGAATATGTAAAAACAAATCAGGAATTTTTTCACAACTTCCTGAAAAAAGGTTTTCTGCTATTAAACGCATCACCAGTGCTGCAAGAAAGTCAGACCCCTCAGAAAGATGCAAAGGCATGGCTTCCTTTTGTTAAAGAGTTGTTGAATTGCTTACTCGAGAAAAGACCACAAGTCACCTTTCTTTTATTCGGTCGGATAGCAAATGAAATTGACCCTTTATTCGCAGGCAGACCCGTCAATAAGCTCTATGCTGAACACCCTTATAATTTAACTTTCATCACTAACCCTGAAGTACTATCATTCTTCAAACAGCTGAATTTGCTCAAAAATCATTCAGAATAAATTGGTGGTCGTCAATTTTATTAAATTACATGACAAGCAAGAAAATCTGATTTGTATATAACCACTTAGTCACGCGCCCCTGTCTATTAGTTGCCCAGAAATACGAATTTTGGTTTGCCATACCTGCTTAAAAAAGATAAAGTTAATAGATAATAAGAGGGAAATTACAATGCGCATTCTTCTCGTTGAAGATGACGAATTGCTTGGCGAGGGCACACGTAAAGGCTTATCTCAGGGCGGGTACACCGTTGACTGGGTAAAAGACGGTATGTTGGCTGACCAGGCACTAAAAACGGAAAAATTTGATCTGGTTGTACTCGATCTTGGCCTTCCCAAAATTCCCGGTATCACCGTGTTACAAAATTTACGTGAACGCGGCGACACAACACCCGTTTTAATTCTGACTGCTCGCGAATCTATTGAAGATCGCGTCAAAGGCCTTGATAGCGGCGCAGATGATTATCTGACAAAGCCTTTCGATCTTCCCGAACTACTAGCACGTCTGCGCGCATTACAGCGTCGATTTGCTTCACGCGCAGCACCGTTGCTTGTTCATAATGATATTTCGCTTGATCCGGCATCCCACACCGTTACTTTCAAAGAAGAGCCGGTTAACCTCTCCCGTCGTGAATTCGCATTGTTGCATGTGCTGCTTGAAAACGCAGGCAGAGTTTTATCACGCGAACATTTAACCCAATCCCTTTATGGCTGGGGCGAAGAAGTTGACAGTAATGCTCTTGAAGTTCACGTACACAATCTTCGCAAACGTTTCGGCCAGGAGTTTATTCGCACTGTGCGCGGAATTGGCTATACGATTGAAAAAAGCAAAGATCAAAAATGATCAAATCGATTAAATATTTTCTTTTAATCAGCTTGCTGCTAAGCATCACAATCGCATCTGCAATCAATGGTATCGGTAATTACCTTCTGGATGAAAAAGTTGTTCAGCCGTATCTTGACAGTCAGATGATAAGAACTTCTTCTCTCATCAAAATTTTATATAAATACACTGACATTAATCCGAAAATTCGTGACGAATTAATTACTGACTTACATAAATCATCCCCCATTGCGAATCTAAAATTAATTTTTCAGATCTACACGATCAAAGGAGATCTGCGTTTAAGCTCCCCTGAAAATATAACCATCCCTCTCAAGAATGCCCCTGAAGGATTCAGTGACTTAAACATCAAGAATCAGGAATGGCGTATATACAGTGAGACAGATAAGTCAATGGGCGCTAAAGTGATTGTAGCGGAACTTTATAATTTGCGCCGTGAACTTGGCGACAACATCGCCCATAGCAATGCCAATATTCTACTTATTACCTATCCCGTTTTTGGTCTGCTTGTCTGGCTGATTGTCAGCATTGCGCTGAGATCAGTCACAAGAGTTACCTCAGAAATTTCTAATCGTGCGTCTACTTTTCTGGAACCGGTACAACTGACCGAGATCCCAATTGAAATTAAACCCCTTGTTGCAGAACTCAATGAATTATTTATTCGACTTAAACTTGCATTTGAACGCAACAAAAGTTTCGCAGCAGATGCCGCCCATGAATTACGCACACCACTTGCGGCTTTAAAAACTCACGTCCAAGTTGCGCTTAAAGCAGATGATGATGCAGATCGAAACAAAGCCTTACAGAAAGTCATAGAAAGTGTGGACAGAAGCTCCCACGTGGTCGCCCAGCTTTTAACTTTAAGCAGACTGGGTGATGAAGAGCGGTTAACCGACATCAAGCCGATGGATTTACATAAACTCACCACAGAAATGATGGCTTACCTCGCACCTCACGCACTGGAAAAGGATATTGAGATTGAACTTGCCCCCTCGCCTAGCGAACCCATCATTCTGGGCAGCGATATCTCTATCGGCATTCTCATTCGCAATATCGTAGACAACGCCATCCGCTACACTCCCCCTAAGGGGGAGGTAAAGGTAGAAATTATTGATACAGGGTCGCAAGTGATATTCCGCGTCACTGATACTGGCAGCGGCATCCCCCCAGACCTGCGAGAACGCGTGTTTGAGCGCTTTTATCGCATTTTAGGCACCAAGGCCACCGGCAGCGGCCTCGGTCTTGCCATCGTCAGCCAGATAGCCAAGCTTCATAATGCCGATATTTCACTCTCAACCCCGCCAAATGGCCATGGCCTGCAATTCGATGTAGCATTTCCCAAGTATCACGCTTAAAATTAGCTCTTTAGAAATCAGGGCCAAAGACATGCTGAGACGTTTACTCCCCCAACAGGAGAGCTTTTTTGATTTATTCGAAAAGGCAGCCGAGAAACTGCAACTGGCATCCACAGAATTTTCCAATATGCTCCAGCATCTGGATAATCAACAATATTACGTAGACCTCATTGCCAAGCACGAAGAAGAAGCAGACCAGATCGCATACACCAACTTTGAGCTTCTGCATAAAACGTTTATCACGCCGTTTGATCGTTTTGATATTCATTCGTTAACTAGTACACTGGATGACATCATCGACTTGATTAACCGTATCGCGCAACGCTTTCCATTTTATAACCTTAGCAGCGTGCCGGAAGAAATGATTCGTCTTTCTCAATTAAGTGCTGAGGCGACAACACAATTAATGCAATCAATTTCTTGCCTTAAATCTCTCAAAAATTCGCACACGATTTTTGAACATTGCAAAGAAATCGATAAAATCGAACACAAGGCGCATAAAACAGTATTAGCGGGCGAAGAAAAACTCTTTCTGCATGAAACTGACTTTAAAGAATTTTTCAAACTCAAAGAAATATATGCGCATACCAAACTGGTGATAAACCGTTGCCAGGATGTCGGTAATATCATCAAAGGTATCGTTCTTGAGTATTCATAATATGGACGCAAATTTAATTTTTGTCATCATTACAATCGGCATGGCTTTGCTGTTTGATTTTCTAAACGGCTTCCATGATGCTGCAAATTCCATAGCCGCGATTGTATCTACACGTGTATTAAAACCTCACTGGGCAGTCGTGTGGGCTGCCTTTTTTAACTTCATTGCGTTTTTATTTTTTGGACTTCATGTTGCGACAATGATAGGAGTAGGTTTAGTAGACCCTGATGTCATCAATAATCAAGTTATATTCAGCAGTTTGCTGGGGGCAATATTCTGGAACTTATTTACCTGGTTTTTCGGATTACCATCCAGCTCTTCTCATGCATTAATTGGCGGCTTGCTTGGCGCAAGCATCGCTCATGCAGGAATGGCACCGCTCAAATGGGCAGGTATTCTGAAAGTGATTGCTGCCATCGTCATCTCGCCATTACTAGGCATGGTAATGGGCATGTTTTTGATGACTCTGACAGCGAGAATATTTTTCTATTCCAATCCGCATCGAGTTGACGGATTATTCCGGCATATTCAACTTTTGTCTTCTGCATTTATAAGCATGGGACATGGTAGTAATGACGCGCAAAAAACCATGGGCATCATTGCCATTTTGCTTTATTCATCCAATCTTATCGGCGATAAATTTTATGTTCCGCTTTGGGTTGTCATTTCGTGTAATTTTGTCATAGCAATGGGAACGTGTTTCGGTGGCTGGCGAATCGTAAAAACGATGGGGATGAAAATCACCAAATTGAAACCTGTCAGCGGATTTTGTTCTGACACAGCGAGTGCTTGTACACTGGCTCTGGCAACTTATCTAGGTATACCTGTCTCAACGACTCATACAGTGACTGGCGCAATTATAGGTGTAGGATCTGTGAATGGTTTTTCTGCCGTACGCTGGGGAGTCGCAAAAAATATCGTATGGGCTTGGATTTTAACCATTCCTGCTGCCGGATGTGTTGCGGCAGCAGTATGGGGTATTGCACAGCTCGTCACGGCTGATTTTTCACAAGAAGTCTATAACACTCTTTTGAATCTTTTTATTTAGGTTCTTCTAAAGACCGGGTGTAAGCCATGCGATTGTTTTTGCTGTTCCTGGAAATATTCCGGCTTACACAGTTCATCAATCTGCATAGCAATGGTTCCAAGAACAGATCCATTGGTTACATGTACCCATTTCATAAACATCGATTTGGAATCACGGATATCTGCTTCATATTCAGGATGCTCGATCGCTAAGAGATATCCTTTCAAGTCCTTTAATACCCAATTGCTCGCAAGGAAATTGCGCAGAGCCATAGCTGCATTCATTTTTGACTCTTTATTCGAATCGTCTTGTTTTGGGCGAACCATGAGATAATAAGACACTAGGCAAAAGAGTAGCGCGCGATTATATCTCTCATCATCCTGGCGATATTCCTGCGATTTGATTGATTTAATCATTTTATCTATAGAGCCGACAATCTGTGACATGTAATTTTCAAATGTCTCCATGGAATCAATCACAGATGCCCAATCACCTCCGTCAGATTTACTCAGGTTGAATGCAAGATCGGATAGATAACTCGCACTTTCTTTGGCACCCGGCCCGAGCGAAATCAACTTACGATAAAAACATCCCAAGCGTCCATTTTTAACTGCTGGTATCAATGATGTGCAGTTTTGCTCAACCAGATATTCCTTCGGTTGATTGATCAGGTAATTAAAGTTAGTGATAAACTCTAATAATTTATCAATAGCCGGATCTTTTTTTTCGTCCTTAAAATAACCTACTTCGTTCTCAATCTTGCGCTTATAACGGAAACCAATGAGATATATGATTGCTCTATCCAACACAGATTCGCTTTTATGTTCATAGCCCTGTTTATCCAGGTATGACTGAAACTTGTCATCTTCCAATACCGTCACATCGGGTAATTGTATTGATATTGTACCCTCACGTTTGACTTGTAGTACTGTATATCCTTCAGGCGTTACCAGAATTTTATTTTGATAGTCATTTGGATTTTCTTTACAACGCAGCTGGATCTCGCCCTTGTCAGGAAGAATCATGACAATTCGCTCGTTATAGCCGCCATCCTCTTCCGAATCCTCGGTTTTGATTCTAAGTAATTTTGTACCCTGACGCTGCTTCACCGCCTTTTGTGGCAAGATAAACATATCAAGATAGTTTTTATCGATCGCACTGCAAAAATTATTCCAGTCGCTTGGCTCAACATCAACAAGTAAATTGGCCATTGATTTTAAATCACGTACACCAAACCGTTCAAGAAAGCCATTTTTAAGCAGATTAGATCTTGAGCGCGACCTATTTCGGATATTATTATGCGTATACTTGGGAGTGAAGTCACTCGTTGCCATAGCCTCTGCCAAATGCTGCTTATGAACTTCAAGTTCCTCCCTGGATCTTGGCGGGCGAAAACTGATTTCCTTATAATATTTTTCCGCTTCACTGGAATGCGATGCCAACACATCAACATCATCGCGTGAAATCTGTATGTTTTTCCGCTTGGTCATAGCTTCAGGTGGAAGGCAAACATGCCATGGGTAATCCGGCTTATGCGCCAAAACATTTTCTTGAAATTGAGCAAGACATTTAGCAGTCTCTATCGGCAAACCTTGCTCTCCAATGAAGAACTCAGGCAATGTAATCGCGGACAAATCACCCCTGGTACTAACAAAATTTTTAACCTTGATGTGAGGAAAAAGGTATTCATAATAATGCGATCCCAGTACTTCACTTAGATTTTTTGCTACCAAAATACAGGCAAGATTAGCTGCAGTTTTTTGGTGAAAATTATATATTCCATCGGTATCTTTTATCATCGAATACCTGAAACGCAAGAAATCAATGAGAAATCTTAATGACTCTTCATTTTTTTCAGCATCGTTTGCTGCATTAGCCTCAAGCAATTTCATTAAATTTTCAAAAGACCATTTTGATTCATAGCGCAAGAGAATATCCAGATTCGACTCCTCTGCAGAGATCATATCTTCATCCATCATTGCGTCTTCTATTTCAGAAATAATTTTCGCAACAAAATGTTTCACTTGCGCCATGAGTATATCTCCTTACACTTTTACCTTATGTGATGTAGCATCGTTTTCAGGTTTTGCATTTTTCTCAACTGTCGTTTCTATGCTTTTATTAATATAATATCTTATCGACCATCTCTCACCTCGCATTAATTCAGCAATCTTGGGATCTTTGCTTTCAACATATTTCTTCCAATCTTTAATTGCATCACGGTCTACAGTCAATCCATTTTCATATTCAATTACCGCCAACTCAATATCATCATCTTTAGCACCGCCAAAGAAACGACCCTTAGTCGTTGCGAATTTACCCTTTGGCTTGCGATCGTCCCAATACACTCTTACCTTACAGTAATCTGCAGCGAGATCATGCATTAATACACCCTTTTTCATGTCGTCACTGATCACCGTCGCCTCTACTGTCGATCCGCCACAAAACACTTTACGCAATCCATCTTTAGAAAACCTATTCAGGAATTCTTTCCATTCTGTGCGCATTAACTTACCAGACATGTAATCCAGCAATTGCTCACGATCAGCAAACAAATTATCAACGTCTTCCAGCAAATTCTTTTTCAATAAATCCTGACCAGCCGATCCATACGCTTCTTTAATGGTGTTAGAATTTTTTACATATCCGTTATCCAGCAACTCATCCCGAAGACTAAATTTTAATGCAGTAATCTTTTTTTCATTTTTATCATCCCTGTATTTCAGTAATGGTTTAACTTTTTCATAATAATCTTTTACTAATTGAGAATGATTCATGACTCTGCGCTGTTCTGCATCAGATAATAATTGGGTTTCTTTCGAACCAGATCTAATTTTATAACTCAATACTAATTTGCTGCTGCGCAGGTCTTCATACAAATGCCCCAGCTCATATACATGTTCATTTTTATCATCCAGCACAAAACGATGCGGCCACGCATTACTAAGGTCAGTTGCATCACTTCCAGGATTACGCCACCGCTTCACTGTCGGCATGAGTAATTTATTAGCACTGGTGTGGCCAATGAATGATTGATGTTGTGTTACTAGATAACTGGCAAGCTGTCTGCAAAAATAATTTACAGAACTAGTGGCTTCTATACTGTAACTTGCATCTGAACTTTTAATTCTAGACCAGCGATTTTTGAGTGAATCTGTGAGAATTTTAATATGATCCGCTGAGATTTCCTTTTCACCATCTTCTTTTTTAAATTGACCGACAATAGATCTATAAATTCTGAACGTATAATCTGCCTCAAGATTGTTAAAATACGTTTCTCTTTGATTCGGCGAATACGCATCAGGTTTAACCGAATTCACCTCGTGTTCATCCAGCTTATCCTGCAAATGCTCAATTAAACTTTTTAATTTCATCTATGAATTCTCCTTTCCATTTTAATTATTTACTTCTAAATTTCGAATGTATCTACTTAATCTTAAGGTTTTATTAAACCAGGATTGATGCGCATTTTTATGCTGCTGTGCGCCAGAAATGATCACTGAGTAAGCACGTTTTTTTGCACATAACCAATCAAAATACATGCGATAATAGAATATGTGAATTTATTTCGACTTTTTATCCAGTTCACGCAGATGCGCAAGTCTTTCAGTAATTTTAGCTTCCAGACCACGAGAGGTAGGCTCATAAAAAGAAGTGTCTTTTACATTATCGGGGAAATATTGCTCACCAGATGCATAGGCATCTGGTTCATCATGTGCGTATCGATAGTTTTTTCCATAATCCATTTGTGTCATTAATTTTGTTGGAGCATTACGCAAGTGCAGCGGAACTTCTGCAGTACCATATTTTTGAACAGCGCTCATTGCTCTGCCAAATGCTTTATACACAGCATTACTTTTTGATGTGCACGCCAGATATACAATTGCCTGAGCAATTGCAAGCTCACCCTCCGGAGAACCCAGGCGTTCATAGACAGCACAAGCATTTAAGGCAAGCTCAAGCGCTCGCGGATCTGCAAGCCCGATGTCTTCGTTAGCCATGCGCACAGCACGCCTTGCAACATACAATGGATCACAGCCGCCATCCAGCATACGGCATAACCAGTAAAGTGCCGCATCCGGATTGGAACCGCGAACTGATTTATGCAATGCAGAAATCTGGTCGTAAAAAACTTCGCCCTGCTTGTCAAAACGTCTTAAATTCACTTGCATGACTTCTGCCAGTAACTCTTCTGTCACTTCATTATTTTCAGCAGAATCAGCCAGAATTTCCAGCAAGTTTAACGCTTGCCGCGCATCACCATCTGCGGCTGCTATGAGAATGTTTTGCAGGTTTTCAGGGAATTTCAACTGACTGGCAGCAAGTCCGCGTTCGCTGTCCGTCATCGCAGCCTGTATCACTTTTTGCAAATCCTGATCAGCTAACCGCTTCAAGACATAAACACGTGTACGTGATAACAACGCACTGTTTAATTCAAATGATGGATTTTCAGTCGTAGCACCGATCAGAATAAACGTACCATCTTCAACGAAAGGCAAAAATACATCTTGCTGCGCCTTGTTAAAACGATGAACTTCATCAATAAACAAAATGGTTGCCTGCTGCTGCACATCTCGCGCGGAACGCGCTTCTTCTACCACTTTACGAATATCTTTTACTCCTGCAGAGATTGCAGAAATTTTTTCGAATCGTGCATTCGCGGTAATCGCCATCAATTCAGCGAGTGTTGTTTTACCAGTACCCGGCGGTCCCCATAAAATCATGGAGTGTAAAATTCCCTGCTCAATTGCACGGCGCAGCGGCTTACCTTCGCCGAGCAAATGCTGCTGCCCGACATATTCAGCCAGACTGCGCGGACGCATTCTCGCAGCCAGCGGCTGATATGAATCCTGTAGAGAATTGAAAATTTTAGCGGGTTTCATCAATGATATCTGTACCTTTGGGCGGGATAAATTTAAATAATGAAGATGGCAGAGATATATTCATTTCAATTTTTTGAAATTGCACGCGTGTTGAATGCCCTATCTGATCTTGCAGCACCATTTCTTTTAACTGGGTATTAGCAAAGCCCATTTTCACTGATGCAAACATATTGTCATTTTTCTTCGGCTTTAATAAAAACCACTGCAATGACCCTTGCGGCTTCATGCTTTGAATCTGGTAATTTTTTTCAAGATCAGCATTTTGATGACTTAAAATCAAAGCAGGAGCTTCTCCTGTTTCCACTTTCAGGGAACGGATTGTAACTTGCTCAAGATCGGGATCATAAATCCATAACCGCTCCGAATTGGCGATAATTGTTTGCGGAATTGGTTTTCCAACCTGCCAGCGAAACTTACCCGGACGTTCCAGAGCCATTTTACCGGTAGATTTTTGAATTGCCTGTCCGCGGTTGTCATAGATAGTCTGGGTAAAATCGGCACGCATGGTTTTGATGCCGTTTAATAATCCCGTTAATTCTTGGGCTTTATCTGCTGCCTGAGCTGATCCAGATAAAACAGTAAAAATAATCAGAGAGTAAATTTTTTGTAAGTAATTTTTCATTAATACCGTCTCATAAATAATGACGATTGTGTCTGTCAATCAACCAAATCCCCGGCCAGCACTTCTCGGGTACCGCTGTTATCCATGGAACTTACCACTCCTGCAGCTTCCATATCTTCCATCATGCGTGCCGCGCGATTATACCCGATACGTAAGCGTCTCTGCACCAGGGAGATTGAAGCGCGGCGGCTTTCCGTCACGATCCGCACCGCCTCATCATACAATGGATCCTGTTCACTACCCTGACCATCACCGCCTGCTGCAGTATCACCGCTGGTTTCTTCCGTTACTTCATTTACATATTCAGGCTGACCGGCGCTGCGCCATGCGGCTACTGCACGATGAACTTCTTCATCTGCAACATAAGCACCGTGTACACGCACAGGAACACCGGCTCCCGGCGGCAAATACAACATATCCCCATGACCAAGCAGCTGTTCCGCTCCCTGCTGATCCAGAATAGTGCGCGAATCAATACGTGAAGACACCTGAAACGCAATACGCGTTGGAATATTCGCCTTGATTAACCCAGTGATCACGTCCACTGACGGACGCTGTGTTGCAATAATTAAATGTATGCCAGCTGCCCGTGCTTTTTGCGCGATACGGGCTATCAAATCTTCGACTTTCTTACCGACCACCATCATCATATCAGCCAGCTCATCAACGACAACCACAATTAATGGCAACGGCTCCAGAGTCATTTTTGCAGTGGCTTCATCAGTAACGAGCACACCTGGCATAGGAATGGGTTGACCCTGCTTAATCGCATCACTCACCTTTTGATTGTAGCCAGTGATATTACGCACACCGAGCGACGCCATCAGGCGATAGCGTCTATCCATTTCCGCGACGCACCAGCGCAGTGAATTCGCAGCATCTTTCATATCAGTGATAACCGGTGTCAATAAATGCGGAATACCATCGTAAATAGACAATTCCAGCATCTTGGGATCAATCATGATTAATCGCACTTGCTCTGGCGAAGACTTGAAAAGAATGCTCAGCAACATCGCATTCAAACTGACCGACTTTCCTGAGCCTGTCGTTCCCGCCACTAATAAATGCGGCATTTTAGTTAAATCGACAACAACAGGATTACCTGAAATATCTTTACCAAGAACGAGACTCACAGGTGAACGCGATTGCGCGTAACGCTGGGATTCAAAAATATCGCGCAGACTCACCAGCTCACGATTTTCATTTGGAATTTCAAGTCCAATAACTGATTTGCCGGGTATAACTTCAACCACGCGCACACTCACAGCGGAAAGTGAACGTGCAATATCCTTGGCAAGACCGGTAATTTTGCTGACTTTAATTCCGGGTGCAAGATCCAGCTCAAATCGCGTAATAACAGGACCGGGAAGTACTGCTGACACTTTTGCTTCTACGCCAAAATCAGCAAGTCTCTGCTCGACCAGCATGGATAAATCTTCAAATGAAATATTCGCAAATGCTTTATCCGCAACCGGCGCTGGTGCATTCAGTAAAGTTAGCGGCGGCAGCGCACCCGGCTCTAGTTTGATGCCAGGATCAATATCTATTTTTTTACGTTCACTGCGCTCACGCACAGGTTCAGGCGGCTTTGTAACAACAATTGGTTTCTTAACTGGCGCAGCAGTGAGTGATTCAACCATATCCTGCACGTCACGCTGTAATCGCTTGTTGCGCTCAAGCAGCGGTTCAGTTTTAACTTCTTTCTTTGCAGCAGCAATCTTTTCACGCCTGGTTTTAATCTTCGTCCAGAATCGGTTAACACCAACACCTATCATTTCCAAAACACCCAGCCATGATAAGCCTGTTACTAATGTGATGCCGCAAAGCCACATGGTGACAAACACTAATGTGCTGCCAGTGATATTGAATAAAACACTTAAACCCTTTCCCAGCAAATAACCAAAAATACCACCGCTATCAGCCGGCAGAGCTGTACTGCCCTTATAGTAAAAACTCACTAGTGCGCAGCTGCTGGAAATTGCCAGCACCCAACCAACAGCTTTAAATACCCACTCACGCGGACTTTTCTCTTCAGCAATATTTTTTTCCCTGATTTGCAGCCAGCTGGATAATAAAATCAGCATAGGGAATAAATAGGCGACCACGCCAAAGAGAGACAGTAACACATCAGCAAACCATGCACCGACACGGCCGCCCCAGTTAGCTGCTTTGTTATGAATACCCGTTGTCATCCAGCCAGGGTCTGTTGTCTGGTATGTGATCAGGGAAATCAGCAGGAACATTGCACAGGCGATAGAGACCAAAAATAATCCCTCATGCAGCCTTTGCCGCATTTGTGTGGAAATTGGTCTTCGATTCCTGCTATTTAAAGCTTGTTTATTCCGATTTTTCATATCCATTTATACTTGTCTTTACCGGAGAGGCTCCTTCTCGTACTATATACCACCTTGGTAATAATGAGAAATAGAGTAAATCACTAATGTCTAACAGTATTCATCACCGATTAATCATCCTGGGTTCTGGGCCTGCCGGCTGGACTGCTGCAGTTTATGCGGCTCGCGCAAATTTAAAACCGGTTGTCATCACCGGTCTGACACCAGGAGGGCAGCTCAGCCTGACGACAGAAGTCGATAACTGGCCGGGCGGAAAAGAAGGCCTGCAAGGCCCCGATTTAATGGAAAGTATGAAACATCATGCCGAACGGTTTAATACTGAGATTATTTTCGATGAAATCACCTCGGCAGACCTGAATCAACGCCCGTTTGTTCTCAAAGGCGAAAAAACATATACCTGCGATGCACTTATCATCGCCACAGGCGCAAGTGCCAAATATCTTGGAATACCCTCAGAAGAAACATTCAAGGGTAAAGGTGTATCTGCCTGCGCCACATGCGATGGTTTCTTTTATCGTAATCAAAATGTAGTCGTTGTCGGCGGCGGCAATACAGCAGTTGAAGAAACACTTTATCTTTCGAATCTCGTTTCCAAAGTTACCCTGATTCACCGCCGCGACTCCCTGCGTGCTGAAAAAATCATGATTGATCACTTGATGGAAAAGAAAGAAAGCTCGGGCAAAATAGATATTGCCTGGGACAGCGTAGTAGATGAAATTCTTGGCAATGAACAAGGTGTCACGGGTGTACGCATTAAAAATGTCAAAACCGACGAAACCAGTGTACTGGATGTAACCGGCGTATTCATCGCTATCGGCCACAATCCAAATACATCTATTTTTGCCGGCCAGCTGGATATGGATAATGGTTACCTGCGCATTAAGAGCGGTACATCAGCAAATGCAACAGCCACCAATATTCCCGGCGTATTTGCAGCCGGTGACGTTTCTGACCCCAGTTACCGTCAGGCAATTACAGCTGCGGGCTCTGGCTGTATGGCTGCGCTGGATGCGGATAAATATCTGGACAGCTTGAAGTCGAAAGCAAAGAAAGAACAGCATGCTGCGTAACGCTTTGTAGTAAACGTGCCCGTGAGCGTGCCCGCGTGCGTGCCCGTGCCCGGTTTTGTTCCCGGGTTATGCGTGATTGTTCCCGGGTTACGCGCAAAAAGCGCGCTAACCCGGGCTACATTTTCTTGATTCAACCTTGTCATGAGTTATAATAAGCGGTTTAAACCTCACCCGAGACGGAGATTATGGCGAAAGAAGAACAATTAGAAATGGAAGGCACTGTTGTAGATACACTGCCAAATACCATGTTCAGAGTTGAACTGGAAAATGGGCATGTGATCCTTGCTCACATCTCTGGGAAAATGCGTAAGAATTACATTCGTATTTTGAAAGGTGACAAAGTTACCGTCGAAATGACCCCTTACGATTTAACCAAAGGCAGAATTACTTTCCGTCATAAGGAAGGTGCACCACGGCCAGATAAGAATGATAAGCAGGAAAAACCTGTATAAAATAAGAGTGAATATTAATTCACGTTTGTCATTTCAGTATCTTCAATCAGGAATTTAAGTTTACCCTTCACAGCAGTAACCTTAACGTGTCCGCCGTTACTTAATCTGCCAAACAATAATTCTTCTGCAAGCGGTTTTTTGACTTGTTCCTGAATGAGGCGCGCCATCGGTCTTGCGCCCATATTTTTATCGTAGCCATTTTTAGCCAGCCACACTCTCGCTTCATCATCAACTTCAAGTATTACATTACGTAATTGAAGCTGGCCTTCGAGCTCGGCAATAAATTTATTAACGACTGACAGAATGGTTTTAGTATCCAGCGCCTTGAATTGAATAACAGCATCCAGACGGTTTCTGAATTCAGGTGAAAACACCTTGTTTACTGCGGCAATCACATCAGTATCACTTTCTTGCACCATGAATCCAATATTGCCTTTTTCGATAATATCCGCACCCGCATTAGATGTCATAATTAAAATGGTGTGGCGAAAATCAGTTTTGCGGCCATTCATATCTGTAAGCGTACCGTGATCCATAATCTGTAACAGCAAGTTATATACATCGGGATGCGCTTTTTCAATTTCATCCAGTAACACGATACAATGAGGCGATTTATTGACAGCTTCAGTTAACAAGCCACCTTCATCATATCCAACATAACCCGGAGGAGCACCAATCAAACGCGAAACGGAATGACGCTCCATATATTCAGACATATCAAATCGAACCAGTTCAACACCAAGTATTTTGGATAATTGTTTACTGACTTCTGTTTTACCGACGCCAGTTGGGCCAACAAACAGGAATGATCCAATTGGCTTACCAGGATCCCGTAATCCAGAGCGTGCAAGTTTTACTGCCGCACCCAATGTTTCAATTGATTCATCCTGTCCGAATATCATCATCTTTAAATCTCTGACCAGACTCTTTAATACTTCACGATCAGATGCAGATACATTACGTTCAGGAATTCTGGCGATCTTGGCTACCATTTTCTCAATATCTTCGACTTCAATTATTTTTTTGCGCTCACCTTCCGGTCGTAAATATTGATATGCGCCAACTTCATCAACCAGATCGATTGCTTTATCTGGCAAATGACGATCGCTGATATAACGTGCTGATAAATTCGATGCAGCTTCCAGCGCTTCATTGGTATATTCGATATTATGATGTTTTTCAAAGCGTGTACGTAGACCTTTGAGGATATTAATCGTTTCTTCAACGGATGGTTCTTTAATATCAATCTTCTGGAATCGTCGATCTAGCGCGTGATCTTTTTCAAAAATACTGCGATATTCTTTATAAGTTGTTGAACCCATACAGGTCAATTCACCTGAAGCAAGCAGCGGCTTAATTAAATTAGATACATCCATCAAGCCGCCCGATGCAGCACCAGCGCCAATAATCGTGTGAATTTCATCGATAAACAAAATTGCACCCTGTTGTTCTTTTAATTGATGCAGCACACTCTTCAAACGTTTTTCAAAATCGCCGCGATATTTTGTACCTGCAAGCAAGCTGCCAAGATCAAGTGAGTAAATCACACTTTCCTGCAGCACTGTTGGAACTTTTTTATCAACAATCAGCTGTGCAAGACCTTCTGCAATTGCCGTTTTACCAACACCTGCCTCACCAACGAGAAGCGGGTTGTTTTTACGTCGTCGGCACAATACTTGTATTGTGCGCTCTACTTCTTCTGCGCGGCCAATTAATGGATCAATCAATCCAAGTTTGGCACGTGCATTCAAATTCGTTGTATATAACTCTAACGGACTGGAACCACCTTCTTCCTGCAAGCCTTCAGTTTCATCTGAATAATGATTAAATGACTGGTCTTCACGCGGTGCTTGTGTTTTTGGTTTTGATGCACCATGAGCAATGAAATTAATAACATCAAGTCGACTGATATTTTCCTGTCTAATGAAATAAACGCTTTGACTCTCTTGTTCACTGAAAATAGCTGCCAGAACATTTGCGCCCACAACTTCGGTGCGGCCGGCAGATTGCACCTGAAATACAGCACGTTGAATCACTCGTTGAAATCCAAGTGTTGGCTGCGTGTCACGGTCATGAATATTGAGTGGAATAACTGGTGTGGTGCGATCGATGAATTCAGTGAGGTTACTGCGAAGTCTGTTTATATTGGCACCGCAAGCTTTTAAAACTTCCAGAGCAGAAGTATTATCAAGTAAGGCAAGCAATAAATGTTCCACCGTCACAAATTCGTGACGTTTTGCTCGCGCTTCTTTGAAAGCTGCATTTAAAGTGTACTCCAGCTCTTTGTCTAACATGGCACACTTCTCCTCTTCTTACGCTGCCTCCATACTGCAAAATAACGGATGCTCCTCCTTTTTCGCTAACTCAGATACTTGCTCTATCTTTGACTCTGCAATATCTTTTGTAAAAACCCCACAAACTGCTTTACCTCCCTGGTGCGCCTCCATCATTACTTCTGCGGCTTTTCGTCTATCCATAAAAAAGATTTTTTCTAAAATCTCCATCACAAATTCCATGGTCGTAAAATCGTCGTTATGCAGCACTATCTGGTATAAACCTGGCTCTTCAATTTTATCTTCTAATTCCAGATAGCCTTTATTTTGCTTATCAAAATCACTTTTCATGATCTCTTACTCTTCTTATAGTCGATTAAATTTAGAATTTCCTTATCATGGAAAATATATTTATTTTTCCAGATAAAACAGGCCCTTGAATTACAATGTAAAAGTATCGCCTGACGGATAAATGGAGAAGAATTATACAGTATTTTTACTGGTGTGTAAATTTTAATCAACAAATAAAAAAGGGTGATTTTACAGTAGAAAATCACCCTCTAGGCCTGGTCTGTAACGACTACATTTGCGCAATCATGGCATTACCAAACGCAGATGCACTGACTTCACGTGCATCACTCATTAAGCGGGCAAAGTCGTAAGTCACTGTTTTTTCAGCAATTGCACCATCCATACCCTCAATAATGAGGTCGGCCGCTTCATTCCAGCCCATATGTCTCAGCATCATTTCCGCAGACAAAATAATCGAACCCGGGTTCACTTTATCCTGCCCTGCATATTTTGGTGCCGTACCATGCGTCGCTTCAAAAACAGCTACTTTATCGCTGATATTTGCACCTGGCGCGATACCAATACCGCCAACCTGTGCAGCCAGTGCATCAGAAATATAATCGCCATTCAGGTTTAATGTCGCAATCACGCTGTATTCTTCCGGACGCAGCAAAATCTGCTGCAGGAATGCGTCAGCAATCACGTCTTTGATTACAATATTTTTGCCGTTTTTTGGGCTTTTGAAGACATGCCATGGACCGCCGTCCAGAGGTTCAGCACCGAATTGTTCGCGTGCAACCTGATAACCCCAGTCACGGAACGCACCTTCGGTAAACTTCATGATATTGCCTTTGTGCACCAGCGTAACCGAATCACGCTCGTTATCAATCGCGTATTGAATTGCTGCGCGCACTAGACGTGAAGTTCCTTCTTTTGATACTGGTTTAATACCGATTCCGCAGTGTTCCGGGAAGCGGATTTTCTTCACGCCCATATCATTCTGTAAAAATGCGATCACTTTTTTTGCTTCCGCGCTGTCAGCCGGCCACTCGATTCCAGCATAAATATCTTCGGAATTTTCGCGGAAAATCACCATATTTGTCTTCCATGGTTCTTTTACCGGACTTGGTACACCTTTGAAATATCGTACAGGACGCAGGCAGACATACAAATCCAGAACCTGACGCATGGTCACGTTTAATGAACGCATACCACCGCCGACTGGTGTTGTTAACGGGCCTTTAATAGACACAGAAAATTCACGCAGCGCATCCAGCGTTTCATCCGGCAGCCAGGTATTATTGCCGTATACTTTTACCGCTTTTTCACCCGCATAAACTTCCATCCAGTGAATTTTGCGTTGTCCGTTGTATGCTTTTTTTACCGCTTCATCGACCACGTGCTTCATCACCGGCGTGATATCGACACCAATTCCATCACCTTCAATGTAAGGAATAATCGGGTTAGTTGGGACAGACAAGCTAAGATCTTGATTTACGCTAATTTTAGCGCCGTCAGCTGGTACTTTGATGTGCTGGTAAGCCATGTTTAAGCCCTTCAATGTAATGACAAATGCGGCAATGTTAGCAAGCAGTTAAGGTTCAGACAAGCAAATGTGAACTATACTATTGATACAAGAGATAAACCAAGACGCGAAAACGAGGTTATTTATATGGAAGGCAGATTTTCACCAAGAAAGCGTGAAGACTCAGATCACGCAAGTGATGAATTTCATATTCTAAGACAATTTGTCTCAAGAGTATCTGAATTGCCAAAAAAATATCAAGAAATATCTCAAGAATATAATATTATTTATGATGATAAATTATTGGTGAAACTAAAAACCCTTAGTAAAGCAATTTTCGATGAACACAGTAAGACTGTTCCCAATGAATATAAAAAAAATTATAAGAATTTGAAAATCACATTTGCCAATATTCTGAAACTACTTATTGATGCATTTGCCGATATTTTAAAACAAGAAAATAAAGGACTCGGTCTTGATAATCGCTCGCCTCATGAGATTGCCAGACGGATTAGTGCAAATATGAAAATATATCTGATATCTAGAATGATGTGTTTTTTACTTTATGATATTCAGCTTGAAATGCAAAAGCATCGTCTCCCTGGCAAAAATGAATTGTCCAACCTGATTTTTGGTAATACCGCTTCACCTGAAGATAAGGACAAGTTTGATAAATGCTTTCGAGTAGCAAATGAAATGCATACCAGATTTAACAAAGACCAAATTATACAATCAATACTAGATAGAATAATCAAACAACTATATGACGCATGCGCTATTTTACAAATAACTGCGCTTATAGGAGACGAAGATG
Source organism: Gammaproteobacteria bacterium (assembly GCA_035495675.1). Classification (GTDB taxonomy): domain Bacteria; phylum Pseudomonadota; class Gammaproteobacteria; order DSM-16500; family DSM-16500; genus Aquicella. The sequence continues at coordinate 32,689 of DATJFK010000022.1, forward strand.
CAGGAACCAAGTCGAGAGACAAGATAGATTCGCTGAAACTTAATTCCGAAAGCAAAAGTGACCTGGATAGATTAAACCGTTTATACCTGCAATGCCTTGTTATATATGAAGGCGGCGATGTGGCGGATCGAGATGCTCTAGGAAAATTAACCAGAATTCAGAAGTTAATAGCTGATGAGTTTTCTGCTTCATGCCACATGGTAGAGCAACCTGAATTAAAATCATCATCACCACTCCTTACAAGAACATCTAGTAACTCATCTAAAAAATCGAAACGTGGTGGTTCATCAATCGAGAAACGCTCTTCAATTGGAGGCCGATCCGGATCAATGGGTAAGATTCAAATTCGCTTATCATTCAAGAAATCTGAATCACTACCCAATCTTATCCAGTTGACCAGTAAAGAAATGAATACAAAGGTCGAGCTTATAAACAGCAATCCTGACAAATTTCATAATGCAAGATTATTAGGTTTAATTCTCGGCGATATTTATCGCGACGATAACGCACCAAAGCTGCGGGATAAAGATATGCAGGAACCTCTTAATCAAGCCGCACTTATGATTGAAATGCCCAATCCTGCTGCTGTACCTAATATCAGTGAAAGATATACAAAATTACCATTTGCCGTAAAACCTCAAAGCAAAAATCGCGGATTTGGACCTCGCAAATAACCCTCAAAAGCGAGCTGCGCACGGATGCGAATACCGTATTTTTCTGGTAAGATACGCTCAAATTAATATAAAGCATCACCATGGCCAAACCATCACACATCATCGTCGGCATGTCCGGAGGCGTCGATTCCTCTGTGGCCGCTTATTTGCTAAAAGAAGCTGGCCACAATGTCGAAGGTGTATTCATGAAAAACTGGGAAGGTGATGATACGGATGACTACTGCCCCGCCGCAGATGACATGGCAGATGCACAAGCTGTCTGCGACAAACTCGGCATTCCATTACGCCTGGTGAATTTTGCGAGTGAATATTGGGAAAATGTCTTCGCATATTTTTTAAGTGAATACCGTGCCGGACGGACGCCCAATCCGGATATTCTTTGCAACCGTGAAATCAAATTTAAAGCTTTCCTTGAATATGCAAAACTGCAAGGCGCAGACTTCATTGCAACCGGTCACTACGTCCGCAAAGATGATCAGCACCGTTTATTAAAAGGCAGCGATCCGGATAAAGACCAAAGTTATTTTCTTTACGCATTGCAAAAATCACAGCTGGAAAGCAGCTTGTTTCCTGTTGGTGAATTACGAAAACCAGAAGTGCGTGCTATCGCAGAAAAAATTGGTCTTGCCAATCACGCGAAAAAAGACAGTACTGGAATCTGTTTTATCGGTGAACGCAAGTTCAAGTCATTTCTCAATGAATATCTACCGGCAAAACCCGGCAGCATTGAAACTCCAGAAGGAGAAGTCATCGGTCGTCATGACGGCTTGATGTTTTATACCATTGGCCAGCGGCAAGGCTTGCAAATCGGCGGCATCAAAAATAAATCCGAATTGCCGTGGTATGTGGCTGATAAAGATTTATCTCGTAACACATTAATCGTGGTTCAGGGCGAACATCCTGCCCTATTCAAATCCTCGCTGATTTGTTCACAGCTCACATTTACCCATGAACCGCCGGCGCTGCCAGCAAAATTGAAAGCCAAAACCCGTTACCGCCAGCCTGACCAGGCTTGCCGTCTGGATGCGTTAGAAAACGGCCAATTTATGGTAACATTTGAACAGCCTCAGCGTGCTGTGACACCAGGCCAATCTTGTGTGTTTTATCAGGATGATATTTGCCTCGGTGGTGGTATCATTGAGAGCTAATTAAAAGATTTCGTTTAGGAGTTAGATATGGATACCGCCTCATTAATGGCGATTTCACCGCTGGACGGCCGCTATCAAGATAAAGTCGCATCATTGCGCCCTATTTTCAGTGAATTTGGCCTCATCAAATTTCGTGTCATCGTGGAAATCCGCTGGCTGCAAATGCTGGCTGAATCAGGCAAGGTGCCGGAAATCCCCCGCATCAGCACGCATGCCGCAAAAATTCTGAATGACATTATCGAAAATTTTTCCATTCAGGATGCTGAACGCGTCAAACACATTGAATCCGGTATTAACCATGACGTTAAAGCTGTCGAGTATTTTATTAAAGAGCGTATCTCCGGTAACGAAGAATTAGCGAAAGTCAGCGAATTTATTCATTTTGGCTGTACATCTGAAGATATCAATAATCTTGCATACGGCCTCATGCTGCAGGCAGCGCGTCAGCAAAGCATTTTGCCGGCGCTGGATGAAATCATGATGCTGTTAAAGAAAATCGCGCACGACAATGCTAGTGCCGCCATGTTATCGCGCACACACGGACAATCAGCAACACCGACAACCATCGGCAAAGAAATCGCGAATGTAATCGCACGACTGCGCCGACAGATTGACACCTTCATCAATGTTCAGATACTTGGAAAGTTAAACGGTGCGACAGGTAATTTTAATGCTTTCGTCGTTGCGTATCCTGATGTTGACTGGCAAATGATGAGTAAAAACTTCGTCACCAAACTGGGCTTGATCTGGAACCCATACACTACGCAAATTGAACCGCATGATTGCATGGCTGAATATTTTTATGCGCTTGCACGCATTAATACCATTCTCATCGATTTCAATCGTGATATCTGGGGTTATATTTCCCTGAATTATTTCCGTCAAAAAACCTTTGCCAATGAAGTCGGTTCATCCACCATGCCGCACAAAGTGAACCCGATTGATTTTGAAAATTCAGAAGGAAATCTTGGCATTGCCAATGCGCTGCTCGAACATATGGCCGCCAAATTGCCGATTTCACGCTGGCAGCGTGACTTGTCTGATTCAACGGTATTACGCAATATCGGCGTAGCCATCGGCCACTCCATTCTCGCCTATCAATCAGCATGTAAAGGCATCAATAAGCTGGAACCTAATCTTGAAGTAATACGTGAAGACCTCAATAAACATTGGGAAGTGTTAGGTGAAGCTATACAAACTGTCATGCGCCGCCATCAACTGGAAGAACCGTATGAGAAATTAAAAGCATTTACTCGCGGCAAACGCATCGATCAGGAAATGCTAAAAGATTTCATCCAACAGCTCGAATTACCTGAGGCCGTTAAAAAACGGTTACTGAGTTTAACACCAGAAACATACATTGGCTGTGCTGAGGATTTGGCAAAAAGAATTTAAACGCAGTATGGAAGTTACACTTAAAGGATAGAGTTCATGTTTAAATCGATCGTCAGTAATACACGCTCCAAATTGGATAGCTGGCTCAGCTATGAACCGCCGGCAACTGGTATCATGCCGTATGACTTCAGCCGCCTGAAATATGAAATTCGCCCCGGCGATGTGCTGCTTATAGAGGGGCGAAGCAGAATTAGCAGAGTCATCCGTACTATTACGCAAAGTCCGTGGACGCACGCAGCGCTCTATATTGGAAGGTTGATTGATTTCGAAGATGATTATGTCAAAGAAACACTTAGAGCCCACACCAATGCAAAAGAAAATACTCGTCTCATTATTGAAGACTTGATTGACCGCGGCACAGTTGTGACACCATTGAGTTTTTACCGTCATCATCACATCAGAATTTGCCGACCAATCGGCATCACACCTTCAGATCTGCATCAGGTCTTAAACTATGCCATTCGCACTCTGGGACAACCTTACAATGTGAGACAGCTGCTGGATCTGGCGCGCTTTTTATTGCCGTGGACGATACTCCCGCGACGCTGGGGTTCAACCCTATTTCGCACATCTACAGGTGAACCGGAAAGCGGGATATGCTCATCACTGATTGCAGAAGCATTCAATTCTGTACACTTTCCAATACTTCCATTTATCAAGGCAGATGAACATAAAAATGTTGAAGTTCTCGTACGCAATCCTTACCTGTATACACCTAAGGATTTCGATTTTTCACCATATTTTGAAATCATCAAATATCCATTATTCAATCCAGATGAACCGCTTCCATATTACCGTCGCATGCCATGGGCAAAAGACGGCACCATGCATCATGATGGCGGAGTATTTTCAGTACCGGGCATGAAGCTAAAGAAAAAAAATAAAAAATCAGATAACTCCAAAAACGGTATAATTGAAGATCACAAATCTCATTCAGATGGACAAAAAACACCGTCGGATAGCAGCAATGATGAAGGATAAACATGACTCAGACGCTGCCGATACCACAGCCGTTATTCGATACATGTGAGAAGCTTGAAGAAGCTGACATCATGATCGCTGGATATATTGATTCGCTTGCTATCCCCACCGCACGCAAAGAATATCAACTATGCCTGGAATTTTTAAAAAGCTATTCCAAGTCGAATGATACATTCACCGCTTACCGCCGTGAAGTTGAAAGACTGTTACACTGGAGCTGGTTAGTTAGCAAAAAGGGATTATCTGAATTAACACGCAACGAGATTCGTGAATATCTGGAATTCATTCAAAACCCGCCGCTAAACTGGATATCACTTAAAGTAGCACACCGATTTATTGATGACGGCAATGGTGGACGCACAATAAACACTGCATGGCGACCTTTTGTCGCTAAAATCAGTAAAAATGCGCGCCGGCTCGGACATGAACCGGATAAGAGCACATATAAACTCGGTAATAAATCAATCGAAGCTATTTTTGCAATTCTAGGATCATTGTTTAACTATTTAATGCAAGAAGAATATCTTCAAACTAATCCCGTTGCTCTTATCAGGCAGAAAAAAGGATATATTCAACGACAGCAAACGCGCAAAGTCACTCGCAGACTTAGCAAATTGCAATGGCATTACGTTATCACAACTAGCGAAGAAATGGCGCGTGAAGACAACCAGCATGAACGTACGTTATTTCTGATGTCAGCATTTTATCTTTTGGGCCTGCGTATTTCAGAACTCGCATACAGCGACGAAAGAACTGCTGAAATGGGAAATTTCGCTCCCGACAAACGCGGCCTCTGGTGGTATACAACCGTTGGCAAAGGTAATAAAATTCGTGACGTTGCGGTTCCTGATGAATTACTGATTGCATTAAAACGATATCGAACAACTCTTGGATTGCCTCCTCTTCCTCATCGCGGCGAAAACACGCCGTTAATCGGCAAAAACAAAGGTAAGGATGGTCTCGGAACCAGACAGATACGAAACATTGTGCAAAGTGTATTTGATCGCGCGATTGCCAAACTCGTTCAGTCAGGAAATATAGACGAGGCAGATGATCTGGCTGCAGCGACAGTTCACTGGCTGCGTCATACCGCTATTTCAACAGATGTTGAGTCACGCCCACGCGAACATATTCGTGATGATGTTGGCCACGAAAACCCTGCCACCATGGATAAATATATTGATACAGATAGAGTTGCGCGACATCAATCGGCGCAGGCAAAAAAATTGAAACCCGAAATTAATGAAGATAACGAATTGGAGAAGTCCTCATGAAAATGAACCGCATTTTTATATTTTCAATCATGCTGCCATTTATATCTGGAAATTGTTTTGCATTGCTTTGTCCAAACAATTTTAATCAAATCAATATTGGTGATTCTCTTGCACAAGTAGAACAATTATGCGGTAAAGCAGACAAAACAGAAACAGTAGATGGGCCTGATAATTCACCACAAGATTGGAATTATTATTTTCCGCCCACAACACCCTCACCCACTTTAACTAATCTTGCAGTACAACAGCAAACAACTGGCTCACTCAAAGCGACTTTTTCATTTGATGCGAAAGGAACACTCGTCAACATCATGGTTAACGGCATTAGTGTCGGCACCACCGGTGGTTGTGGCGGCAGTATTTCGCTTGGAGATACACGTAAAAACGTAGAAAGTGTCTGTGGTAAACCAAGTTTTGTATCCAAACAAGATACTGGTAATAACGCACAAAATAATGAAGCAAATAAACAGGTAGAAATGACTTATATGTCAAATCCCCCTGTCGTGCTTATTTTCCGGGACGGCAAGCTCGCTGATTCAAGATAAAAACGAGTATTCTGCTTTAACTAATTGATTATATGTTGTATTGATATCGTATTTGGCACATTAGAATATGCTAAAATAATATTATTATATTCAGAAATATGAATTTCGATTCATTGATGCCTGTGAAGTTATAAAAATAACCAGAACGGAAGGTCTCAATGAAACTTAAAAATAAAATTTCTCTCATTATCCTCATTATCTGGGGTACTTTAGCTACGCTTTTTTATTTTGGCTCACAACGCATTATCTTAAACAGTTATTCCAAACTAGAATCACAAATACTCGAAGAAAACATGGATCGCGCAGTAGGTGCCATTGATCAGGTTGTCGACTCAGTTGAGTTAATCGTAAAAGACTGGTCTATTTGGGATGACAGTTATAACTTTGCGATAGATAAGAATCAGCAATTCATTACTTCAACTTTGGCATTAAGCAGCTTCCAATCAATCGATGTGGATGCCATTATATTTTTTGACAAAGAAGGAAAACCGATATTCTCAGAGGCAGCTAACCTCGATAGAAGTGAATTAATTCCCATACCCGCATCGCTCTTAAAGATCTTAACGCCTAAATCAAAACTGGTACATATTGAAGATATTAATGCAAGCGTCAAAGGGATTTTATCAACACCATCTGGCATCATGATTGCAGCATCACATGCGATCTTGAATAGTAAAGGTGAAGGACCATCACATGGCACATTAGTTATGGCAAAGAGCTTTTCAAATGATGTATTACAAAAAATAATTGATTTAACCAAACTCGATTTAAGCATGTACCTTGTGTCGAAAATTAATAAGAACACTGATCTAGGATTAATAGAAAATGAACTGATTGACAAACAAAAAACAAAGATCGACTTTACTCATGATAATATTTATGGCTACAGACTAATCTATGACATTAACAACACGCCAGTCTTTGTGCTGAAGGTCAAGCAGCCTAGAAATATTTACAATATCGGAAGAGAAGCAACTCACTACTCAAATATTATAGTTTTTTTATATAGCATTATTATTACAGGCACACTCTGGTTACTATTGCAATTACTAATTGTCAGAAGAATAGAGAAGCTTGATAAGCATATGCAGGAAACTGGAAAGCATCATAGATTTCTAACAAAAACGATTTCCAGCTTACCTGACGAAGTTTCATCTGTGGAACGGCTGTATCATCAAGCATTGCATGATCCTCTCACAGGTTTAGCAAACGGGAATTATTTGTATCAATCTTTCAATCAATATACCTCGATGAATCTGCCGGAAAATCGAAAAATTGTCATTCTGTTCATTGATATTGACCATTTTAAACGTACCAATGACACCCTGGGCAGGGAAATCGGTGATGAATTATTAATCGTAACCGCAAAACGATTGTCTGCTGCTTTGCGGAATGATGACCTTGCAGCAAGAATCGGCGGAGATGAATTCGTTGTTATGTTAACGGATATCGACAGCGACCAAATTGAATTGATCACAAACAAGATTTTTAAAAGTATAAACAGATCATTTACACATAAAGGACATCAGGTTCATGTCAGTGCAAGCATGGGTGTAAGTGTATTTCCAGATGATGGTGTCTTGATTGATCAATTGATCAAACAGGCAGATATAGCGCTTTATCATGCAAAGGAGCATGGGCGTAAACATTATCAGTTTTATTCTGAATCTTTATATCAGACAATTAATGAAATGCATCAATATGAAATTGATTTGCAAACCGCAATCGATGAAAAACAATTATGTCTATACTATCAACCCATCTATAGCCTGAAGACAAAGCAAATTGTTTGTATCGAAGCATTGATTCGCTGGCATCACCCAACGAAAGGATTACTGACTGCGCAAGATATCATTCCTGTCGCTGAACGCACAGATTTGATATATCCAATCGGTGAGTGGATTCTTAATACCGCATGCAAACAAACCAAAGAATGGCAGGATAAAGGACTGCCAGTCGTTCCAATTGCAGTTAACGTGTCATCCGCTCAAGTTAGGAATGTTTCGCTTAGCGAAAGTATCATTAATGCACTCCAGACCTCCTCGCTTGATTCAAATCTTCTTGAAATTGAAATCACAGAAACCGGCTTTATTGACATAACACCTAATTTACAAAAAGAATTAGCTGGATTGAAAGCCAGCGGAATCAAACTTACGATCGATGATTTTGGAACGGGTTACGCCGGTCTTGGTTATCTAAAAAGTCTGCCAGTATCAAAATTAAAAATTGATCAAACTTTTATACGCGACATTCAAAAAGACCCGGACGATAAAGCCATAACACTGGCAATTATTGCGATTGCTCATCAGTTAAATCTCAATGTCACTGCTGAAGGGGTTGAAACGATCGAGCAATACAATTTTCTTTGCTACCATCAGGTCGATGAGGTACAGGGGTTTTTACTTTGTCCACCTCTAACTGCAGAAGAATGCGAAAAACTACTTAGCGGAGAAGATTCACATCACAATATAAATAAAATTAAGTAATCAATCGTCGTTTATTGTGATGACGTATTGAGACTTATCAGCTTCTTTATCCTGTTCCCACGGACGCGCATAAATAAATTCAATGGTCGTACGCTGCGGTACAACGAATGCAGTATCTTTCACGCGAAATGTCCACAACTCGTAACCAGGCGCGCCAACTAAATTTTTGCTCGGTGCAACATATTGCTGCTTTACAGGAATGATGAGTGTCTTATCATAATCACGTAACAGCCATGTATATCCTGTCGTCGGATTTGAAATCATCTTAATGATAAAAATTGGCTTCTTCTTTGTTACGATAATCGCGGTTTTACTCTGATCATAAATAACTGGTTGATCAGCATAAGCAGGGAGAATGAATAAAAAAAATAGCGATGTAATCTGTATAATTAGTTTAATTGACTGTCGATACACGATTAATCTCCTTTAATTTTCGTGAGACATTTTGTAAAAATTGTCCTGAAAATGTAGCCGATGCAGGCAGATACCACATCCGTTCATCCGCAAATTTTTCGCATTTAACCGCATCCTTTTCTGTCATGACGATAGGCAGATCATCTCCGAAATTCAAATCTGATTCAGTAAATCTATAATGATCCGGAAAGGCATGTTCAATAATGTCATACCCGTAACCACGCAAGATATTAAAAAACTTTGACGGATTACCAATACCAGCAACGGCATGAATTTTTTTCATTTTCAGCGCCGCTGAATCATTATTTTCGTCTGCCGACAATGAAATTAAATCATTATTTACAATTGTCATCACTTCATCAATATCCGGCATACCGCCATTCACAACAACAAAATCGGCCTGTTTTAATCTGGATATCGGTTCACGCAGCGGCCCGGCAGGAAGCATACGACCGTTACCAAATTTACGTGTACCGTCAATTACAATAATCTCAACATCTCGCGACAAAGCATAATGCTGCAAACCATCATCGCTAATAATGACATTACAGTCAGGGAATTCACGTATGAGCATATCTGCAGCTGCCACACGGCTGACACAGACAACTAGCGGGCAATTTGTATTGCGAGCGATTAATACCGCCTCATCACCAGCATCATCTGCTGAAGTATCAGCGTTAACTGCGAACGGTATTGAACATTCTTTCCCACCATAACCGCGCGTCACTACACCTGGTGAATATCCATTCGCTTTCAGGAAATTCGCGAGTGCAATAACACAAGGCGTCTTACCTGTCCCACCTGCCGTGATATTGCCGACAACAATAACTGGAATATTGAAACGATGAGTTTTAATAAGATTGAATTTGTAAAATGTTCTACGTAACGATGCAATAACAGAGAACAGCCATGATAATGGCAGCAATAAGCCTGTGGTAACAGTTAAGTCCGGACGATACCAGTATTTATCATCAAACCGCATTGGTTACCGCTTCATTAGTTGAATGTTTACTAGCGTACGCATCAATAGAATGCGGTATATCATTGAACTGCATATTGTAAAGACGTGCATAATGCCCATTCAGCGCCAGCAACTCCTGATGACTGCCAATCTCAATGATTCTGCCTTCATCCATCACAATAATTTTATCCGCATGTTCGACCGTTGACAGACGATGTGCAATTACCAATGTTGTACAGCTTTTCATTAATGATTCCAAAGCTGACTGAATATACCGTTCAGACTCTGTATCCAGTGCTGAAGTTGCTTCATCCAGAATTAAAATCGGCGAACGCTTTAAGACAGCACGTGCAATTGCAATACGCTGACGCTGACCACCTGATAACAATACACCATTTTCACCAATCAAAGAGTCAAATTTACCGGGAAGACGCTCGATAAATTCCGTAGCATGTGCTGCATTAGCAGCAGCAACAATTTCATCACGTGCAGCGGACTCGAAACGACCATATGCAATATTATTGGCAATCGAATCATGAAACAGCGAAACATTTTGCGAAACATATGCGAACTGGCGGCGTAAATCTTTCAATGTATAATTTCGAATTGACACGCCGTCCAGCAAGATATCGCCGGAAAAATTATCATACAAACGCGACAACAAACTGACTAATGATGTTTTTCCGCTGCCGGAACGCCCAACCAGCGCAATTACTTCACCTGGATGTACAACAAAACTAACGTCATCCAATACCTTTTTGCTCTGATCATTTTGGTCGTATTTGAAAGTCACATTCACAAACTCAATACGTCCACTTGCACGCGTGAGCTGCATCACGCCTTTATCTTCCTCGGGTTTTTCATCTAGCAGCTCAAACACAGTCTGCGCTCCCGCAAGACCGCGATATAATTTGTTTTGCACAAATGCGAGGTCTTTCAGCGGCTTTAGCAGCATCAGCATGGCACCAACCATGGCGACAAATCCACCCGGTGAAAGTACAGAGTCAGCGATGTCCAGTGTCGCGACATACAGCGTCAGCGCCAGCGCTGCAGCAGTAATCACCGCCACCATCGAAACACTGATAGACCGCGCAACGACGACTTTCATTTCCCGCTGCATGTTGGTTTCAGTTGTTTTATTAAATTTTGCAATTTCGTAGTCTTGCCCTTCAAAAGCCCGTACAACTTTATAACCTTCAATATTTTCTTCTGCACAATGACTAAGGTCGGCAACAGAATCCTGGATACTGAGGCTTAATCTGCGTATTCGAAGACTCGCAACACGCATGATAACAGTCACCAGCGGCAGCATCGCAAAATACATTATTGTTACTTTCCAGCTGACAGAAAACATGACGATTAAAAGACCGACAATCAGAAACACTGACTGCACCGCAGTTGTGAGCACATCTGCACTGGCATTTGCCACCTGGTCTACGCCATAGAGTAAAACGGACAATACTTGTCCGCTGGATGTGTTGTCATAATAGCGTGCCGGCAGACGCTGAAGATGCGCGAATAAATCCTGACGCAGGTTTCTGATGACACCGCGTGAAGCATATGAAATGCCATACGTTGAAAAGAAATTCGCAACACCGCGAAGAATAAAGACACCCAGCACCAGAAGCGGCGCATTAGTTAAGAAACTGCGGTTTTTGGCAACAAGACCCTTGTTCAAAAGCGGCTTCAGAAAATAAATAAACCATGCATCTACACCTGAATAAATCATGCTGGCAAAAGCCGCAATCACCAAAGCCAGCCAGTAGCGGCGGACATAGTGCAGCAAACGGGAGTAAATCTGAAAAGCATTAGCGACTTGGCGCGGTTTCGGTCTTGGTATGGCCATGGTTTTATTGTAGTTCCAGTTCAATATGCGGTCAGTATATTAACACAATAAACCACTAAAATCACAACCGCTATCTTGGCGTTGGCTAGTCATTGTGCTAGTTTAACATCTTATTCAATAGGAAGCCCTCATGCTCATGACAAATCTGCAGTCAATCATTGACGGTGCATTTGAAGAACGCGCCAAATTTAACCCAAAGAGTGTTCCTGATGAGGTAAAAAATGCCGTTCTGGAAGTGATGGAATCTCTAAACAGCGGCAAAGCTCGCGTCGCCGAAAAAATAAACGGCAAATGGATCGTCCATCAGTGGATAAAAAAAGCAGTATTATTATATTTTGCCATCACGGAAAATCGCATTATCGACGGCGAATTTACCCAATTTTATGACAAAGTCCCGCTGAAATTCACCAATCACAACGCAGACGAATATCGCACCGGTGGTGTCCGCGTTGTCCCACCTGCAGTTGCGCGTCACGGATCATTTATTGCACCGAATACCATACTCATGCCATCGTATGTAAATATTGGCGCTTATGTTGATTCCGGAACCATGATAGACACGTGGGCAACTGTCGGCTCCTGCGCACAAATCGGCAAGAACGTACATCTCTCGGGAGGTGCAGGCATAGGAGGCGTTCTGGAACCACTGCAAGCCAATCCAACTATCATCGAAGATAACTGTTTCATCGGCGCCCGCTCAGAAGTTGTAGAAGGTGTAATCGTTGAAGAAGGCTCCGTCATTTCCATGGGAGTATTCCTAGGCCAAAGCACACGCATTTATCACCGTGACACCGGTGAAATAACTTACGGACGAGTCCCCGCAGGCTCCGTTGTTGTATCGGGAAATTTGCCCAGCGCTGACGGCAAATACAGTTTGTACTGTGCTGTCATCGTAAAAAAAGTTGACGCAAAAACACGCGCCAAAACCAGTCTCAATGAATTGTTAAGGATGATTGATTAACGTGATTTCTACAAACTCTTCTACCATTGAACTCGCACGAGAATTAATGTCGCGCCCGTCTGTCACACCAGAAGACGGAGGTTGTCAGGATTTCATAGCAAAAATTCTCACGGATGCAGGCTTTACCTGCGAAAAATTGCGTTTCGATGAAGTTGATAATTTATGGGCGCGAATTGGAACAGATGCACCATTGTTAGTGTTTGCCGGTCATACAGATGTTGTGCCAACTGGCCCGGAATCTGACTGGACACATCCGCCGTTTCAACCTGTTATTCACGATGACCACTTGTTCGGCCGCGGCGCATCCGACATGAAAGCAGCTGTCGCCGCGATGGTAATCGCAGCGGTAGATTTTGTTAAAAAAAATAAAAAATTTAACGGTTCTATCGCATTTTTGCTGACAAGCGACGAAGAAGGGCCCGCACTCAGCGGTACAAAATTAGTGATGGAACAGTTAAAAAAACGCGGCGAAAAAATTGATTATTGCATCGTTGGCGAACCCAGCAGCAACAAAACAACCGGCGATCAAATCCGCATCGGGCGCCGCGGCTCCCTGCATGGAAAGTTAATCATACATGGCAAACAAGGTCATGTTGCACACCCTCACCTCGCCGTCAATCCGATTCATAATTCCATGCTCGCGCTGCATGAAATTGCTCATGAAAAATGGGATGAAGGCAACACTGATTTTCCACCCACGACATTTCAAATTACCAATGTTCATGCTGGAACCGGTGCCGCCAATGTCATTCCCGGCCACATGGAAATTACGTTCAATTTTCGTTTTTCAACTGCTGTTACTGTTGATGAATTAAAATCACGAACTGAAAATTTTTTAAATAAATATAAATTAAAATATGACATTAAATGGACCATCGGCGCCGAACCATTCCTGACTAAAAAAGGCACCCTCATCAATACAGTCACTAAAACAGTTAAAAACATCACCGGACTTGATACCGTTTTATCTACAGGCGGCGGCACATCTGATGCCAGATATATCGCACCCACCGGCGCAGAAGTGGTCGAACTTGGTGTGCCACATGCAACTGCCCACCATGTAGATGAAAATGTTCTGGTTTCTGATGTGGAAGTGTTAACGAATATTTATGAGAGCATCCTTTCTGAATTATTGAAATAATCAAAACACATAATTGCCATATTATACAAGGCCATAGACCTCACTACAGCCCTCTTCGCACCTGCTATACTTAAATAAATAAGAAAAATAGCTATTTAATCGCTTGAAAATGGGGTGGCTATGCAAGCGCGGAATCCTTTGTGGGATGCTGTAGAAGCTGTTGCAAACGGGACACTAAATCCGGATGTACCCGATGCAAACGGCAATTCACTTATATTTCAGGTAATCGCTACCGGTAATGTAAAGATGCTGGATGCATTGCTCAATACTGATAAAGTTAACCTCAAGTTAAAAAATAGCGATGACCAATCACCAGTACAATATTGCAATGCGATGGCAGATAAAATTGGCGCTCAAAGGAAACAAGATAATATTTTAATAAATAAAATGGATAATCTTGAACAGATCGACGTCCCCCCGGAAGAGTATCAACGCTTGCAGCAAGTTCGAAAGCAACAATCCGCATCCGGCGATGACCCGCTTGCTGATGCTGTATTTAGAAGCATGAGACAATCCATTCTTATAAAGTCGCAAGTAATTGCAGAGGCAAAGTCAGCACAATCAAATCAAACCACTACTTTTGTCGAGCGAAAAGATGTGAGTAAAGGGGCACAAGATTTAGTGACTCAAATGCAGATCATAAAGGAATGGGCGTCAATTGCCGAGAAGTCATATAAAAGTTTTATTAATGAAACAGACCCGAAAAACCCATCGAATAATAAATTACTAGAGACTAAAGCGATTAACCATGTTACAAAATTCTGCAATCTTGTGGATAAGTGTAACGCTGATCGTGCTGCATTTAATAAGGAGTGTGCCAAATCTAAAAACGGCAAAGATGAATTTGCCTATGTGAGTGCTGCATATAAAGAATATATGCAGGAAGCTATGCCAACGAAAGATCTGGAGCAAAAACTGAAAATAGATACTGTAGCGCGCAGGGAAAAAGCGCAACTAGATGCGTCTCCTTTGCTGCCGCCTAAAAGATCTAAATCCGACCCGGTTTCCAAGACTAAAGCTCGCAGCAGCTCATTTAGCGGGAATGAGCCTACAAGAGGTAGAAGTGACTCGTCCATTTCAGCGAAAGAAGGCAATTCGACTGGAGCTTTGTTTAAAAAACTTTTCAAGAATCAATCCCATGATGCCATCAGGAATGATCTCGCAGCATCAGCTGAAGCTGCATCCAAAGAGGAGTCTCCCAAAATTGAAAAAGCCCAACCTGCAGCTGCTTCACCCAAAGCTGCACATAAACCTACACCTGATCCAGAATCTGAGAAGCAGCAAGAAACCGTGCAATCGCCAGGCATAGGGCGCAAGTAATTAAGCCAGCTAAAACTGAAATCATTGCCTACCCACATAAGAATGGTTATCATTTGCATTCATAAATTACTCTTAATAGGTATTGAAAATGTGGGGCTCAACCATCGTTGTTTTTCGTGAAGTCTTTGAAATAGCAATCATTTTATGCGTCATATTAGCCGCAACCAAGGGCGTACAAAGCCGCGGCAAATGGATTAATCTTGGCATACTGGCTGGCATCATCGGCGCAGCTCTCCTGGGCGCCGCTACACAAACCGTCTCTATTCTCGCAGGACCTGAGGGACAGCAATACTTCAATGCCGGCATCTTATTAACCGCTGTCATCATGATTGGCTGGACTGTCGTCTGGATGAAGCGTCACAGCTTCACCATCGTGAGTGATTTAAAACAAGTCGGAAAAGCTGTGAGCGAAGGTGAAAAACCTTTACATATGCTTGCTATCGTCACTGGACTCGCGGTCATGCGCGAAGGCAGCGAAATTGTCATTTTCCTTTACGGCATGCTGGCAGCCGGACAAACCACTCTTATGGGAGCAATTATCGGCGGCATCATCGGCCTCCTGCTCGGCGTTGGTTTCGGCGTATTAATGTACAATGGCTTGATTCGCTTTTCTGTTAAATATTTATTTCAAGTTACCAGCGTATTGCTCACTTTTATCGCTGCCGGAATGGCTGCAAACGCCGGCGGCAAACTGGTTAAAGCGGGTCTTCTCCCGATTCTTACACCATCTCTATGGGATACTTCCAGTTTACTTTCCCAGCGCAGTATTATCGGCCGTTTCTTCCACATTTTATTTGGTTACCAAGATAACCCGAACGGCATGCAAGGACTGTTTTACATTGCAACAATCCTGATGATTTTCTATTTCATTCGCCGCGGCATGACAGCAAGCACACCAAAAGCCGCATAAATATCATCGCAATACCATTGCGCGTAAGAGTTTTCTGGTTTAACCTTACGCGCTCAAATGGTTTAGACCAGATTGGAGAGATGTCCGAGTGGTTGAAGGAGCACGCCTGGAAAGCGTGTATACGTTCATAGCGTATCGAGGGTTCGAATCCCTCTCTCTCCGGATTCATTCATATGCACGCATTGTGAGCATATGAATGAATCCGAGAAGTTGTCATCCCGAGGCACGTTTTTTTGTGCAGAGGGATCTCCTTAATCATGCACGGTTACATCAAGGAGATCCCTCGTCGTAAAAAACACTCCTCGGGATGACAGAGTGCCATTTTTTAGCTAGTATGCTGTATCTACATCGCTAAACCGATAATAGCGAGTATTGGTCTCTTCGCGACGCTAGGTTGCGAACCCCGCCAGGTCCGGAAGGAAGCAACGGTAGTGACTGATGCGTGCGCCGAAGCCGGGCTGATGCTCGCTATTATCGGTTTACATGTTATGATAAGCCGCAGTTACCACTTTCAGGGAGCTGCATCCTCATGAGTTATCAAGTTCTTGCCCGCAAATGGCGTCCACAATCATTCAAAGACATGGTCGGCCAGGAAGCAATCTTACGCATGCTCGCAAATGCATTAGAACAAAAGCGCATTCATCATGCCTATCTTTTCACTGGCACACGCGGTGTCGGCAAAACCACTCTCGCGCGCATACTCGCAAAATGTCTCAATTGTGAAAAAGATGTCACATCAACACCGTGCGGCACGTGTCACATCTGCAAAGCTGTTGATGCAGGACAATTTCTCGATTTATATGAAATAGACGCTGCCTCGCGCACCAAAGTCGAAGATACGCGCGAACTGCTGGATAACGTACTTTATCCGCCGACTCAGGGCCGTTATAAAATTTACCTGATCGACGAAGTTCACATGCTGTCTAATCACAGCTTTAACGCACTGCTAAAAACGCTGGAAGAACCGCCAGAACATGTGAAATTTCTGCTAGCGACAACTGATCCAAAAAAATTACCGATTACAATTTTATCGCGCTGCCTGCAATTTCATCTCAAACGAATTTTACCGGAACAAATCACCGGGCACTTGCAGCATATCTGCGAAACAGAAAAAATTTCTTTCGAATTACCCGCACTGGAACGTCTGGCACACGGTGCCGACGGCAGTATGCGCGATGCATTAAGTCTGCTGGATCAAGCCATCGCATACGGACACGGCGCAGTCAATTTTAATGATGTCAAAAACATGCTTGGCAGTATGGCGCAAGATGATGTCATGCCGCTTGCAACAGCACTCGCCTCTCAAGACGGCGCACAATTATTTGCAGCTATTGAACAGCTGGCTGAACGCGCACCTGATTTCCAGCAAGTACTGGAAGAGTTAATCAGTCTGTTTCATAAGGTTGCCATTACGCAAATTATTCCTGACGCTGTCAAAGCAAATGACACTGCCGCAGCACTCGCAAAACAACTCACGCCTGCAGAAGTGCAATTGTATTATCAAATCGCATTATTAGGCAGACGCGATCTCGCGCTCAGCGCTGCACAACAGCAAGGCTTTGAAATGACGATGCTGCGCATGCTGGCATTCAAGCCCGGCTGCACGGATATCGTTCAAGCACCCGCAGCGGTAAAAGCCACACCGAAAACACAAGCAGCAGAAAAACCCGTTGCAGCAGCTCAGCAGCCTGTAAGCGGAATGGCTGACTGGAATAATATTCTTCCCGCACTGGGATTATCAGGGATGGCATATGCACTCGCCTCAAATTGCGCCATGGACTCAATGGCCGACAATAAAATTAAATTATTTCTGACCGCGAGCCACGAACCCATGCTGAATGCAAAACTGAAAGACAGAATTGCAGAAGCACTTGGCAAACATTTCGGCTGCGAAATTCAGCTGGATATCGCTGTTTCTGCCGCTGATCTTGCAACACCGGCTAAACAGCAGCAGGTTCAGCAATCTAAAAAACTGGATGCAGCCACACAATCCATCCTGCAAGATCCAAAAGTTAAACAATTGATTGACATGTATGATGCGACGGTTGAGGTATCGCTAGTGTAGGTGCCAGAGCTCTTCAGATGATTATTTTGGATTATAGCGCTCAAATGGCCATTAGATTGGAATTTATTTTTACAAAAAAATGCGCAGGAATACTTGTGGTATTTCGAGCGTTTTTTTGTGAAAATAAATCACAAGATGATGGCCAGATGAGATGATATAATCCAAAATAATCATCTGAAGAGCTCTAACATCGATGCCAAAGAAATTACCTATCTACGGAGTCAAATGATGAATAAATCATCAAACGAAAAAATCGGCTTAAATGAAATCATGAAGCGCGCACAGGAAATGCAAAAAAAATTACAAGATATTCAGAAGCAAGTTGCAGAAATGGAAGTAACCGGACAGTCGGGCGGAGGCGTTGTCAAAGTAACCATGACAGGCCAGCATTATGCGAAAAAAATTGCGCTGGATACAAATCTGTTAAAGGAAGAAAAATCCATTATTGAAGATTTGATCGCAGCAGCAATCAATGATGCAACAGATAAAATTGAAAAAAATCTGCGTGACAAAATGGGCGGTCTCGCCGGCATGAAGATGCCAGAAGGCCTGGAAGATATGGACAAGTAATTCCGGAAGCAAGGACGCTTATGCGTTTTAGCCCGCTGCTCGAACAATTAATTGAATCGCTGCGCTGTTTGCCCGGGGTTGGGCCCAAAACAGCACAGCGTATGGCAATGCAGTTACTAACGCGCGGCCGTGAAAACGGCAAACGTCTGGCTGAACGTTTATTGGAAGCAATGGAACAAATACGGCATTGCGCCATGTGCCGAATTTTCAGCGAGCATGAACTCTGCGAAATCTGCGCATCCAAAACTCGCGATGCATCCACCCTCTGTATTGTAGAAAATGCAATAGATGTCACCGTACTCGAGCAAACCAGCACCTATCGCGGCAAATATTTTGTTTTACTCGGGCGCTTGTCGCCGCTTGACGGCATCGGCCCGCAGGAAATTGGCATCAATCAGTTAAAAGCCCGCTTTGATCTACACGAAATTAAAGAAGTGATTCTGGCTACCAACCCAACCGTTGAAGGTGAAGCAACGGCGCATTACATTTCTGAATTAGCAAAGCCATACAAAATCAAAGTGACGCGTATCGCTCACGGCGTGCCAATTGGCAGCGAACTCGAATACATTGACAGCAGTACACTTGCACACGCACTCGCGGGACGCGAAGTGATTTAAAATTTTCTTTTAAAAGGGACTTTATATGCTGAAACGAACAATCATCACAGCTTCTTTATTATTTTCAACAACTGTTCTTGCAAGCGGTAATCCGTGTTTATCTGACCTGGATCATAAAATTGGAATTTTATATATCTGTGGATACGGTGGTAAATTTAAAGTATTGTCATTATCACGCTGTCACCTGGAAGACAAAGATATGCCGCAAGTCGCCGCGTATTTGAAAAATCATCCGCGCGTCAATGCATTAGATCTTGGACAAAATGATTTGGGCGAGAATGCAATGAATGCATTTACAGATAACAAATCACTCGCATGGTTAAATGTCAGCTATAACAAAATTGGCGACAAAGGCGCAGCTGCAATTGCCAATATTTCCTCACTGACAGATCTTGAAATTATTGCCAGCAACATTACTGACGTCGGCGCGACAGCAATCGCGGGTATGCACTTGCGAACATTGTATGCCTTCATTAACAAAATTGGTGCGGCAGGTGCTGAAGCCTTTGCAAAAAACACATCTCTTGCACTGCTGAATTTAGATATGAATTATGTGGGAACTTCAGGCGCAATTGCATTTGCAAACAATACATCACTCACTCATTTATATTTGGGCTGGGACAATGTTGATGATGTTGCTGCTGTTGCACTGGCGAAAAACCCGCGCCTCATCGAACTTGGTCTCGAATATAATAACGTGCATGATGAAGGCGCGATCGCACTCGCAGCGAATACCACACTGCGCTGGTTATATCTCCACAACAATAAACTTGGCCCTGCCGGCATCAAGGCAATTGAAGAAAACACCACATTAATCGAAGGGACAACTGATGTCGAAGAAGGTGTAAAACCCGGTTATCCATTACACAAAATAATAAATTCAAACAATAATGTGAAAGGAAAAGCAGCAGATTACGAGTGCCCCGCCTAATGGCCTAATGGAGTTTTGAACTAAAGGCTCTTGTGATGGATGATGGCGCACTCAAAATGAATTTTGGAACAGGCACTTCGAAATGCTCTTCGTCAAGATTTTGCATTTCATATGTGCCTTCCATGGTTCCCTGCGGTGTAGCTAACTGACAAAAGCTGGTGTAAATAAAGCGTCGACCTGGTTTGATAATAGGCTGCAATCCAATCACACCTGCGCCGCGAACCTCTTCTACTTTGCCGGTTGTATCTGTAATTCTCCAGTGACGACTGAGAAGCTGCACAATATCATTCGTCTGATTATCAATCGTAATTTCGTACGACCAGACGAATTTCATGTTGATAGGATCAGACTGCTCAAACACATATGAGGGTCTCGATGTCACGAATATTTTCAAATTCTTTTTCGACATTTCTACACACTACCCTAGTAAGAAAATGATTGCGATCAAGACCACCAGAATAACATATGATAGCAATCCAAGTTTAGCCGCTGCACTTGAAAATCTTATTTTTTGTTGCCCATCATCGTGTTCCATACGATTCCTCAACTATTTTCTAATGTTGCCAAGAGCTTGTCATGGATGCCGCCAAATCCGGAATTACTCATGATAACCACATGATCGCCTGACTTGAGCGATGGCGCAAGCTGTTGAACCAGTTTATCAACATCCTGGAATAATGCTGTTGGCTGCCTGAATCCGGACAAAAGATTTTTCAAACCCCAATCCTGCTCCGGGGCTTTACATATAATCATATCCGCGTCATTTAACGCTTCTTGAATTTTTTCTTTATGCACACCTGAACGCATTGTATAGGAACCAAATTCCAGAACGGCGATTAACCGTGCCTTGCCAATTTTCGCACGCAACCCGGATAGCGTGGTCGCGATCGCTGTCGGATGATGTGCGAAATCATCGTAAATAACGATATTTTTTACCTCACCTTTCACTTCCAGGCGGCGTTTGACATTTTTAAATAAAGCCAATGCCGCAGCAGCTGTTTCGGGAGCAACACCAGCATGATTTGCAGCAGCGATCGCCGCCAGCGCATTATCCACATTATGGTTACCCAGCAGCTGCCAGTGTACTTCGCCAATTTTTTTGCCTTCATGAATCAGACTGAATGCGCTTCCATCCGGCTTGATCAATTCTGCCCGCCAGGAACTATTTTTACTGCCAAAAGCAGTCACTGGAGTCCAGCAACCGCGGCTTAATACATCTTTGATGTTTTCATCAGGCGCATGATGAACCACCAGACCATTGCCGGGCACAGTTCGCAGTAAATATTGAAATTGCAGCTTGATTGCTTCCAGATCGGCAAAAATATCCGCGTGATCAAATTCAAGGTTATTCAGGATTAATGTTTTGGGATGATAATGTATGAATTTCGATCTTTTATCGAAAAACGCGCTGTCATATTCATCCGCCTCGATAACAAAATATGGATTTTTACCGATTCTTGCTGACACTCCAAAGTTTTCAGGCACCCCTCCAACCAGAAATCCCGGCTCAAGACCGGCGTGCTGCAATATCCATGCCAGCAGACTTGTAGTGGTCGTTTTGCCGTGTGTGCCGGAAACAGCAAGCACCCATCGGTCTTGCAATATATTTTTCGCCAGCCACTCCGGTCCCGATAAATATGGAATACCTTTATCAAGAACGTATTCCATCGCAGGATTTCCACGGCGAATGACATTCCCCACAATCACGCAATCAACATCAGATGCAATGTGGTCTGGAGAATATCCTTCCATTAATTCAATACCTTGGCGCTCGAGTTGAATGCTCATTGGAGGATAGACATTCATGTCTGAGCCGGTCACCTGATGTCCATGTTGTTTTGCCAGCACTGCAATTCCACTCATAAACGTGCCGCACACACCCAAAATATGAATCTTCATTATTAACCTCAAATGTATGATAATTATAGATTGTGTTATTATTATTGAATTTACTAAATCCCGCAAAGGAATTGGCAGGATGGAAAGTCAGGGACTATTTGACACGATCAGCGATAGCGCGGCTCTCATTGATAAGGCCGGGCGTATTGTAAATTGGAACAGCGGCTCTGCTACACTTTTTGGTTACACCAAAAAAGAAGTGCTGGGGCGCTCGATTAATCTTATTTATGACCGCAATTATCCTTTCCCGAAATTAATTCAGGAAATAGTTTATAACCAAAAAAAATGGACGGAAGATACAATCTTCATTCGTAAAAATGGGATTAAAGGTTACTGCAAAACTACACTATGCCCTCTCCCACCCAATGATGAAAACAAAATTCTAACACTTCTCATTCACCACAACATCACACCATATAAAAATACCGAAGAAGAATTACAAACAGCTAATGAAAAATTAACTCAGCAGATTCAGGATACATATGCAGCATTAACCAGCTCAAATATGATGCTGGTAGAAATGGCAGCTCAGCTGGAACAATCTGACAGAAAGCTGCGCGAAAGCGAATTAAGTTTTCATCTTTTAGTTGAAAACGCTACTGACGTCATTTCGCGTCATACCCCTGACGGAACATATTTATATGTGTCACCTGCCAGCATGGCTTCATTGGGTTATGCGCCAGAAGATTTAGCGGGCACTAATATTTATAAAATTATTCATCATGACGATCACGTAAAAATTAAAAAAGCTTTTACACGTCGACGCGATATCCATCTGAATAAAACTATTGTATACCGCGTTAAACGCAAAGGCGGCGAGTTCCGCTGGTTTGAAAGCAATATTCGACTTATAGCGGATGAAAACAAGCGCCACATCAATGAAATTCAGTTAGCATCGCGCGATGTAACCGATCGTATTCTGGATAAAAAAGCTCGATTGCGCGGTCAACAGCTTGCACACGTTTTCCGTTTAAGCACCATGGAAGAAATGGCATCCGGTATGGCACATGAAATCAGCCAACCGCTTGCCGCTATTGTGAATTATACCCGAGGCTGCGTGCGCCATCTTGAAAATGATGATCACGATCGCGATCAGTTACGCGGCGTTATGGAAAAAGCTGTCGCACAGGCAGAACGTGCGGGTGAAATTATACAGCGCCTCAAAAACTTCTTTTGTAAGGGACAGCTGGTCAAAACACCTTGCAAAATTAACAACATCATTCGCGATACAGCTGCGTTAATGAAACACGAACTGACTACCTCCACTACCAAAATCGAATTCGATTTTGATAAAAATCTTCCTTTTATATTTATCGACAAAATCCAGATACAACAAGTCGTTTTAAATCTGATTCAAAATGCGATTGAAGCGATGCAGGAAATGCGCGCCAAGGAAAAGCGCATATTCATAGAAACCAAAACATCTTCAAATAATGACAGTATCGAATTGACATTCAGTGATACTGGACCAGGTTTTACAAGAGACCTGGAGAGTAAAGTCTTCATGCCGTTTTTCACTACCAAAGCCCACGGACGCGGCATGGGTCTTGCGATCTGCCGATCTATTGTTGAAGCACATGGTGGTCACTTTACCATTAACCCGAAGTCACAGAGTTCAAACGGCTGGATAAGGTTCACATTACCGATGGCGATATAAGGAGCGATACTAAATGTCAATTTTAGACCCAATTGTATATATCATTGATGACGATCAAGCGATGGTAGAATCACTGTCCTGGATCATCGAATCAATCGGTCTCGTGGTAAAAACCTATGTTCGTGCTCAAGACTTTCTGGATCAATATGACCCACAGCAGCACGGCTGTCTGTTGCTGGACGTGCGCATGCCGGGCATGAGCGGACCTGAGTTGCAGTCAAGGCTGAATGAGCAAGGCTTGCCAACGCTGCCTATTATATTCATCAGCGGCCACGGTGATGTGCCACTCGCTGTGCGCGTCATGAAAGCCGGTGCAATCGATTTTCTCACCAAGCCATTTAATGATCAGGTACTACTTGAAAGCATCAATAAAGCACTGCGCATTGACAAGGCAAACCGCGAAAAACGACAGGAATGCGCGCAAGCACGTGCCAAATTCGCACTACTATCTCCACGCGAAATTCAGGTTCTGCAGGGTATCGTTGCGGGCAAACCTAATAAAGTAGTTTCGGCGGAATTAAATATTTCTCTGAAAACAGTAGAAGCTCACCGCGCCTCAGTGATGAAAAAAATGGGCGTGAAATCGGTTCCGGAATTAGTGAAATTAGTGCTGACCAATACCATTGAAGAGGAAGCGGTTGAGGAAGAATAAAACAGAAAGACATATAACGACTCTTCCTTGATCAAATTAGTACTTTCCTGATGGTGTTTTCCCCTACTTCGGTAGGGGCATTCAAGTAAATTTCTATGGCATTCTCCCAATTTTTATCCGTATTGGATAATGAGATGATTGTAATCCCTCATCGATATTTTTGAAGAGTTGGATTAAGAGATTGTGCTTAGGAGAAGCAGCCATGGATAAGAGCAAACAAGTTTTGATCGTTACCAACGCCATCACGGATGAAGAAGTGATGCAAATTCGCAAGGCATTTAGTGCAGAATTTGCTCCAGATATGGATATTAAATTAAGTCTTGTCCATGTGATTCCACGTCTGCCAACATGTTATTTCAACATCCCATCCATGGGTATGTTGATTGAAAAATATTATGATGAAGCCAAGAATTCCCTCAATGAAGTCGGCAAACTCCTTGGTATTGCAAAAAAAGACCAATGGCTGATTTCCGGCAAAATCCGAACTGAAGTTTTACGTCTTGCTAACAAGCTGGGTTCAAGCTTTATTCTTGCCAGTGCACAGCAGATTTCTGAGTTACAGCGCTCCCTGTTCTTCAAGAACATTGAGCAATATGCTGAAATTAAAAATATTAACCAGTTGAAGCAACTATAATAATAAGATCGACCAAGATAGTATCTCCTCGAGAAAGTGAATGAACCGTATTGAATCCTCCCATTCAATACGGTTTTTTTTCGTCTCTTGAAAAATCACACAAATCAATATATTTTGGTCCCAATTTCATATATTTAACGGGACAAATTCCATGGAAAAATTTAACGCCTTGTACGCACAATCCGGCGGCGTCACTTCTGTGATCAACGCTACCGCCTGCGGCCTAATTCAAACCGCTAGGCAACATCAGGATAAAATCGGCAAGGTTTTCGCCGCACGCAATGGCATCATTGGCGCTTTGACGGAAGATTTAATTGATACATCTCTAGAATCAGATGCTGATATCGCCGCATTGCGTCATACACCTGCCGGCGCATTTGGATCTTGTCGTCACAAGTTAGGTTCTATCGAGAAACACCGTAAACAATATGAGCGGCTGGTAGAAGTGTTTACTGCTCATAATATCCGTTATTTCTTTTATAACGGCGGCGGCGACTCCCAGGATACGGCGCACAAAGTTTCTCAAATCAGTAAAGAATTAGGTTATCCAATCACGTGTATTGGCATTCCTAAAACAATTGATAATGACTTGCCGTTTACTGACAACTCTCCCGGCTTTGGATCTGTTGCCAAATATGTAGCTGTTTCCATCCGTGAGGCTGGTATGGATGTTGCATCTATGGCGCTAACTTCAACCAAGGTTTTTATCCTTGAAGTCATGGGACGCCATGCCGGATGGATTGCCGCCGCAGGCGGTCTTGCCGCTGAAAAAGAAGGTGACTCACCACATATTATTTTATTTCCTGAAATACCATTAAACACAGAAGCTTTCCTGAAACGCGTCAAGGAATGCGTCGAAAAATATGATCACTGCTCTATCGTTGTGTCTGAAGGGGTTAAAAATCCCGATGGCACATTTATTTCTGAATCCGGGCTGGTAGATGCCTTTGGACATAAACAATTAGGTGGCGTTGCTCCAGTAATCGCTAAAACCATTAAGGAAAATCTAGGATATAAGTATCATTGGGCACTGGCTGATTACCTGCAGCGTTCTGCTCGCCACATCTCATCCAAAACCGATGTCGAACAAGCTTACGCAATGGGTAAAGCAGCTGTGGAGTTCGCACTTGCGGGTAAAAATGCAGTGATGCCGATTATTGTTAGAAACAGCAACAGCCCGTATAAATGGTCAGTCGGCGAAGCAGATCTTGAAAAAGTCGCAAACGTAGAAGTTAAAATGCCGCGTGATTACATCACACCCGATGGCCTTGGTATTACTGACAAATGCCGCGAATATCTATCACCGCTGATTCAAGGCGAGGATTATCCTCCATACAAAAATGGATTGCCTGAATACGTTAAATTGAAAAATTTACCGGTAGAAAAGAAACTGACAACTACATTTGAAATTGCGTAACACATTAAAGAGTGGGGACATCAACCGCCCCATTCCAAACCATACTTACGCATGATATCGCGCAGTGTTTTAAGCGCACTCATTTGAATTTGACGCACACGTTCACGTGTCAAACCAACTGCCGCGCCTACTTCTTCCAGTGTCTGTCGTTCATAGCCGGAAAGCCCAAAGCGACGGCATAAAACTTCAC
Organism: Gammaproteobacteria bacterium; assembly: GCA_035495675.1. GTDB lineage: Bacteria > Pseudomonadota > Gammaproteobacteria > DSM-16500 > DSM-16500 > Aquicella. The sequence continues at coordinate 59,377 of DATJFK010000022.1, forward strand.
GCTGTTTCGGTGGCAATTCATCCAGACATGTTTCCAGTGACTCATGCAGCCTTTCATTTTCGATGACATCTTCCGGATTGACATTACTCTTATCAGGTATTGCTTCAACCAATGGTTTACCTTGTGCATTATCACTGCCCACCTGAATATCCAGCGAGACAACGCGCTCATTTAATTCCATCATTCTTTTCACATCATCAATGGACTTATCAAGCGCTTCAGCAATTTCGCCAACTGTGGGTTCGCGTTCTTGTTCTACCATTAATTTGCGAGCAGTTGATAAACATAAATTTAATTCACGTAATACATGTATTGGCAGTCTGATTGTACGGGTTTGATTCATGATGGCGCGTTCAATTGTTTGACGTATCCACCACGTTGCATAAGTTGAAAAACGGAACCCACGTTCCGGATCATATTTTTCAACTGCACGCAGCAATCCGAGATTTCCCTCTTCTATTAAATCTGAAAACTCCATGCCGCGATTGTAATAGCGTCGTGCGATTTTCACGACCAATCGCAAGTTGCTCTCAATCATTTTACGGCGCGCATCTTGATCACCTTTTAATACCAGGCGTCCATATTTAACTTCCTCTTCTGCGCTTAATAAAGGAGAAAAACCAATTTCTTTAAGATATAAATGAGTGGGATCATTAGAAAATTTCTCGTCGTTTGGTCTTGTTATCACGGGTGTATCTTTGCTATTACGGTCATCTGCTGATTTCTTTTTACTTTTACTTTTCACTTTCGTTTTCTTTTTATTTTTCGGCGTGACCGCATCCATCTCATTTTCATCGAGATCATCTATTTCATCCACAGAAACTTCGTCTTTGAAATCGTCTTTCAAAGTGTCGACCTCCTCGCTGGTTGATGGTCG
>DATJFK010000023.1:0-17518 GCA_035495675.1 Gammaproteobacteria bacterium
TCTTTTGAAAACCAGGCCTTGCGCCAGCGGCGTAATGCAACAGGAATGACGCGGTCAACGAGCGGATGCCACTGTGGAATTTCTGAAAAACTATCTTCCGACATCCAGTCAAAACGAATTCCTGGAATTGCTTTTCCTGCATCAGTTAACGCAGGCAGTGTGTGAATCAAATCACCCATGGATGATGTTTTAATGAGAAGTACGCGCATGGTTATTGGCTCCACGTATTCATCGCATCAGCCACATGCTCCGGTGTGATATCGCGCATGCAACGATGATGTTTGAGCGGACAATCGCGTTCAAAACACGGCTGACAATCAAGATTCAATTGCAAGATTACAGCTTGTTCCGACAAAGGCGGCGTGAAGCGCGGACTCGTTGATCCATAAACAGCAATCAATGGTTTTTTGAGTGCCGCAGCCATATGCATCAAACCAGAATCATTCGTGACTGCGCCAGAAACCAGAGAGAGCAGCGCAATCGTTTCGGACAATTGCAAACGTCCCGCCAGGTTTTCGCAGCGCTGATTCGTGAGCTCCATAATTTTATCTGTTATCGGACGGTCTTTTGGCGAACCAAACAACCATACATCATAACCTTCTTCCAGCTTGCGATTGGCCAGTTCCGCAAAATATTCCAGCGGCCAGCGTTTGGAAGGACCAAATTCAGCACCCGCACCAAGCGCAAGTATTTTGTCGCCACTCTGGCGCGGTTGATATTTTGCGAGTGCAGCATCTTGTGCTTCTTTTGAAACGTAAAATGCAGGATAGGGATATGGCTTCGGCAGTGCTGCATCTTTAGGTAATCCCAAAGCGAGATACTGCTCAATCATCAATGGATAACGTGTTTTATCCAGTTTGCGGTAATCATTTAATAATAAGTATCGAGCTTCGCCGAGCCAGCCGGTACGCAATGGAATGTCGGCAAAAAACGGTATCAGTGCTGATTTAAATGAGTTTGGCAGGACGATTGCCTGATCGTATTGCGTGCTGCGTAGTTTGCGCCCAATACGGAATCGCTCAAGCAGCTTTAACTCGCCATGACCGATAGGCATTTCAATCGCAGTCGAAATTTCCGGCATTGCACCTAATACTGAAAACGTCCACGCCGGCGCAAGCACATCCAGAATGACGTCAGGATGATTCGCCTTTATCAATTTAAAAAGGCCCTGAGCCATCACCATGTCCCCCACCCAGGAAGGACCAACGATTAAGATTTTCTTTTGTTGTGAACTCATTATTTCTCGTGTGCAAAGTCTTTCAGTACATATTCAGTTTCACAATACGGGCAAACTGCGTGACCCGTTTCTTCAATTGGCAGATATACACGGGGATGCGCATCCCACACCCGGTCATCACGCGGCGGACAAGATAAAGGTAAATCACGGGAAGTAATTTCTAACCGGCGCTTGGTACAAGCCTGATCTGCCATATTTGTCATTATTATTCTCCGGAGTTAAGAATTTCGGAATGATATATTATTCGTCATTCCCGCGAAAGCGGGAATCTCCTTTTATATCTGCACGGATGCATCAGGAGGTCCCCGCTTTCGCGGGGATGACGAGGTTTTTAATCCCTTCTTTCAAGCTGATTTCTGCCTTAAAACCAAGCCCTTCAGCTGCCAGATGTGTGTCTGCATATGATTCTATGATATCGCCCGGGCGCGCCGCTTCAATTCCGCGCCAAGCCTCTCTACCGCCGGCGGCTGCGATATAGTCAATCAATTGATTAATTGTTTCAGGTTTGCCTGTTGCAATATTCATCACGCCAGTTTCACTGCTGCAAAGTGCCAGCCAGTTAGCGCGCACAATATCCGATACATGAATAAAATCACGAGACTGCATACCATCACCGTAAACAATCAACTCTTCTTTCTTTTTGTATAACTCTAGAAACCGGCTGATGACACCAGAGTATGGTGAATGCGGATCTTGCCTGTTACCGTAAACGTTGAAATATCGCAGACCCAGACTTTTGACACCATGAAGCATGTCATACATCTCAGCATATTGTTCGCAATTCAATTTCTGCAAAGCATATGGCGAGAGCGGATGACAGGATTGATTTTCACGACAGGGAAGTTCCTTTGAATTACCATATACGGCTGCACTGGAAGCATAAACAATACGTATCTGCCTGCCAGTTTCTTTCACTGCCTGCAGCATGTGAAGAAATCCCTGCGAATTGACGGAGAATGAATAAACAGGATTGTTAATGGATTCTTGAACAGATGCTATCGCAGCAAGATGTAAAACCGCATCACAATTTTGCAGTAAATCGACAAGTAATGGATATTCAAGAACATCGCCTTCGATAAATTCCAGATGAGGGTTACTCACATCAAGATTGCTTTCCTTACCGGAAAACAAATTATCAAGCACTGTTACTTTTACGCCTTGTGCAAGCAAGTAATCAACACTATGAGATCCAATAAAACCTGCTCCGCCTGTCACCAGTACTCGGCGCGGAGTCATTCTTCCACCAGAGCCAGCTGTGGATTCAGCGGCACACACGTGCGATATAAACTGACAGCAATATATATGCCGACATAAACGATGGATACACCGACAAGAAAATAGCTGGTACGCGGATATAACCACAATAATCCGGCAGTCGCAGCTCCCCAAATGATAGTACTGAATAACATCCCATAACGCATGTAGCGGTTATGCGTCAGATAATCTAAACGTGAAGGATAAACATACTTAATCGGTACAAAGCTTAGCAGCACTAACACCAGCAGAATGATCATGTTGGCAAATGGTGACATTTGCCAGAAGAAAAGATACATCACTGCGATATTCCAGTAACTGGGAAATCCCTTGAAAAAATGATCTGCAGTTTTTGCATCATATTGCGTAAATTGATAAGCCGATGCAAAAATAATCGCAATGACCGTCACAATCCTGCCATATATAGGCAGCATGTTAGTCGCGACCAAAAGAAAGAAACTTGGAACGATAGTGTAATTGACAAAATCGACGATGTTATCGAGAAGCGCACCGTCTATTTCCGGAACAACATCTTTAATTTTCACTGCGCGGGCAAACATACCGTCAACCGAGTCAATCAGAATAGCTGCACACATTAGCCAGAGCGCTGTTAAATTTCTGCCTTCATAAATCGCAAGCAATGATAATACGCCAATACAAGCGCCGCTTGCCGTAAACATATGTACCAGCCAGCCCAATGAACGACGCTGCAATCTGGTTTGATCAAATGATTTATAAAGTCCCAAAATGCGTTTCCTAACAAATATTAATTAAGGGTTAATTGACCCGAGATTTTTGTCTTTTATTTAAGGCTGCCGCCAAAACGATTGCACCTGCTGCACCTGATAAAAATGATCCGATTATGACCCCGAGCCTGACCTCATTGATGTAATTGGTTTGACCTTGGAAAGAAAGCGTACCAAGAAATAAACTCATAGTAAAACCTATCCCGCACAGCAAAGCAACACCATATAACTCACCCCAGCTAACCGCTGCCGGCATTTTTGCCCATCGGGTCGTCTTCATACTGAGCCAGGTAATTCCCGCCACCCCCAATTGCTTGCCAATAAACAGCCCCAGCACGATACCAATTGTGACCGTGTTCAGCAGCGTCTGCATGCTGATGTCTGCGAGCGAAAGCCCGGTATTTGCGAATGCGAACAACGGCATGATGAGATAAGCCACCCAGGGATGCAGTCTTGATTCTAGATAATGAACCGGCGTTACTCCTTCATAAGGAATTTCCGGGATCAGGAAAGCCGTCACCACACCAGCGATAGTTGGGTGAATGCCTCCTTTCAGGAAAGTGAGCCATAATAGAAAACCGCCGATCAGATACAGGCACAAGTAACGGATTTTAAACGCATTTAAAAAAAGAAGTGCCAGAATAATCAATCCTGAACAGAAGAGATATATCAGCGACAAATCTTTTGAATAAAAAAACGCGATGATCAGAATAGCGCCGATATCATCATAAATTGCGATCGATAGCAGAAATAACCGTAATTCTTTGGGCACTTTGTTGCCCACCAGAGACAAGATCCCGATCGCAAATGCGATGTCAGTAGCAACTGGTGTTGCCCAGCCGATAATCGTATCTGGGTTGTTATAATTACAAATTGAGTAAATGGCCGCAGGAAGGATCATGCCTCCAGCAGCCGCAGCAAGCGGCAACAAGACATCAGATGCCCTGGAAAATTTATCCTCAATGAAGCCGCGCTTCAGCTCGAGACCTACCAGCAGAAAAAATACCGCCATCAATCCTTCATTGATGAGGAATAACCATGAACTTTTAAAACTTTCATACAGATATACGAGGGGAGTGTTTGCCAAAAGCAACCCGCAAAGAGCCGCTGCCAGCAAAACGATACCGCTTGCCGATTCTAATTGTAAGAAATCTCGGATAAATTTGCGCATATATCTCCTCTCTAAAGACACCAACCGCTAAAGATTCTACAACCCTATTGTTTTTCTTTAAGTTATGCAATAAATTCAGCATCATCATTTGTTTATTAAAGGAGCATTCTGAATGCGTATTCCAAAGATGTCTGATCTTGATCTGAAAGGCAAACGAGTACTGATCCGGGAAGATTTCAATGTGCCGTTAAAGAACGGTGAAATCACCAGTGATCTGCGTATTCGTGCAGCTCTGCCGACTATCAAGCAAGCACTCAAGGCTGGCGCAAAAGTCATGTTGATGTCGCACCTTGGCAGACCATCTGAAGGCGGCAGCAATGAAAACTTCAGCCTTGCTCCTGTGGCACGTGCACTTTCAGAAATGCTTAAAATGGAAGTTCCGCTCATCTCCAACTGGTTAGACGGCATCAACATGAGTGATTCCTCAGTCGTCCTGCTGGAAAATGTCCGCTACAATCACGGTGAAACAGCTAACAACGTTGATCTCTCCAAAAAAATGGCCTCGCTTTGCGATGTGTATGTCATGGATGCATTTGCTACTTCACACAGAATGGAATCTTCAACGTACGGCATCATTAAATATGCCAAAGAAGCTTGCGCAGGACCATTATTATTGGAAGAGCTGGATGCAATCAGCAAAATTATGGAAAAACCCGCTCATCCAGTTGTTGCCATTATCGGCGGCTCTAAAGTATCAACCAAACTCGAATTGTTGGAATCACTGGTGAAGAAAGTCGATGCCTTGATTATCGGCGGCGGCATTGCCAATACTTTTCTTGCTGCTGAAGGTTACACCGTCGGCAGATCATTGCATGAACCAGATTTGATTGATGAAGCAGAACGTCTGACACAGGAAGCGAAAAAACGTAATGCTGAAATCCCTCTTCCAATTGATGTTGTCGTTGCTGAACGATTAAATGAAAATGCAGAAGCGAACGTACGTCTGGTATCACAGATTGATGATAATGAAAAAATCTTTGATATCGGTCCCGACACCATCAAGATGTTTACTGCAATTATCAAAAAAGCTAAAACCATTTTATGGAATGGCCCGGTCGGCGCATTTGAAATTGATGAGTTCGGAAAGGGTACGCATGCTTTGGCCAAGGCAATTTCTGAGAGTAAGGCATTCAAAGTTGCAGGAGGCGGTGATACACTGGCTGCAATAGAAAAGTATCACATCGCCAACAAGATTGATTATATCTCAACCGGTGGCGGAGCATTTCTGACCGTATTAGAAGGCAAACCATTACCCGTCATCACTGCTCTTGAAGAGCGGACGGCAAAAAATGAAAAGGTTGCATGAATCACTTACGCCGCACAAAAATCGTTGTCACACTGGGGCCGTCACTAGACGACCCCGCAATGCTTGAACGCGTTATACTCGCAGGCGCAGTCGTTTTCCGCGCAAATTTCTCTCACGGTGATCTCAGTCTGCATGAAGAACGCATCACAAAAGTGCGTACGATTGCCGCAAAACATGCGATTACTGTAGCTATTCTAGTCGATTTGCAAGGTCCTAAAATACGTATCGGGCGTTTTAAAAATAAAAAGATTACGCTGAAAGAAGGGCAGCATTTTACACTGGATGCAGCGCTAGATGATAATGAAGGTACTGAAGAAAGTGTTTCACTAGGTTATAAAAATCTTCCGAATGATGTTCATCCCGGAGATACATTGCTGCTGGATGACGGCCGCCTGGTTTTTCACGTTGAAAGCTGCGACAAAACCAAAATTCACTGCAAAGTAATCGTTGGCGGCGAATTATCAAACAACAAAGGAATTAATCGTCTGGGCGGCGGCTTGTCTGCAGCAGCTCTGACAGATAAAGATAAGCAGCATATTCTGGAAGCTGTGCGTTTGGGCGCTGATTATCTTGCAGTATCATTTCCACGCCAGGCAGATGATATTCATGAAGCACGTAAATTACTAAAAGCTGCTGGCGGCAATCAAGGTATCATCGCCAAAATCGAACGCGCCGAAGCAATTCAAAATCTTGACGGAATCATTCAGGCATCTGATGCTGTGATGGTTGCACGCGGTGATTTAGGCGTTGAAGTTGGTGATGCAGAATTACCCGCAATACAGAAAAAAATTATCAAGATGTCACGCATCTGGAATAAACCCGTGATCACGGCCACGCAGATGCTGGAATCAATGATTCAGAATACTATTCCAACTCGTGCTGAAGTTTCTGATGTGGCAAATGCAGTACTTGATGGTACTGACGCAGTCATGCTTTCAGGTGAAACAGCTGTAGGACAATATCCTGACAAAGCTGTTTCCGCAATGGACCGAATTTGTTTAAGCGCTGAAAAACATAGCGCAACAATATTAAAGCGCACGAATAAAGATCGTCCTATGAAATATGTTGACGAAGCGATTGCAATGGCAACAATGTACACCGCGAATCATCTGGATATCAAAGCCATCATCGCCCTGACTGAATCTGGCACCACACCCCTTTTAATGTCTCGTGTTAATTCTAGTATTCCGATTTATGGATTAAGCCGGTACGATGCAACTCTACGGCGTATGACATTATACCGCGGCGTGTATCCCATCCCATTTGATGCGACACACATTGACCGAAGAATTTTGAATCAATCTGCTGTTTTTGAACTGCAAAAAAGAGAAATTTTAAAAAACGGAAATCTTGTCATTATCACAAAAGGTGACTTGATAGGGGTGCACGGCCGTACTAATTCACTTAAAATTGTAAGTGTTGGTGACTTGCCGTCATATCCAAACATGACACTATAAAATTATTGCTTAATACTTTGCATTAATTACTCAAAACGGAATGGATCGAATGGATACCAGAACCAAAACCACCACACCTTCACCCGCAACGCCGGCATCAATCAATTCTGAATTGGACATTTTAGCTGAAAAAGCTCGCGACGCAGTGGAAACTGTCGGCCCGCATGTTTATAAATTAAATGGCATCAATACTGAACCCGTCAGATTTTTTGTGATTGGCTGCCATGGCAATGGCGGCAAAACGCAAAAAGAAACCGCAGCACTGATGCACAAAATCGCGCAAGATCTGAAAAATAACGGGGAACCCGGACCTTCTTTCATTTTATTTCTTGGCGATAACATTTATGACTATGGTGTTGGCAGTCCTTTTGCTGAAGCCTTCAATGAATGTTTTCATGCGGTATACAATGACCCGAAATTCACTGGAATTAATAATCTCCCCTGTTTTATTTTATTGGGCAATCATGATTTCAATTATCATTCAAAAGCGTGGCTAGGCCAATTCGGCAAAGGATATGACACTGCAGTAAATCAGGCTGCTCATACATTTATATCTAATACCGCAAACAAGATTACTACGTTTAATAAATCTGCATTAACTCCTCCCATGCTATCGCATTGGAATATGCCTTATTATTTTTATTCCATCATTGCCGGCGAAACCCAGATATTTTTGCTGGATTCTAATAATTATCTGGTTGAGATGCTTGAGTTATTATCCAAGGTAGAACTACGCTCATTATTATCCAAAACAAGTCATACTAAAAAAGATCTGCTTGAATTATTCGTTAAGAAAAATCTGCTTGAATTACTCTCCATCCAAGAGCTGATTGAGATATTACCCAAAACAGATACATTTGAATTTTTACTTAAATCAAGCAAAAAGCAGCTGCTTGAATTAGTGTCCAGATTGAGTCCGATAGAATTGCTCGCGAGAATGGATCAATGTGAAAAATTTTCCAGTGAGTATCTACTCGAGATATTATCGAATTACGCTGATAATGGCTTGAATAAAAACGGCCGTATCAATCAAGCTTACTGGTTCAAAAAAGAATACGATGCAGCCATCAAAGCTGGCAGGCAAGTTTTCATCGCTCAGCATCATCCGTTGTTTGTGTCGGGTAAACGTGCATTTCCAAAAGGATTTGATGCCAAGCACTACATCAGTCAGGAGCAGATCAATGCATTGAATGCCGCATTCAAATCGCTTATACCAAATTTTGTTGAGACGGAATCTTACAATGATTTAATCGCATCAGGATTTCTGTTACAAAAAGTTTTCCCTGACCTTGTGTTTGTTGCTCATGAGCATTCCTTAAGTTATATGAACAACTGCTTAAATCCCGGCGGCCAGCCAATTTTACGTCAGGTAACGTCAGGCGGAGGCGGAGGTGATTTGCAAAAACGCTGCAGTTACAAAGGCCATCCTTATTTTAGTATGTTTCAAAAACATAACGGCTTTTTCATGACTACCTGCGATCCAAAATATCCAAAAAAATTCGTTCTGGATGCATACACCATTGAAGGATTGCATTTGCGATTCGATCAAGAATCTCATGAGCCAATTATGCTGCCAAACAAAGATGTACGTGTTGAAATGCTGCGAAAAAGTGTCATTGACGCCTGCGACCGTTACTTTGGCTTATTGAAAAAAGCAGAAATCCAGCTCACTAAATCCAAAAAGAATAATGATAATTCGGAAAATTCAGGCATGTTATCGTCTGCCTTTAAATTGTTTAGCGAAGGAGTGAGTGCGCTCTATAACATCGGTAGTACGTTGTTAGATCATCTCAACCCGAATGATAGTACTGAAATCGAAAACAGCACTATTCATGATATACAAGCATACTTCTGTCAATATGAGATTTCAGACTGGAAACCAGTGTTAACCAGATTATTTGAGCTCACGCGTCAATTACCTTATCGAACTTCTGAAAATGATTTTAATTTCTATCCCATTTTAAATTCAAAAATTAAAGATAATTTTGGAAAAAATTGGACGATGGAAAAGATTTTTGCAGATGTCGAATTGACCGATCTGAATCCCGCTGAAAATCAAATTGCCGCGGTTAAAATGTAACGTTAATAGTAACGGTGTCGGAATAACTGCCGACGCCGATATTAACTTGCCCTGCTGGTATTTGCCCATAAATAGTAAACGTTTGCGCTTTTGAACTATTAGCTGTGTATTGCATTGTGTTAGTCATGTTCCATTGTATGCTGCGTCCTGAATCTTTATATAAATTATAATTCAAGTAGTTATCTATCCCACTTGTCAAACGTCGTGTGCCATTTACAGCATTTAATCCGTCACTCAAGCTTATAACTGCAGCGCTGCCCTGACTACATCGTAATATAAATGAAGCTGATGAATTCAAAGGTGAAGATACATTGGAGTCAGTTGGATCGTAGCTCCCAAAACTCATTGTGGAATTGCCGCCGGAAAATTGACAATTTGGAACAACAATTGCAGACATTGAAATATTTGAAACATCAGCCAGGGATTTAATAGTGAAGGCATACAGCAAAATTCCAATCGAAGCCCACCGCATTGAAAATCCGCTCTGGCCATGCAATGCCTTGATTATATTCATTTTTATCCTTCCGTGGTTATTTGGCGACAATTCTACCGATATGAAATATCCTAATCTATTCTGCACGTTTCGTGAATGACCTTTGCACATGAAGAAGACTCAATGAAAAGTATTCCGCTATTTATTATTTTCCCCAGATTAGTGCATTATGTTATCATAAGATATTTTAGTTAAATCATGTGTTTAGGATTAACCCGATAAGGATATCGTTATGAAAAAGTTTCTGCTAATCAAAGAAATTTTGTATGGTGTAATACTATACCTCTTCACCGCACAATTTGTCTTTGCAGGTTATCAACTGGATAAGGTTCGCATTTATCTTTCTCAGAATAATTCAATCGATACGTTGAAAGTTACCAATCCGGATAACACACCAACAAACGTTCAGGCACAAGTCTATGCGTGGACAATTAAAGACGGCAAAGATGATTTAACGCCGACATCAGATATTATTGTGTCACCGCCAATCATGCGCATTCCTCCGAATAGAACACAATTACTACGCGTGGGCTGGCGCCAACCAACGCCATTGGCTACTGAGAAAATGTTTCGATTATTTATAATGGAAATTACACCTGAAAAACCACTGACGCAAACAGGTGTTCGCATTCGTTTACGATTAGGGGTACCAATTTTTATCGCTCCTGCAAATCCCGTTTATCAACTTAACTGGTCAAGTCAGGGTTTAAGCGGTAATAAATTCAAAGTAAAAGCTTCTAATACAGGAAACGTACACGTAAACATCGCATCTGCAGATCTTGTCACTGATGATGGCAAAACTGTCGGTAATTTTCCTGGTAGCACTTATGTATTTCCAGGACAGTCAGCTGATATCATATTTAACATGACTGAAGTTGCAAGCAAGAATCTTAATATTGTCGCGGCAACAGACGGGCAACTGATTCGGTCGAAAATTACGTTACCATAACACTTAGGTTTTCTTCATGATGAGCATATGGGCCAGATTGAAGAAAGTTTATTTACTGCTTGCAGTAATTGTCATGCTGCTGTGCGCATGGCGTGCGTCCGACATGCCACGTCCAGAAATGCCGCCAAAACCTGCTGTGTCGATTGTAGAGCCACAACAAATACAACCTAAATCAGAATATGAAGAAAATTATTATGATATATACATTAATGGCGAATTATCAGAACAATCTGATCTCGTATTAAAAAATAAGGCTGGTGTGGTTTACATTCCAACGACTGCATTAACAAGCGCGAATATTGATACATCTAAAGCTCCGAAAATGAAATATCTCGATCAGGAATTTATTTCCTTATCAGATTTTCCTCAAATTACTTATGAAATTGATATAGAAAATCTAGCTCTCAGAATATCGGTACCGCTGCAATATTTCCGATACCATGTTGTTGATATGGGTGCATCACAAGTTGTACATCCTCCTCTTCCACCATGGGGTGCATATTTAAATTATGATTTCTTCGGCACGAATGTTTCAAAGAGTAATAATGTAAGTGCATTATTTACATTAAATGTGTTCGGGCCATATGGTGTTGGCACCACTTCCTTCTCATATACAACTGAACATTCACCACGACCCTATGTACGACTACTGACTACCTGGTTCATTGATGACCCTGAAAAGATGACCACACTAACATTCGGTGATAGCGTTTCGCGTGCAACAAACTGGAGCGGGTCAATTAATTTTGGCGGTATACAATATGGCACAAACTTTAAAACGCAGCCGACATTCATCACCTTTCCTCTTCCGGGATTCAGAGGAGCAGCAATTGTTCCAACTGCAATGGATTTGTTCGTAAATAATGTCATGATTAAATCCCAGCAAGTTGCGCCCGGCGTTTACGATATTACAAACATTCCCATGGTAGATGGATATGGCAATGTAAAAATTGTTACGAAAGATATTCTAGGACGAGATCAAATCGTAAATGCAAATTATTACATTAGCACAATTATTCTCGATAAAGGTTTAACAAACTTCTCTTACGAAGCTGGATTAATAAGACAGGATCTTGGCATTTATAGCAATAATTACAGTCAGGCACTGGCTGCTGCGACTTATGCGATTGGTCTTACCAATTTAACTACCTTGCAAGTACATGGTGAATTACTAAGTTATGAGCAAGCCGCCGGCTTCACATTATCACATGTGTTTTCAACTCTCGGTCTTGCGACTGGATCGATGGCATTTAGTCAAAGTTACTTGTTAGGTAAAGGCGCAACATTACAACTTGGATTTATCCGCCAAACACAAGGCTTTAGTTTTGGCTTGACTTCACAATACAATACAGCTCACTTTACTCAAAGCGGGGCTCAGCCAGGTCTACCCCCATCTAAATTTATCGGGCAAGTTTTCGCGTCTTATCCATTCTGGAATTCAAATATATCTGTAAATTATACAAAACAGTTGAACCGCACTTCGCCATCCGTCAGCTACTTAACCGGATCATTTAGCACCAGCTTATTTAACCAAATTTCTCTTGGCTTCACGATGATTAATTATCTCACTGGCCCAGGGAAAAAATCTTATTTCCTCAATTTAACTTATGCAATGGATGATAATACGTTCTTAAATGGTAACTATACAAACATAGAAGGAGCTCAAAATAAATCGCTGCAAATTATTCGTCAGTTACCTGTGGGACCAGGCTATGGATACAGCCTTTCCGCACAACGCGGCTCGGTGAATCAAGATGCAGGCTCTCTCAGTTTGCAAAATGATATCGGCACATATGTATTCCGCACTCTCGCTTCACAAGGTCAAACAACCAATACGTTAGATGTTCAAGGTGCCGCTCTTTATATGTCACGTAATTTTAAATTATCACGAACAATTACGACCAGTTTCGGGTATGTGCACATCCCTAATTTTGAAAATATCGGAATTTATTATGAAAACCAATTAATCAGCACAACAGACAAAAACGGATTTGCTTTTGTTCCCAATTTACTCCCCTATCAGAAACTAAAAGTTAATATTGACCCAAATTCAGTACCGCTTGATTCACAAATCGATAAATTTGAAGACTACGTCATACCTTATCGTAACGCTGGTGCAGTTGTTGAATTTAAAGTTACTGAAATTCGCAGCGCCGTCTTCACCTTAAAACAAGAAAGTGGAAGCTATGTTCCTGAAGGATCAGATATCTCAATTGTCGATAATGAAAATACTTTCGTAACCGGCGGTGACGGACAAGTATTTGTAACAAATTTACCTGAGCAATTTACTGGGCATGTTGTGTGGGGTGGCGGTGCGTGTGTATTCAATGTGACGTTGCCCAAACCTAGAAAAGATAATCCAATACCCGATATCGGTATCATCACTTGCAAAGCAGAAACCCCTGCAGCCGTTGCTGATAATAAATCGCAAGATACTGCGAACAATCCGGCATCAACCGCCACTACTCCAAAATCTTCTGCTGCAATTCAACCAACTTCTGTGTCTATAAAGACAAAACTACAAGGTGACAAACATGTATAAATCATTTCGTAAAATCGTAAAATTTACAGTAATTACATCCTTTATATTTGCCTCAAACACTTCAACTATTGCTGCAAAATGTAGTGTTACCAGTAATACGCTGTCATTTGGCGCATATGATGTTTTTTCAAGTAGTCCATTAACTTCGACTGGATCAATTCAAGTACGCTGCTCACCAGGGACGACTCCATATACAGTTTCATTAAATAATGGTTTATACGGACCAATCACACAACGGAAAATGAAAAACACAACTGGCACTCAGACAATGGAATATAATCTCTATACCGATGCAACTTACTCGGTAGTTTGGGGAGACGGCACAGGAGGCGGGGTTGTTGTGCGAAGTGATAAACCAGATAATTTAACAGTTTATGGGCAAATCCCGCCGCAGCAAGATATCCCGATCGGCACATATACTGATGTCATTACGGTAACTGTGTCTTTCTAGTAATTAGTTGATTCCTGATCACAGTCTGAATTTCTCAGTGTTTTTATACAGTTAGTTTTTCCTTAAATTACCATTTAACTTATTGAATAATAAAGATTAAATCTTCCGCTGGGAGAGGAGTCTATACTTATTTGAACATGAAGTAGTTTTTTATAAAAAATTTGTTTGGAAAACTTGAAATTCAAGATTCGTGTGCAATACTTGAAACACGAGATTTAAATTTAAACAAAATACGAGGTAATGGCATAAATGAAAACAAGCATGCTCAATATTAGATCAGCAGCAATGTTAGCCGGCGCCGCACTGATACCGACAGCTGCAGTTTTTATGTCAGGCTTGGTTTCGACAGCCATTGCCGGAACAGCAACTCAAACAATTAGCGTCACTGCTAATGTTAATGCAAATTGTAAACTTTCCAATCCCGTAGCAGTAGCGTTCGGTAACTATGACCCCATAGATGTTAACTATAGTACTGATTTATTAGCCTCTGGTTCTTTTGACATTCGCTGCACAAAAGGTGTAACAGCAGCATTAACCATTAATAATGGTAACAATTTTTCCAGTCCGAATCGTCGAATGATAGGTGGCACTAATAACTCAATATTTCTGAATTATCAATTATATACGACTTCTGGACGCACAACAGTCTGGGATTCATCTGTAGGTGGCACAGTTTCTTATACAGCAGCAAATTCTAATAACACGACTGAAACTATATATGGTACGGTGCCTTCTGGTCAAAATGTGTCCGCCCAGGCTTACTCAGATACTGTGACAGTAACTGCAACATTTTAATTTCGCTTTTGGGGTTTTTTCACTAATATTGATTGGTTTGGAAATTACCCCAAAAGTTTTATAAAGCTCTGAAATAATGTAAATTTCTTCTTTTTATTAAATATATCAAAATCTTAGCCCCCCCTAAAAATAACTGTTCAAAAAGTGGAATTCTCAGATTTATGTGCAATAATTGATGTATGAGTTCAATTGTTGATCATTATTTGAGGTAATGGCAAAAATGAATACAAAAACGTTCCCGATAAAGTCTGTGGCAGTAATAGCAGGGGTTGCATTAATTCCAACAGCTGCTGTATTTATGTCTGGAATAATGTCTAATGCCATTGCAGCCACAACAACTCAAGCAGTTAATGTTTCTGCAAATGTTAACGCGAACTGTAAGCTTTCCAATCCTGTTACGGTAGCGTTCGGAAATTATGACCCTATTGATGTGAACTTTTCAACCGATTTGCTTGCATCAGGTTCATTTGATATCCGATGTACTAAAGGTGTAACAGCTGCCTTAACAATAAATAATGGCAATAACTTTTCCAGCCCGAATCGTCGAATGATCGGCGGCACGGACAATTCTGTGTTCCTGACGTATCAGTTGTATACAACTTCGGGTCGAACCATCGTTTGGGATTCCACAGTAGGCGGTACAGTATCATATACTGCGGCTAGTTCATCTAACTTCACTGAAACGATATATGGCACTATACCATCCGGACAAAGTGTGTCTGCACAAGCTTATTCAGACAGTGTTACCGTTACCGCTACATTCTAAAGGCTGGTTAAGTAAAATCGAAAACAGGAAGAAGAATTGAAACCCTTCTTCCTTTTTTATAAGTGAATAAATTGATGAGGATAATAGAGCTTAAAATGTAGATTAAAAAATGAAAAAATTGAGTGGAATTACAGATGATAAAGCGGGAATACAATTAGCAAACCCGCAATTTAGTGTGTCGTCATTATATATGATGGCAATGATTTGTTTTGGCATTTTATTACTTTCTATTAATCTTTTCGCTAGCACTTCTTCGGTTAATGTTAACATTAGCGCTACCGTGCCCACCAATTGTAAATTTAACAGTTCAGGTAATAATTTGTTTTTCGGCACATATGATCCGACAAGCCCAACTCCGTTAGATGTAAGTGGTTCCGCAATAGTGCGCTGCACTAAAAACACCAGTGTAACACTGTCCCTCAATAATGGATTATATGCATCAGGATCGCAGCGCCGTATGTTTGATGGCAGCACTCAATTTATAAATTATCAGATATACACTACGACTGCCCGCACTACGATCTGGAATACGACTAACACTGTTACATTAGTTGCTCCTTCATCGGCAAATCAAACTGTCACACTATATGGACGCATTCCTGCGGGACAAAACAGCGGCACAAGTGGTTACACTGATACCGTAACTATAACTGCAACTTTTTAATATCTAATTTATTCCGACCTCAATGCATCAATCGGATCAAGTTTAGAAGCAATATATGCCGGATAAAATCCAAAGAATATGCCAACTGCAGCAGAGACTGAAAAACCTGCCAGCGGTGCAAGCAAAAATAAAGTAAATTCCCAATTCCAAATGAATGAAATGATATAAGCAATCAAAATGCCTATCACCACTCCCATCAATCCGCCGACTAGTGACAACATCACAGATTCAGTTAAAAACAACGCACCAATATCGCGGCGCTTTGCACCCACTGCAAGCCGTATCCCTATTTCTCTTTTACGTTCAATAACGGAAACCAGCATGATGTTCATGACACCGATGCCTCCGACGATTAATGAAATACTGCCGATTAACCCGAGAAACACAGTCAGAATATTGCTTTGTCGTTTCATTTTTTCGATTAATTCTTTCGCGCTGCGATAAGAAACCTGCTTGCCCCTAATAGCAGCATCTACTGCTCGTGTCACATGTTCTTCCACTCTTGCAATATCTGCATCAGGCTTTAAGCGCATGATGACATTATTGATCGTTGAATATTTACTTATAAGTGTCGATGCCATAATTGGTACTAATACTGTCGTATCAATGTTCGCATAGACGAAACTATTCTCCGGCCAGGACTGAGCAACGCCAATGATTACAAAAATATGTTTGCCAATTTGCAGCGGTTGTCCAATTGGATCTTTATATGAAATTCCTTTCAATTCTTCGTATAGCGAGTGCCCTATCACGCAATAAAATTCATATTTATCCGCGAGAGAAACAAATCTTCCCTGCTGCATTTTAATTTGAATGATTTCTGCAAAACTGCGTGTCACACCAAGTATCATTCCATTCACTGGTTGGCCTTGATACATGATAGGGTGAAAAATCTGGGTATATGGCGCTGAATCAAGAATCCCATTATCAGCGTGCTGCAGGTTCAACGCCTGGTCCAGTGATAAATTTTCCTGTCTGCCAGTCGCCGCCAGATTCTCATCAGAAGATGCATTGATGGATGCGGCCAGTAAATCCGTCCCCAGCGATTTGAATTCTTTCAGTGCCTCGTTAGTCGCAAGCTGACCGCCTAGCACCATTGCCACTACAGATGCCGTCCCCACCAGCACGCCCAGCAATGCCAATACGGCTCTCAGTTTGGAGAAATAGAGGTTACGCAGACCTTCACGAGCATGTTCAATGTATTTCATTGTGGTTGATTCGTGCCCAAATCTATTATTGTGGCGGCATTATAACAACCTTTTCCAAGGTACTGTCATTCTTTTCCCGTAACGATGCGGTGGGGGCTATACGCTAGTCGCCGATGGCTCGTCGGCCTCCGGCCTCCTGCGCTTTATTCGGCTTACTAGCGTATAGCCCCCACCGCATCGTTACTCTGCCATTGCACACATCAAGACCAGTTAGCAATTGGATAGTAAATATAAGCCGGGTGAGGTTGTCACGTTACATCATATTTGATAGCATTTCGACCACAAAAATTATAAGGCGCCCGGTCAAATGTGGCACAAACTCACTAGCCTGACTTCACCTAAAATCTTTTATCAATTCGCCAGTTATGTCATGCCCTGGCTGACAGCGTTTTTCCTTTT
>DATJFK010000024.1:0-34252 GCA_035495675.1 Gammaproteobacteria bacterium
CCAAAGAAAACTGATTTGCAGGCAAAATTTGCGAAAACATTACGCGAACAGTCAGAACTTTCATTGCGGCAAAATTTGCTGGATGAAAATATTAAAATGAAAGGGAAGTTGTCGCGGCAGTCGCAAGGTATTGTTGATAAATTTACTGCACTGATTATCCAGGCAATCAGTGAAAACTGGGTTGTGCCGCCGCAGGCGAATAAAAAGCTATATAGCGAATTAATGATTCGACTGGATAAAGAAGGAAAGGTGCTGGATGTTACAATCACCAAAAGCAGCGGCGATCAGGCTTTGGATGGTTCGGCGCGTGCTGCAGTATTCAAAGCTTCACCCCTACCAGTTCCTCCAGATGATAAAGAGTTTGAGCCGTTCAAGCAATTTGTCTTGAAGGTTAAGCCTGAAAATATACTTGAAGGTTAATTGAGGGTACGCCCTAATAGGGATTATCAAAAGATTCCGGAAATATGGTATTCTGGGGATCAATTCTACTTAGTTATCTCTATTTATGGAGATGGTTATTGTGATGTATATTCACATTGGATTATTAAGCTTCCTCAGTCTAACCTTCGCTATCCTGTATCTTTTCACCTATATGCGATTCAAAAAATATAAAGCAGCTCAAATAAGTGAACAAGATAAATTGCATCATGAAGTAAATACACTGCAAACCAAGATCCAGTATCAAACTAAAGATCCCGTTACCAAACTGCCGAGCTGGCACATTTTTGAAGACCGCGTGACTCAGGGCATTAAAGAATGTGCGCGTTATAAATTCCTGATGGGCATCCTGTATGTGGATATTGATCACTTTAAATTGATTAATACGGCATTAGGCTTCGAATTAGGTAACAGTTTGTTATTGGAAGTGGGAGAAAGACTGCAGGGTTGTATCCGACAGCTAGACAGCATTTCCCGGCAGGGAAAAGATACTTTCGTTATTATGCTGGCGCAGCTAGCCAGACAGGAAACGGCGGCGATTGTTATTCAGCGTATTCTTCAGACATTGGCTGAGCCGTTTTATATTGAAGGTCATACGATCTCCATTACTACCGGTATTGGCGTGTCATTTTATCCGGCTGACGGTTTAACGGCAGGTGCTTTAATGCATAATGCTGAATATGCCATGCTGATGGCCAAATCGCACGGTAAGCAGCACTATGAGTTTTATCAGGAAGGTTTGCGAAGTGACAGTCAGCGCGAACTTGCATTATATAATAGTATCTCAAGCGAAGCATTTCTGGATGAGCTGAAATTATTTTATCAGCCGATTATGAATATTGAGCAGCGATCCATAGTATGTGTGGAAACGCTGATCCACTGGGGACATCCAGAATTTTCCAATGTAACAAGCGATGAGTTATTTAATCTTGCTGACAAGCAGCGCAAATTAAATAAAATCACTGAGCGAGTACTTGCGATTGCATGCAGAAAGTTTCAGCAATGGTCTGCTTCTGGTGTATCAGCGCAATTGCTGGCAATTCCTGTACGTCTCAAGCAACTCGAAAATGTTCAGTTTATTGTCCGCTTGTCTCAAATTATTCAGGAGCACAAGGTTCCGCCTTCATCAATCATGCTTGAGCTGCAGGAATGTACACCCACTGCGTCGATGGACATTTTGGAAAAATCTTTTAATATGCTGAAATATCTTGGTGTTAAAATTGCAATTGATGATTTTGGATCAGGTGTTTTTTCGCTGCGGTTTTTAAAAGTGTTTAACCTAAATTATATCAAGTTAAATGCTGCAATGATCGATGATGTCGCGCAAAGTGAACAGACCAGATTGATCATAAAAGCAATCATTGGATTTGCATCCGCACTTTCAGTTAATGTCATTGCATCTGGTATAACCTCAGAAGAGCAGGCGAATTCATTGCGCGAACTTGGGGTAATATTGCAACAGGGACAATTGTTAAGTGCTCCCTTATCAGAGTTGGAAAAAATTGATAAAATGACTGGCATTCAAAAATAAAGCCGCTCACTCTGGAGTAATTATGCGTAAAATCATTGCAACTATTTTTATGGCTGCCTCAATGGCGATGTCTGCTTCAGCACATGCAATTCTGAGTCTGGAGTTAACACAAGGTGTTGCCGGAGCGATTCCAATCGCTATCGTTCCATTTGCTAATGCGCAAGATGCGCCTCAGGATATCTCTTTAATTGTAGGCAATGATTTGCAGAATAGCGGACGGTTCAAAGTTTATGGCAAAAGCGCACTTAAGGAATTTCCCGCTGATGCTGCTTCCGTTTCTACCGAGTATTTTCGCAAACTTGGCACCGATAATGTTGCTGTCGGTAAGGTGAGCCCGTTAGGCGCTGGTCGTTATCAAGTCAGTTTCGAATTGCTTGATATATACAAGGGTAAGGGCTCAGATAATGTCGTAATGAAAAAAACATACACAGTTTCTGGCAAAGAGTTGCGTGCGGTTGCACATCATATCAGCGATCTGATTTATGAAAGCATTACCGGCGTACGCGGTGTATTTTCAACGCGTATTGCTTATGTAGTTATTCAAAAGGGCGATAAGGGTAAGAGACGCTATGTACTCGAAGTGTCTGATCAGGATGGTTACAACGCACGTCCAATGATCAATTCTCCTGAACCAATTATGTCTCCTTCCTGGTCACCCGATGGTAAGAAAGTTGCCTATGTTTCATTTGAAAACCGCCGTGCTGGAATATATCTGCAAAATGTGCAGACAGGTTCAAGACAATTAATGAGTGAATTTCCTGGTATAAATGGTGCTCCAGCGTGGTCTCCGGACGGCAGAAAAATGGCCCTGGTATTATCAAAATCTGGTTCGCCAAATATTTATGTGATGGATATGGGTTCGCATCAGTTAACCCAGATGACAAATGATTTTTATATCAATACTGAACCGGCATGGTCTCCTGACGGCAGTACTCTGTTATTCACGTCTAACCGCAGCGGCGGTCCGCAAGTCTATCAACTGAAGCTGGGTAGCAAAGCAGTCTCACGCGTAACTTATGATGGGAATTACAATGCCAGGCCGGCATTTATACCGGATGGTAATCATGTTGCTGTCATTCATCAGGTTTCTGGCATATACAAAATTGCTCTGCTGGATCTTGATACTGGTACGATGAAAATGCTGAGCAGTTCCGCTGGAGATAGTGCCTCACCCAGTGTCGCACCAAATGGCAGCATGATACTGTACGACACCCGCATCGGCGCTCGTAATATGCTGGGTATGGTTTCATCCGACGGCCGCGTGCAACTCTTGCTGCCAGCCCGAAATGGGGATGCGCAGGATCCGGCCTGGTCGCCATTTGAGTCATAACCGATTCGTATTTGAGTGAAACTTGGCTTTCCGAAGTCAAAGGATAAAGGTATACTTTTGCGTTAATGATTAGGATCTGTTGACAATTCGTTGTACGGCGGCAAATGTCACTGATTTTGTTCAAATTGACGAATATTCTCGTTAAATAGAATGGCTAATCGCCTCGAATATTCGTAAATTTTAATCAAAACATTGACATTTTGGCTTCGCAAAACGAATTATCAACAGATACTGATTGAACAATATTAATTCTTGGGGGAGAACATGAAGTTAAAACCAATGATAAAGGTAGTTTTGATGGGTGCATGTATTTTATCGCTTGCTGCCTGTTCCACGGGACGTAAAAAATCCTCAGTTAATAGCGAAAATATGGCTTATAACGATACCTCGGTTTCCGGCTTGGGTGATGAAACCCGCTTCGGTGATCAGGGTGCGAACGGCGGCAGACTGGCTTCTAATGGACGTGTCTATTACTTTGATTTTGATAGTAATAAGGTCCATGATTCTGATAAGCCGTCGATCGCGGCTAACTCCAAAAAGCTGGCAAGCAGTACTGCTGATGCCATGCTGGAAGGCCATACCGATCCACGAGGCAGCCGCGAATATAATATTGGTTTAGGCGAACGCCGTGCCAAATCCGTGGCACAGCTGATGGCTGATCATGGTGTGAGCCCGAAACAAATTCGTGTTGTTAGCTATGGTGCAGAAAAGCCAGCCTCTCCAGGCAATAGCGAATCTGACTATCAGCAAGACCGCCGAGTGGTATTAATTTACTCTGAACGGTAATTTATGCAAAAACTGAAGCTTATTATCTCCATAGCAGGATTGGCGGCACTAATTGGTGCCGCTTCTCCTATATTTGCTGAACCTGCCCCAGTATTTGACGCTGATACATTCGATGCCAATGCTGATGCTCAGGATCAGGATTATCCTATGCCGCCGTCTCCTGGTGATGAAGCTGCCGCTGATAAGCAGTCATCGCAGACAGATGGTGCGATTGTGTCCGGGCAGTCACAGCAGGCGCCGGATCAATCTCAGTCACAGGGTTTCCAGCCTGCTAATCAGGTAAGTGACAAAGTCGGAGCAGTTGGCAGCAACGCCGCATCTGGTTCTGACTCTACGGCTCAGCAGCCGGCAGGAGCAGGGGCGGCAAATCAGGCGAATGATTCTGTACCTGCTTCAGGTGTTGGCGTTTCAACAGAAAACCTGAGCCCGGATCAACGTATGCGCAGGCTCGAGCAGCAAATTAATAATCTTCAAAGCAGCCAGAGTGCAGCACATGTAGAATCCCTGCAAAATGAAGTGCAATCTCTCCGTGGACAGGTTGAGCAGTTGAATCATCAGATCGACACCATGCGCACAACGGATAAAACCAAGGGTGCTGATATGGATGTTCAGCCCGCTGGTGTGGGTGTAGCAGCAGTCCAAAAGCCGGATTCGAAAAAAGCGGCAGCAGCGACAGCGGCAACAATTGCAGCTAAACCGCCAGCATCAAAGAAAAAATCACCTCATGCCAGTGAAGCGGATGAGTTGAGCAGCACAACAGCTGTCTCCAGTAACGGTCAGCCTAACGTAGCTGAAGAGCAGCAGATTTATCAAACTGCATATGATCTTATTAAGGCTAAAAAATACAATGAAGCAGTTGATGCCTTGCAGGGAATGCTGAAGAAATATCCCAGCGGTCAATTTGCATCAAATGCGCATTACTGGCTTGGTGAACTTTATAACTTGATGGGTAAGAATGATAATGCCCTTGATGAGTTTACTACTGTGGTAAACAAGTTCCCCGACAGTCCGCGTGTAGGAGATGCACAGCTAAAGGTTGGTTTGATTCTCGCTGCTCAGTCCAAGTGGTCTGACGCGAAGAAAGCATTCAAAACGGTTATCAATACATATCCAGGAACGGCACCCGCCAAATTAGCATCGGAACAGCTGAAGCAGATTAAGCTTGCAGGGCACTGATGCATCGATTGCGGATCACTGAAATCTTTTACTCGCTTCAAGGCGAGACAAAAACAGTCGGGTTGCCGACTGTTTTTGTGCGTTTAACGGGCTGCCCCTTGCGCTGTCAGTATTGTGATACCGCTTACGCATTTCAGGGCGGCAATTGGCGCGACATGGAAGAAATCATTGCCGAGGTTAAGAAATATAGCGCAAAGCATGTTACCGTCACTGGGGGTGAGCCTCTGGCGCAGAAAGCTTGTTATGAATTATTGAAGCGCCTCTGTGATGAGGGTTTTGAGGTATCCCTGGAAACCAGCGGTGCCATGTGTGTGGAAATGGTAGATGTCAGAGTGGTGAAGGTGGTTGATATCAAAACACCAGACTCACGAGAGTCTGAGCGGAATTTATGGTCAAATCTGGATCATCTTCTCCCGCACGATCAGGTAAAATTTGTTATATGCAGTGAGGCTGATTATGTATGGTCGCGGGACATCTTGCGCCAGCATAAAATCAATGAACACTGTGAAGTATTATTCTCACCAAGTTTTAATCAACTACAGCCAGGGCAGCTCGCGGATTGGGTATTACGCGATCAGTTGCCAGTCAGGCTGCAAATTCAACTTCATAAAGTGCTTTGGGGCGATGTTCCCGGGCGATAACAACGGTCGTCGTTACGATGGTGGTAATTTTATGGGCCGTCCGCGATTCGAACGCGGGACCAACTGGTTAAAAGCCAGCTGCTCTACCGACTGAGCTAACGGCCCATACAGAAGCGGTAAAGGCGCATATATTACTGAAAACGAGGAAAATATCAACCGCCTATTTTCGATTTGTATGGATTAATTCGTGCGGTTAATAACGATACACCCGCATAATCTCATGTTTTAGTTGTAGTTGCATGAAGCTTACCAGCAGCCTGACATAATCTTGTTTTGAGATGACGGCCTGCTTTCACCCAGACATCGATATTCTGTTCGTACAGAAGCTGATTTGGTCTGGGGTTAATAAATTCAGAATGGATACTAACTTGCTGCATTTGTTGCACCATGTCTTCGCTTTGGGTCGGTTATGGCTTCTTTGACTTACAATCGGGCCGTCATCTCAAAACAAGATTATGTCAGGCTGCAGGTAAGCTTTATCACCAGTTAAGGCGGTTTAAATGAAGTAATATAAAATTGGTGTTATCCTTGAAACTTCACGGAGCGACCCAACATATTCATTAATGAATAAGCAAGGGTGAATGTTATGAGAATGGATAAACTTACCAGTAATTTTCAAATGGCGCTTGCAGATGCGCAATCTCTCGCTTTAGGTAATGACAATGCTTTCATTGAGCCGGTACATGTAATGAAGGTGTTGCTGGAACAGGAAGGTGGCAGCATCGTGCCGGTTCTCGCGAAAGCAAATGTAAATTTGCCAATGTTGCGTTCAGAAACAGAATCCGCAATTAAACGTATGCCGCGTGTTGAAGGCACAGGCGGTGATATGCATATTTCAAATGATCTCAGCCGTATTTTAAATTTGTGCGACAAGCTCGCGCAAAAGCGCAAGGATAAATACATCTCAAGTGAATTGTTTGTTTTGGCTGCGGTTGAAGATAATGGTCAGTTGGGCGATATCCTGCGTAAAGCAGGCGCGTCAAAAGCATCAGTAGATAAGGCGATTGAAGAAGAAAGAGGGGGTCAGAAAGTGGAAGATCCAAATGCAGAAGAACAGCGTAATGCATTAAGTAAATATACTATCGATTTAACCGAGCATGCCGCGAAAGGCAAGCTTGATCCTGTCATCGGACGTGATGCAGAAATTCGACGTACCATTCAGGTATTACAGCGTCGCACGAAAAATAACCCCGTATTAATTGGTGAACCGGGGGTGGGTAAGACTGCAATTGTTGAAGGGTTGGCGCAGCGTATTGTGAATGGCGAAGTGCCGGAAGGGTTGAAAGATAAAAAATTATTGGCACTGGACCTTGGTGCGTTAATCGCCGGCGCGAAATTTCGCGGTGAATTTGAGGAAAGATTGAAGGCTGTCCTGAAAGAGTTAGCCAAACTTGAAGGTCAGGTAATTTTATTTATCGATGAATTGCACACGCTGGTTGGTGCAGGTAAAGCTGAAGGTTCGATGGATGCAGGAAACATGTTAAAACCTGCACTTGCGCGTGGTGAATTGCATTGCGTTGGTGCAACTACTCTGGATGAATACCGCAAATATATTGAAAAAGATGCAGCGCTTGAGCGCCGCTTTCAACGTGTACTCGTTGAAGAACCAAGTGTCACCGACACAATTGCAATTTTGCGCGGATTGAAAGAGCGCTATGAAGTGCATCACGGTGTTGTGATCTCTGATTCTGCAATTGTTGCAGCTGCAACATTATCTAACAGGTATATTACCGATCGTAATTTGCCTGATAAGGCGATCGATTTGATTGATGAAGCTGCAAGTAATATTCGTATGGAAATTGATTCCAAGCCAGAGGTCATGGATAACCTTGAGCGCCGCATCATTCAGTTAAAAATCGAACGTGAGGCATTGAAAAAAGAAAAAGATGAAGGTTCGCAAAAGCATCTTGAAAAATTACAGGAAGATTTAAGCAAACTCGAAGCTGAATATAAAAAACTGGAAGATGTCTGGAAAGCAGAAAAAGGTTCACTGCATGATGCCAATGCGATTAAATCAGAACTTGAAAAAGCTAGAATGGAAATTGATGCTGCGCGTCGCAGCGGCGATTTAACACGTATTGCGGAATTGCAATATGCGCGTATACCGGAACTCGAAAAACAATTGTCAGAAGCGGGATCCGGCGAGAAAAAAGAAAAACAGTTACTGCGTAACAAAGTGACTGATGAAGAAGTCGCGGAAGTTGTCTCAAAATGGACGCATATACCCGTTTCCAAAATGCTGGAAAGTGAAAAAGATAAATTACTGCATATGGAATCAGCATTGCAGCGCCGTATCATTGGTCAGAGCGAAGCCGTGACAGCGGTTTGTAATGCAATCAGGCGTTCGCGTGCAGGATTGTCAGATCCGAATAAGCCAATTGGTTCGTTTTTATTTTTAGGACCTACGGGTGTTGGTAAAACTGAGTTATGCAAAGCTCTGGCAGAGTTTTTATTCGATACGGAAGAAGCTGTTATTCGTCTTGATATGTCTGAATTCATGGAAAAACATTCAGTATCAAGATTGCTGGGTGCGCCTCCGGGTTATGTGGGTTACGAAGAAGGCGGTTATCTCACTGAACTTGTACGCAGAAGACCGTATTCCGTTATTTTGCTGGATGAAATGGAAAAAGCGCACCCTGATGTGTTTAATGTGTTATTGCAGGTGCTGGATGACGGTCGTCTGACGGATGGACAAGGGCGGACAGTTGATTTTAAGAACACAGTTATTGTGATGACTTCAAATCTAGGATCTGAATTGATACAGGAAATCTCAAAGAAAGGCGATTATTTTGAAATGAAAACAGCAGTACTTGATGTTGTTGGTAAACATTTCCGTCCTGAATTTGTCAATCGTATTGATGAAATTGTTGTGTTCCATCCTCTGGATCAGGAGCAAATCAAAAAGATTGCTGAAATTCAGATTAATCGTTTGCGTAAGCGTTTGGCTGAAAAAGATTACGGTATCGCAATTACACCCGAAGCATTGGATTATTTGTCAACGGCAGGTTATGATCCTGTCTATGGCGCGCGGCCATTGAAACGCGCCATTCAACAGCATGTTGAAAATCCGCTGGCACAGGAAATTCTTTCAGGAAAGTTTGCGCCTGGTGATATCATCACAATCGGATTGAAGAAAGACAAAATTGAATTTTCAAAATCAACAGCAACAGTTTGAACATGACAAGGAAGCAGTGCCATGTATAAGAATATTTTATTCGCAACTGATTTAACTGAAGATACAGAATATCTGGTTGAAAAAGTTCGCAGTATGCGCGGATATACGGGCGCCAAATTGAGTTTGGTGCATGTCGTTGAACCTCTGCCGGGATATAGTTACGCCTACCTCGGTATTGAAGATATTGAAGGCCAGCTGATAGACGAAGCCAGGCAGTCAATAGAAAAACTGGCTGCTAAATTAAACGTGGACAAGTCTGATATTTATGTCGAAGTCGGTCCAACTAAAACCAAGATTCTAAAAATTGCTGAAGACGTGGGCGCAGATTTGCTGATTTGTGGCAGCCATGGTCGTCACGGCTTGTCCTTGCTATTGGGTTCAACAGCTAATGCTATTCTGCATGGTGCAAAATGCGATGTGTTAACTGTTCGCCTCCCTGAGCTTGATTGATTCCGATATGGAATATAAAGATTATTACAAGATTTTAGGCGTTGAGCGCGGCGCAGATGCTGATGCAATCAAGCATGCCTACCGTCGTATGGCTCGAAAATATCATCCTGATGTCAGCAAGGAAAAAAATGCTGAAGAGCAATTCAAAAATGTTCAGGAAGCTTATGAAGTTTTAAAAGATCCGGAAAAGCGTTCAGCATATGACGCGCTTGGGAGTAACTGGAAAGCTGGTCAGGAATTCAGGCCGCCTCCGGGTTGGGATGCTGATAAGCGCTTTCATCAGGCGGGCGGCAGGCAGTTTTCTGAAGAAGACCTTCATGATTTTAGTGACTTTTTCTCCAATATATTTGGAGGCGGTGGTGGTGCGCATGCAGGGTTTGGCAGGCGCTCTGCTCATGAATTCAGGCAGCGCGGTAATGATCAGCATGCAAAAATTCTCGTGACACTGGATGAGGCTTTTGCCGGTGGTGAACGTACGATACAGCTGCAGGTACCGGAAATTGATGCTGAGGGACGCATTCAGCAAAAAGTCCGTACGCTTAAAGTCATTATTCCTTCTGGTGCAGTACAGGGGCAGCAGTTGCGGCTTGCAGGGCAAGGCGGCCCGGGTATTGGAGGTGGGCCGAATGGAGATTTGTATCTGGAAATCGATATCCAGAATCATCCTCTATTTACCTTGCAGGGTCGTGATATATACATGACACTCCCAGTTACTCCATGGGAAGCAGCACTCGGTGCGGAAATCAAAATTCCTACTCTTGGTGGTCCGGTGGGGCTCAAATTGACCCCTGATTCCCAGTCTGGTCAGAAGCTGCGTTTAAAAGGTCGGGGTATGCCGGGAAAACCTGCAGCCGGTGATCAATATGCCGTTTTGCAAATACAGACACCATCACCGCATAATGATGAACAAAAACGAATTTATCAGGATATGGCTGCTGCAATGCCGTTTAATCCGCGCAAGGACTGGGTGGTATAGTTATGAAAAAAGAAATCATCATCATTGCTGATTACACGGAACAACATGAGCTTTCTCTTGAAGAAATTTGCGAAATATGCGGAATTGAACCGGTATTGATTCGTGAATTAATTGCCTATGATATTATAGAACCAGCAGGATCTGAGCCGGATGAATGGGTATTCGATATGGTTCAATTAAAACGGCTGCGAACCGCATTAAGATTGCAGCATGATTTTGAATTAAATATTGCTGGTACTGCATTAGTACTGCAGCTTCTGGATGAAATGGAAGAACTGCGCATCAAATCTGAATTATTTAATAAACATCTATTGTAATAAAGAAGAAATTCTCTATGTATATATTAAAGAAGATTGCATTGTCTGCAGCTATTATCATTGTCATGCTTTCCAGCGCTATGGTATATGCCAAAATCACACATACATTATTGGTGCTAGATATGCGAAACGAGTTTGAAGTTCCATATCGTTTCCGGATGAGTTCTGATGCGCTGCCTGAAAATACTTCTTATAATAAAGATGGATTGGCTGAATTGCATGCGGCAGGCAGTCAGCAATTTTCCGATGAGGGAATTAAAGCTGCGCTTGGAAAGATACCATCCAAATCTGTCATGATCATAGACTTGCGTCGTGAGTCTCACGGTATGTTAAATGGTAATGCCGTCAGCTGGTATGGTCCTCAAAATGCTGCTAATGAAAATAAAACGCCAGCACAAATCAAATTGAGTGAATCGAGATTATTAGCCAGGCTTAGAAAATCACGTTTCCGGTGGATTCATCAAATTATAGAAAAGACAGACGATGATTACATCGACAAAACAAATCAGGAATTCATGCGTGTCAAGTCGGTGAAATCTGAAAAGGCTTTAGCTGATGAAAATCACATTGGGTATACACGCTTTTATGTCGAAGATTATCACAGGCCTGATGACAATGATGTTGATAGATTTGTGAGGCTTGCTAAAAATGTCGGACAAGACACCTGGTTGTATTTTCATTGTCGTGCTGGCAGGGGGCGCACTACAACATTCATGGCAATGTATGACATGATGAAAAATGCAAAGTATGTAACGTTTGATGACATTATCACGCGGCAGCATGCATTGGGTGGTTCTGATCTAAATGAAATGCCCCAAAAAGATCACTTTAAATATAAATATGCGACTGACAGGTTGCGATTCTTAAAAAACTTTTATGAATATGCAAAATCGAATAATGACAATTATTCCACGACATGGATGCAGTGGCTGAGAGATAAGTCAGTAAAATCAAAGCACAGAAATATTTAGCACAGAACGCAAGTATTTGCTTAATGCCGGCACATGCCGGCATTATTTTTTTATAATTATCATTTTGTTGTTCGTGGCATTAATGAAATTGCATCTTAAGCAGTTGTTAAGGCGGTTTCTGTTAAATTAATAGATTAACTAATAATAATTATAAAACTGTGCAAGGGAGGTGTGGAGTGAACAGCAAACAACATGCCAGACTCAGCCAGAAACAAATTACGGAGATTTATAACAAAGAATTTGATGAGGAATACCATACACTCGTTGCGAATATTCGCAATGCCGCAAGAGGTAACGAGGGTTTTTCCAGAGGCTGGACGGATTGGATAGGAATGGGTGCCATATCAATCGGAGTCATTCTGATTAATGCGCTGTTTGCTACGCTTGTTGTAACGGGTGTGGTGGGTAGTATCGTCTCGCTGGCAGTAGGCGTGCCGCTGGCAATAATCGGTGTAATTGCATCTCTGGCTTTTCAAAAATATCGTGTTAACAGGAAACGTGAAATATACCGCAATGCGGAACTATTTGTTGAATATGAATTGACAAAAGAAAACGTCGAAAAATTACGTACTAAATATCATGTCGAACTGAATCCAGTATTGGAAGTCAGCACACCAAATAAAATAAATTTAATTATGAAGGCGGTGATGGCATCACTTGCCAATCTGATCATTAATAAAAAGGTGAAAAACTTTAATGAATTGGAACAGCTTGATTCCAGGTCGATGCTCACAACGTCTATGCAGCAACCAGCATATTTCACGATGAATACAAATTTAATAAATGAATTGATTTCTAATCTTCCCGCACCAGTCAAGCCAGAGAAAAAAGCAAAGGCAGGATTATTTGTGGAGCCTGGATCTTCAGTTTCAACGCTGCAGGCAACAATGTGGCAAAGTAATGCAAAAATAGAATTGCAATTTCAGGAGAGTAATGTGGAGGATAATAAAAATAATTCTGATCTATCGAGGAGGGATTCGTTATGTTCCGTAAATCATTGAATTTGATATTTAAGGGCAAGAGGAATAACACGAGAGCGATTCTTGATGCAGAAAAAATGAAGGTTGAAGTATCAGATGACGCGAATAGCGATGAACCAGAGACGATGCGTGTATTCAAAAGATCATTTATTAAAAAAATTGAAATATTCAAAGTGGAAGCTGAAATACTTGCTCAGGGTCATGTTGAATTTGATGAGGGTTGGCGTGAGACGCTGCTCAGAGAAGGAATAGGATTGTCAGCAGCCGTAATTGGATGTGTAATTGGGCTGCTGGGTGCGCTTATGATTCTTAGTGCTGCAGTATCCGCCGGGATAGCGATACCGGTTGTCGTCATTGGTATTGCTGCAGTTATCGCATTTTATAAATACCGTGATCACGTCAAACAAAAACGTTTTATCTCGGCATCTAATGAAATGGATCGTGATGAAATTAGCGAAAATATACGAGATATTGCGGATTTATTGGCGAATTTATATCAGGTGCAACTGACTGGCTGCACGGTCGGAGATGCCAGACTGCTTGCAGACGCATGCTGCAATGCAATAACTCTTGAGATGCTCAAGAATAAAAATTTCAACTTCAATGAATTGCTGGATGCTGCATCTTTGCAGGCATTATTAACGCGTGCAGAGACGAAAATTCCCAAGCATCAATTAAGTTTGAAATTCAATACGACCGATAAATTGAATACACGCGGGTTAATTACACATTCAGCTTATTATTGCCGCGACACAGGAGAATTTTATCATTCATCAAATTCCAAAAATAAATATGGTGTTTTATTTTTTGATACCAAGGCTGATTTAAAAGATTATGAAGTGATTTTGAATGAAACGATGAGTCGTAGGAAAAGTGTAAAACTGACGAAGATGAATCCTCTTGAAGTGAATACACTGATGTCGAGTTCAATGTTCCGGGCTTATAAAAATGACCGGCATTTCAATCAGAAAACTGTACTGGAAAATGATGAAATAAATAAGCTGACGTTGGTGTGAGTTATATCCCGAGATGCGGTTACTGCATCTCGGGATGATATGGTTACCCAAAATTCTGCGCGACGAAATCCCAGTTCGCGAGTTTCCAGAAGTTTTCGATGTATGACATGCGTACGTTGCGGTAATCAATGTAATAAGCATGTTCCCACACATCACATGTATACAGCGCAGTTTTACCTTCTTTCATCGGTATTCCTGCGTTACTGGTATTCATGATATCCAGACTGCCGTCAGCATTTTTCACTAACCATGTCCAGCCGGATCCGAATAACGTCGCGGCGGATTGCGTAAATTGTTTTTTGAATTCTTCGAATGAACCCCATTTTTTCTTGATCTCATCAGCAAGTTTGCCGCTGGGCTCGCCCGAACTTTTTGGTGTCATGCAATTCCAGTAAAAAGTGTGATTCCAGATTTGCGCTGCATTATTAAATACACCTCCGCTGGATGTCATGATGATATCTTCAAGCGATTTGTTTTGCATGTCTGTATCTTTGACAAGATTATTCAGATTGTTCACATATGCCTGATGATGTTTGCCGTAATGATATTCCAGTGTTTCTTTCGAAATCATGGGTGCGAGTGCGTCAAGTGCGTAGGGGAGGTCGGGTAGTTTAAACATGGTGTGGCTCCTTATATTAAAAAATTGTCATTCCCGCGAAAGCGGGAATCTCCCTCCGTTTACTTGCACGGTTACATCAGGAGGTTCCAGCTTTCGCGGGGATGACGATGTTATATATTTTCTTCTTTCCGCTTCGTCAACACATCATATCCTGTCTCGGTGACAAGAACAGTATGTTCCCACTGTGCCGACAAACTGTGATCTTTAGTGACAACAGTCCAGTCATCCGGCAATAATTTCACTTCTTTTTTGCCGGCATTAATCATGGGTTCGATCGTAAAAATCATACCTGGTTTTAATTCTTCACCCGTGCCGCGCTGGCCATAATGCACTACATTAGGCGCTTCATGAAATACCGCGCCGATGCCGTGTCCGCAGTATTCACGTACAACACTAAAACGGTTTTTCTCGGCATATTCCTGAATAACGGCTCCGATATCGCCAAAACGTGCGCCAGGACGAACTTCTTTTATCCCTAGATACATGCATTCCTGGGTGATGCGTACCAGTCGCTCAGCCAGAATGGATGGTTTTCCGATAAAAAACATTTTGCTGGTATCGCCATGATACCCGTCTTTTTTGACGGTGACATCGATATTGATAATGTCCCCTTTCTTCAAAACTTTGGATCCGGGGATGCCGTGACAAACGACGTGGTTGACTGAGGTGCAGATGGATTTGGGGAACCCGTGATAGTTCAGTGGGGCGGGAATGGCCTGCTGTTCACCCACAATATAGTCGTGACAGATCTTGTTCAGCTCATCAGTCGTGACCCCTTCCTTTACAAAAGGTTCTATCATTTCAAGTACTTGCGCGGCTAATCGTCCGGCAATACGCATTTTTTCTATTTCATCAGCGGTTTTAATAATGATTTCAGACATCTAATCTCTCTTTGATTTTCATATTGTTGCAATGAGCTACATGTGGTATAAAGCCCAGCTCAAGCATTATTAACTAGACCACACGCTTATTACAACTGTTCACCGGGTGCCTGACCCAGATTTTCTGGAGATGGTTGGTGGTCAGAGTAGGCGGAGGCATAACCCAAATAGAGGAAATACAAATGTCAGTATCTATGCAAGATATGTTGAAAGCTGGTGTCCATTTCGGTCACCAAACCCGTTACTGGAACCCGAAAATGTCAGGTTACATTTACGGTTCCCGCAATAAAATTCATATTATTGATCTCGGCAAATCTCTGCCTTTATTGCAAGACGCAGTTAATTTTATTAGCGGCGTTGCAGCTAGAAAAGGTAAAATTTTATTTGTCGGTACCAAATATGCCGCTCAGCAAATTATCCGTGAAGAAGCAGAACGCTGCGGCATGCCATTCGTCAACCATCGCTGGTTAGGCGGTATGTTGACTAACTACAAAACCATTCGTCAGTCCATCAAGCGCCTGAAAGATCTCGAAGCGATGTTCGAATCACAAAAATTCGGCCGTTTGACCAAGAAAGAAATTCTGAATCTCGAACGTGAAAAAGATAAACTGCTAAATAGTCTTGGCGGTATCAAAAACATGGGCGGTATTCCGGATGCATTATTTGTTATCGACGTTGGTCACGAAAATATTGCCGTACGTGAAGCAAATCGCTTAGGCGTGCCGGTGGTTGGTATTGTGGATTCCAATAACGATCCAGACAATATTTCCTACATCATTCCTGGTAATGATGACTCAACACGCGCAATCCGCTTTTACGCGAAAACAATGGCAGATGCCATTCTGGATGCTCGCGCCAGCATTCAGGATCTTTCCGAAGCGAAAGATGAATTCGTGGAAGTTGCAGAAGACAAATCCGCATCTGCTGGCAGCTTTAGCGATGACGATGAAGACAGCGAAACAGATAAATAAGAGGTGACATATGTCTAATATTATTTCCGCAGCGCTCGTTAAAGAGCTGCGCGAGCGTACCGGTGCAGGCATGATGGAATGCAAAAAAGCACTGGAAGCAAGCAAAGGTGATATCGAACTTGCTATCGAAGAACTTCGCAAATCAGGTGCAGCGAAAGCCGACAAAAAATCAGGTCGTATTGCTGCTGAAGGTGCGGTGGTTATTTCGGTATCCAGCGATGACAAGTTTGCTGTGATGGTTGAAATTAACAGTGAAACTGACTTTGTTGCCCGCGATGCAAACTTCACGGAATTCGCCAAAGCAGTAGGTGAAACAGCTAAGCAGTCAAAAGTACAAGATGTTGCTGCATTGTCAGCGATGAAACTGAATGGCAGTGATAAGACTGTTGAAGAATCACGTCAGGCACTGGTAACAAAAGTTGGTGAAAACGTACAGATCAGACGTATTCAGCACACCAGTAACAATGCTGCTTATATCGGTACCTATCTGCATGGCACACGCATTGGTGTTGTTGTGGAACTGGATGTGCGTAATGAAGAACTGGCTCGTGATATTGCCATGCACATTGCCGCCAGCCGTCCAATCGTTGTATCGCCAGACAAAGTTCCGCAGGAACTCGTCGAAAAAGAAAAAGAAATCTATACTGCCCAGGCTGCTACCAGCGGCAAACCAAAAGAAATCATCGAGAAAATGGTAATGGGTCGTATGAAGAAGTATCTGGATGAAGTCAGCTTGACTGGCCAGCCGTTTGTTAAAGATCCAGATATGTCTGTAGGTACCTTGCTGTCAAAACACAAGGCGAATGTACTTGCATTTTATCGTTTTGAAGTTGGTGAAGGTATTGAAAAAGTAGTGGAAGACTTTAAAGAAGCCGTGATGTCTCAAGCACAAGGCAGCTAATATTTATGGATAATTCTGACAAGCCGGTATATCGGCGTATATTGTTGAAGTTAAGCGGCGAAGCGCTGCAAGGCGATCATATGTTTGGTATCGATGCGGGAAAGCTCTCCCGCATCGCACAGGAAGTGGCAAGTGTTACATCTCTCGGTGTGCAGATTGCATTGGTCATTGGTGCGGGAAATCTGATACGCGGCGCTGATCTGTGTGCTGCCGGCTTCGATCGCATTTCTGCAGATCAGATGGGTATGCTCGCTACAATTATCAACGGCATCGCATTGCAAGATGCAATCGCCAATAAATCCATTCCAGTTGTGCTGATGTCCGCATTTGGTGTTCCCAGTATTGCGGAACAGGCAGACAGGGCGAGAGCACGCGAATATTTACACTCTGGCCATGTGGTAATTTTTGCTGGCGGTACTGGTAATCCATTAGTTACAACTGATTCTGCTGCTGCATTACGCGGTATCGAAATTGGTGCAGATATTGTTTTGAAAGCGACAAAAGTTGAAGGTGTGTTTGACGAAGACCCCATTAAAAATCCCAAAGCAGAACGCTACACGACACTGAGTTATGACGAAGTGATCACCAAGCGTCTGGGTGTGATGGATTTAACTGCGATTTTGCTTTGTCAGGATCATGGTTTGCCGCTGCGTGTATTCAATATGAATAAGCAGGGTGCATTAAAACGCATTGTGATGGGTGATGATGTGGGTACTTTGATTCAGGCTAGGGAATAAGAGTTATGCATAAAATTATTAAAGATGCAGATGCGCGCATGCGTAAATGCATAGATTCATTCAAGGTTGAACTCAGCAAACTGCGTACGGGTCGTGCCAATCCAAGCATTCTTGATCATGTACGTGTTGACTATTATGGTTCAGAAATGCCGATTAATCAGGTTGCGAATATCACCGCAAGTGATGCGCGTACGCTGACAATTACACCATGGGAAAAAAACATGGTGAATCCGATTGATAAGGCGATTCGCGATTCAGGGTTAGGTTTGAATCCGGTAACAACAGGTGACCTTATCCGCGTGCCAATGCCTGCATTAAACGAAGAGCGCCGCAAAGAATTGATTAAAGTCGTTCGTACTGAAGCAGAATCTGCTCGCGTCAGCATCCGTAACGTACGTCGTGATGCAAATGCAGAAATCAAGAATCTTCTTAAGGCTAAAGAAATTACTGAAGACGCAGAACGCAGCATGGGTGATGACGTTCAAAAGATTACAGATAAATTTGTCGCGGAAGTTGATCAGGTTACGACAGCAAAAGAAGCTGATTTGATGGCGATGTGACGCCGCAGGTGTCATCCCGGCGCAAGGTTGTCATCCCCGCGAAAGTGGGGATATCCTCCGGTATCCTAAGCAAGAGAACGGAGCGACAACGAGATTCCCGCTTTCGCGGGAATGACGATGGGCGCGACACAGGAATGACAACCGGAGCGAAAACGAGAGAATTAGATGACTGTAACATCAGCGCTTCCACAACATATTGCTGTGATTATGGACGGCAACGGCCGTTGGGCAAAGAGGCGTTTTATGCCGCGTTTGGCTGGTCATCGTGCCGGCGTGGAAGCTGCCCGCCGCGTTGTAAAGCATTGTGCGCGTCGTGGAATCAAGGTGTTAACCCTGTTTGCATTCAGCAGTGAAAATTGGCGTCGCCCAAAACAGGAAGTAAATCATTTGATGGATCTTCTATTGTCCGGTCTTGAGCGTGAAACTCCAGATTTGCACAAAAACAATATTCGACTGCGTTTTATCGGTGATCGTCATCGTTTTGAAATGCGTCTGGTCGAAAAAATTCATGAAGTAGAACAGCAAACTAAAAATAACACTGGTATGACGTTGATCATTGCTGCGGATTATGGCGGGCAGTGGGATATCGCGTGTGCTGCACGCAGGCTTGCAAGTGATGCGGTTGCGGGGAAAATCAAACCAGAAGATATCACCTCAGAAAGTATTGCCTCGCATCTTTCATTCGCAGACTTGCCAGATCCAGATTTATTTATCCGAACCAGCGGAGAAATGCGTATCAGTAATTTTATTTTGTGGCAGCTGGCATATTCCGAACTTTATTTTACAGAAGTATTCTGGCCTGACTTCAATGAAGACGAACTCGAAAAAGCGCTCGCACATTACTCAAAACGCGAGCGTCGGTATGGATACAGCAGCGAACAGTTAGGTGAATTGGCATGCTCAAACAGCGAATAATCACGGCAGTAATTTTAGTTCCCATCGTTTTATTTCTATTGTTTTTTGCATCACCGCCGTTATTTTGTATCGTAACAGGATTAGTGGTGCTGATGGCTGCATATGAGTGGACGAATCTAATTCCTCTGCATCATACCTGGCAAAAACTGTTATATCTTTTCATTTTCTTTGATTTCATGTTCCTGATGTTGTTTGTACAGACACCTTTGATATTTGCGGTGACGTTTTTCTGGTGGCTTGCAGCCCTGATTCTAGTATTAATTTACCCGCGCGGCAGTCATATTTGGAGTTCGAGCAAATTAATCAAGGGAATAATGGGCGCACTCGTTTTGATTCCCTGCTGGGTTGCAATCAATTTTATTCGCAATGGTAATGAAGGAATATTTGTTCTGTTTTTTATTTTCATCCTGATTTGGGGTGCTGATACAACTGCTTATTTCGCTGGTAAAAAATGGGGCACGATTAAACTGGCGCCATTAGTGAGTCCGGGGAAAAGTGTGCAAGGCGTGATTAGTGCGCTTGTTTACGCGGTTGTAATTACGATTCTCACGGGGCTTCTCTCTCAACCGCCGCTGGTGATTATTGTTAGTGCAGTTATTTTGGCTGTTGTAACAGTGGCATTTTCAATCCTGGGTGATTTATTCGAAAGCATGATGAAGCGGGAAGTTGGACTCAAGGACTCGAGCAATATTTTGCCAGGGCATGGTGGATTGCTTGATAGAATTGATAGTTTGACTGCTGCGGCTCCAATCTACGCGCTTGGCGGTTTATTGCTGAGCATGTTTTTTTCCTGAATAAACAAAGAAAACTGGATTTTGTAGGTAAAAGCCAAGATAATCGCGTTTTGCAGAGAAGTATGTCATCCCGAGGAGTGTTTTTTACGACGAGGGATCTCCTAATGACGGCACAGTTTGACTCGGGAGGTCCCTCGTCGCAAAGATCGCTCCTCGGGATGACGACTTCTTTATTAGAACCTAATTGGAAGTTACAATGAAAAAACTACTACTCATACTTCTTTTCATATCTCAGCTTACCGTTTCAGCCTGGGCGGATACTTTTGTCATTCAGAATATCAAGGTCGAAGGTTTGCAGCGTGTATCTCCCGCTACAGTGGAAAATTATTTGCCGGTTAAACGCGGACAAACACTAACGTCTGCGAAAACTGCTGCAATCATGCAATCTCTTTATAAGACAGGTTTTTTCGAAGACATTAATTTGTCACGTCAGGGCGGCACGCTTGTCATTCATGTGAAAGAACGTCCAACGATAGGTAAACTGGATATCAAGGGTAATTCGATTATTCCATCGGATAAACTGACGTCTGTCATGAAGTCGCTAGGCATCGAAGAGGGACGTGTTTACAATGCATCGCTGCTTGAAAAAATCCGTCAGAGTCTGCTTAACCAATATTATTTGCTTGGCCGCTATAATGCGCGTGTTGAAATTAAAACAGCACCGATGACACGTGATCGTATACAGGTAACAATTGATATTTCAGAAGGTGTGGTTGCAAAGGTTAAAAGTATTACCATTATCGGTAATCATGTCTTTAAAGAAAGTATACTGGTTGATCAGCTGGATCTTAGCACCAGTAATATCATTTCAATCGTGACGCAGTCTGACCGCTATTCAGAAGAAAAACTGGAATCCAGTCTTGATAAGCTGCGCGGTTATTATCTGGACCGCGGATATCTGCGTTTCCAGATTAAATCGTCTCAGGCACAAATTACGCCGGACCGTAAATCAGTTTATCTAACTATTGTAGTTGATGAAGGCCAGCCCTATACCATCGAGTCATACAAAATTGAAGGCAAGCTGCCGTTGCCGCGTGAAGAAGTTGTTAGCCGTGTCAAAATCCATTCCGGTGAAGTCTTTTCGCGTAAGAAAGTGATGGATACAGAAAAAGATATCACTAAATATTTCGCGGATAACGGTTATCTCTTTACAAACGTTTCTATCCGTCCGGATGTGAATGACAAGACTCGCAAAGTTGTGCTGATATTCATGGTGAACAGCGGCAAACGTACTTACGTGCGTCATATTACATTCTCTGATAACAATCGTACGAATGATGAAGTGCTGCGACGTGAAATGCTGCAATTTGAAGCGTCACCGGTTTCATCTTCGAAACTGGAAGAATCCAAACAGCGCCTTAGCCTGCTGCCGTATATCAAAGATGTAGAAATGTCTGTAAAACCTGTTTCCGGCAAGAGCGATCAGGTGGATGTAAATTACAAAGTCAAAGAAGATAATTCTGCGCAAGCTTCTGTGAAGATTGGTTATTCACAGGTTTATCACATGATTTTTGGTGCGGGTCTTAACCAAAAGAACTTCATGGGTACGGGTAACACACTGGGAATAAACTTCCAGCGCAGCAGATTCGATCAATATTATGGCATTGATTATACAAACCCATATTACACAATTGATGGTATCAGCCGGACTATCTCACTTTCGTTAACAAAAACTGACCCTGGTACTGCGGCTAACGTTAACAGCAGTTACACCACAAATGCTTATAACTTTGGTGTGTTGTATGGTATTCCGGTAGGCCAGGAACTTGGTGCAATTAACCGTATCCTTGCTGGTCTTGGTATTTCCAGTACGCTGATTTCACTTAACCCTGGTCATGTATCCAATCAGGTGAATGCATTCGTGACTCAAAATGGTAGACGTTATGATGAGCTGGATTTCAAAATGGGATATTCACGCGACAGCCGCGATAAGGCAATTTTCCCAACCAGAGGCATGACACAGTCTGTATTTGCTGATCTGTATGCACCATTCACAAATAACGGTTTGACATTCTATACGCTTAGCTATTCTGGAAAATTGTGGATACCGCTATCAGATGAATTCATTATTCTGACCAGAGGCGATCTCGCTTATGGAAACGGCTGGCATGGTGTTAACTATTATCCATTCTTCAAAAACTTCTATGCTGGTGGTATTGACTCTGTCCGCGGCTATCTTGGCTATAACCTTGGCCCCAGAGACTCGATGAATAATGCATATGGCGGTAACATGTTAGCTGACGCCAGCATTGCCCTGATATTCCCGAATCATTTGACAGACAATATGCGTACCAGTGTGTTTGTAGATGCTGGTAACGTTTATGCGTCTAGAGATAATCGTAATTTTGGTTGTCAAGGTACGGGTGTAAATCAAACTTGCAGTACAAATTCTGGTCCGATCCGTTTCTCTATGGGTATTGAGGCTGACTGGTTAACGCCGCTTGGTCCTATTCAGTTGAGTCTCGCGGTACCAATTAATCCGCAGTTGCATGACAAACGCGAAGTTCCGCAGTTTGCAATGGGAGCGAATTTCTAGCTGGTGATTTTTATTCTTGATGTTACAATATCGGCTTGTTTGGCTGGATATAAATAGGGATTTAATTAATTTTGGAGATTACCATGAAGATCGTTAAAAAAGTTAGCCTATTGGTCGGTGTCCTTCTTGTTGCTGCCGGTATGAATACCGCAATGGCAGCTGACAACGGTGCTGGTAAGGTTGCTATTGTCAATGTTCAACAGGTTTTGCAGCAGTCACCACGCGTAACGGCTCTTAGCAAAAAACTGGAAGATCAATTCAAAGATCGTCAGTCAAAGTTGAATGATGACCAGCAGTCATTACAGACCGAATTGGATAAATTCAAGAAAGAATCACCCACCATGTCACAAAAAGATCGTGATGCGATGGAAAAGAAAATCACTGCAGACCGTACTGATCTTGTAAAACGCGTCGTTGCTTACCAGCAAGATTTGCAAAAAGAACAGAACAAAGTGATGCAGGGAATTCTCGCTGACTTGAACGGCGTTGTTTCTACAATTGCCAAGAAGGATCAATACTCTCTGGTTCTTGATTCACAAGCTGTTGTATTCTCAGCTAATGGCGTAGACATTACCAAAGATGTAGCTTCCAAATTCAACAGCAAGAGCTAAGCTCTAACTGTTAATGATATTAGTTACAACTCCATCTCCCCCGTTTCGGGGGAGATTTGTTTTGGAGCTAAGGATTTGATGTAGGTTATGAAAATTTTGAATACTAGAAAATTTAAATTATCTGAATTAGTCAAAAATCTGGATGTCACTATTCAGGGAAATCCAGATTGCATTATTACAGGCATTTCTCCGGTGCATCATGCGCAGTCAGGCCATATCACTTTTCTCAGTAATTCACATTATCGTAAATATTTACCGGACACTCATGCTGCGGCAGTGATTCTGAAGAAAGAAGAGGCAGAAGGATGTAAAGTTAACGCCGTTATCAGTGCCAATCCTTATTACACTTATGCAAAGATTGCGGGTTACTTTGATGTGGTGCCAGAGATTGTTGCTGGCATTCACCCGTCAGCTGTAATTGGCAAAAACTGTCAAATTCATCCATCTGCGTGTATCGCAGCGAATAGTACTTTGGGTGACAATGTCACAATTGCAGAGGGTACGGTAATTGGGCCGAATTGTACGCTGGGCGATGATGTTGTTATAGGTGCGGGCAGCAGGCTGGATGCCGGGGTGTCGGTATATCGACAGGTGACGATGGGCAGGCGCTGTCGTATTGCCAGCGGTGTCGTGATTGGCAGCGATGGCTTCGGTTTTGCTAACCAGAGCGGTGTCTGGCACAAAGTTCCTCAGCTGGGCAGCGTAGCAATTGGTGATGATGTGGATATTGGCGCTAATACCACGATAGACCGCGGGGCGGTCGAGAATACTGTCATTGAGGACGGAGTGAAGCTGGATAATCTCATCCAGGTTGGTCATAACGTCAGGATAGGTGCCCATACCGTGATCGCCGGCTGTGTCGGAATTGCGGGTAGTACAATTATTGGTAAATATTGTATGATAGGCGGCGCGTCGAATTTCGCCGGCCATTTAAGTGTGGCAGACAAGGTCATTATTACGGGCATGACTGCCGTGACCAAGTCGATCACCGAGCCGGGTATGTATTCATCTGGAATTGTGGGGGCGGTGCCTAACCATGAATTCCTCAAGAATAACGCCCGTTTTCATCGGTTGGAGAATTTGATGCAGCGGGTTAAAGAATTAGAAACCGCCGTCAAATCAATGACAGAGAGAGAATAATAAAATGAAAACTATCATGGATATACACGAGATTCTTAAATTTTTACCGCATCGCTATCCATTCCTTCTCATTGACCGGGTCATCGAAATCGAGATGGGCGTGTCATTAACCGCCATCAAAAACGTGACCATGAATGAATCATTTTTTGCTGGTCATTTCCCAAACCGTCCGGTTATGCCAGGTGTATTAATCCTCGAAGCCATGGCTCAGGCTGGTGCTGTACTTGCCTACAAGTCTACAAACACGTCACCCGAATCAGGCGCCTTGTTTTATTTTGCCGGCATTGATAATGCGCGTTTCCGACGTGTGGTGGAGCCGGGTGACCAGCTACGTCTGGAAGTGAAGGTCTTACGCTCAAAGCGTGACATCTGGAAGCTGGAAGGTTCGGCATATGTAGGAGATGAATTAGCGTGCTCAGCTGAATTTATGAGTGCGCGCAAGGAAGGCTGAGAATAATCAAAGAATTGGAAAGGGGTTCACTGTGATACATCAAACTGCCATTATCGACCCATCGGCAAAAATTGCTGATAACGCGCAAATTGGGCCATATTCTGTGGTCGGACAGGATGTGGAAATTGGCGAAGGTACATGGATAGGGCCGCATGTTGTTATTAATGGCCCGACGAAAATCGGCCGTGAAAATCGAATTTATCAATTCTCATCTATTGGTGAAATTACCCAGGATTTGAAATACAACGGTGAGCGCACGTATCTTGAAATCGGCGATCACAATATCATCCGTGAATTTTGCACGATTAACCGCGGCAGTATTCAGGATAAGGCAATCACAAAAATCGGCAGTCATAATTTATTGATGGCATATGTGCATATTGCGCATGACTGTGTTGTCGGCGATCACGTCGTATTTTCCAATAATGCATCACTTGCGGGTCATGTACATATTGATGATCATGTGGTGATGGGCGGCTTTTCAGGTGTATTCCAGTATTGCCGTGTTGGTAAACATAGTTTTATCGCTACCAATTCTGTTGTTATTAAAGATGT
The DNA here is from genome assembly GCA_035495675.1 of Gammaproteobacteria bacterium. Classification (GTDB taxonomy): domain Bacteria; phylum Pseudomonadota; class Gammaproteobacteria; order DSM-16500; family DSM-16500; genus Aquicella. The sequence goes on from DATJFK010000024.1 coordinate 25,459, forward strand.
GCCGCCATACGTAAAAGTTTCCGGCTATTATGCCAAACCATTTGGTCTTAATACGGTTGGATTACAGCGCCGCGGTTTTACCAGTGAACTTATTTCCGAATTGAAGCGTGCATACAAAATTATTTACCGCAATGGGTTAACTATTTCTAACGCTCTCGAAGAATTAAAAAACATGATCTCACCAGAAGTGCAGGCGCTTGCAGAATTCATTGAATCGTCCAGCGGCGGGATAGTCCGTTGAAAATAGCGATTTTAGCAGGCGAAGCGTCTGGTGATTTGCTCGGCGCGAAAGTCATTCGCGCGTTACGCGAACGTTACCCAGATCTGCAAGTTGAAGGCATCGGCGGTCCGTCGATGGCGGCTGAAGGTTGTAAGAACCTGTTTGATATCGAGCGCTTATCTGTGATGGGTTTGATTGAACCGTTGAAGCGGCTGCCAGACTTATTGAGACTACGGCGTGATTTTTATCATCATATCATCAAGCATCGCCCGGATATTTTTATCGGGGTGGATGCGCCTGAATTTAATCTTGGTCTGGAAATAAAGCTGCGTAAAGCGGGAATTCCAGTCGTGCATTATGTCAGCCCGAGTGTCTGGGCGTGGCGGCAAAACCGCATTCATAAAATCGGCAAAGCAGTCGATATGATGTTAACGCTGCTGCCATTTGAAGCGAAATTTTATGAGAAACATCAGGTGCCAGTGCGTTATGTTGGTCATCCGCTTGCTGATCAAATTCCACTGGATGTTGATGTTCTTGCTGCGAGACGTTCATTGCGTATTCCTGAAAATGCTCGATATGTCACACTGCTTCCTGGCAGCCGCAGTCAGGAAATCAAGCACATGGCAGAACCATTTTTGCTGGCTGCTAAAATACTCTGGCAGCAATTTCCTGATCTGCATTTTCTGACATCGCATATTAATGAAAAGCGTTATCATGAGTTTGTGGCGTGTCATAAGCGTCTGACGCCGGAATTACCGCTGCATATTTTCACGCGCCGCACGCATGATGTGCTAGCTGCCGCTGATGCTGTCATTGTTACGTCTGGTACGGCAACATTGGAAACGATGTTATTGAAAAAACCGATGGTGATTGCATACCGCATGCCATGGCTGACACATCAGATTGCAAAGATTGTCGTAAAATCACTTTATATCGGTCTGCCAAATTTACTCGCTAATGAATTGCTGGTTCCGGAACTCATACAACAGGAAGCAAATCCGGAAAATATCGCAAGACATATCGCAGAATATCTCAATTCACCTGAAAAAACTGAGCAATTGCAAAATCGATTTGCAGAAATTCACAAGTCATTGCGGCAAGATGCTGCGGAGTCATTGTCGGATTCAATTTTAAGTGTTATGCATCAGTCGTAACCTGTTGGGTTTCGTTTACGCAACCTGGAAGACAGTCTATTGTTGCAAGAATTCTGCTTGCGCGCGAAAGAAGGCCCTCTCCCGCCCTGTGTCAGCGATGAGTTGATTCTGGTTGCTGCGGGAGAGGGTAGGGTGAGGGTGAAGGCAGGAAAAAACTTAACGAAAATAAATATATTAAACCCCGATAAAATATCAATCATTTTACCCGGGCTACGTATCAATCATCTTTGGTATCTTCATCATCCTGCTTTGTCTCATCCCCCTCAATACGATGTTTCTCACTCGCCCAGTCACCGAGATCAATGAGTTTGCAGCGATCTGAGCAGAATGGGCGGAATTTATTATCCTGTTTCCAGGTATCTTTTTTGCCGCAAGTGGGGCAGGTGACGTCAGATTTGTTGGTCATGTGGTTGCCATCATTTGGGAGATCCCTCGTCGCGAAAAGCGCTCCTCGGGATGACCCCTTTCCGTGGTCAGTTACAATACTCTAATTCAAAATCCAGATTTTCATTATATTGCGTTGGACGTTTTTCAATATCTGGAATAAAGAAACGAACACTGAGGAAGTGGCGTCCTACGCTAATTTCCGGGAATGCGCTGATATCGCGGCTGATACGTATACGAAGCATACGCAAGTTGGATTGCGGATCCAGCAATTCCTGATGAAAGCCGTGCACCGCAGTTTTACGTTCAGATTTAACATTTTCGCGTACAAGGTTAAGTAGTACAGTGACCGATGAGCGAATTTGTGAAAAATCATTCAGCCAGCCTTGTATGGTTGTCATACGTGTCTGCACTGGTTGCTCCAGCCAGAAGTGAAACAGTGGTAAATCAAAACTGCAGCCGCCGCCGGGGCTTGCGAGATGCAGGCGCAATGTATTCAGTAATTCAGTGTCACGCAGGCGATAACCTATTTTGCCGCTGCTATCGATCAGTGCGCGCGATAAATCTTCCAGCTGGCTGATTAAATCACGCAGCTTTGCTGAATCTATATTTGGGGACTGGTTATAGCGCATGAGATTTGTTAACTGGTGCGTTAATTCTTTCGCAAGTTTTGCTTTTAAGTCGGGTCTGTCCAGCAAATGCAGAATATTAATGATATAGGTAATCAGATTGCGCGTGCCCTGTTCTGACGTATCAGGGAGTTGATGGTCAATTTGATTAAATATCTGCTCTAACCGCAGGCATACGCGGATGATTTCATTTAGCGGTTGTTCGTAGATAATCATTTCATTCATAATCAGCAGACTACGTCTTAAATATCAGAACATGATAGCACAATTTGCCTTGATATTGGACAGTGTTCTTTTCACGCCCCCAATTGTAAGTATTTTTTATGTAGGTTATCCACCTGTTTAATTAACTCGTCCGGCGAGCCGGCGTTATTTATCACGTCATCTGCTTTTGTGAGTCGCTGATCCCTGGGCAATTGTGCTTTAATTATGTTCTTGATTTGAGATGATGTAGATTTATCGCGCAATTTGGCGCGTTCAATTTGCTTGTCTTCGGGTATATCTACAACCAGAATTCGCTGCACAAATTCAGCGGCTTCAGTTTCAAGTAATAAAGGAATGACTGCGATGCAATAAGGAGCATCCAGTTTTGATATTTCTTCACGCATACGTTCCAGGATGACAGGGTGCAGCAATTCCTCCAGCCAGCGGCGCTCTTCCGGATTATGGAAAATAATTTCACGCAGGCTGCCGCGATCCAGTGTGCCGTCTGAGTTTACTACACTGCCGCCGAACCTGGCGGTAATCTCATCGTAAGCGGGTGAATGCGGCTCAGTAACTTCTCTGGCAATGATATCAGCATCGATAATGGGAACACCGTGATCCGCAAATAGGTGCGCCACGGTTGATTTACCTGCTCCGATACTTCCTGTTAGGCCGATTACAATCATGTGAGTATTAGTAAATATTTGAAATGTAATATTGCATAATTTCGTGTCCCCACAACAATGCCAGCCAGCCGGCTACCGCCAGATATGGCCCGAAGGGTAGTGGTACGCTTTTAAATTCACGTTTTATTAACATGTGAATGAATGTAAATATGATGCCGCTGATCGACGCCAGTAAAATAACTAGCGGCAACAACTGCCAGCCGCAGAATGCGCCGAGACCGGCGAGAAATTTGTAATCACCTTGCCCCATGCCAATTTTGCCTGTAGCCCAGCCAAAGAAAAATTGCGTGAGGGCGAATAACATGTATCCGGCTATGGCGCCGATAATGGCATCATGGCTGTCGTTAAACAAATAAAACAGGCTGAAAAAAAGACCGGTCCACACAAGAAGCAAGGTAAGTTGATCGGGAAGCAGGTGGTAATCAATATCAATAAAGGTTAGCGAAATCAAAATCCAGGTGAAAACGAGGCCGGCAAATGTCTGCCAGGAAAAACCAAAACGCCAGGCAACGTAAACTGACATCAGACAGGTGAGCGCTTCTACTAATGGGTAACGCATGGATATTGGTGCGGAGCAATAACCGCATTTGCCGCGCAGCCATAAGAAACTGACGATGGGAATGTTGTGCCAGGGGCGAATGGTCTTCTTGCAGTGCGGGCAATGTGAAAACGGCAAGGTGAGATTAAATCGTTCGATATCTGTATGAGGCTTTAGACCTAAATAGATGCGGCACTCTTCGCTCCAGCTTTGTTCCATCATGCGTGGAAGGCGGTATATGACTACGTTAAGGAAGCTGCCGATAAATAAAGATAATACCGCAGTGACGATTAAGAAAAATAAGGGATAATCATTTAAAAATTGTAAGGTTTCCATATCCTAGAGCGCGCTTCCCAGGTTAAAGACAGGTAAATATAAGCCGATCACTAACCCACCGATTAAAACACCAAGCACACACATAATCAAGGGTTCAAGCATATGTATGAAATGAAAAATACGCTCACGCAACTGAGTTTCAAGAATATTGGCAGATTTATCCAGCATTATATCAAGGCATCCAGATTCTTCTCCTGACTTCACCATTTGTCTAAGTAAGGGCGGGAATATACTGAGAGGTTCCATGGCTTGATAAAGACTGATTCCTGAGCTTAACGATGCCCTCAGTTTACGTGCTGCACTTACAATTTCAATGTGGCTGCAAGCGGATCCTGAAAGTTTAAGCGCTTCAAGGATGGTAATTCCTGAAGATAATGCCAGTGATAAATTGCGAATGAGTTGTATCAGTTCGGCTGCTCGCAAAATAGTATTAACAGGCGGAAATTCGAATATGCGTTTGCGGATGGTTGTCACCATCTGCCTGCCCCGTACCGTGAACGCGACAGCTGGTATAACGATCACTGCCATGAATAAAGCGGGTAATATACTTCGAATTACACTGGACAGATAAAATAGTATTTGGGTTGGAAGCGGCAGCGGTTTGTCAATTTCTTTAAATAATTCGGCGAAGGAAGGGATGACATAGATGAACAGGCATGCTGAAAGTGTGATGGCAGTTAATAAGATAATGGAAGGATAGAGTAATACCTGACGAATATTGCGTCGTAGTGAATCCTGATATTCTTGATGTGCAGCAAGATTAGTGAGTATGGCATCCAGGTTTCCAGTTTGTTCGCCTAAACGAATAATGTTTAAGGTCATGGGGTTAAACCATTGGGGTGCGCTGCTCAGACTGTCACTCAGCGTATGGCCAGCGAGGAGCATTTTGCGGATTTTATACATTTCAGTGCGAACTTCTGCCGCTATTTGTGATGATTCAATTGTTTCAAGGCACTTAGCGAGGGGGATTCCTGCGCTCAACATTACGGCGAGCTGCCGCATGAAAATAGCGGCATTCAGTTTGTTCTTGAAAGTCATCACAAACATGGGTCACCCGTCATGCGTAATATCTCTGCGCGCGATGTAATGCATGCATTCACTTTTTCCATCCCGCTCACGGCTAAGGATGAGTGTGACTCTTGCTTGAGCTGGAATTCAATTTCAGATAATCCTGCATCCGCAAGTAATAATTGCGTGACTTGTAGTGTTATGGGTACGACTTCGAAAATGCCTGTTCTGCCGTGATAACCTTGTCGGCAATATTCGCAGCCGGTATGGTTTGCGAATGAATCAACTGGCGGCAGACAGTGACGACAGAGTTTGCGCACTAACCTTTGTGAAACTATCAGTGTAAGCGCACCGGCAAGCTGTGATGCATGAATGCGCATAGACAGCAGGCGCTTAATTGTATCTGCGGCGCTGTTGGTATGCAGGGTAGATAATACAAGGTGACCTGTTTGCGCAGCTTGAACCGCAATTGCAGCAGTTTCAAGATCACGGATTTCGCCAATCATGATAATATCAGGATCTTGCCGCAGGAATGCACGCAGTGCTACAGCAAAATCAAGGCCTGCACGCTGATTAATATTAACCTGAGTGATTCCATGCAATGCAATCTCTACCGGGTCTTCAACACTCATAATGTTTTTATCAGATTCGTTTACGGTTTGCAGAGCTGAATAAAGCGTTGCAGTCTTGCCGCTGCCGGTAGGTCCGGTCACTAATATCAGGCCTTGCGGACGCTGCAGTGCATCTTGAAAATCAGATAATTGACGCGTAGTCATGCCTAATGAATCAAGTGATAATTGCATGCCTGCATGGCGCAGCAGTCGCAATACAATATTTTCACCATGCAAACCAGGGCACGTACTTGCGCGAATATCAATATCTGAATGATGATGAAAGCTAAATCTGCCGTCTTGCGGCAGACGTTTTTCAGCTATATTCATACCCGAAAGAATTTTCAGGCGCGTAATGATACGGGTTGCGAATACATTCGGCAATTTTGCTGTCTCATATAAAATGCCATCCTGACGGAAACGAATACGGCAATGATCGGCGAAGAATTCCAGGTGAATATCAGATACTTCTTTATTGGCTGCATCACTTAATAATTGATTCAGAAAGTCTACAACTGGTTCATCTTGTACAATGTCATCAGAGTGATCTTTAGTATTTGTTTGATGATTTTCGAGGCGTGCCAGTGCAGATTTCAATTGTGAGTATAAAATATTAGAACGGCAATGCGTTTGTAAAATTCGCTCAAGCTCAGTTTCATTTGCAAGCAGAGTGTATACACGTAATCCGGTGTGAAAACGAATTGCTTCAGCAGCATGATCATCTGTTGGATCTGAAACAGCAATGTGAAGTGAATTCTCATCTTTATATAGCGGAATGATGTGAAAGCGGTCAGCTGTCGCAGCATCAATGATATCATCATGCAAAAGGCTGGGATCAAATTGTGATAAATCAGCAGGATGCATTTTGAAATGGTTTTTACAAATTTCGAAAATGATATCACTGTCAATGATTTGATGTTTCACAAGATACGCGATGATAGGCATCGATGTTTTTTCCGACTCCTGTTCAGCATAATGCGCTTCATCCGTGCTTAATAAGCCATATTCACACAATAAGTGTGTAAGTTTATAAGTGATCATTCGTTCAGCCATTGCAAAACCCCATCTTCAGACATGTGCCGCCGACAGCCCAGCTGCTGCCATCGCTGGACGGTTTCAAAATAAATGTCGCGCTGCCGGCGGCATCTGTTGCCCCGGCACTTATCACACCGCGATCGACTCGCAGATACGCAAGATTTTTTGTACTTTTTGGTTTGGATGGGATTCCATATTTTCCGTCATTTATATCATCAAGAGGCATGCCTTCCTGGAGTGCAACAGTCACAGCAGTTTTGTAAACATCGGCGGTCGTAATGATTTCTGCGAACCGCGCTTTCATGGTGTATTGTTGATAAGATGGAACTGCAATCATCGCGAGAATGCCGATGATTGAAACTACTATCATTAATTCAATTAATGAAAATCCGTTAAATTTATTCATCTGAGATTCCTTATGAAATGTGGAATAGATTTTATGATCTGAAAGAGGTGTGCTTTGGCAATGTGCACGGCATGCATGCGTATTTATTGCCGCACAAAAAGTATGATGGGGTGTTGAGGATAATTTAGAGAGTGGTACGCGAATTTATACTAAAAAATATTATTCATTACAATATGCATGAGAAAAAAATTTTCGTCTGACTAAGACAGGCGGCGCCATTGAAGCATCACCTTTATAAGTGCCAGCTGAAAATAATGAAATATGTTGTGATGTAATTGTAACGTAAATTTTTAAGAAAAAGGGCCTGATTGGGCAATGCCGCTGCTGGGGCGGGTTGTGTGAAATTTTACCAGTTTTGGTGATGAGGCTCGGCGAGGAGGTGCGGATGATAGGCGGGCAGTTCAAGCAGGAAGAAGTCACGAATGAGAGTCACTTCTTCTGGCAGTAAGCCCTGAAATTATTTATACTTCGCGTTCTTTCTCTCTCCAGCGCCGACGTAGCTCAGTTGGTAGAGCAACTGATTCGTAATCAGTAGGTCGGAGGTTCGACTCCTCTCGTCGGCATTATTAATCAGTGAGTTGCAACGTATCCCTGCAAATGATCCAATAAAATGTAGCAGATTTGTAGCGAACTGTAACAAAAAACTTTCATATCTTCACCATCTCACTTATATACTTCTATTAATATCATAACGATATTGTTATCGACCTACTGATTAATAAGAATGATGTCGAATTAGTTGGAAAGCGTTCGCCGGTGCTTTCAGTCCTATCCATGATCTTTCTGATGACCGCAAAATTAAATCCTTCAATTACATCCGGAAAGCAGAGGACGCATTACTCTGCGTGATGCTGATCCATTTTCAAAACCACTGATTGATGCGAACTACCTTGCTGTTGAATCTGATCTTGATGCGCTTGTTATCGGATTTAAGGAGTCCCGCAAGATTTTGTCTCAATCTGCGTTTAAGCCATATTTTCAAGATGAATTCCAACCTGGCAGCGGCGTTACTACTGATGAAGAAATCAAACAATACATACGCGAAAATGCTGAAACACTTTATCATCCGGTTGGCACTTGCAAAATGGGAATCGATGCAATGACAGTTGTTGATCCACAAACACTGAAGGTTCATGGCCTAGAAGGTATACGTGTCATCGATGCGTCAATAATGCCGACTCTGGCAAGCGGTAACACAAATGCGCCTGTTACCATGATTGCCGAGAAAGGTTCGGACATGATTTTGCATGATCTTGGGCTCCATTTAATAGATAATCAACCTGCACAAGCAAGGCGTAGTTTGGGTTAGTATCCCAAGAGTAAAGTGTGCTGGCGCGATAGTTTGCATTGACAGGAGTGGATATAATTTATACAATTATGCGAATTGTATTCATCATAAAATGAAGGGTTTATAAGTGAAAAAGAGATTATTATTCATTAGTTTATTTGGATTATTTTCTGCAAATATTTCAGCTTCACCGCAATTCATGAGCGGAGAGCATATCTTTTTTGGGGACAAGGTAGGCATCAGACTTTCCGATGTTGAGTCACCCCAAAGAAAATTCAATATAACATTAACTAAT
>DATJFK010000025.1:0-51439 GCA_035495675.1 Gammaproteobacteria bacterium
CCATACGGATAATATGCCAAATACAACACAAACGATTTATCCGGATTAATGTTGTCTACAATCTTGGCAAATTGCGGCTCAACTTTTGCAACTTGTTTACGCACTTCGCTCCAGCATGTTTTCACCATGCCATTTTTTTCATTGTATTCAGTTACCATGCTTCCTCGTTGTATATAAATTATTCCAAGAAAATTTAACTAAAAATTTTATATATAATTTTCATCACGAATTTATAACTATCAATCGAATGTTATAAATGATTTTATACACTTCGCAACATGAAGCAAGGCGTGAAATACAAATAATAATAGAGGAGGGGCGCGCCAGTTAAATATAATTCTGGTACTAATTTTGATGGAGTTGTAGTAATGGCAACAATGGAATATTTGTGTTCTATGGCAGGTGTTGATCCGGGAAAATTATCAAGGGAGGAAAATCTACTAATCGAGGTTATTTTAATTTGTGGTATCTGTGATGAATTAAAAGAAATTTATCAAATTAAAGTTCCAGTCAATGGTGTTAAGAAAATTATTATGGAGGATAAAAACATGATGCACGGCAACGTCATTAATCTTATTTTGCAAGATTTAATTAAATCGAATGATTACACAATCGAAGGTGTCGCGTCTTATTCAAATGTTCCAGAAGATGTCATTTACGATATCGCAATTGGCAGCAATACTAACCCCACGCTAGAAGTATCCCGAAAAATAATTGAGCTGCATAAATCCGCGCGTGTTGATTTATATCAGAAGGTAATGCAAAAAATTACTTCACAATATTTGATTGCTGATCAAGAGTCAGAATAGTTCTCAGTGTGCGGTTCCTGATATTTCCATCCCATCAAGTTTTTTCGCTAATTCATGCAATTTCAAGGGTGCACTATGTCATCTAATCTTCATTATTACCTAGCCGCCGCGCACATGATGAATATTCCGCCGCGGAATTTTCATGAGTGGCTGTCTGTAATGCCGTCGCTGCAAGCGTTGTTTGATGCGTCATTAGAAGAAATTCTTCAGTTGGGTGTGACGCTGTCACAGCTTGATTCGCTGCGTTGTCCTGACTGGCAGCAAGTGGATGATGCTCTCAAGTGGGCGCAGCATAATGATTGTCATATACTCACGCTTGAAGATATGCGTTATCCGCAATTACTGCGAGAGATCAGTGATCCGCCATTAGTGTTGTTTGTGCAAGGAGATGCAGATCTTTTATCGTCACTGCAAATCGCAATTGTAGGTTCACGCAATGTTTCTGAATATGGAAGCAAACATGCGTTTGCATTTGCAGAAGAGTTATCGCGCGTTGGGTTAGTGATAACAAGTGGTCTTGCTAGAGGTGTAGATGCCGCGAGTCATCGCGGCACGCTGTCAGCAGGCGGGCGCACAATTGCTGTTGCAGGTACGGGCTTGTTGCGGACGTACCCCAATGGTCATCGTGCGCTGGCTGCTGATATCGTCACATCCGGTGGCGCATTGGTTTCCGAATTCCCCCTCACCCTCGGCCCACTGGCTTATAACTTCCCACGCCGCAACCGCATCATCAGCGGCATGAGCCGCGGCGTGCTAGTCATCGAAGCGGCGATTAGAAGCGGCTCACTGGTAACCGCCCGCCACGCCGTCGAACAAGGCCGTGATGTCTTCGCGCTCCCAGGATCAATCTCAAGCCCGCTCTCCCGCGGCTGCCATTCGCTAATCAGGCAGGGCGCTAAGCTGGTCGAATCCCCCGCGGATATACTGGAGGAAATCGGTCTGGATTTTCCTTCACCTGTTGAAATTTCTCCGCAGATTGTTATGATGCCCGAAACTCTGCCCGTGAATGATCAAAAAGTATACGACCTCGTTGGTCTTTCGGTGACATCAATGGATGAGATAATTTTGCGCAGCGGATTGACTGCCAGCGCAGTTTCCTCCATTCTTTTATCAATAGAGTTAAAAGGTTTGATCAAGGCAGTTGCAGGCGGGTATATAAAGGTTACGGCAACGACATAGGCGGCCACTATTAAATGTTTGAAATACTAATGTATCTTTTTGAAAATTATATGGATGGCAGCGTCGCATTAAACGCTGATCAGGACACTATCTATTCTGAGCTTGAGCAGGCTGGCTTTCATCGCAATGAAATCGGCCGTGCTTTGGACTGGCTGGAAGGGTTGAACCGCGCTCAGGAAGCCTCTGATTCCAGTTTCACCTCACAAGCAATTCGCTCTTATTCAATGGAAGAATGTGAGCATATCCCCACTGAGGGCCGAGGATTTTTGCTATACCTCGAGCAGCTCGGCATTTTAGATGCAATGACGCGTGAAGTGGTCATCGACCGACTGATGGCTCTCGACATGCGTGAAATTGATCTGGGTCGCATTAAATGGGTTGTGCTTATCGCGCTGTTTAATCAGCCGGATAAAAAGTCTGCATTATCATTGTTGCAAGACATGATATTGTCTGACGCATTCGATGTCTTACACTAGTTTGGTAAGGAAGCTCTCTTTTCATGGCACACCATCTTGTCATCGTTGAATCGCCCGCAAAGGCGAAAACAATTAAAAAATACCTGGGTAAAGAATTCGAAATCGTAGCCTCGTACGGTCACGTCCGTGATTTGCTGCCGAAAGAAGGCGCGGTCGACCCCAATGATGATTTCAAAATGAAGTATGAACTCATCAAAAAGAATGAAAAACATGTTGATACCATTATCAGTGCGATGAAGAAAGCCGACTCGCTTTATCTCGCAACTGACCCTGATCGCGAAGGTGAAGCTATTTCCTGGCACATTTATCAGATATTAAAAGGTAAAAAAGCGCTGGCGAAAAAAGAAGTGCACCGCATCGTATTCAACGAAATCACCAAAACTGCCGTGCAGGCAGCCGTGCAAAATCCGCGGGAAATTTCCATGGATTTGGTGAATGCACAGCAGGCTCGCCGTGCGCTGGATTATCTGGTTGGTTTTAATCTTTCACCGCTTCTGTGGAAAAAAATCCGTTACGGGTTATCTGCAGGCCGCGTGCAAAGCCCGGCGCTGCGCATGATTGTTGAGCGTGAAGAAGAAATAGAAAAATTTGTTTCACAGGAATATTGGGATGTAGCAGCCATGCTGCAAGCCGAAAAGAAAGATTTCGGCGCCAAACTGACTGTTTATGACGGTGAAAAGATGGAACAGTTTTCCATCACGAATGCCGAACGTGCAGATGAAGTAAAAGCCCGCCTCATCAAAGATGCAAAAGGCAAGCTGACTGTCGCTAATGTGGAAACCAAACAGCGCAAACGTCATCCGGCTGCACCGTTTATCACTTCCACCATGCAGCAGGAAGCCGCGCGCAAACTCGGTTTTGCCGTGCAGCGTGCCATGCGTATCGCGCAGCAATTATATGAAGGTGTTGAGATTGAAGGTGGTTCCACTGGTTTGATCACTTATATGCGTACAGACTCGGTGAACCTCGCACAAGATGCGATTGTAGAATTGCGTGAAATGATTGGCGAACGTTACGGCAAGGAAAATGTTCCCGATGAGCCGCGCCTTTACAAAACCAAAGCGAAAAACGCACAGGAAGCGCACGAAGCCATTCGTCCAACTTCCGCTATGCGTACGCCGGAATCTGTCAAAAAATATTTATCGCCGGAACAATTCAAATTATATGACTTGATCTGGAAGCGTACTGTTGCGAGCCAGATGGTATCAGCAACAATTGATACGCTGACAATCGATATGACTGCAGCCAAGCATACATTCCGTTCAACAGGTTCAACCATTGTTGACCCGGGTTACATGCTGGTTTATCAGGAAGGCACAGACGACAAGCAGGAAGAAATGGGTGATGAAACCCTGCTGCCGAAGTTGAAAGAAGGCGATACAGTGAATTTGCTGGATATCAATTGCAATCAGCATTTCACCGAGCCGCCGCCGCGTTATTCTGAGGCGACACTAATTAAAGCGCTGGAAGAACATGGTATCGGTCGTCCATCAACTTATGCAGCAATTGTGTCCACGTTGCAAACCCGAGATTACGTGCAGCTGGAAAACAAACGTTTCCATCCGACTGACATTGGCCGTGTGGTGAATGGCTTTCTCACCAAATATTTCACAAATTACGTAGATTACGATTTTACCGCGAATTTGGAAGATTCATTAGACGAAGTATCACGCGGTGAAAAAGAATGGATCCCATTGCTAAAAGATTTCTGGTCACCGTTCAAAGGTCAGGTCGACAACATTGCTGAAACCGTCAAACGTAAAGACGTGACGCAGGAAATGTTAGATGAAAATTGCCCGGAATGCGGCAAGCCATTGTCGATTCGTCTTGGCAAGCGCGACCGTTTCATCGGCTGTACCGGTTATCCAGATTGCTCATATACGCGCGCACTCAAGGAAAATGCTGAAACCGCTTCACAAGCTAGCGAAGTGGTAGAAGGGCGTTCGTGTCCGGATTGCGGCGGTGAATTGAAAATCAAACACGGACGCTTCGGCAAATTTATTGGGTGCGGCAATTATCCGAAATGCAAACATATTGAATCACTCAACAAGCCGCAAGAAACCGGTGTTGACTGTCCCGAATGTAACAAGGGCAGCATGGTGAAGCGACAGTCGCGCCGCGGCAGAATTTTTTATTCATGCTCGCGTTATCCTGATTGCAAATACGCAGTGTGGAATGAGCCAATCAATAAACCTTGCCCAAAATGCGCATGGCCTATGCTCACCGTCAAAATCACCAAAAAACGCGGCACGGAACATGTCTGCCCGCGTACAACTTGTGGTTTTGTCGAGCAGGTTGAAGCGCCTGAGAAATAAATTACACGCAAATAATAACGGGCGCTGATGCGCCCGTTTTTTTTTATCGATTAAAGCCGGTAACGCAAACGGTAACGTTCACGATTAGGCCTGTGGTTTTGAATGGGTTTTTTTAGACGAAAAAAAAGGGCAGTATTTTGGAATACTGCCCACATGCTCAACTCAGGTCTGGCAATCCTTGCCAAAAATACCGTCCCTGAACACACAAAACGAGGAGTGGTTGCACAAGTCCTTTTTTGCGAGAGTAGCCATCCGTGACTACAAGAACGAGTATACCGATCTCATTTGGAAAAGGTATGGGGGGAGCGGCAGGTAATTATAGGAATGATATAGTTATTTTTCGCGCAGACGATTTTATTTTAATATTTTATTATAAATATCAATATGATATGATTATGTGGTTGTTAATTAGCATGATTTATTCGGCACTACGTCTAGCGAATTTCCCTCTTTTGATGTAAGCAAATGCTTACACTGTCATGGGATATTTACCAGCTTAGGCGATTATTTCAGGAGCTGATTTTGATAAAGAACGATAGCTCTAATTCTTTTTTACCTGCACTGTTGCAACTTGCCGGCAAGCGCGGATAATACACCACTTGAATTGATTTTGACGGGTATTCCAGTCTTAACATGAAATCTCATATTGAACAGTTAATTCAGGCTGCGCTGGTTAAATTGCAGTCTAGTGGTGACTTACCTGCAGGCGCAATCGCCATTCAGGTCGATGCGGCAAAAGATAAGCAACACGGTGATTTTGCCAGTAACGCAGCCTTAATGCTCGCAAAGCCAGCGCAAAAAAAACCTCGCGAAGTGGCAGAACTAATAGTAAAAGCGCTGCCCGAATCTGAGCATATCGCGAAAGTGGAAATCGCAGGCCCAGGTTTTATTAACTTCTTTTTAGCTTCAGAAGCGTTGCACAATGTCGTGCCGCAAATTCTGACACAGGCTCATGAATTTGGACGCAGTAAAATCGGCCGCGCCAAACGTGTGCTGCTGGAATTTGTTTCTGCAAACCCAAATGGTCCGCTGCATGTAGGTCACGGCCGTCATGCTGCATATGGTGCCGTTGTCGGCAATTTGCTGGATGCTGTCGGGTTTGAAATTTTCCGTGAATATTATGTGAATGATGCCGGCCGACAGATGGATATTCTTGCGGTCAGTGTCTGGATTCGTTATCTCGGATTATGCGGTGAAACAGTTGTGTTTCCCGTCAACGCATATCGCGGTGATTATGTCATCGAAATTGCGCGCAAGCTAAAAGAAGACCACGGAACTAAATATTTAGTGTCTGCACAGCAAGTGTTTGAAGCATTACCCCCGGATGAACCGCAGGGCGGAAGTAAAGAAACTTATATTGACGCACTGATTGTCCGCGCGAAAGAAATGCTTGGCCCGAATTATTTAACTGTGTTTGATGCGGCTCTTACTGGAATCGTTGCTGATATCTGCGATGATCTCGCCGAGTTCGGCGTGTCATATGATAACTGGTTTTCTGAACGCGCATTTGTTGCGACCAATGCAGTTGATCACGCGCTGGAAAAACTGCGTAAAGGCGGTCATACCTATGAGCGTGATGGTGCACTATGGCTGCGAACAACGGATTTTGGCGACGAAAAAGACCGTGTGCTGGTCAGGTCGAATGGCGTGCGTACTTATTTCGCCAATGACGTCGGCTATCATTTAAATAAATTTGAACGCGGTTTTGATATTGCACTTGATGCGTTTGGTTCCGATCATCACGGGTATCTCGCGCGCATGAAAGCGGCGGTTGAGGCAAGCGGCATTAATCCGGAACGATTGATTTATCTGCTGGGACAATTTGTGACGTTGTATCGTAATGGCGAGCAGGTACAAATGTCTACCAGAAGCGGTGAATTCGTAACTCTGCGTGAATTACGTGAAGAAGTCGGTAATGATGCAGCAAGATTTTTTTATGTGATGCGCAAATATGATAATCACATTGATTTTGATCTTGATCTTGCAAAATCCAGGACAAATGAGAATCCGGTTTATTATGTGCAATATGCTCACGCCCGTATTTGCAGCGTGTTCGCACAATTGAAAGACCGTCAGTTATCTTATGACGAAGCGAATGGGTTGAAACATTTGTCACTGTTGACGACCGAGCCAGAGCGCAATTTATTCACGCTGTTGTCGCGATATCCTGAAGTGATCACCAATTCCGCCATCAATTACGAACCGCATTTGCTGACGAATTATGTGCGCGAACTCGCTGGAATGTTTCATTCATATTACAACGCACAACAATTTATTGTTGAAGATAAAAATCTGCGTGATGCCCGATTTGCACTAATTTCGGCAGTCAGGCAGGTTTTATTGAATGGATTTAATTTATTAGGTATTACCGCACCTGAAACGATGTAATTTAAAATGGATTGAACTATGGATTACGGACAATATTCAAAGGGAAGAAATCAGCCTACAAAGGCAGCGGCAGGATTCAGACGATTAACATTGATTCTATTTATTATCTTGTTGTTTATGATAGCAGCATATGCTGTTTTTCAATATAAAACGCATCGAAAATGGGTCGAAAAAATATCTACACTGCATGAAAGTACAATGCAATGGTTGGCAGAGCGCAAGAAAAATATGCATTACGGTGTTTCAAAAGTTAAAAATGACAATGATGATATTGATCATGAACAACAGCAGGTGAAGTTTGAATTTTATAGCACGCTGCAAGAAATGAAATCTATGGATGCGGATGCGCATCAGGCGGTGCAAAAAGAATTGGCAGAAAAAACAGATAAGAATGCTGGTCGGACTGCGTCAAAAATCAAAAAATCTCAGCAAGTTAATGTTAGCCGCGCGGCAGATCTGGAAAATGATTTGCTGTCAGCGATAAAAAATAAAAAAGTGGAGAAATAATATGATTCACAGTATGACAGCATTTGCACGCGAACAAAGTCAGGGCCCATGGGGAACATTGACATGTGAAATGCGCTCCATTAATCATCGTTATCTTGAAGTCAGTCTGCATTTATCTGAAGCGTTGCGTCCTTTTGAAGGCATGATACGCGAGAAAATCCGCAAGATGGTGAAACGAGGCAAGATTGAATGCAGTTTGCGTTACCGCCCGGGTGTGGATTCTGACACGGCATTTGTGGTGAATGCACAGCTGGTCAATCAACTGGTGACGGCGTGTGAAGAAATTCGCGGTTCGCTGAAAAATCCTGCGCCGATACCTGCATCTGATATTTTACGTTTTCCAGGTGTTCTGGAAACGAAAGAAACGGATCAGGGAACTTTGCAATCCGAGGTCATGAGTCTGGTCGAGCACACTTTGAAAGATTTGCTGGCAGCGCGCGAACGTGAAGGCGCTGAATTAAATAAATTATTTTTAGAGCGCATGGACCGTATGCAGACTGAAATGGAAAATGTCCGCACGCGTTTGCCGCAAGTGATGAAAGATGCTCAAGAAAGACTTTTGAAGCGTTTCACCGATGCGAAAATTGAGCTGGATCCTGCACGCGTTGAACAGGAAATGGTGATGTTCGCTCAGAAAATTGATATTGCTGAAGAAATTGAACGTACTGAAACTCATATTGCAGAAGTACGCCGTGTATTGAAAAATGGTGGTGCAGCTGGCCGCAGGCTGGATTTTCTGCTGCAGGAATTAAACCGCGAAGCGAATACTATGGGATCGAAATCGACAGACACAATTATTACTCACGCCGCGGTGGAAATGAAAGTGTTGATCGAGCAGGTGAGAGAGCAGGTGCAGAATATAGAATAGTGTCATCCTCGCGAGAGGTCGTCATTCCCGCGAAAGCGGGCACCTCCTGATATAACCGTGCAAATGAACGAAGGAGATTCCCGCTTTCGCGGGAATGACGATGGGCGCAGGAGGAAGATTCCCGCTTTCGCGGGAATGACCACATTAAGCCAGTCTGTCGAAGTAACGATCGGCAAGCTGGCTTCGCGTCAGCCGAACATCAACGGGATTGGCAAAGAAGAAAATCCATAGTAAAAACAATCCGATAGCTTTAATTAGCAAGATGGCGATAATATCTTTACGGTAAGCGGTGCGAGTTACGAATGACATGATATTTTCTGCAAGTATGGCCAGCATGTCAGGGAATCTCCTGCCAGTTAAAGCAATTATTCTACCATAACCTACACACCGCCCTGTTCCAGAATTTTTAATACCATATCACAGCGGGCTTCGGAGAAAATGCGAGCCAGTAAGCGCAATCTTTCGAAGACGATATTACGGCGTAAGAAGAAATTCGACATGACGTGATCGGGACTGTTATGTTCTTCCGCATACATCAATACTTTTGAAGCAGAGCCTGGGTCAATGGTATCAATGGCTTGCAGTATGCGTAAAATACGCGAAGTACGAATATGTGCGCAAACGGCTACAAATTCTTCTTCTTTTCCAAGGTCAAATGAACTAAGGGATTCAAGTTCATTGCCTAATTTTGTCAACGCTTTTTCGAGTTCAGGGTTGCCGTCCAGCGTCCATTTTTCTGCTGTTTCCATAAAAGCAATGACCCGATAAATCATCGGATCATCGTAATTTTTCCAGAATTCATGTGCCGATGCTAAATCTAAAATTGACATAATTATTCCTGCTAGTAATTGGCGCCAATATTTTTGCCTTTTGCATCATTTATCAGTTGAAGCTCATTCAATGCTCCAGTCTTGATAAGCAATGAATTTGTCATTACCTGCAAATTAACCAAGTCACGCAGATGATCTTCTATCTGGACATTAATGATTAAGTTTTGAGATTGAAATAATAATATTTCGCGGAGAATCGGGCCCAATTCTTCAGTCGCGATCTTCGCGATCCATTCAGAATTGCTGGCAGTATTTACTAAATTATTAATCGTGTCATTATTTTTTAAAGAAGTGCTGAAAGTGAGTTTGCTCAGCACATAAGAATCAAAAGATTCAACAGCTGCTACAGTATTGAAAAAGCTTTTATATTTCGCAATGGCGTCCTTGTTACCTTCCCATGTGGCAGTAGGAACTGGATGGATGGTGTTAGCAGCAGAAGCAATTTTAATAAATTCGTAGGCGTCAAACGGAGAGCTTGGCACAGGTGAGCTACCCAGTAGAGAGCCGTAAGATATATTGTTGATATCAGGTATATCAAGGAGAATTTTGGGATCTTTGCCGCCAAAATCAGCAAGCGGGCGGTTGACTATGTCTGCCGTGAGCCTTGGTGATAGCTGCATTGCTAATGCTGGGGTGGATGTGAAATTCGAGCCAAGCTTGGCGAAGTCGCCCTGGGTTTTCATGATAATGGAACTATCGTCGGTATCCTGTGTCATGAGACTGGCTGCCAGGCCGGCAAAGTTTTGTGGGTTCTGTATGAATGAAAGAATGTTATAAGTATTTTGAGCGATTTGAGCGAGATAATTTTCTGACAGTGTCGCTGCTCCTGACGGCCCAATGTAGACGATGACAATGCATAATGCAGAAATGACGAGAATAATTGTTTTCTTTAATAGATCAAGGTAACGCATATACCAGACTCCTTAGAAATTCTTTATTAATAGCCCATGTTCCAACCGCTGCTTTTTTTGCTGTTGGTGCCACCACTATTATTTTGGTTATCTTGATTGCCGCTGCCAAAACCGGTGTATGTCTGAGGAGCAGAAGCGGGTTGTTGTGATGCTGGCGAGCGTTGCGTGCCGGTTGGTTTATTCGATGCGGGCCGCCCTTGTTGTGTAATATCGTAATTTTCTTGTTCGGTTTGTTCCTGCTGGGCATTTGCAGGTTGCTGCTGGCTGGGAGCACTTGTGGACGATGAGGATGCGGATCCTGTTGCGGTTGGCCCTGTGCCGGTAGAGGATTTTACTGTTTGCTGAACAGATTGATTAATTCGATTGGTAGCATCTGTCCCATATTGTTTAACCGTATTCCTGAAAGCATCGTTACTCATCACTTGATTACTATTGGGCGTGGTTGGTACAGCAACACCGCCAATAGATGTCGGTGTCTGGTTTGGTGCGGCATGGGCTATCGTCATTGCTGAAGTCAATGCACCAGCAATAACGAGTAAAATCTTACGCATATTCACAACTCCTTTTGTCAGCAAACTCAGGATCTATTCACAATTCGAATTGCGAAGGGAAAATGCCAGCATAAAACGAATTGTAAACAGATCCTAGTATACTGAAACGAGAAAATTAGTCGATAGAGCTTTCATTTTTTGACTAGTTTCCAATATTCGGATAATAATACTAGATTGTTAAGTTATGTGTCAGGAAATTTACAATGGCAATAAAGGATATATTCAAGTTTAGCCGTAAAACGTTCTTTAACCCCAAAGGTTGGATGGATTGGGATAGGATCGCTGCTGACAATAGATATTTGTGGAGTATCCTTAAAAACTTATTTTATCCTGTCCCCAAAGGACGTGATCGTTCTTTCGAAGAAGTCATGCGTTCACAAGGTTTGACTGATGCGGATATTGCGAAAGGTATTACTTCTTATCGTACCACTGCGCTGGTGTTTGCCCTTTTAGGGTTATGTATGTTTTTTTACATGATATATCTATTCGCCAGATCGGCTGCCTTTTCTGCAATTCTCATGTCGTTTGGTGTATGTGCACTATTAATGGTTCAGGCTTTTAAATATGATTTCTGGGCATTACAAATGCGCCAGCGTCATCTGGGATTAACTTTCGCTGATTGGAAACGATATTACTTGAGTGATTAAGGACTCTTCATGGCACTCCCTACATTATTTACTCCTGCATCTGGTGATGCCTCTATTACATATCTCTATGGCATCTTCGGCACAGTTAATGGTGTGATTGCACCAAATGGGGTAACAGTCTCAGACCAGGTTACTTTGCTCGGCGCATTATTCCAGCAATTCAATACAATTGTGCTGGCAGTTGCAGTGCTGATAGTTGTTTACATCACAGTTGTAGGCATTATGAATACCGCTCATGAAGGTCAGTTCATGGGGAAGAACTGGAATAATCTCTGGATTCCAATTCGTGTTGTGTTGGGTATCGGTGTGCTGGTTCCAACTGGCACGGGTTATTGCGGACTGCAGATCATTATGATGTGGGTGATAGTTCAGGGTATTGGCGCTGCTGATACATTATGGGCGACATCTATCAACTATTATAATCAAATGGGTTCGATTTACGCCAAAATCGGTGTTCCAACAGTAGAAGTAAAGAGTTCGCTAAAAGGATTATTTCAAGGCATGGTATGCGCCAAATCGGCGGCGGCGACATTTGCAAATCCAATAGCTGGAAATGATGATATTCGATATTTTTGTACTCAAAATCCAGGAGACAATTATTGCAAAAACGCAGCGAATCCTGATTTTTTTTCACCTTCATTCTCTGAGCCTACAAAAACTTCATACTCGTTTGGTCCTAACAGCGCATGCGGTACGTTAAATTATTGTAATCTTGCGTGGTCCTGTTCAGGTGGTCCCGACTCGCTGGCATGCAAGACATGTACAATTCAACAAAAAATTTTGAAAGACAGCATCCCCTTGCTGGCGCAGGTAGCTGATAAATACGTTGTTGTTGACAATCAATATATGAATTATTGGTCGCAGGCAAAAGAAGCGTTAGCACTGCCAGTAGACAAAAGGCCCAAACTTAATCCGCCCAAGTTTGTACAAGATTATTGTACAGCTGAAAACAATACTGCATGTATGGATCTTCCGTCACCTACTGGTGACGGAATGAGTGCGCCCTCACCAGTAATTAGTAATATCTTG
Organism: Gammaproteobacteria bacterium; assembly: GCA_035495675.1. Taxonomy (GTDB): domain Bacteria; phylum Pseudomonadota; class Gammaproteobacteria; order DSM-16500; family DSM-16500; genus Aquicella. The sequence goes on from DATJFK010000025.1 coordinate 12,511, forward strand.
TGGGAGTACGGATTAAAGCCGGATGTTGGCAAAGTTGATAATAAAGACGACTTTTTTACTGTGATGGTAAATGCCTATTCCAATGAAATGGGTGTTGCAATTGACGACTACCTGAGTACGTTGCGTAAACAGCAAGGATCAGGTTTGCCGCCAATGTTGCAGACTCTTCTGAATGGAGGCTGGATTGTCGCCGGTTCAAGTTATTTTGTGATTTCTCGCGGCACAGCAAGTAATGTTCAGGCGATGATGCCAAATGTCTCATATAAAGTGAATATGGATGTGATGCCTCTCGCTAAACCACCGCTTGTCGGATATCGAAATAATTATCGAGCAGGCCCAACTTTGACATGTCTGGCTCAGGGTGGCGAAGACTGCGGCAGCCCCTCAAGTGGCGTCATGGATGGTCCTGTTGACGGGACAATGGATGCGTTAAATGCTTATCAACAAGGATTAAGTTATACAGAAACCGATCCTCTCGCGCAGTTGATGTCGTTAGGAAATATGTACCTTTCCATTATTGAAATCATTTTCTGGATATTCTTCGGCGTGATGATGGTAGTAGCTATTCTCGCAATGGTAACTTCCATGCAAATCTTTGGCAGTGGTATGGCGCAAGGTATTGCGAGTATTTTTATGGACTTGTTCTTAATGTTTGGTCCGCTTGTTATGATCATTCTCACGATGTTTTTAACAATTGGTGCGCTTTATGCCGTCTATGTGCCGATGATTCCTTTTACAATCTTTACCCTTGGTGCAATAGGCTGGATGATATCAACTGTTGAAGCCATGGTGGCGGCACCTCTAGTAGCATTAGGCATTATCAGTCCCAGCGGTCATCATGAGCTACTGGGTAAGGCAGAGCCAGCTTTAGGTCTATTATTCAATATCTTCATGCGTCCGAGTCTGATGATATTCGGATTATTCGCAGCCATGCTGTTATCTATGCAAGTGTTGAAAATGACGAATATGGGTTTTGCATTTTTCTCATATACATCGGGGTTATCAGGCGGCGGTGTTTTTAAACTTATTATTGTCATGCTAACGAATGTGGCGTTTAACATTGCTATCTTAAATAAAACATTCACGGTTATATATATTATCCCGGAACGGGTCTTGAGCTGGATCGGTATCCAAGTACCGCATGAAGGTGCAGCCGAACTTCAGGAAGTCAAAGGCGGCGTCGAGAAAGGTGCGCAAACTGCTGGCGAGCTTGGAAAAGGTATGGAAGGTATGTCGCAAGGTGCCAGAAGAGCTGGCAGTAAAGATGCATTTGGTGGTGGTGGCGGTGGTGGAGCACAAATATCGCCACCACCACCACCACCACCACCGGGCGGCGGTGGTGGCGGTGGTGGTTCTCCACCACCTCCTCCGCCACCACCGGGCGGCGGTGGTTCTCCTCCACCTCCACCACCACCACCGGGCGGAGGTGGTTCTCCACCACCTCCTCCGCCACCACCAGGCGGCGGTGGTTCTCCTCCACCACCTCCGCCACCACCGGGCGGCGGCGGTTCTCCCCCACCTCCTCCGGGTGGCTAGTAGAAATAACATCAAACCCGCGATTATCGCGGGTTTGTTATTTATAGGGCTTATACAGTGTTTGGTTTTTGATTTTTGATTTGCTTAGATCGTGTCTTCAATTACAGTTCTCGGCTGCAAAACGAATTGTCAACAGACCCTATTTCGCCTGGAGAAAGTAATAGTGGACACGCCTTAGATCGCGCCGGTATCTTTATCTTCGCGTTTGGATTGTTCTGCAATGACTTTATATTGACGTTCGCTGATGATGCCTGCTTCAAATTTTTCGCGAGCATCGACTTCGATTGTCCGTCCGTGTTCGCGAACTAGTTTGCGCACTACATTGGTGAGCGCAAGAATATCCGTTTCCAACAGTATGTCGCGGATCTTTTCATCAAATACCAAATATTCTCGTAAAGCAACGCGCTTGCCGTCAACGGTTGGCACCAGACGCTGAGAAATAATCAGGCGTACAGTTTCAATGATGTCGATGGTGCGCCCTTGACGCTCTTCAGCTGGAAAGGTGATGACAAGACGGCGCATGGTTTCAGCAACGCTGTTACTATGCAGGGTAGTATAAACCGGGTGGCCTGTCATGGCTGCTTCCATTACTGCTCCGATGGTTTCAGTGTCACGCGCTTCACCAACAAGAATCAGACGTGGTTTGCGGCGCAAGGCATTACGCACACCGGCTGCAAAGCTAGGCAAATGCCGGGGTATTTCAGACTGGCTGACAACCGCAGATGTTTTAATGACATTGTCATAAACGAATTCGATAGGAGATTCATACGTTAAAACTTTGCGATGACTTTCCTTATCTTCGGTAATGTCACGGATGATCGCAGAGAGTAATGTACTTTTACCGGAACCGGTTGCGCCAGTAACATATACCACGCCTTGTTCTGGGGCGATTGCATCCATTAACACTTGCGGCAGTTTCATGGATTCGAGTGTTGGCGGATCAGTGGGAATGGTACGAGCTGTAATTTGCATGGCATCGTGGCCTTCGACCTGACAGCCTGTTCCATTAATACGAAAACGATAGCGTTCCGTGCGATTGGGACGAATTTCATAATGAGTATCGACATCTTTGCCCGACATGATCATAGTCGTTGCGTTAGGTCCATACATCGCATTCAGAATTTCACCGATTTCCATGTTGGCGAGTTTACGACGCGTGATCTTATTCAATTTGCCATAAATTTCAGCGATAACTGGTTCACCTGTCTGAAAGGTGACGTCAGATGCCCCGTGTTTGACGCAGTGAATTAACACCTCGTTAACTGAGTCGATGGTCATACGCGCTGGTTCATGGGGAAAAATAAATTCAGAGTCGGGAGTTGTCGTCATGCGAAACCTCGGCAGTTACTAATATTTGTCTTTAACAACAATGGCGCGCCAGCCTTTGCTGTTAGTCTGCAATTGCGGATGTTCAACAATTCGTAATACCTGATCATTTATGCGCATATCATTGCCGTCACCAGTGACACCAAGTTCAGTGCGTGCCACATATGGCGATGAAATCATTTTTTCTTTGAGAAGTCTGCGATAAATCAGCATTCCATTGAAATCGCGTTTCAGGCGCGAGAGATTTTGCTGGAAGATAGCATAGCCTTGTTCAACACCTTTATCCCAGCCGAGCCGAATCGCATCGCGCCAGACTTTCTGTTCTGCACTGCTTCTTGGCAGCAGGGTTCTATCGGGCATTTCTGGTTTGGAATAATTCAGCATTAAATAATCACGCCAATTTGGGGGTGTTGTTGCAAATTGTGCCTGTTGTACGATTTTATATGTGCGATCTGCAACGCGAATTGTATTGGGATCGGCAAGGTTAAGGCTGTCATCGCCCATTTCCAGCACTGGCGGCATGACACCATGTTCCAGCATAAGTGGGTTGAAATTGAAAATGCTGTCCAGATATTTCTGCTCTGTTGTTAGCCATTTATTAATTTCAGTGGATGACCATGCAAGGCCTCCCTGTGCGCCGAGACTCAAAGCGGTATCTTTCAGTGATCTGCTGCGCAGGCTGCTTAATCCTTCAGGGGAGCTGCTGGACGCGCGTGGATTGATGCGTACACTTTCAAGTGAATTCAGGTTGGTGGTGTCAACATTTTGCTGATGATGGCTGCATGCGGTCAGCATGAGAATGAAGACCCCAAGTAACAACGACTTCTTCATGCAAGTAATATCCTTCTAAACGCAGCAATCAATTTTTGGCATAACGAATTTCAATGGTACGGCTTCCCGGGAACAGTACAACGTTCGCACGTTTTCCGCATTGATAGCCGACATCACGTAAAACATCACCAAGCATAACATTTTTGGCGTATACCGTAACCAATACAGGGATCGCAGGACGCGTGCCTAAAACTCTGACGCGGTAATTGGATGCATTGGCGATTTGTCGAATTAATGGTTCAACCGGTCCAGACCAGTCAATTGTTGTTAGTCCAGCCATTCCGTAGGAAGCAGGGCTGGGGGGTGGTTCTACAGCAAGATTTGGATCCGCAGCTTGCTCAGTTTCAGCAAGATCAACGAGAGACCGGCTAACAGAGTATGATGCTTCCGCCAGGGTCGTTTCTGTTTTGCCAAGATACGTGGGCCGCGGTGCTGGTGGGTTGGCGCAAGCTGATAAGGTGATACAAATTGCCGCGGTCAGCCAATGTTTAAGATTCATGTGTCGCAACATCCCTGATAACTTACTTAATATTGTTAATAGTATAACGACACTCATTAAAATTGAATCGTTTTTGTTAATTAGATAACATCATAGGATATATAGCAGGAGATGACATGGCGAATTGGCGCGATTCAGGTAGAAACGTCAGATTATGGATAATCGATTATCGGGCAGCATTTCCGTTGTTAATACTTTTATTCCATATTCGACTCTGGACTTTTATTTTTGCAGTAATTGCCACTTTATTCTTCGCAATGCTGGAACGCTGGGGGTTTACTGTTGCTGTATTCTCACGCTGGCTGCGTTCTTATATTGCCGGTCCTCGTAAAATCGCCCAACCTTGGTGGAAAATGTAATCATGGCAAATCAGGATATTTCAGAACTTATGATCAGAGCTGCGCGTCAAATGCGCGGTAATTATTCTCTAAACGGTAGACCAATGACAATGGAAGAAGTTTTCAATCCATCGGGTTTGATGGCAGGTATTGCAAGACGTGCCGATCAATTGTGTTCCCTCTGTCTTGGTTATGGCATTGGTGTAACGTTTGAAGAAGAGGAAGGTGCGGTATTGGGTGTGAAAGTAATATTTGATGAAATTACACCGAATAGTTTACGACTTTTATGTATGATTGATGTCTTGAATGAATTGATGCGCGGATCGAGGCCGGGTGATATGACCGCGCTTGATCAGTTGATGTATGATTAGATACCGTCATCCCCGCGAAAACGGGGACCTCGTGATATAACCGTGCAATTGAGCAAAAGAGATTCCCGCTTGCGCGGGAATGACAATCAGGCATTAATAAGGCTTGAATTGTTACTCGTAATCATTTCCATAAAAATTTGCTTGGTATTCACTTTGCCTGTGAGAATCTGACAAACTGTTCTGCAAACCGGCATATTGATGCTATGTTTGTTTGCCAGCTTTTCTACGAGTTCGGCGCTATTTTTGCCTTCAACAACTTGACCGATTTCTTTTTCAGCGGCTTCCAGAGAGTTACCTTTGCCGAGAGCGAGTCCAAGACGGCGGTTGCGAGATTGATTGTCGCCGCATGTGAGGATCAGATCGCCTAATCCTGCCAGGCCAGTGAAAGTTTCCATTTTGCCGCCGAGTGCGACTCCTAACGTGATTATTTCATTGAGGCCGCGTGTAATCAGCGCGCTTCTTGCATTGGCGCCGAGCTCCAGTCCATCACAGATTCCAGTAGCGATGGCGATAACATTTTTTGCTACGCCGCCAATTTCTGTACCAACAACATCTTCACTTGGATAGGTGCGGAAAATCGGACTGTTAAATCGCTGGATAACTTCGTTGCGTAATGCAGTATTTTTTGAAGCAACCATGACAGATGTCGGCATACCTGCTGCAACTTCACGCGCGAAAGACGGGCCGGAAATGACTGCATAAGGCCTGTCTTTACCGAGCATATCAGTTGCTACTTCATGTAATAACTGTCCGCTTTCCGCATCCAGTCCTTTAGTCACACAGATCAAACGTGTTTTGGGATCAATTAATGCTTTCATCATCGCCAATGTATCGCGATAACCCACGGAAGGTACGGCGATGATCACATCTTCGATATTCTTCAATGCTTCAGCGAGGTTTGCAGTGGGTTGAATGGTTTCTGGAAAAGGGTAGCCCGGCATAAATTGATTGTTTGAGCGCTCTGCTATTAGTGCGGCAATTTCACTAATTTCAAAACTCCATAGTCGTACGGTTTGTCCGCGACGAGCCAGATATAAGGCAATAGCAGTACCCCATGAACCAGCACCTAGTATAGTGACAGGTTTTAATGTCAGATTTTCCATTGGAGCTTCCTTTAAATGGGCTATCTAATCAGTTATACATGACAATAAGTTATGACCCAAGAGGGGGGAAATACTAAGGTCTTTTGTGAGAGATCGTCATCCCGAGCGCGTGTTGTGCGCCGTGGGACCTCCTGGATGAAATCGTGCCATCATTGGGAGATCCTTCGTCGCACAACACGCTCCTCAGGATGACACTTTCAGTGTCAATTCACCTTGGACTTATCAGTACCGCTGGTGTCGCCTTGCTGTTTCAAATGTTGTTCGTAAAGCGCATCGAAATTGACTGGTGCGAGAATCAGCTGTGGGAAGCCTCCACGCACGACCATGTCAGAAACTACTTCACGTGCGTACGGAAACAGGATATTTGGGCAGAAGCTGCCAAGCATTTGATGCAGCTGTTCGCTTGGGAAACCGCTGACAATAAAGACGCCTGCCTGATGAACTTCAATCAGAAATGCTGTTTTTTTGCCTGTGCTGACTGTTGCGGTGATGGATAATACTACTTCGTGCATATTATCTTGAATTCTGTTGCTCTTGGTTTCGAGATTCAGTGCAACTTCTGGTTTCCACTCTTCCACGAATGTATGCGGTGTGTTGGGAGCTTCAAAAGAAATATCTTTTACAAATATGCGTTGAATTTCAAAATGAGGAGTTTGTGCATCGTTTTTTGCTGTCATGACTATTTCCTTTCTGTGTATGAATATGATGTTAACTGTTTAAGAGGTCATCGAGTTTACCTGACTTTACTAGAGCAGCAAGGTCATCGTATCCGCCGATGGGCTGATCATTGATAAATATTTGTGGAACAGTGCGGCGATTACTGAGGCTAATCATTTTTTCCAATTCAGCAGCATTTTGATCGACGCGAATTTCTGAAAAGGGAATCTGCTTTGCTGACAATAAATTTTTCGCCAAAGTGCAGTATGGGCAATGATCTTTGGTGTAAACAATGACTTTAGCCATGATTACTCCTTCACTAATGGCAGATCTGCTCCAGTCCAGGCGCGGATTCCTCCGGCGAGAACGAAAGCGTTAAATCCCTGAGTAGCAAGTGTAGCAGCGGCTTTTTGTGAATCAATGCCGTTGCTGCATACAACAAGCAGCGGTTTGCTTTTGTATTTATCCAGACGTTTTCCTGCTTGTGATATATCGCCAGTCTGCAAACTGAGAGAATCAATGATATGCCCTTTGGCGAAAGCATCAGTGTTGCGGATATCAATTACAACGGCGTTCTTTTTGTTGATCAGGAGGACGGCATCAGTAGGGCGCAGGCGAAGACGGCCGCGTTTGGCGCGCAAGACTTCGACTACTGTGAGTGCAATTAATAAAGAAGCCAGTGCATAAAAAAGCCCCATGTGTTTGGCGATAAAAACGGAAATATTTTCCATTGCGTTTAACCCTGATTCAAAAGAATGTGTAATTTAGCGGGATTTGAGGTTTAGGGCAACATCTGTCATCCCCGTCTCGCACAGCACCAAACATCAATACGGCTGGCACCGTGCGTTTTTATGACTGCAGCAGCCGAGCGAACTGTTGAGCCTGTGGTCATGACATCATCAACCAGGGCGATGTGCATGCCCTCATAGGATTGCAGGGATGAAAAGGCGCGGGAGGTATTTTTCCGGCGTTCTGACGCGGTAAGCGAGCTTTGCGGCAGTGTGGGCTTAATACGAATAAGGCCGTGATTTAATGGTATTTTTAATGATCTGGCAACGGGCTTGGCAATTTCCGCCGCTTGATTATAGCCGCGCTCGCGCAAGCGGAAAGGGTGCAGCGGCATGGGAATAATGCAATCCGGCAGGTTCTGCTCTGGATACCATCGTGACTGTATTGCATGAGTCATCATCGTGCTGAACAGGCTGGCGTGGCTGAATTCAGCTTCAAATTTGAGACCGGCAATGAGAGAAGGCAGGGGCGGCTCATACGAATATAGAGCGAATACGCGCGTGTAAGGAGGTGGGTGATTGAGGCAGTCCCCGCAAATGAGCTCATGCCCGGAATATAAAATTTGAGCGCATTTCACACAGGAATGCGATAAAATCGGCAATTCTCGCGCACATGGCGGGCAAAGATGATGCTGTTCGCTGGTGATAGATCTGCACAACAAGCAGGCGCGCGGCAGCAGGATATTAATGAGTGAATCAAAACGAATGAGTGATCGTAAGAGCATGCAATGGTCTCCGGCAGTATATAAAAGTGCGGCATATCTGGCACGCGAAGCGTGTAATGAAATGCTGTCGCGGCTTGATTTCATGACAGTCAATCCAAAGGTGATTGTGGATGCTGGCTGTGGTATGGGTGAGCTGGCGTCAGCGCTTGCGGTGAAATATCCAGATGCAAAAATTTATGCGGTGGATGTTTCTGAAGATATGCTTGCGCATGCGCAGCAATCTGAAAAAATTATTTATCGGCGGGAAGATGCTGCCAAACTATCATTTCCAAATCACTCTGTCGATTTAATCTGTGCTAATTTTTTATTGCCCTGGGCTGATGATGCAGATGCCTGTCTGCGCGAATGGCGCCGCGTATTATCTCCAGATGGTTTATTAATGGTGAGTGTACTCGGGCCGGATACGCTGCGTGATGTGCCGGTTGATAACAAGCCGTCTCTGGTTGATATGCATGATCTTGGTGATGCATTAGTTAATGCTGGATTTATGGAGCCGGTGATGGATACATGCCAGATTGACGTGAATTATCGGGATAGAGAACGCATGCAGGCTGAACTGCATGCGTCAGGTTTACTGCGTGATAAAAACATTCCTGAAGAAGTGCCTTTGCATGTGACATTTGAAGTGATCTATGGCCATGCATTCGCGCCGCTTGCTGCCGGGTTTAAGCCGGACGTGGACGGCTTGATTCGTATTCCACTAGATTCTCTGCGAAAGACACGCGTTTAGCTGCAGGTTTGGCAGGCTTAACTTTTTCTTCTGGTTCTGCAGAAATCATTTCAGCTTTTTCGCCGCTGCCCTGGAATTTCTTGATGGCGTTGGCAGTAGTTGAAAGTGATTTTGTGCGGTTGGGCTGGTCAGTTTTATCTTCCATTTTTTTGATTTTGTTGAGAAATGCATATCCGCCAAAGAAGCCGGCTGCGCATGTGGCGGCAGCTGTTGCTGCCAGTATTCCAGCGATTGCGTCTAACGCCAATAATCCTGCACCAGCGGTAAACAATATTGCGCCGACAGCCAATGTGCAAACTAGAGCAGCTCCAACACCGATGAGTGTGGCATATAGGATTTTCGAGGCTTTTGGATTCTTATCAAAAAAAGATTCTGGTTTTGGTTCTTGCAATGCCTGCGGAACAAACGTTGGTTCAACGGTTTCCTTTATGGCCAATGTTCTTTCACGTGATTCAGTCAGTAATTCAATAATCACGCCGTCCAGTTTTGTATTTCTGAAATTTGGATGGTTAGCATATTTCTGTGTGAGATCATCAACGTCCAGCAAGGTCGCATCCAGACGCTGAAGCAAGTCGGTGCTCCAGTCGTTTTGTTTAATGTCACGCAGGAAGTCAAACAGTTCATCACGAGTTTCCTGAAATGATTTTTCAATATTACTATAGGCGCTGTCGATTTCATTGATCTGACTTTCCAGTTGCAGCAGCGATTCCATTAATTGATTGCGCTGTGATTCAATCTGGCTTAATTGATTATTTTGCATTTCAAGCGGCGGGAAGGCGGTGATATATTCTTCCTGCATTTGTTCCAGTATCTTTATCATCCCTGATAGCTGCGATAACAAAGCGTCGAGATGTTTGATGATGAAATCAGAATTGTGCTTTTTATAAAAATCTCTATGAAAATTTTCATATACTTCCTGCAAGCCTTCTATGATTCTGGTCTTTTGTTCTTCTGTGTATTCAAAATCTTTCAGCATGGAAGCTGTACTTGGGCGGTTGTCTTCAATACCGCGGGCTGCAATATCATTTAATTGAAAAATCAGATTTTCAACTGCCGTGTGATCTTGCTGCAGTTTTTCCTTTAAAGCTTTGTTTCCACGGATCAGCTGATTGATATCAATCAGGCTGGACTGGGTGCTGCTCGTTATGTCACGGATATTTTGATAGTCAGTTGAGTTCGCAAATACGTTTTCAAATTCACTGGTTTTTCCCGCAAAATCTTTCTTCAGAGATTTGAAAAGCATTTTTGCTTCTTCACTGGAGGATTGTGCGGATTTTTCGAGATCTTTTGCGGCTGGGGTGAAAGCAAATACACCTTTTTCCATGGTCATCATGGCGCTGCCATTGGCGGCATGTGTTATTTGGTTGGCGCAAAATTTTTCGAGAGTTTGCCTTATTTGGCGATGGATCTTGTTTTTTTTATGCTTTTGCGATTCATTGAGCAATTCATTAATTTTGCTTTGCAATTCATTCAGGCTCATTGCAGAAAAAAAACTTGGTGCGCTTTGATATTGCCCTAATGCGCCTTTCTCATCGATATATGAAATATTGTTGAATATGGTATTAAATGTATTTGGCTTGCTTTTCAGATCGGCTCTTTTCTGGTGCAGGAAGAAAGCAGCCTGCTGCAAGGCAATCACGAGGTTTTGCTTCAGAGTATCCAGTTTTCGTATGTGATTGCCATAAAAACATCCGTCTTGTGCAGCGAATTCTTTCTGGATATTTGAGATTATTTCTGAATAGTGTTCCAGCAGCAGTTGTTTTTGTGCTTCAGCATCCGAGAACAGTTTTGCCTGCATATCAGTCAAATATGCACGTTTATGCGCGGCATACTGTGAAAGGTTTTCGCTTTCACCCGCATCCAATACGCACACATTATCTATTCCTTTGTTAATAACGTTAAATTTTTCTTTGTAAATTTCATCCAGTCTGGCACGTAAACGGGCGATGTTTTGTCCATTGAAAATATCTTTCAGATAGCCGACTGGAAGTTGCAGCGCTTCTTCAACAGTAGAATAATGATCTGCAAGATTTTGATTTGTGATGAGTGTGGAATCAAAAAAAGTGGGAAGAATTTGGCGTGTGTCCATTTCAGCCTCGTATGTCCATATAAAAAATCAATTCGACTTAACTACGTAGAGTTAAATCGAATTGATATGACTTGTCAATTGATGATTAACGTCTGCCGGCTCTAGGCGCTTGTGTCGTCTTGTAATACTTTTGTTTCAGAACTGAATCTTCCGGATAACTATTCAGGATAGCTGCATAAGTATTAGATAATTTATCAATCGCAGCTTGAATAACACTAGCTCCTGTTGCTGTTCTATCAGTTTCCACTTTTGTAAGATACGCATCCAGAGATCTGGCGCTTCTCCATTCTTGAACTAACTTCTCACGCACTGCTGGATTGGGTTTTGATGAGCCTGCACTGGCACTATATGTGTTGATAATTTCATTCACCAGAGCTTCTTCAAACTGCGCCTTGTTCAATTCCACAGGCTCTTTTGCCAGTTGAGCAAGAGTGAATTGAGTAAAGCATGATGTAGATGGCTGCGAATCTCTGCTTTGTCTCTGCTGCGGTTTTGATGTGACAGATAATCCTGCTTCCTTGTCATTGACAGGCTGAGGCTTGAATGTTGGCATGGGTTTTCTGAAGCCTACTTTACTAGCATTATTTTCGGCAATTTGACGTTGATCAGCGGCTTGTTGATTCAACTGACTTTCGTGCCGTTTACCTTTAATTCTGCCAGCTAATGCTCCTATGCCTGTGCAGATTGCGGTTACGCCAAGGGTACATAATGTGAAAAACGCAGCTGGTCCGCCAACATATGCAGAGGCAGTTGCGATTGCACCCGCGATCGCAAAAGCAGCAGTGCCACCAGACAGGATAATTGCTCCGCCAATTATAGTGGTAACTGCAATGATTCCGACTGCAACCATAAAACCAATCGCTAATCCCTTTAATACCGGGATAGCAACAGGATGCCGCTCTCTAAATGTCGGGCCTTTGCGAATGAATTGAATTTCCTGCGGGTTAATCAGGCGCTGTGGTTGGAAAAACATTTTTGCAGGTGCGCCATTTCTGCCGCCAATGTTTACAGGAGCGTTCAGCCCTTTTGCGGCTTCTGCGAGGAATGAGCGCATTTTGCCGTTTTTAGTGGATGTATTCGCAGCGTGCTGTTGAAATGCTATCAGCAGGTTTCGCGCATGATCAGAGTTGATTGCCCAGTTCAGCGTGTTCGGTTGTCTTGCAAGATCAATCATGTCATAGATGGTTTGCGGGATTGAATATGTTTTATTGTCTGCAATAATTTGAATACGTTTATCGAAACAATATCTCCAGTAATTAAAATTCAGCAGGCTGTTTAATAATAAATGACAGCGCAAGATTGCTTCTGAATCCAGTTGTATACGAATGAGATTAGCTTTTTTCTTATCGATATATTGTTTCACATCATCAGGCAGGAGGCGGAAATATTTATGGCTTTTCAGATCATCAATACGTGCGAGAGCGTTGTCTGAAAATGGATATTGAGCGTTATTTTGTCGTGTAAAATATTCGTTGTCCTTATTGCCTTCTCTCAGACCAGCGTAATATTGTACTGCAACGGCATCTGCATTTTTCGCGCGCTGCAACAGATCAAGTAGACTGGATGATAAATCTTGATATTTGATTGCTTGGTCAGCGGATTGCTGCAGTCTTTCGATATCTGTTTTTATTTCTTCAAGTGTTCTACTGATATCATCAATATACGCGTCTGCTGCGATGGGTTCTAATGTGGTTGCCGTTTTATCCGCCTCAATGAGAGCGCTTTTCATTTTTTCATCGAGTGAACTGAGTTGTTTTAAAATATCTTCAACAGCCTGAAGCAGCTCTGGTTTTTGATTTAATCGTTTTTCATATAAGTCTCGCAGCGATTCAGTTAATTGTTGCGGTAAATCGAGATTAATGATGGTCTGGGTAGGTGGATTGAGACATGAAATTGACTTATTCACCGGCTCAATCAATTTTCTGCAATCACTGTTAGCTCTCAGTATCTCGATTTCTTCCCTGTGTAATCTGCGCAGGGCTTCGATATTCCTGTCGGCTTTTTCCAAATCTTCTCTGATACTGGTTTCAATTGCTTTTGTCAGTTCGCTCATGTGGTTTATGGTGAACTCAACGCTTTCAATGAGAGAGTTGAATGTTTCGGGTGTAAGACTGTCAAATTGCGATTTTAATGGAAAATATAGTTTAAAAATTTCGTGAACATGTGGTTGAAATTTTAGCGCAGGTCTTGTGTCGTTAAGATTGACTGGGGTGAAAATTGAGGTGCCATTATCCAGGTCGGCCACATCATTCAAATTGGTTATCAATAAAGTGTATGCGGTTTTATTATTATCCAGTTTGTTGTTGTATGCACGCTGCAAAATATCGTTGATTTTGACTTGTAATTTTTCGGGATCAATCACAATTTGATTCAGAGTTTCTTCAGATGAAGTGATAGTGAAGTCATCATTTATTCGTATGATGCCGTCGAATATTGTGTTGATTGCAACAACTTCATTTCTTAATTTATTAATATCATCATGGCTTGCCTGCCAACGGGTTTTGTAATAATCAACAGCGCCATTATAAATTGCAGCGGCGAGGTTTTGATAAATCAACAGGGCTCCATGGCGTGCCTGCAGATATTTTTGAATGGTTTCTCCAACAGACTTTTGCAGCCCGTCGCTATCGAGCGACTTCATGTCGGCATCAACAGCTTTTTTCACACCATTAAGCAACTGTTCCAGATTTTCATGTAAAGATTTTTTAAACTGTCCACGGTATGTTTTTATATAGGTCTCATCGCGAGGATCATCCGCTTCGTCGCCAATAAATGCTTCTGCCGCTTGCTTGGCTTGTGTAAGATTTCTGACGCAAATTTCTACCAGCGATTTTCTAATATTGCTGGTGAGGCATTTGTAAATGATATTAATTTTTTCATCATTAATTTCTGCATTGCTGTCTCTCTTTAGTACGGTTTCAATGCAGGAATAATAATCAGTTTCAGATGGTGGTTGAATGGTAGCGATCGCCCTTTGAGCGCTAACAGGCGGGTTTATATTTGTGATAATCCGTTGTGTTGCTTGATCAGCTTCATTATTTGCTGCTGCAGATCTTCTAAACATACTTGTTCTCCAATCCTCTGGGTTTTCTTCTTTTATATATATCTCATCGAAGAAAAAATACCAAGATTTACGGAGATGTTAAAGCTGGGGAAGAAATGTACTGTGTAAGAATGAAACTAAAATACTGCAAGCAGTGATGGATGGCCGCTTGCAGATGCATGCTTATTTATCCTTTTTTCTAATTTTACTCGAACTTGTATCTTCCTTTTTACCGGCTGCGGTAATAGCGTTTTTCAATTCATAAGCAGGATTTGATAATGAGCTGCCGTTAAATAAATCAGGATTGAGATTTGGATAATTCTCAGCTACCTGACGAATTGCAGATTTGATGACGCCTTTCGCGCTTGCCGGATATTCTTCAATGAGGTATGGAATGAATTTGTTTATGTCGTAACCTGACTCGCTAAAAGTTGAAGTGACTTTAAAGTAAGTATCTCCCATTGTTTGATCTAACAATTCTGCAACTTTATAAGCAAAGGCTACTTCAAAGCTTGCTTTGGCTTCTATAGCAGATTCGTTCATCAAATCAGGACTGTTGGAAACACGTTGAAATAATGTTGGTGACGATGGTTTTCGTGTTACTTGATCAGTGGCTGTAGGTTCAATTGTCGACTCTGATCTTGCTGAAAGTTTTTTCGGAGTACTGCTGCCATTCATTAACTGAGTTAATGATGTTGTTGATGGTTTTCGTGGTGTCTCATCAGTCAAGAGGCTTTTGCGTTCTTCTGCAGTTGCTGGAAAATCCATTTCTTGTTTCGCTTTCGCATTTCTACCTTTATCAATTACTCTGCCGATGATCGCACTGATACCAACAACGGCAAGTGCACCTGCGGCTGCAATACCAATCATGGCGAGAAGCGGAAGCGTGACAGGAGCAAACAATACAAATGCAGCTGCTGCAGCACCGCCGATTAACACACCTAAACCAATGCTGATAATGGTGGCTTTGTTGCGCTGCCAGAAGCTGGGTACTTTGGGTTCAACATTTTTTAGAAAATCTGCTCGTATGCTATTAGCGCGTTTTATAATATCTTCAAGATAATCCTTTACATCTGCAACAGAGTTTTTAACCGTGCTGCTTTTCATGCCGTCCTCAAGAGCCTGTCGTTCCCGCACATATACATCATATGCTTGTCGCGAAGTCTCGCTGAACGCAAAGCCATATGTTGTTGGTTTCGAAACTGGTTTGAAATATTCGGAGCCATCCAGTCTACCCAGAAGAATCGTGCTGGGCGGAGCTTTCTTTGCATATTTATAAGCATTATCCATCAAATTTGAGATTAATTTTTCTGCTTCTTCAAGGCTGATTTCACGCATTTCTTTAATCGAGTCTTCGATATTGCTTAGGCTAAAATCAGGATTAATTTTCACGATCCCTGCAAACAATTGATTAAATTCATCTCGTTTATTAGGAAGTTCAGTTAAATTTCCTTTGTTTTCTTTCCATATCTGGATGTAATAATCTTTAGCTGCGTTATAAACCTTTATAGTTAAACTATCTATAATTTTGTAATAGTTGTATTCACTATTGGTAACGCTTTTAGCAATACTTTGTGCTAATTTTCTTTGCTTATCAATAGATCCCGCGTTAAATTTTATTTTATTATCTAGAAATTCAATTGCATCACTTATATCTTTGGTTGGATTTGCAGGTAAATTACCAATGATTTCATCCCTGATTAATCGTAATTGATTTACAGTGCGTGGAAACCTTGTTTCGCCATCCATCGGAACAGGTTCATTGTTGTCTTCTTCAATCGCCAATAAAATAGCTAGGTCTTCATCATTACCGGCTAATTGTTTATATATATCGAGTGTCCGATGTACTGCAGGTGTTGTCATGAAATTGGTATCATCAGTATTAATAGGCGGATTATCGCCGAGGTCTTCAACAGGTATTTGAAGTAAGTGAAGGGTTTCGTTTGTTATCTCTAACTTTGAAACCTTTCTTCTGCGTAATTTTCTGTCGACGTCATCAGCATCAATATAGATTGCTTCGAAATCATGAGCTTTACTGTGATCAGGTAAAAGTAACTGAGCAAGGAAAATAGTTTTGCTAGCATTAAATTTGTTAATCATTCTATCTGCAAGCATTTGCAGAATTGCGATTTCTGTTTCTGCCGGATAGGCTGGATGAATACTCTCAAACGCATTATCCGCAACAAATAATGTCAGTGTTTTGCCGTCTTGTGTCAGACTAATTTTACGCATTTTATAGCCTCAACCTTCATTGGGTTATGGTAGTTTATGCATCCATAATATACCCAGATTATAGTTGATTGATTAAAAAATGCTTAAGTCATTGATAGTTGGCTATATCAAATCTCTATAAATTTTATTATTATTATTGAAATACTTAAGCATTAACTTAACTCATTGACGGGGTGGCGGATTTGTCAAAATCATTCTTTATCGGCGTAGACGGCGGTGCCACCAAGTGCACCGTGCGGGTGGAAGATGAGTCTGGCCGTATGCTGGGGAAGGCGGTTTCAGGGCCTGCCAATATCCGTATTTCGGTGCCCATGGCATGGCAGTCTATTCATACTGCTCTGGAAAATGTACTGCAAACAATGGGCATTCATCTCAATGATCCGGCTTGCCGTTTTTATGCGGGTGTTGGTATTGCCGGCAGTGAAATTGGCCCTGCATATAAATCATTTTTAACTTTTCCACACAAGTTTCATTCGCTGGCAGTGACACATGATGCACACGCTGCATGTCTTGGTGCGCACGGCGGCAAAGACGGCGCGTTAATCATTGCTGGTACCGGCACTGCTGGATATCAGATTGAAGGTAAACACGCTGCGAAAGTATCCGGGTGGGGATTCCCGCACGATGATATCGGCAGTGGTGCATGGCTGGGTTTGGAAGCGGCTCGCGTAGCCTTGCAAGCTCAAGACGGCAGGGCGCCGTCATCTGGTTTGGCAAAAGCAGTGCTTGCACATTTTGGCGATAATCTCGACCGCTTTGTGAGTTGGGCGAACCAGGCAAATTCAACTGCGTTTGCTGAATTGGCGCCGCTGGTTGTGCAGCTTGGTAATGCGGGAGATGCTGCGGCAGTAAATTTACTGCGGAATGCTGCGCATGCGATTGATGCAATTGGTAATGCGCTGCAGGCAAAGCAACATGATAAATCGATAACATTGCCGTGTGTGATGGTTGGAGGCGTTGCTCCATTCATTGAACCCTATTTAGGAAAAGCATTGCGCGGTAGATTAGTTGGATGTCAATTGCCGCCGGAAGCTGGGGCAATTTTATATTTGCGGCAATTGATGGCAGAGGGTGGAGCATAATCATGAGTAAACCATATATCTTTTCCGGCATGAAAACACTGATTGGAAAAAAATGGGTAGAAAATCAGGCGATTATCGTCGAGCAAGATAAAATCAAGGCGATCATTTCTGCTGAAATGATTAAACATCATATGCCGGCACAAGTTTATCAAATGGATGCAGAAGATTATCTGGTACCGGGATTTATTGATATGCATATTCATGGTGCCGGCGGCTTTGATGTGATGGATGGCAGCGCGGAAGCGCTGGAGCAAATCAGTTTATCTCTCGCGAAGGAAGGTGTAACAGGATTTTTGGCAACCACCATGACAGCCAGTGATGAAGCAATTACAAAAGCGCTGGAAGTGATTCCGGAAGCAGTTAAAAGCGTATCTGGTGCTGCTATTATAGGCGTGCATCTCGAAGGTCCGTTTATTTCACCTGAAAAAATCGGTGCACAAAACAGCAAGTTTGTCATGCCTCCAGATTTCGAGTTATTTAAGAAATGGCAAAAAGTATCTGGCGATCACATTCGAATTGTGACCCTAGCGCCTGAGCTTGAAAATGCAATTCCTTTAATACGTTCCTTGCGCGCAAGTGATGTGATTGCTGCGATTGGTCACACAAATGCAACGTATGATCAAACAATGGAAGCGATTAATGCCGGCGGGAATTATGCTACTCATTTATTTAATGCCATGCGCCCAATGCTGCAGCGCGAACCTGGAACAGTGGGTGCGTTATTGATGGCGCATGGAGTGACGGTTGAATTAATTGCTGATGGTGTGCATTTGCATCCTGTCATTTATGAAATTGCTTATAAGCTAAAAAATAAAGAACGATTATTATTAGTTACCGATGCCATGCGTGCAAAGTGCATGGATGAAGGCTGTTATGACCTCGGCGGGCAAGATGTTCATGTGAAAAATAACAAAGCGGTTTTAGATGATGGTACCCTCGCAGGCAGTGTACTCAGCATGCCCCATGCGATAAAAAATATGATGAAATTTACTGGATGCACACTGGAAGATGCCATACTGATGGCAAGTTATAATCCGGCCTCTATATTAAAACTGGGATCAAAAAAGGGATCGATTGATGTTGGTAAAGATGCTGATCTCGTCGTCATGGATAAAAATCTTGAGGTGAAAATGACGATGCGGGGCGGGGAAGTCGTGTTTGATATTTAGGTCATCAGTGGCTTCGTTGTTTCACCATTCAATGTGCTGGATGTTGGTTTTTTTCCTTGCGCCAGTCAAACAAGCAGACCTGTGACTTCGATATTTATGTGGTCCACACCTACGATAGACAGGTGCGGGAATAAGCTGGAGCATACGGTTTCCGTCACTAAATTCGTGACTTCGGTAATTCGTATGCTTGGGTGGCGCAAGAAAAAAAACCAACATCCAGCACATTGAATGGCGAAACATCAGAGAATGATTCAGCCTATACTCTCGGTTTCATCCTCACAACGCGAATAATATCTTTACGTTTACGAACTTTTTTCATAATACGGGCTAAATGCTGACGATCATGCACCGAGATTGTCAAGTCAACATTAAAGTGCTGCTGATCGCGTTCTTGTGCGCGAATGTTTTCAATATTGGATTCTGCTTCGGAAATGGCAAGGGCAAGAGATGCAAGACTGCCTGGATGGTTGACGAGTTCTACTTTCAAATCGACCTGAAAATCATTATTGATTTTATCTTCCCACAAAAGCGGGACGAATTTATCTGGTTCATGATGAATTTTTGTAATGACTGGGCATTGCAGTAAATGTACTTCCACACCATGTCCAACTTTGATAATGCCAGCAATATGATCACCTGGAATTGGTCGGCAACAGGAAGCAAAACGGATGACCAAACCTTCCGTGCCTTTAATCATGATAGGCTCATCATCAACGGCATCCAGTCCTTCTTTTTTAATATTTTCACCGAGAGCTTTTGCAATTTGTCTTGCGACCAGAAGTGCCGGGCGGTTGCCGATTCCAATTTCTTCCATCAAATGCTGCACTGATTCAAGATGGGCGCTGCGGGCAATGTCGAGGAGAATGTTTTCAGGAACGGTATCCAGGTGAATTCCATAATGATGTACCGCTTTATCCAGCAGACGTTTGCCAAGTTCCAGCGATTCATCGCGCTGTTGTTTCTTTAGAAAATGTTTGATCTTGCTGCGTGCTTTACCCGTGACTACGAAATTAAGCCACGCTGGATTTGGGCGTGCACCGGGTGCGGTGATAATTTCAACTTGCTGCCCGCTGGATAACGAAGAACTTAGAGGTGAAAGGCGTTTGTCTAATCTGACTGCGACACAAGTGTTGCCTATATCTGAGTGAATACTGTAAGCGAAATCAACCGGTGTTGCGCCTGCCGGTAATTCAATAATTTCTCCTCGCGGAGTGAAGACATAAACCTCATCGGGAAATAAATCTGATTTGACATCTTCAATGAATTCCAGCGAATTTCTCGAACTTTTATCCATTTCGAGAATGCCTTTCATCCAGCTGTTTGCGCGGTTTTGTGCTTCGCTCAATACTTTCTTTTCAGTCTTGTAAAGCCAGTGCGCAGCGATACCGTTTTCCGCCATTTTATGCATTTCTTCAGTGCGGATTTGCACTTCAATCGGTACGCCGTAAGGACCAAACAAAACTGTATGCAGTGATTGATAACCGTTAACTTTTGGAATAGCAATATAATCTTTAAAGCGCATCGTGATGGGTTTAAATAAGTTATGCAGTACACCTAATACGCGATAACAGGTATCAACTTTATCAACGATGATTCTGAAACCGTAAACATCCATGATTTCTGAAAACGGTAAATGTTTTTCAGACATTTTTTTGTAAATGCTGTAGTAATGTTTGCCGCGGCCGGATAATGATGCTGATGGAATATGTGCTTTCTTTAATGCTTCGCGGATTTGTTCATGGATAAGATCCATGATTTCCTGACGATTGCCGCGTGCTTTTGCAACGGCATCTTTGAGAACACGCGCACGCATGGGATGCAATGTTTCAAAGCCTAAATCTTCCAGTTCAACACGTACGGCATGCATACCTAGGCGGTTGGCAATGGGCGCGAAAATTTCCAGCGTTTCCAGTGATACACGGCGGCGCTTTTCAATCGGTAATCCATAAAGCGTGCGCATGTTATGCAGGCGGTCGGCGAGTTTTACCAGAATAACGCGGATATCACCCGTCATTGCCATTACCATCTTGCGAAAGTTTTCCGCTTGCGCCTGGGCGTAATTTTCAAAATGAATTTGTTTCAGTTTTGTTACACCTTCGACAAGACTAGTCACCTCTTGTCCGAAATGCTCAATCATTTCTGGTGCTTTAACTGGGGTATCTTCAATGACGTCATGTAATAAAGCAGCCATCAGGGTTTGTTGATCCATTCGCATCTGCGCGAGGATAAATGCAACAGCAATTGGGTGAGTGATGTATGGTTCGCCGGTATAACGCTTTTGAGCGCCGTGGGCTTCTTTGGCAAATACGTATGCCTTTTCCACCATCATGACTTGGTCATGGGTAAGATATTGAGTAATTTCATTTTTTAACGCATCAAATTCACCCACACGGTTCCCGCTCTGTTTGGAATAGTTAAAATTAGAGTCATTTACTTTTATTATGGATGGGATGATATCGAACCGCCACTAAATTAATGCATTTATATTTATTAATGATTACAAAATCATCAATTTAGCCTATAATTATCTGCGTTGCTTTCAAGGATTATCTAACCAGGAGGTTCTATTTATGATGTGTGACAAATGTATGTCAGGCAGAGGTCTTTGCCCAGTTACACTTGGCTTATCACTTGGTATTACATGTGCGTTGGGAATATTGTTTTGGTCCGCATGGGTAATGTGGTTTGGCGTTCCAGCGATGATAGAAGGCCAGATGTACATGATGAAAGCAGCAGAAAACTGGTCTGATGCAGGGATCTGGGCAGTGTGGGGCTTGGTGAAAGGATTTGTTTTTGGTTTTGTCCTTGCACTCATTTATGACATGATTTGCCGCTGCAAATCAAAATGCTGTGGTAAGTGCAGTTGTTGCGATAACGGCAAAAAGTAAACGAATTTTGCCAATTCCGCATATCACTGCGGAATTGGCAAAAGTTATCAGTCATCATTAATTTTTACATTTTCCCTCAAGTATACGAACGAATGTGGACCAGAGATTTTAAGCAAACAGGCAACCGTATTTTGATTTTGTTGGCACAGTTTGTCATTTTGCTGTGCTTCATCATTTATTTTGACTTTCTTTATTTTACCAACTTCAGACCCGATATTCAGGCAGAACAAAACTTTCAGCAGTCGCAGTGTCTGGTTATGAGTAAAAAACTTGTGACGAGAGGAAAATTTTTCAAACGTTACCGCGCAGAATTTCTGGTGAATTACCATGCTAACGGAGCGCAATATAACCGCTGGGTTTCTGGTAATGGGCTTGATAATTCTTACTCGCATAATGAAACATCTCAGGAAGTCATTCTTTCAAATTATGATAACGGCGTGAATTATCAATGCTGGTATGATCCCAAAAATGCGGAAAAAATTATACTATTATTCAGGCAAAACTGGTATTCGCTTTACTCATTTATACTTCCAGGAATTGCCGGGTTAATTGTTTTATTATTCTTTTGCAAGAGCACTCTGGTATTTATGAGGATGATGAGAGAGAATCAAGGCTCTCTGAAAATGCCAGGCAAACTATGAAAGAAAAAATTCACACACGATTTGCTCCTGATGCAATAGGTACTTATTCTCAGGCTGTTAAATCAGGCAACACGGTTTATTTTTCCGGACAAATTCCATTGGATCCTGCAAATATGACAATGGTGACAGGTGATATGGATGCGCAGGCGGCACAGGTTTTCAGGAATTTGCAGGAGGTTGCGCGTGCAGCTGGCGGTTCGCTGGATCTGATCGTCAAACTCAGTATTTTTTTAACTGATCTCACTCATTTTCCAATTGTGAATGAAGTGATGTCGCAGTTTTTTACTGAACCTTATCCAGCGCGCTCGACAGTGCAGGTTTCTGCACTGCCTAGAGGCGCTCAAATTGAAATGGAAGCGATTATGGTTTTACCGGAGCTTTCTCAGCAGTAATAGCAGCTGGTGCGATTACAACAGGGACATCAGTTTTGTTTTTTGCTTCGAGCATATACATCGTACGCAGGATTTTCAGTGCTTCAAACAATTGATAGTCTGAATTAGCAAGAGCGAGATCATTCGTCATGATTGCAGTAGAATTTTTGTTGGATTCTGCGCCTTGCAAGTGATTTTTCAATTGATATTCCTTGATTGGCTCAATCATGGAAAGATCTTCATCCGTATTTTTTGCAATTTTCAAATCTTCAACCTGAACATCTGGAATGATGCCCACATTCTGAATGATGCGTCCTGAAGGAGTGTGATACAGTGCTGTGGTTAATTTTATAGCATGCGTTTTATCTAAAGGAATTACAGTTTGCACGGAGCCTTTGCCGAAACTTGTTGTACCGGCAACGAGTGCGCGTTGGTAATCCTGTAATGCACCAGCGACAATTTCAGAAGCAGATGCTGAACCATTGTTGATAAGGATCACTATTGGTGCTCCGTTTAACAGATCATTGCCAGATACTTTGGCGCTATATTGCGCTTCAGGCAGGCGGCCTTCAGTGTAGACAATAGTGCCTTTATATTTGTTGTTGGTTTCTGCTGTATTCATGAATGTATTAACGACTTGTACGGCTGAATCAAGCAGGCCGCCGGGATTATTACGTAAATCAAGTACGATACCGCGCAGCTGGCCTTTGTTTTGCGCCTTGAGCTGTGCGATAGCGTTTTGTAATAATTTGCCGGTTGGTTCTTGAAATTGAGTAATGCGAATATAGCCATAGTTATTATCCAGCATACGGCTTTTCACGCTGGAGATACGTATCATTTCGCGAGTCAATTTAAAAGTAAGCGGTGTTTTTTCACCTTTGCGCAAGACAGTCAGAGTAACGGAGCTGCCTGGTTTGCCGCGCATTTTATCTACTGAATCTTGCAGATTCATTTCGCTTACTAATTTATTGTCTATCGCAACGATGTAGTCACCAGCTTTGAGATTGGCCTTCGCTGCCGGTGTATCATCGATTGGAGAAACAATCTTTAAAATGCCGAATTCTGGGGTGACTTCAATGCCCAGACCGCCAAATTCACCACTGGTTGTCATTAACAGGGTTTTATAGGCATCGTCATCAAGATATTCGGAATGCGGGTCGAGACCGCTTACCATCCCCCGAATTGCATCATCCAATAGCGCGCGATCACCAATTTTCTTTACATAAAAGTCTTTGATGAGGACGATAGTATTGGTGAAGCGGTTTATATCCTCATCGCTGGCTTTATTGGCATCATCTTCTTTCGTTGACACGCTGGTGGTTTCGTTGAATGGAGAATTATTTGTCGGCTTTGCGTTATCATTGGTCACTCCCGGCTTGACAGGTGTCGTCACCAGTGTTGGTTTATTTGTTGTTTCACTGGTTGCTGGGATTTCGGCAAATAAAGCCGTACTGAAACTTATCAGAATAGTAACTGAGGTTAAAAAGGTAAGTGTGCGCATGATCACTCCTGGCTGTCCTTGCTCTTATTAACTTTAATTATAGCACCCCTGATTTTTTTTATACTAATTTGATCAGAGATTGGCCAGTCATTTCGGTGGGTTTTGGGAGGTTCATGAGGTAGAGAATGGTGGGGGCGATGTCGGATAACTTACCGTTTTTATTGATGATTTCAGCCTTGCGACCAACATAAATGAAGGGTATCAGATTACTGGTATGAGCTGTGTGTGCCTGCTTGGTTGAGGGGTCGAACATTTGTTCTGCGTTGCCATGGTCGGCGGTTATCAAAAGTTCACCGCCTGCACTGATCAGGGTTTTTTGTATTCTCCCAAGGCACGCATCTATGACTTCTATCGCATTAACGGTTGCCTGAAGGTTTCCGGAATGGCCAACCATATCAGGATTGGCAAAATTACATACGATTAAGTCATATTTCTCGCTTTGGATAGCCTCAATGAGTCGATCTGTTAATTCGGGGGCGCTCATTTCTGGCTGCAAGTCATAAGTAGCAACCATGGGGGAGGGTATGAGGATGCGGTCTTCATTAGGGAATGGTTTTTCAACGCCGCCATTGAAGAAAAAGGTTACATGGGCATATTTTTCTGTTTCAGCAATGCGCAGCTGGTGTAAACCTTCACGGCTGATGATTTCACCCAAAATATTATTAAGTGACTGGGGGGCGAAAGCCGTCGGGGCATTAAAACGAACATCATATTCGGCGAGGCAAACAAAGTCAGCGAGCTTGGGTATGCGTTTGCGTTCGAATCCATTGAATGCCGGATCAATGAATGCCTGGGTAATTTCGCGAGCCCGGTCAGAACGAAAATTCATGAAAATGATGACATCGCCATCATTTATCACGGTTGGTGTATCACCTTGCGGATTAATGATAGTGGGTTGCACAAATTCATCTGTCTCGCCGCGGTTATAAGCCATATCTAATGCTTCAAGCGCAGAAGATGCGCGGAAAGGAGCCGAGGCATCAACTATTAACTCATATGCTTTTTCGATACGGTCCCAGCGCTTGTCTCTATCCATTGCATAATAACGGCCGATCAATGAAACAATGCTGCCGCATTTATGCGTGCGGCATTGATCTTCAAGTTTTTGGAGGGATGCTGCGGCACTTTTTGGAGGCGTATCGCGGCCGTCCAGAAATGGATGCAAAAATAGGTTTTTTGTCTGTTGTTCCGCTGCGAGTTTCACTAGGGCAAAAATATGTTCTTCCTGGCTGTGAACGCCGCCAGGAGAGAGCAATCCCATTACGTGTACGGCTTTGCCATTTTGATTAGCTTTGTTGAGAGCGCTTAATAAAACCGGGTTAGAGAAAAATGTACCATCTTCGATTGCACTATCTATGCGCGTTAAATCCTGCGATACGATACGTCCTGAACCAATATTTAGATGACCAACTTCAGAATTACCCATCTGATTGCCAGGCAATCCAACACAGCGCCCTGAGCCGGATATTTCAGTATTGGGAAAATGAGAAGTAAGATTATCCCAAACTGGTTTTTTTGCGGCGGCGATTGCGTTGGCTTCAGTGTCTTTACGGCAGCCCCAGCCATCAAGAATGATTAATGTTATTGGACGCGGATGATTCATTTTCACCAACATTTGTCTTTAACTGTAGAAGTGCCGTCATTATCATTCAAAGTGTTTTGTTTTTGCAAACAGAGAGTGCTATCTTTTGTCGTTAAGGATTGAGTTTCTATCAAAAAGGGAAAGGATATGGCTAATCAGTTATCAGGAAAATTGCGGCAGCTGGCTTGCGGCGTGGGTATCACAATGATGCTGGCGGCGGGATCGGTTCTTGCAGCTGAGGACCAGATCAAGCCTGATACGAATAATGCGCCACAGGCAGATCAGCCTGCAGATACGTCGCCTGCTCCAAGTTCACCTGAAACATCTGCTGCTAAACCGACAGACCCTGAATCTGCTGCTGATGCTTCTGCCGCTGCTGCAACAGATACTGCTGCCACCGATGCTACTGGCGCAGAGTCTGCCGTGGCGGACTCAGGTGATGTAGAAGTTTTTAACGATCCGTTTGAAACTTTCAACCGCCATACATTCGCATTTAATGACTTTCTTGATACAAATATCTTGCAACCTGTCGCCCGTTTTTATAACAAAATAATGCCGAAGCCATTAAATCAGGGCGTGCATAATTTCTTCCTCAATCTCAATACATTTTCCACTATCATTGACGACTTTCTGCAATTTAATTTTTATCAAATGACTAATGATTCCTGGCGTTTTGCTATAAACAGCACAATAGGTGTTGGCGGTTTATTTGATATGGCGTCGCGCATGGGGTTGAAGTATTACGAAAATGATTTTGGTATGACGCTGGCGACCTGGGGCTGGAAAAATTCTAATTATCTTGTTCTTCCTTTTTATGGCTCATATACTGTGCGCGATGGATTTTCGCTGCCGTTTGACTTCTTCCTGTTTTCTGCTTATCAGTTTATTGAGCCGCCCAGACTGCGTTATGGGTTATATGCTGTCAGCGTTGTTGACTGGCGCGCACAGACGATGAAATATAATGAGCTCCTGGAAACAGCTGCTCTCGATAAATATGTATTTGTGCGAAATGCGTATATGCAGCGCCGTGCATATCAACTCGATGAAAATCGGCATCTTGGTGTTTATGATCGCGAAAAAGAATTCTCAGGCGTAAATCCGGATGATAGTTCGACGGGTCCTGGGGCGGGTGCTAATGTTGATGAATCTGCTAATATCGGGCAGCCGGCTAATACTGACAGAATGCAGCAATCGATGAATTCAGCGCGGTCCTGGCGTGGGCATACGGCGCATAGCGTGAGTTAATGTATTGTTTATATAATAAAAACTAAATTAGGTTGTTGTGATATGCTTAATAATATAACAAGGGTATATTCCGGTCATACGAGGGCGGGATTTATTATGAGCGAAATTGCAGTGCAAGCGGAGTCTGCGAAAACCGAAATACTGAAAATCGCCAAACAGGCGGGTACGCTAGCTTCTGGTCTGCAAAATGCTGCACCTGGGGATAAAGATGCTCCAAATGCATCGATACAATACCTCATCGCTATCACTGAAACTTTGACCAATATCGCTGACGAATGCAGCGAGATTGCTCACCCCTCAAAAGCTGCTTCTCCTGATGATTCTCTAAATAGTCCAGGAATGTAAAGCCATGCCGCGAGATACGAAAGAGTTAAAAGAAAAGCTCATGCAGCTCATCAATGAGGCAGTCTCAAATGATGAAAAGCTGCGTGCGGAACTTAATATTGGAAATAAATTTCGTTTTATCAAAGATCGTCTTCAGCAATTAAAAACCCAAATTGAAGCATCTCTACAAACGATAAAAGTTGAAACTGAAGAAAAGAGAGAAGAATTGAGTGAAGATGAGCAGCTGGTTTATGTTTATTTGTTTAATGCTCATGGTATTGATATGCAGTCATGGATGAAGTTGGTGCATCCAACTGTTTTTTATGACCACAGCGTCAATAGACCGATTTATGGAAACAAAGATCATATTGAGGCGGTAATCCGCAGCAAGGCAAATCGAACTCAACATGGCTATTTAACAGTTGCGATTAAAAAGAATGATATTCTCAAAAAAGATGACGCGGCTCCGAAGGATAATCTTGGGCATCCGTTGTTAAAAATTAAAGAAGGATCACTGCATCAGACTCGTATGTTGAATTTAAGTCATAATGGAAATACATTCGTGCTGGATGAAAATGGCAGTTTAGTGAAGACGTCTTAGCGTTTGCTTCCTGGGCGGAAATTCTTTTCGATAAAATCAATTGCTGGATCTTTGCTTGCTTCAGCTTTGTCAGCTGCAGCGACAGTGTCTTTCACATTCGTTACAGATTCTGTGATTGCACCGGCTTGTTTGGGTGCGGCTTGTTTTTGTGTGATATTCACGTTGTTGACTACTGGAGCTGAGTTGCCGAGCCACTGACGGAATTGCTGGAAGATGGCTCCTGAGAAACGAATTTGTCCTCCCATTTGCTGACCTTGATAAGGGACACTAAAATCATGCTGGGTTTTTTTGCTTTCTTCAAATGAACCATGTTTTTCAAGATCTGCTGCCAGGTTTTGCTGGATGTAGCGTGCATGAGTTTCGGAAGCAAATTTTTGGCTGGCGGCTTTTGCAGCTTCGGTCTTTTTATCAGACGGCTTGATTGGTCGGTGCAGAAAATCTTCGCGGTGTTTTTTTTCTTTTTGCGCTGCTTGCTGTTTTTTTTCTGTAACTTCGACAGAGACGGTTTCGTTGATATCACGTTCTTTATGATATTCTTCTTCCGTCTGCTGAAATTCTTCGCGTTTGGTGACGGATTCATGAATTTTTGTTTTGCTGTCGATTTTGTGTCCGGTTTCACTTGTAGTACTGCCTTCAGCCTCGGTTTTTCTTCGTCTTTCCATCTCTTCCAGTGCAGTTTTACGGCAGGATGCGCAGACGTTGCCATAGGCGGTGCCTTGTGTACCGCTCATTTCCAAAAATGCGGAAAGCGGCTTTTGTTGGCCGCAGCTTACGCAGGTTTTTGTTAAATTTGGCTGGGCAGGTTTATTCATCGCGCAGTCTCATTTTTTCTTTTAACGAGTATAATGAAATAATTATATCATAATATTTACTTCAGGCTAGGAAATGCTCAGTGAAATTTCTCTGCAAATATAATTTTTTTAATCAGAGTTGTAATGAAAACAACAATCTTGCTTGAGATCAACATATTAGTTATCCTCAGTTTCTTTAACGTTTTGCCGTTGATATGGAAAGTAATTACAAACAGTTAAGGGGAAGTAATGACAACCGACGCAATGATGGCGACAACCTCGGATAGAGGGAATATTAATAAAAATTGGAGAGTTAAGAGCATGACAAAAGGACCATCTTTACAAGATCCTTTCTTGAATTCGTTACGCAAGGAAAAAATTCCAGTATCAATTTATCTTGTAAACGGAATTAAGCTTCAGGGTGTGATTGAGTCATTTGATCAATTTGTTGTATTGCTGAAAAATACAGTAAGCCAGATGGTATATAAGCATGCTATTTCAACGATTGTGCCGGCCCGTAATGTCACCTCACCGTTCGAATATAATAACAACGGATATCAGGGTAATAACCACGGGAATGGGAATAAATCTGGCGGCATAATAAACGGCGGCAAGCAAAATTATCCGCATGATTAACAGGCCGGGATCTGTTTAGATTCTAAAGTCTGTTCCTCTGACCTTACTAGATAGAGCTTAATAAACGATTTCGGGAATTTCCTTAGGATACAAGGAAATTCCTGGATTCACACGAGCGCGTTTATTGCGTCCGTGATAAAAATAGTCTGGAGGTATATCTTGAGTGGTCGCCCAGGCAGCGGTGAACGTGCTGTCTTAGTGCATGTCAATTTTCCCGCAGGTTTAATGGCGGAGGATATTCAGGAATTTCGAGAACTTGTTGTTTCCGCGGGTGCTGAAATCATTCAAGTTGTGACAGGTACAAGAGCCGTTCCTGAGCCAAAATATTTTGTGGGTTCGGGAAAGGCGGAAGAAATTAGCAATATTGTGCACGCATCGAAAGCAGATCTGGTTATATTCAATCATGTTTTATCCGCTGCTCAAGAACGTAATCTGGAAAAGCTTTTTAAATGCCGGGTGGTTGATCGTACGGGTTTGATTCTGGATATTTTCGCACTGCGTGCTCGTAGTTTTGAGGGCAAGCTGCAAGTAGAGCTTGCGATGCTTAAGCGTATGTCAACCCGCTTGATACGCGGCTGGACTCACCTTGAGCGTCAGGCTGGTGGTATCGGATTGCGCGGCCCTGGTGAAACGCAGTTAGAAACTGACCGTCGACTTATCAGAAATAAAATAAAAACAATTGCCGGGCGTATTGCCAAAATTACCAAACAGCGGGAGCAAGGACGGAAAGCGCGTAAGCGCGCGGTGATTCCGACAGTGGCGCTCGTCGGTTATACCAACGCTGGAAAATCTACATTATTTAACCGGCTGACTGGTGCCGATGTTTTTGCGGCTAATCAGTTATTCGCAACGCTGGATCCAACGTTAAGACGGGTGGAATTTCCTGACAGCGGCCCGGTTATTTTTGCTGATACGGTAGGATTTATTCGTCACTTGCCGCATGATCTTGTCGTGGCATTCCGAGCAACACTTGAAGAAGTTGCACAGGCAGATTTATTACTGCATGTGATTGATGCTTCAGATGATGCACGCGTTGCGCATATCGAGCAAGTAAATGAAGTACTTATGCAAATCGGCGCAGAAGAAGTGCCTAAAATTCTGGTGTTAAACAAAATCGACTTAAAGCCTGAGCTTAAACCCAAAATAGACCGTGATGATTTTGGACAGATTAAGAGAGTCTACATTTCTGCTGAAAAGAATTTGGGTATGGAGGATTTGATCGCGGCTCTGGGGGAAAAGATTGGGCAGGAAATGATCGAGAAAACCGTCGAGCTAACGCCGCTTCAGGCAAAGCTTAGGGCTTATTTATATGATCAAGATGCTATATTGGCGGAGCGTGTGGATGAGGACGGTCATTATCATCTGCTTCTGCGCATGCGGCGGGTGGAGTTAGAAAAGCTTTTTGGCTAACATACGTGCTCGAATCCAGCTGCGGACGCAACTGCAGCCAGATGTGAGCTGGGCAAATAAACCAAGAGAGTATACCAATGAGTAAAAGTATCGTTGTTTTGGGCAGTCAGTGGGGTGATGAAGGAAAAGGTAAAATTGTAGACATGCTAATGGATCAGGCAACCGTGGGGGTGCGTTTTCAGGGCGGCCACAATGCGGGGCACACATTGGTAATTGATGGTCAAAAAACCATTTTGCGTTTAATTCCTTCGGGGATTTTGCATGCTCATGCACAATGTATGATTGGTAACGGTGTTGTGTTATCTCCTACTGCGTTGCTGGAGGAAATGGAAGAATTAGAGAGTCGCGGTGTGCCAGTATCCAAACGCCTGCGTATCAGTGAAGCATGTATCCTCATTCTCCCTTATCACGTAGCGCTCGATAAGGCGCGCGAACAAGCTAAAGGCAAGGCTGCCATCGGCACAACCGGACGCGGTATCGGCCCAGCGTATGAAGATAAAGTTGCGCGCCGTGGTATCCGTTTCGGAGATTTGTTTGATGAAAAACGCCTTGCCGCCAAACTGGAAGAGGCATTGAATTATCATAATTTTGTTCTGCAAAATTATCACGGGCATGAGCCAGTCGAATTCCGCCCGCTCTATGAAAGCCTGCTGCGTATGGCGCCGCGTTTGAAACCAATGCGTGCAGATGTTGCAGCCCTGCTTGCCCAATATCGGGAGGATGATCACAACATTATGTTTGAAGGCGCGCAGGGTACGCTGCTTGATGTAGATCATGGTACATACCCATACGTAACTTCTTCCAATACGGTTGCGGGGGCTGCGTGTGTGGGCAGCGGTTATGGCGTGATGTATCTGGATTATATTCTGGGTATTACCAAAGCTTACACAACCCGCGTTGGTTCAGGGCCGTTCCCGACTGAATTAAAAGATGAAACCGGTGAATACCTTGCCAAGCAGGGGCATGAATTTGGTTCGGTCACAGGTCGTCCGCGTCGCTGCGGCTGGCTGGATATGGCAGCATTGCGCCGCTCCATTCAGTTAAACAGCTTTACAGGTCTTTGCGTAACTAAACTGGATGTTCTCGATGGATTGAAGACCATCAAAATTTGTACCGGTTATCGCTTGAATGGCGAAGTGGTTTCGCTGCCGCCAATGGAAGCAGACTTGTATGCGCAGTGTGAGCCAATATACGTGGAAATGCCGGGGTGGTCAGAATCAACCGCGCGTATACGCACCTTTAGTGAACTGCCGGAAAATGCTCAGAAGTATCTGCTTTATGTCGAAGAATTGGCTGGTGTGCCGATCGATATTATTTCAACTGGATCTGATCGCAAAGATACCATCATATTGCGTAACCCGTTTGAAGATAATGAAGATGAAGATGTGTTTTATGCCGAGGAGAGGACTTGAACCTCCACGGAGTTTCCCCCACAAACACCTGAAGCTTGCGTGTCTACCAATTTCACCACCTCGGCAAGGTAGACGCGCAATTTACTCAGCACCGCCGGCATTGTCAATGAGTATTTTAAGATGGTCTTAAGAGTGGTGTGATATATCTATTATTTATGGAAATAGTGCCCTGATAACAGGGAAAATTATCATAAAGGAGAATGATATGTTCAGCAGAATATCTAATTGGTGGTATGGAACAAAACCAGCAGCTCCAGCCCTGAAACCTGCTTTATCCGATGACACGCCTTCAACTGAGCCATCGTTGCTGCAAGATGGCATTTCTGAATTTACGGAACGTCTTGATGCGGAAAAAGCGATACTCACACGTTTAATGAATGAATGGATACAGCACAAAAAAGATGTGATGGGCCATGATATGCCGCATCCTGATCATCCTCACGAAGTACAGTGTGCAAAAGAAACAGAAGAAAAAGTAAAATCTCTGGTTAAATTATTCTTCCATCGAATTAAATGTTATTTCCAGAGTGCACAATCTTATCTGCATGATGAAATTCAACGTGAAGTGGTTGGTCATATGCAGCCGTTGCGTCAACACATTAATGCATTATGTGAGCAAGCGAATGATATATCCCGATCTGAAGATGAACGCCGTGGCATCGTAATTCATATTTGCAATGCGAGTATTGTCTTGCTGAATGAGTTAAATGGCTTAGTGGAAGATGTTGATACTGAATTAAAGTACTGTCTCAAGGCAGAGCAACAAGCAGAAAAAGCCGCCAAACTTGGCATTAATGCAGGGTTATTATTGTTGTCAGGTATAATCGGAATGATGATTCCGCCAGTTAATTTTAATTTGAATGAAAATTATCGCCATTTTCTGAGTAATGAAATTCAGGGTGAAAAAGCAGAATTGATTTGCGATATCACCGAGGAAGAAGGTACGCTGCAGTTAGCCGGCGGTATCGTGGAAAATTATGCCGAGAAGTTGCGCAGATCTGGCGGTTTCTTTCCTCAGCCTTCGGTTGCGGACAGCTTGACAGCGCCATCGCCTACACCAGTTGTATCACCGACTCTGCGTTAAATTTATTACATCTGAGGAGTTGTTCGTTTGCCGCAAGTAAAACAGAATCAACCGGGCAACTCCAACTCATTTAAACTGCGCGGCGTAGGCCCGCAGATTGCCAGCCATCTTGCCCGTCTTCAGATTCATTCAGTTCGCGATTTATTATTGCATTTGCCGTCACGCTATCAGGATCGCACTCAAATTATATCCATGCGTAAATTGCGTGTTGGTCAAGAGGTGGTTGTTGAGGGGGTGGTGAAGTCTGTGTCGCGTCCTCCGCGCGGCAAAACAAAAGTGTTAATTGAGTTGTGTGATGAAACCGGTTTTATCTGGCTGCGTTTCTTTCATGTTTTGACATTTCAAAAAGAAGCCATGCAGGCAGGTACGCGCTTGCGCTGTTTTGGTGAAGTGCGTTTTGGCCCGAATGGATTGGAGATCGCGCATCCGGAATTGAAAGTAATTGATCATGCACACGCGCACATTGTTGATCAGCATTTAACGCCAGTATATCCAGCAACTGAAGGTTTGAGTCAGTATATGCTGCGTAAATTGACTGGCAACGCGCTCGATGTGATGCGGCATGATCAATCATTTGCGGAGTTATTACCGGATGAAGTGCTGCATACTGTTTCTCTACCTTCACTGCAGGCGGCGATTGCGTTTGTGCACAGACCGCCGAGAGAAATTCCAATTCCCATCTTGATGAATAATCAAACCCCGCAGCAGCAGCGGCTGGTGTTTGAAGAATTGCTGGCGCATCGTTTGAGTTTGCTGCGTATCAAGGAATCATTTCAATCTCATCAGGCAATTCCGCTACAGCCAGATGCGAACTGGCGCGAAAATTTTTTATCGACATTGCCATTTAAATTAACCAATGCGCAGCAGCGTGTCGTGAGTGAAATTGCGATAGATATGGCGAAAGCGAAGCCCATGCTGCGGTTAGTGCAAGGTGATGTCGGCTCTGGTAAAACAGTTGTTGCGGCACTTGCCATGCTGCAAGCGGTAGCAAATGGATATCAAACAGTCATGATGGCGCCGACTGAATTACTTGCGGAACAGCATTACCGTAATTTCAAAAAATGGCTGGAACCACTGGGTTTGAATGTTGTTTTTCTCACTGGAAGCATAAAGGGAAAAGCACGTGCTACTGTAGTTGCAGCGATCAAAAATGGTGATGCGCATATTGTTTTGGGGACGCACGCATTGTTCCAGGAAGGCATTGAATTTGCAAAATTAGCGTTAGTAATTATTGATGAGCAGCATCGGTTTGGCGTGCAGCAGCGTGCCTTGCTACGTGATAAAGGTGCGCAAGATGATGTGCATCCGCATCAATTAATTATGACTGCGACACCTATTCCGCGCACATTATCCATGAGTTTTTATGCTGATATTGATATGTCAGTGATTGATGAGCTGCCTCCCGGCCGCACGCCAATTTCTACTACTGTGATGTTAAATTCACGGCGCGATGAAGTCATTGCGAGAGTGAAAGAAGCTTGTGGAGAAGGTCGTCAGGTTTACTGGGTGTGTCCATTGATTGAAGAATCTGAAGTACTGGATTGTCAGGCGGCGACAACCACAGCGGAAGAATTGACATTGAAGCTGAAGCCGTTGAATGTTGCACTCATTCATGGACGCATGAAACCGCAGGATAAAGAAAAAATCATGCGCGCTTTTCAACAGGGTCAAACAAATTTATTAGTCGCGACAACTGTTATTGAAGTTGGTGTGGATGTACCAAACGCAAGTGTCATGGTGATTGAAAATGCCGAGCGATTGGGTTTGTCACAATTGCATCAATTACGCGGCCGTGTCGGCCGCGGTTCTACGGCAAGTCACTGCGTGTTGTTGTATCAGCAGCCGCTGTCAAAATTGGCAAAAGAACGCTTGCAAGTCATGCGTGAAAGTACGGATGGATTTCGCATCGCGCAGCGAGATCTGGAATTGCGCGGACCGGGTGAAGTGCTTGGCACCAAACAAACCGGTGACTTGTCATTTCATGTTGCAGATTTATTGCGTGACAGTGAATTGCTGCCGAAGGTACAAAAAGCAGCAGAAATTATTACTACTCAATATCAGGATAGAATTGAGCCTCTCATCCGGCGCTGGCTAGCTGATAAAGCGGATTATGCAAAGGTTTGATAAAACTAAAAAATAATTTTGAATCCATCGCCTATACTTTAATTAATTCAGATTATTAATTAAAGGCGGGTGTCATGGATAACAGAATACAAAATGAAGATTTACCAATTGTTTTTGGTACTGCTGTTACAGCAGTAGCTGCTGAGAAAAAGTTGAAGGATGCAAGGGTTGGATCTTTTCTAATTCGTGAAAGTAGTATTGATGGGCTGATTTCGGTTACTCATAAAATTCAAAACCCCAAGACTAAGGTCACAGAAATCAAACATTATCGATTTGCAATTACTCCAGGAGAAGATGGACGGTTAATGTGGAAGGGTGCATCAGCGAATGCAATTGAAGCAAAAGCATTTGCGGAAAAAGTTAAGAATGCATTTACTCATATTAAGGAGCAGCCAGACTCTTTGCAGAGTTTGATAAAGTTGCTTCAAGATCGTGGAGTTGATGTTAAAAAAATTGTCAAACCTGAAAATAAACAAGAATCTTCTAATAACTATAATGGGTATTCTGCTAATTCATATCATAGTTCAGTAAATATGTTTCTTCCGGATCAGCCCAAAAAACATACTGGTTATGGTAGTGAGTAATAGTTCAAGATAAAAACCCCGCGTGCTGTTTTCACGCGGGATTCTTTTATTAAAACATTCCATTATCATTTGCTGATTTTTCAGGAATTGGTTGCACAGCATCCCAATGCTCGACAATTTTCCCGTTCTCCAGTTTGAACATATCAAATATGGCATTGCCGCGCGAACCTGGCTCACGCACAGAATGTACATGCAGTATTACGTAATCACCTTCTGCAAATACTCTTTTAATTTCACTGTGTGAATTTGGGTAATGATCGCGGATATATTCAATGATTGCTTTAAATCCTTCAGGGCCGTCTGCAACATTTGGATTGTGTTGCGTGTAGTGTGAACCTAGATACTTTGATGCTGAATTAAAATCTTTTTGATTAAGTGCGAGATTATAAAATTCAACGACATTTTGTTTATTAATTTCTTCCTGTTTGCTGGTGAGGGCAAATGCAGGAGAAATCATGATGGAAATCGCGGAAGTGAGTAATAAGAATTTTTTTAACATGTTCGCTGCTCCAGATTAAATATGAGGACTTATCATATTTTCTGAGAGTGTCAGGAACAAGGCGGCTAAAACAATACTTGCTATAAGGAAAAACTATCCCGCGTAATAAACACCGCCCAGTATCCCAGCCTGTTTTGCACCGGTTACACTTGGAAGATTTCCGGATTTTTTATTCATGGTTTGCTGGGCAAGCCACGCGAATGCAATTGCTTCTACCCAGTCTGGATGTGCACCCAATGTTTCAGTGCTTTGCACAGTGAATGCTGGAGCGGAGAGTGCTTGCAGGCGCGACATGAGATGTGCGTTATGTGCGCCGCCGCCGCAAATATAAATTTCACCGCCTGATAAATTTTGTTTGATGGCGTTCGTAATGGTTACGGCAGTTAATTCTGTCAGTGTAGTCTGCACATCGACTGGATTGATATTCATTTTCTTTAAATGACTTTGCAGCCATTGATGATTGAAGTATTCGCGTCCAGTGCTTTTCGGAGCGGGAGATTTAAAATATGTATCAGCCAGCATGTTTTGTAATAATGTCTGATTAACTGTGCCTTTTGCGCTCCAAGCACCAGCTTTGTCATGCGTTTCATTTTGATGGGTGAAAATCCAGTAATCCATCAGCGCATTGCCGGGACCTGTATCAAAACCAATAATGGACTTCTGTTCGCCGCGTGGCAGCAGTGTGACATTGGCGATGCCGCCAATATTCACGATGGCACGATCAATTTTATCTGATGCAAATAAATGATAATGAAATGCTGGAACCAATGGCGCACCCTGTCCACCAAGTGCAATATCTTTGCGCCGGAAATCTGCAATGGTTGTAATCCCGGTTTTAGCTGCAATTGTATTGGGGTCGCCGATTTGTAATGTAAATCGATAAGCGTTATTTGGTGCATGCCGGATTGTCTGGCCGTGGCTGCCGATCGCATTAATTTTGTCTGCTGTAATGGATGCATTGTTCATCAATGTTTTCGCGGCATCTGCGAAAGCGTGTGCAAGTGCGATATCCAGTTCACCAAGCCGGTGGATTTCATTCTCGCCCGGATGGCAGAGATCAAGAATCTGTTTACGGAGTTCCAGGTTGTAAGGTGCATAGTGAGATGAAATCAGGCGCGGAGATGCTCCGCTGAAGTCGACCAATGCTGCATCAACGCCATCCGCACTGGTGCCAGACATGAGTCCGATATATAAATTCGACATAACAACCTTTTCATTTGCCAATAGCGATATTGACCGTTATTGTGCCATACTGCGCACCATAAAACGAAAATGTTTTGGAGACTTTAATATGGCAAATATAGAAAACGCATTAGCCATTATCCGTCGCGGAACGGAAGAAATTCTGCTGGAAGACGAATTAATTGAGAAATTAAAGAGCGGGAAACCACTTCGGGTGAAAGCTGGTTTTGATCCAACTGCGCCTGATCTGCATCTTGGTCATACGGTCTTATTGAATAAGATGAAGCAGCTGCAGGATCTGGGTCACGAAATTGTATTTTTAATTGGTGATTTTACCGGCATGATCGGTGACCCTTCGGGAAAAAATGAAACACGTCCACCGTTGACTAGTGCTGAAGTTGAAGCGAATGCCGCAACCTACGAGAAGCAGGTTTTCAAAATTCTTGATAAATCTAAAACCAAAATCATGTTCAATTCTGAGTGGATGAATAAGATGACTCCGGTGGATATGATCAAGCTTGCATCAACGCATACTGTTGCGCGTATGCTGGAGCGGGATGATTTCCACAAGCGTTATACAACTGGTCAATCAATTGCTATTCATGAATTTCTTTACCCGTTGATCCAGGGTTACGACTCGGTGGCGATGAAGGCAGATATTGAGCTTGGCGGTACGGATCAGAAGTTTAATCTATTGATGGGTCGTGAACTGCAAAAGCATGAAGGCCAAAAACCACAGGTTGTGATTACGCTGCCATTGTTAGTTGGCCTCGATGGTTACAAAAAAATGTCGAAGTCGCTTGGTAACTATATAGGGATAGATGAATCCGCCGATCAGATTTTTGGCAAAGTGATGTCTATATCAGATGAGACCATGTGGCTCTGGTTTGAATTGGTAAGTTTCCGTTCAATCGAAGAAATTCAGAAATTGCGTGATGATGTTGCGAACGGTGCGAATCCACGCGATGTGAAATTCTTGCTGGCGGAAGAAATTGCAGCGCGCTTTCATGATGAAGATGCAGCTAAAAAAGCACGTGAGGGATTTATTGCGCAATTCCAGAAAGGAAAGCTGCCTGACGATATGCCAGAAATAGCCGTGGAAGTTGGTGAAAATGGAATGGCGATTGCAAATATCATCAAAAGTGCCGGCCTCACTGAAAGCACTTCTGAGGCGGTAAGACTGATCGTGCAAGGTGGTGTACGCATGGATGGCGAAAAATTGTCTGACAAAAATCTACATTTAAAGGCAAAAACTACATTTATTTTGCAGGTGGGTAAGCGCCGTTTTGCAAAAGTAAATTTAATTTAAAATTTTTGAAATTTAGTGTTGACAGTCAGAGGGGAAGTTGTAGAATCGCACTCCTCAAAGCAAGCAACACACTTTGAGACGAATACGAAAACGATCTTTAACAAATTGAAAGAGTGATATATGTGCGCGCTTACCTAAGTCGATTGGTATGCGAGGAGATATGCCTGCTGAGGCAGGCGCTCTAAGCAATACCTTGAGTATTGTAAAGAGACCAAGATTTAAAGAA
>DATJFK010000026.1:0-5314 GCA_035495675.1 Gammaproteobacteria bacterium
GGTCCATTGTCTAACCAGTTTCCCAAGAATCGAGTGCAAGCGACTTATACGGCCAAGATTGTCAAACACGTTAACATTGCGTTTCAGTGGGTGCGTGATAGAGATTTTGCACCGCCTTCAGGTACCAATCAAACATCTAATTTTGGCATCTTCCGTATTGATTTCGAGGTTTAATAATAAGATACATGTTATGTTTCCAATCATTGGCCGGGCTTGTACTCCCTACAACCCGGCTTTTTTTTCGAAAAAAAAGCCCGCATTTGCGGGCTTTTTTGATGTTTGCTGGTATTAACCAAACTTGACGCTTGCGCGTACTGAAACGAGGTTGGTCGCATTGCCTAAGCCGCCGTTGCTAGTACTGAACTGGGTGTCGTGATCCCATTCTGCAGCAACGTTGGTGTCTTTGAGAGCATCAACGCCGTAACCAACCAGCCAGCGATTCTTTGGCAGATTAAGTCCAGCTGCTTCACGAGATGTCTGGTAGCCAAGGTAAACATTCTGGCTCATGCTCCAGGCATCAAAGCCGTACCCAGCCTGAATGCCAGCTGCCCATGGTTTTGCACCAGTTGCTGTTGCTGCAGGTGTGACTGCAAAACCCGAACCGATTGCGAATGAACCAGCTGCCAGATCTGCATTACCATTCTTGGTCATGTCGTTTACGTTGAAGCGTTGTGTTGCTTGTGTGTAACGTGCGGCAACCATGAATGGGCCATAGTTAACATCACCATACAGTGCAACGGCAGAAACACGGCTGTTGTAACCACCACCAGTGAAGTTGGTGACGCTCCAAGCAACATCATTAGCACCAATTATGTTGTACAGGTAAGCTGCGCCAATATCCCATCCAAAGTCTGGATTATTGAGATCATAGCCAACGGATACGCCATAGTTGGTGGGAGTGCTGGATGCGCCAATTTTATTAATTGGGTCATTAAACACAAATACACTACCGTTAAAGTTGTCAACTAAGAAACCTAGCTTAAGCGACGTGGATAATGTTTCAGACATAACCTGCGTCATGCTTGCAGTAATCGGATGAATTTCATAACGGCTGAAATCCTGATAAAACTTACCAACCTGCAGATAAACAGGTGTCTCATCGAAGTTTGCAACTGTTGCAAATGCTTGTTCAATTTGCAGTGTGTTGTTTGCTGTGCCGCCGATGTTATTTGCATATGCAGCATCGTATTCAGCCAGGCCAACACCCTTGTATGGAGCTGGGTTTGCATTGGTGGTTGCTGTCATGTAGCTCAGGCTTGCAAATACAGTGGTCCAGTCATTTACCTGACCGGTCAGGTTCAAGTATGCATCGTTAAGAGATAATGTTTGATAGTTTTCGCCCATGATGTTGGCATTTCTGTTACCCCATTTGCCCAGATCGAGGTTAATACCGCCGCTTACTCTAATGCGGTTAAACCAGCCTGGATTGCATGGATTTGGTATCGAACGACCAACGTTCTGGCTCATTTCTACCATGGTCATTGCGTTTGGGGTGATGGAACAGACTTTCTCAGCCGTGCCTTTGTAATCTTTATAGTCATGGTGAGCAGCTGGGGTGGTGTTTGTATCATTTTGCTTTGCGCCGGCGATTGCTGGGCCGCTAATCAGGCCTAATGCGCTCATTGAGGCAACAACTGCAACGAGTTTTAATTTCATGATCAACGTATCTCCTTGAAATGTTTGGTCCGGACAGGGTGGGTTTAATTTCCTGATGTCCATTTTTACTAACAACTCAATCCAATTTGTATGGAGTATGGATTGTGAGCTGCTGGCAAAAGTTATTTGTATATTCGCAAAGGTGTTCTGCGAAAACAAAAATGCAGTACAAAATTTTGCGAGTGGATTTTTATAACAGAGATTATTTTCTTTTTAAAGTTATTTGCACTAATCGAAGTGAAAAACATAGCGGCATGATGCTTTCGATTATTAATTGTTGCCAATAATTTAGTATTAAATCAGAAAAAGTGCAGTTAGTGAGTTCAATAATAACCCGCCATGCGGGCGGGTTATTAGTTTTAGTAGGACACCAAAAAAATTACAGTGCGGAAGCTTCAGCTGCCAGGTATTGAGCAATACCTTCTGTTGTAGGCTTAATGCCTGCCTTGCCTTTAGTCCATCCGGCTGGGCAAACTTCACCATGTTTTTCATTAAAGTCGAGTGCATCAATCAGGCGCAGGTACTCATCCATATTGCGGCCCAGCGGCAAGTCATTCACGCTTTGTGCGCGAATCATGCCTTTTTTGTCGATGATGAATGTGCCGCGTAAAGCAACATGCGCGGTGGGATGTTCAACATTATAAGCACGGCAGATTTCATGATTAACATCAGCGATCAGCGGGTAACGAACCTGACCGATACCACCGTTGGCAACCGCGGTATTACGCCATGCATTGTGGGTGAATTGAGAGTCGATGGAGACAGCGATAACTGTTGCGCCGCGCTTTTCGAATTCGTCAATGCGGTGATCAAGTGCAATTAATTCCGAGGGGCATACGAAGGTGAAATCCAGCGGATAAAAAACGATGACGGCATATTTGTTCTTGATGAATTTATGCAGATTAAAGTCAGATGTAATCTCGCCATTGGCCAAAACAGCTGCGGTTGTGAAATCTGGAGCAATCTGCCCGATTAAATTTTGCATGATTATTCCTCTTGTTAGCATAGAATTATGAGTTTCTGGAGCGGCGGGGATTATAACCGATTTTGTTTAGAAAAGGGCATATTTTTTGTTATGATGCGTCTTTCAATTTAGATGGCGGATATCCCTATGATGATATTTATCCTGATACTGGTCGGTGTTCTGCTAAATGCCGGTGCCCAGCTATTGTTAAAGGCAGGGATGGGGCAGATTGGGCATTTCGAATTCAGTGCTGCCAATGTGGTTCCAATTGGTATAAAAGTGATGGCGAATCCACCTATTGTCAGCGGGCTAGCCTTGTATGTTATCAGCGTGGGGGTGTGGCTGATGGTATTGTCGAGAGTCCAGGTTAGTTTTGCCTATCCAATGCTGAGTATAGGTTACGTAGTTAATGCGGTTGCCGCTAATTACCTTTTTGGCGAGCCGCTGACATCCATGAGAATTTTAGGAATTTTTATCATAATCGCGGGGGTTTACCTTGTTGCCCAAAGTAGCTAGTGAGGCTTTAAATGATCCTTCAGAGGAATTCTTGCCATTTTCGCGACCTTCTATCAGTCAGGAAGCTATTGATGAAGTCGTAGCA
Organism: Gammaproteobacteria bacterium; assembly: GCA_035495675.1. Taxonomy (GTDB): domain Bacteria; phylum Pseudomonadota; class Gammaproteobacteria; order DSM-16500; family DSM-16500; genus Aquicella. Next base: position 3,222 of record DATJFK010000026.1, read on the forward strand.
TGTCTGAAGAGTGGATGGATTACCACCGGTCCGCGCGTTGCGCAATTTACCGAAGATTTGAAAAATTATTTCAATGCACCATTTGTGCTGCCGCTGGCGTCAGCGACAGCTGGTTTGCATCTGGCATTACTTGCCATGCGTCTTGAACCGGGTGATGAAGTGATAACAACACCGCTGACATTTGCAGCTACACTCAACACGATTGTGCTTGCCGGCGGTAAACCAGTTTTGGTTGATATCGATCCTGCATCATTGAACCTCGATATCAATCGTCTGGAAGATGCCATTACTAATAAAACACGCGTCATTTTGCCAGTGCATTTTGCCGGACTTCCAGTTGATATGGATCCAGTTTATGAGTTGGCTGATCGGCACGGAATACGTGTGCTGGAAGATGCTGCGCATGCCATGGGAACCGAATATAAACAGAAGCGTATCGGTAGTTTTGGCGATACGCAGGTTTTCAGTTTTCATCCCAATAAAAATATGACAACGGGTGAAGGCGGCTGTGTCGTAACAACTGATGCTGCACTTGCTGAAGAAGTGGCGCGTCTCCGTTTTCATGGCGTTGATAGACAGGCCTGGAATCGTTACAGTAAAACCGGTACTCAAGATTATGAAGTTGTTCTTCCCGGCTATAAATATAATTTGATGGATATGCAGGCTGCAATCGGCATCCATCAGTTACATGATCTCAGTGGTTTTATCGACCGCCGCAACGAGCTGGCAAATCGTTATCTGGAAGCATTGTCTGACTGGGCGCAGTGGACGTTGCCGCAGCAACCCTCTTTTGAGCATATACATTCATGGCATTTGTTCACGCCGCTCATTAATGAAGATGTGACCGGTATGGATCGTGATGAATTTATGCAGGCAATGAAAGAAAGAAATATTGGTACTGGTCTGCATTACCGTGCAGTGCATTTGTACCCTTATTATCGGGATACATTTGGTTTTGCTCCGGGTGATTTCCCACTGGCAGAAAACGTTTGTGAACGTATTGTCAGTCTGCCGTTATTCCCGGCAATGACTGATTCGGATCATGACCGTGTACTTGATGTAATGTATAGAGTGTTTCATTCATAATAATTAGGTGATTTCATGAAAGTATTGATACTTGGTGCGAATGGTTTTATTGGCAGTCATTTGAGTGAAACAATTCTCGCAACAAAACAAGATTGGGAAATTTATGCGATGGACTTGTCCCAGGATAAATTGGGCGATTGTCTGCAGCAAAAGAATTTTCATTTTACAACCGGCGATATTACGAAAAACAAAGACTGGATCAATGAGCATATTCAAAAATGTGATGTTGTTCTCCCGCTGGTAGCGATTGCAACGCCGGCAATGTATGTGCAGGATCCGCTGCGCGTGTTTGAACTCGACTTTGAAGCGAATCTCGATATCGTTCGTCAGTGTGTGCAATATCAAAAGCGAATTGTGTTTCCTTCAACATCTGAAGTATACGGCATGTGCCCGGATTCAGAATTTGATGAAGAAACCAGTTATCTCGTGACTGGTCCGATTAATAAAGAACGCTGGATTTATTCAACATCCAAGCAGTTACTTGATCGCTTGATTTATGCCTACGGTAAACATAAAGGATTATCTTATTCTTTATTTCGTCCGTTCAACTGGTATGGTCCACGGCTTGATAATGTGATGAATCCAAAGCCGGGCGGTTCACGCGTATTAACCCAATTTATCGGTAATATTCTCCGCGGCGAAAATATCAATCTTGTGAATGGCGGCAAGCAGCAGCGTTGTTTCACTTATATCGGCGACGGCATTGATGCATTGATACGAATTATTGAAAACAAAGATAATAGTGCGCACAACCGTATATTTAATGTTGGGAATCCGCTGGAAAATGTTTCCATCCGCTCACTTGCAGAAAATATGGTGCAATTGATTTCGGATAATTATCCAAATTATTCTGGTCAGGCGAAGAAAGTACAGCTAATTGATATTGATGCGAAAACTTATTACGGCGAAGGTTACCAGGATGTGGAGCTGCGTGTGCCGGCAATCCGCCACGCAACGGAATATCTTGCCTGGAAACCGCAGGTGGATATGAAGACTGGGTTGCGTAA
>DATJFK010000027.1:0-14342 GCA_035495675.1 Gammaproteobacteria bacterium
GCAGATATTTTTTTAAAGAACGGCATGCCTTACCCAGCAGGCTCGAAGATAATCCAAAAAGATTTGGCTCATACTTTGCAATTGATTTCTCAGCAGGGACCTGATGTTTTTTATAAAGGGCAAATCGCGAAAGATGTTGTCTCGGCCAGCGAGCATCATGGCGGAATCCTCACATTAAATGATTTTGCAAATTATAATGTCGAACAATTAAAACCAGTCAAATGTGAATATCGAGGTTACACAATCTTATCAGCACCGCCACCAAGTTCCGGCGGAACAGTTTTGTGTGAAATGCTAAATATTCTTGAAAACTTTCCTCTGAGTGAGATGGGATACCAGAATGCTGCGTCAACACGAAGTGTGATTGAGGCGATGCGTTATGGATTTTATGACCGCAATAAATATCTCGGCGATCCTGATTTCATTAACAACCCTTTACAGCGTCTGTTATCAAAATCATATGCGAAAATTATCAGTGATCAAATCAAATTGAATCAGCGTGCACCTGATGCATCACGTATTTCTGTTTTTAAAGAATGGAATGATACCACTCATTATTCGGTAGTAGATGGTTTTGGTAATGCTGTTTCTGTTACTTATACATTAAATGGTTCATTTGGTGCGAAAGTGATAGCGGGTAACACTGGTTTTTTCCTCAATGATGAAATGGATGATTTCAGCGTCAAGCCGGGTGATTCAAATCAATTCGGGTTAGTGCAGGGCGATGCGAATGAGATTGCACCCAATAAACGCCCATTAAGTTCAATGACGCCGACAATTGTATTAAAGAAAAATAAAGTTTATTTGGTGTTAGGAAGTCCCGGCGGCCCGCGCATTATCTCATCTGTTTTACTGACACTATTGAATGTGATTGATTATGGTATGACGATTCAGCAAGCGGTGAATGCACCGCGATTCCATTATCAGGTTATGCCAGACTTGATTTACACGGAACCGTTGGCGTTTCCATTTTCTACTCGGCAATTGTTAATTCACAAAAATTATCACTTGATGCCGCAGGGATATTGGTCTGCAGTTGAAGCAATTGAGATTGATCCCGTTACTGGTGAAATTCATGGTGCGAATGATATAAGAAGGCCTGATGGGGAAGCATTGGGTAATGTAAATCAGGTTGGGTTGCATGTAAAAAGCACGCAACCCACCAGGTAACAAATAAATATCAATTAGGTTTTATTGAGGTTGACTTACTTAATTGATTAACTAAATCTTCAGAGAATTGCACCTTATAGTAAGCGCCCCTGTTTAAGGCTGAGGCAGCGCCTGAGCGATCATCCAAAGCGGTTGCTTTTATTAAATCATAATTTGCTTGCAGATATCCGAGTACTTTGGCGCTGCCTTTCTCTTCTGCTAATTCAATTGCGGTTTTATTATCTTGTGTGCAAACCGAGTCAATTTGGTAACCAAATTTTTCTATGAACATCTTTACTATATCAAGGTGATCATTCAAAACTGCAAGAGCGATAGGTGAATAACCATCTTTATCGTAATTGAACAACCCGAATCTGTTCTGCATATATTTTCCTCATCTATTTTTTTGTTATTTGTTATTCATTCCTGAGGTTCGAAATATATATTGAAACATAATGTGTTGCAATGAAAAGATATATAATTATTTTTCTGGAAGACTGATTATATAATTACCGATGATGTTAATCTTCACCAAATTTCGCATCAATTAACTTACGAATTGCTTCCAGTGCATTTTGTTCATCATCGCCGTCAATAATCACATCTACAACACTGTTTTTTACAGCGCCAAGTGTAATCACACCCATGATGCTTTTACAGTCTACGGTTCTGTTGCGGTAAGTGAGTTCAATTTTACTCGCGTATTTTTTTGCCGTATCCACCAGCTTGGCGGCTGCACGTGTGTGCAGCCCAAGCTGATTCTGGATGGTGACAGGTTCTTTAATCATGATGAATGCCGATGAGAATCAATCATCTTTTCTTTATGCTTGTGCATTTGATCAGATAATTTATCAACAAGTTCATTGATTGCAATATACATATCACTCGCTTTGGATGCCGCGTGAATTTCAGTGCCGTGAAAATGCAGCGTACCCTCGGCGCAATGATCCATGTTTTCGATATGTAATACGACATGAACGTTATTTACCGGGGTGTAGCGTTTAAATAATTGATTAAATTTTTCTTCAGAATGAGTCTTGATCGCTGGTGTAATTTGAAAATTTTTACCGGTGAGATTTAACTGCATATTATTTTCCTCTTTTTGCCTATAAATGCTTATAGTACAAACTCTTCGCCAAGGTAAACGCTGCGAACTTCTTCATTTGCAAGAATTTCATCAGCTGATCCTTCGCTAATAATCCTGCCGTCATTGACAATATACGCTCGCTCACAAATATTCAAGGTGTCACGTACGTTATGATCAGTGATTAAAATGCCGATCCCGCGTGAGCGTAAATGAGTAATAATTCGCTTCACATCCAGAACGGAAATTGGATCGATACCCGCAAATGGTTCATCCAGCAAAATAAATTTCGGATCCATGGCAAGTGTACGGGCAATTTCAGTGCGTCGTCTTTCACCACCAGAAAGACTCATGCCCAGCGTATCGCGAATATGTGTGATACGAAATTCTTCAAGCAATTGATTTAACTTTATCTGGCGTTCGCTTTTGCTTAGATCGGCACGCAATTCCAGTATTGCCATGATGTTATCTGCGACTGACAGCTTGCGGAAAATGGATGCTTCCTGCGGCAGGTAGCTGATTCCCATTTCGGCGCGGGAATGTATTGGTAGTTTGGTGATTTCGTTTTCGTTGACGAAAATTTTGCCGCCATCAACCGGCAGTAAGCCGACAATCATATAAAACGATGTTGTTTTACCTGCGCCGTTTGGGCCAAGCAGGCCGACGATTTCACCGCTGTGTATGTGTAAAGAAACATCTTTCACAACTTCGCGCTGTTTGAATTTTTTATTTAAATGTTCAGCTTTTAATATACTGGCCATAAATAATTAATCTGGGTTGTATACAATGACCGCACGGCCATTTTTGGTTTCGGGAACAATAATCGTCTGATCATTCATATTATAGTGAATTAACTGTCCTTGGAAGTTATTTTCACCTTGCATTACATGCACATTGCTCTGCAATGTAGCGTTATGTGTAATAGGGTAAAATTTGATGATTTTCGCGTGCGCATCTACAACTTGCTCTCCGGCTTTTGGTGTTGTCCAGAAGTGGGCGAGATCGTTGATTCCATATGCAATCGCTTCTTCAATCAGGTGTTTATCGTTTTCTTTTGTTGTCATACGGTCAGCGGTTATGTGTGTTGTTCCCTGATCAACGATAACATTTCCCTGAAAATATTTAGTTCCTCTCTTATAATTTATAATCGTTGAATCCGCTTTGATATGCAGCATTTCCTTGCTGTCACCAGGAAGTGCAAACACTGAAACTGCGGTGATCCCAGAGAGGAGCAGTAATAATATTTTAATTCCATTATGCATCTGGAACATATTCACCTTCGGCATGGGATAATAATTTAATATCGCCTGTTTCCATGTCTGCCTGCATGCCGACTGCTTTCATAATGCTGTTCGGCTGAATCATGGTGATAGGGTCTGCTGTTTCAGCTGTTTTCTGGTTTGGGTGTACATGCAGCGTATTGGTTTTGATGATAGTCGCCGGATTTTTGTAATCCGCCGGGTGATGAATAGTCACATCATTTTTAAAGATAACATTTTCAATTCCATCCCATGCTTTTGCAGTCTTTGAGGCGATATACCAGGGATTAGGTGATTTGTGAAACACGGTTAATTGAGGAAAAAGAAATTTGGTCGTGTCATTCTCCGCGAAATGAACCATTTTCGGTGTCTCAATTTTCATGGTCATTTTTCCAAACTTATCCAGAAAAATAGCTGTTACATTTTCCATGTAAGCATCCGGTATGTGTGGATCAGCTTTTTTGTGATCATTGTCAGATTGATAGGCGAGTGTAAACAGGATTGTCGCGCCGGCAGCGAGAGTTAACAGAATACTGATGATCGTGTTTTTGTAAGTCATGCGCCGTCTTCGTTAATGATATAACGTTAAATCACGCCAGCACGTAAAATATCGTGAATATGGATGATACCGTCCGGCTGCTGCTGGTCGTTGGTGATGACTAGCGATGTGATTTTGAATGTTTCCATCATACTTAAAGCTTCAGCCGCCAGCATATCGCTGCGAATGGTTTTCGGGTTTTTTGTCATGATGGAGTCGATGCTGGTTTTATGAATATCTGCGTTATTATCGAGTGCGCGTCGCACGTCGCCGTCAGTGAAAATACCAATCAATTTTCCGGCGGCATCTATGATGGTTGTCATCCCCAGTTTCTTTTGTGACATTTCCAGCAGGGCTTCTTTCAGAGAGGCGCCCTGGGATACCGTCGGGATATTCATGCTTTGATGCATGATTTCATTGACGCGCAGTAACAGGCGTCTGCCCAGTGTACCGCCTGGGTGTGACAAGGCGAAATCATCTTGGGTAAAGCCGCGCTTATCTAGCAATGCCATGGCAAGGGCATCGCCCATGACTAGTGAGGCAGTGGTGCTTGAAGTTGGAGCCAATCCGAGCGGGCAAGCTTCTTTTTCAACACTTACATCAAGGTGAACAGTGGCATTTTTGGCGAGTGATGAATGTGGTTTACCAGTAAGTGCGATTAATGGGATTCCAAGGCGTTTGATATAAGGTAGTAATGCAACCATTTCTTCCGATTCACCAGAATAAGAGATCGCAATAATGGCGTCTTGTTTGGTGATCATGCCGATGTCGCCGTGTTTGGCTTCGCTTGGATGAATAAAGAAGGCGGGGCTGCCGGTGCTGGCGAGGGTGGCGGCAATCTTTTTACTGATATGGCCTGACTTGCCAACGCCAATAACAATGATACGACCGGTACAGTCTAACAGGTAATGGCAGGCACGAGAAAAGTCTTCACCAATGCGGTCAGCCAGCTTGCTGATCATTTCTGCTTCAGTTCTGATGACGGCACGTCCTAGTTCACATAATTTATCAATACTCATCACGCCTAACCTTGAATATCACTTTAAGATGCCTATCTTACCGCTTGTTCAGTATAAGGAAAAGCCAATCTTGTGGGTAAATATTAGTCAACATGGGGTAAATCCCGCTAGCTATTTTATACGCCATTTGCGAAACTTATTAATATGACAGAAAATCTTGTTGAAATCAGTAAGATGTCTTTTCAACATGAAAGCGGTAAGGTTGTTTTCCAGGATGTCGATATTGTTATCCCAAGGGGCAAGGTCACAGCGATAATGGGACCAAGTGGGACTGGAAAAACAACACTTTTGCGCTTGATTGGGGGTCAGCTCACGCCCACATCCGGCAAAGTGCGTGTCGAAAATGAAATTATCCACGAACTCTCTCATTACGAACTGTATCAATTGCGTAAACGCATGGGCATGTTATTTCAAACCGGCGGATTATTTACGCACTTAAATGTTTTTGAAAATGTAGCATTTCCTTTGCGCGAACATACTCATCTTTCCGAGTCCATGATTCGTACCCTGGTGTTAATGAAATTGCAAATGGTTGGTTTACGCGGAGCACGCGGGTTGATGCCAAGTGAATTATCAGGTGGTATGTCACGGCGTGTTGCATTGGCACGCGCAATTACACTCGATCCGGATCTTATCATGTATGACGAACCTTTTACCGGACAAGACCCAATTTCCATGGGGGTATTGATCAAGCTGATTCGTACCTTGAATGATGCGCTGAAACTTACAACGATCATCGTTTCTCATGATGTGCAGGAAGCGTTAAGTATCTCAGATTATGCTTACGTGATTGCTGACCAGAAAATTATTGGACACGGTACACCTAAAGATATTATGGAAAATGCATCTCCTCAGCTTCAGCAATTTATTCATGGGATGCCGGATGGTCCGGTGCCATTTGATTACCCGGCACAGCCAATCACACAGGATTTTCTGGAGGCGGGTGTAAATGTTTAATCAATTAACCTTACTAGGAAGTTGGGGAATGGAAAATTTGCGCGAGCTTGGACGATCAGGGATGATGGTATTTGATGTTGTTTTTTCAAGACCTAATATCCGAAAAGGTTTCCCTCTGGTTATTCAGCAGATTTATAGCGAAGGTGTTTTGTCGCTGCTGATTATTGTCGTTTCCAGTCTTTTCATCGGCATGGTTTTATCATTACAAGGCTATCACACGCTGCAAAAATTCGGCGCGACGCCTGAACTCGGGCCGCTTGTAGCATTGAGTGTCACGCGCGAACTTGGCCCCGTGGTGACGGCAATTTTATTCGCTGGCCGTGCAGGTTCGGCAGTGACCGCTGAAATTGGTTTAATGAAAGCAACTGAACAATTATCCAGTATGGAAATGATGGCGGTTGATCCGCTTCGTCGTGTGATTGCACCGCGATTCTGGGGTGGTATTATTTCCATGCCATTACTCACCATGATCTTCAATGCTACAGCGATTTATGGTGCTTATCTTGTCGGCGTGCAATGGCTGGGGCTTGATAATGGTGTGTTCTGGTCGAACATGCAGGCATCGGTAGAATTTCACGCTGATGTAGTGAATGGTATTATCAAAAGTATTGTTTTCGGAGTTGCGGTAATCTGGATTGCGGTTGCGCAGGGGTATTTTGCAGTACCAACTTCTGCTGGAATAGCCAGCGCAACAACAAGATCAGTTGTTTATGCTTCACTCGTCATTTTGGGTCTGGACTTCGTATTAACTGCGATGATGATAGGGAGTTGGTGATGCTGCAACAACGACTAATTGAAACACTAGTGGGATTGTTTTTGCTGTTTGCAATGATGGCGTTAACAATTCTGGCATTCAAGGTGAGTGGATTGACGACACTGTTTCCACCGAAAACATACACGATCATTGGCGCTTTCGATGATATCGGCGGACTAAAAGTGCGGTCACCTGTGAAAATCGGCGGCGTACAAATCGGCGAAGTATCAAATATTGCGCTGGATGACAAATCGTTCAAAGCAGTTGTCAGAATGCAAATATATGATGAATTCAAAGATATCCCGGATGATTCTGTTGCGGGAATTTATACCGCAGGATTGCTTGGTGACAATTATATTTCGATTACACCGATGTATAACCAGACATATTTAAAGAATGGAAGTATCTTGCAGGAAACAAATTCTGCGATGGTTTTGGAAAAATTAATAGGTCAATTCATTTATAAAATTGGCGGCGATAAAAACGGTGATGGCAAGGATAAAGATTCCAAAAAAAGCTGATAACATGGAGAGAATGCATGCGTACAAATAAATGGATATATGCTCTGACTGCGTTAATCATCGGCTGGTTTTGTATCTCAGTTTCTGCTAACGCTTCCGTACAAGGCGATCCTGTAGGATTATTAAAATATATTGCAGATAACATGATTGCCCAGTTAAAAGCGAATAAAGCAACTTTGAAAACCAAACCTGGAATTGTTTATTCATTAGCATATAAATATGTTGTGCCTTATGCTGATTTGCCTGAAATGTCCAAGCGTGTGTTGCCGCCGCGAATCTGGAATAATGCGACATCCGCTCAGCGAGCACAATTCCAGAAAGAATTTACCCGTTTAGTAATTCGTACCTATGCTTCGGCGCTGACTTCTTATCAAGATCAAGAGGTACGTTTCTTTCCTGTCAGAGCCCGCAGCGGTAATACGGTAGAAGTGAGAAGTGAAATTACAAGCTCATCCAGCTCGCCGATCAGTGTCACCTATCGTCTTTTAAATAACGGCGGCCAATGGAAGCTTTATGATATGTCTGTCGAAGGCGTCAGTCTGATCAGCAGCTTCCGTTCACAGTTTGCTGAAATCCTTGCTAACGGCAATATGGACACCTTGTTGCAACGGTTGTCTAAACATAACTCCGGTTAGATGCTTAAGGGGCTTCAACATGGCAAAGCATGCTGAAATCAGGATTGATAATAATGCTGCTACAATCTATGGCGATCTTGATTTCAGCAATGTTATGTCAATTTATCAGCAAAGCCAGAAACTCTTTACTGCGCCACAGTCAGAAATTATCATTGATTTTATCGAATTGAAATCAACAAACAGCGCTGCGCTGGCTCTGATCATTAACTGGATGAGATTGGCTAAAAAGCAAAAGAAAAATATTCAATTTCGTAATTTATCAAATGACATTATGTCATTAGCTAAATCATCGGGTTTAGATAAAGTAATTGCACACGCTTAAATCTTCGATTTATTCAACTGCCGGTGCCAATTCATCATCGCTTTGAATTTCTGGAACTGCTTTTCTGGAAGCTTTATACCAGTAGCAGAAAAACACTGGCAAAATCATTGCAATCATGCCGCCGCAGAATATCAATTCATAATTAAATTTGCTGCCTATGTTAATGTTGTCAGGCGGAATAAATCCTACTGCAATCGTAATGATGCAGCCGATCAGGCCTAATATACACGTGATGACTGTACCGATTTTGCCGCCAGGGATTTTATAAACAGAACTATCATAATTCATTGTAAATCTAAGTCTCAGTGCATCAATGAAAATGCAGACATACATGAACATGTAAACTTGTGTGCTGAGCGCGGTTAACAGCCAGTACGAGCCGTTGACGCTGGGCAGGCATAAAAACAGGCATGATGCGATGCTCACGAGAACGGCTTGTGTTATCAGTAAATTTTGTGGAATACCGTGTTTATTCTCAGCGGCAAAGCATGCTGGAAGATAACCAAGCTGTGCTGCCTGAGCCAATCCTCTGACGGGAGAAATGACCCAGTTAATAATTCCGCCCAGACTGCCGATGACGAGCAGCAAGGTTAAAACTGGAACAAGAGCACTCATGTGATACGCAGACAGAAAGTAGGTAAATGTCTGAATAGTGCCGTTAATCAAATTAATCTGGTTAGCAGGAAGGACTAAAGCAATAGCAAGTGAACCTAAAATCATTGTCAATAAAATGATAACAGTTGAGTAAGCCAGAGCGCGAGGAAAGGATCGAGTCGGATTATCAACGTCTTTAATATGAACAGTCGCAAGCTCCATTCCAGCAAAACCAAGCATGATTGCAGTGAGTGCTATCCAGTTATCCATATGAGATATGTCAGGTAGAAAATTTTGTGTCGTGAAATGTATTTGCACTGGGTAGCCATGAAAAACCCAAAAGCCCAGTAGGGCAATAATGAGTGTCATGGGGAGAATTAAACCTGCAAATGTACACAAACTGGCGAAGCGCGATGAAACGTGGATGCTGCGTAAATTAATTAGAGTGATCGCCCAGAATATGGCGAGGATCATGATGATGACATAAAACTTGTTTTGAGCGAGTGTCGGATCAATCAGATATGCAGCTGTGCCTGCAATAAATGACAACATGGTTGGAAGCCAGACCACGACATTAATCCATTGCAGCCATATTGCGAGGAATCCAGCTTTCTCACCAAATGCACGTCTGGTCCATTGGTAAATACCGCCTTCTCCTATGTTAGAAGTTAATTCAGCTGAAACCATGGCGGTGGGAAGCAGAAAAAAGAGTGCGCCAAAAATGAAAAAGAAAATCAGGTTACTGCCGAACAGCGCGGTTGCCGGCAGGTTTCTGATGCTGTCAATTGACCCTGTAATGAGGAGTGTCAATGAGAGGATTGTAATTTTTTTCATTGTTTTCATGTCCATATTTTAAACTATAATAATTAAGATACAATGATCCCTGTATCTATATGATTATTAGATTTAATTTAGCTTGTTAATGACCAAAAAGACCGCATTTTGTCCACGTATGACATTAACTAATAAGCTGGTGTCGGCTTTGGCCGCGACGGCCTTCAGATCGTCACTATTGCCGACTGTTTGTTGATTGGCAGAAGTAATGATGTCTCCCGAGCGTAAATCAGCCTGCCAGGCATTACTGTCTTCCTGCACGGCAATAACAAGAACACCTTTCACGTTACCAAACTGCGGGCTGGATGCGCTGAAGTTTTTGAAGGTAACGCCATAAAGGAATGGATTAATTTGTTCAATCTTTTTCTCGCGAGCTTTGGGATCTGTCAGGACAGCGGACACAACTAATTTCTGATTTTTGCGCATGAGTTCAATATTAATTTTTGAGTCAACACGCAAAAAGCCGACAGTGTTTACCACATCACTGGCATTTTTGATTGGGCTGCCATCAACAGCAACGATGATATCACCAACCTGAATGCCTGCTTGTGATGCGGGAGAGTTAGGTAATACTTGTGTAACAGCCGCACCTTTTTCAATGGTGGCTTTGAAAGCGGTGACGAGATCTGGCGTGATATCTTGTGCGCCTATGCCAAGCACGCCGCGTTTTACGTCTCCAAATTTGATAAGTTGATCCATGACACTTTTTGCCATATTGGAAGGAATCGCAAAGCCAATGCCAATGCTTACTTGATTGGGTGCGAGAATGGCCGTGTTGATACCAATTAATTCACCATTCATATTCACAAGCGCGCCGCCGGAATTTCCTGGATTGATGGGCGCGTCAGTTTGAATAAAACTTTCATAATTTTCTATGCCGAGAGTTGTGCGTCCGACTGCACTGACGATGCCGGAAGTAACCGTCTGATTTAATCCGAATGGATTACCGATAGCGGCAACAAAGTCACCGACTTTCACGCTAATGGAATTGCCGATAGGAACAGCTTTGAGATTGGTTGCCTTGATTTGAATAAGTGCGACATCGGATGCCTTGTCCATGCCGATGACGTTAGCATTAAAATGACGTCCGTCAGATAAGGTAACAACAATATTTTGCGCATCACGGATAACATGCGCGTTCGTGAGGATATAACCTTTTGCTGCATCGACAATCACACCCGAACCGACGGATGAAAGTGTGTTTGGAATGGGGGCGTTTTCACCGCTGTCACCGCGCAGGCGTCTTTCTTTTTCAAGCTGCTGCAAAATGTTGAAATCTGTAATTTTGATTTGTCCGCGAATGTTGACGATTGCTGGTGTCACATTCTTCAACATGGGTGCGATGCTGTTATCAACAGGTGTTGCAGCAACTGCATGTTGATAAATCAAAAGAGTTACAAAAAAGATAATACCCTTGATATATGCTTGTAATATACCTTTCATGTTTGTTCCTCTGTGACAGGCTGATAACTTAAAAATAATACCATTATTAGTCAATATATGGCATGGAATCATCGATCCAGATAACGCTGGCCATGCGGCCAGTCTTGCTGCGGTCGCGACGGTAAGAGAAAAATAAATCTTTCTGCGTGTGTGTGCAATATTCACCGCCATAAATTGCATGAATACCTATTTTGTTAAGTCGACGCACCGCAAGCTGATATAGGTTGGCCATCCATTTTTCTTGATAGTGAGGTGTGAAACACGTTGTGCAATCTTGATCGTATTCAACAAATGCCTGATAGACATCCGGACCCACTTCAAATTTATTCGGTCCAATTGCAGGGCCAAGCCATACCATTAAATCATTTGGTTTTGCATCCATGGCATGAACTGTGCTTTCCATTACACCTTTTGCAAGACCGCGCCAGCCTGCATGAATGGCGGCAGCGTTTTTGCCAGCCTTGTCGCATATCAATACTGGTAGACAATCAGCTGTCAGCACCAGGCATATCTGGCCGGTTTGACTTGTGTAAGAAGCATCGGCTTCCACACCGTCTACTGCGTTTTCTGCGCGAACGGCAATTGTGCTGTGAGTCTGCTTTAGCCATAAAGGTTCCGCAGGTAATGAAAGCAAGGAAACAAGTTGTGTCCGTTCTTCTGCAGTAGCATCACTTGCTCCAGTGGTATTTTCGCCCCATACCTGTCTTGTGGTGGTATAAGCATGAATATGTGCGGGTGCAGGCCAGTCAGGTTTAATGATGTTCATTACATTTTCTCCGCATCTTTGCGCAGTGCACTAATTAGTTCCTGCATGTCTTCAGGAATTTCTGCTTCGAAATCCATCCATTCACCACTTACTGGATGAGTGAAGCCGACGGCAAAAGCATGCAGTGCCTGGCGTTTGAATTGACGCAGACATTGAATGAGTTCCTCACTCATTCCTTTCACTAGCTGAACACGTCCACCATATTGCACATCTCCTGCGATGGGATGTCGAATATGCGACATATGGACGCGAATCTGATGCGTGCGTCCAGTTTCCAGTTTTACTTTAAGCCTGGTTAGACCGCGATATTTTTCCATGATGCGGTAATGTGTAATCGCAGGTTTGCCGGTATCAACTATTGCCATGCGTTTGCGCTGCACTGGATGCCGGTCTATTGGCGCGTCAACTTTACCGCCGCTAATCAGGCTGCCGTATACAACTGTCTGATACTCACGAGAAAGTGTGCGATGTTTGAGTTGCTGTGAGAGGCTCTTCAAGGCAGCTAGAGTTTTGGCGACTATTAGTAATCCCGAAGTATCTTTATCGAGTCTGTGTAAAATTCCCGCCCGCGGTAAGGCTTTTAGTGCTGGTTCGTGATGAAGCAAAGCATTTAACATGGTTGCACTGGCATTACCAGCGCCAGGATGCACGACAAGACCTGCAGGTTTGTTGATAATAATAACAGCCTCATCTTCATATACGATATTCAGGGGAATGTTTTGCGCTTCCCATGCAGGTTCGGGGCGCAATGTCGGCTGTACCAATATCCTGTCGCCGCTGCGCACACGTGTTTTTGCCTTCTGCACGCTGCCATTGATTGTAACCTGATCCTTTTCGATCCACTGCTTGAGCTGGGTGCGAGAGTATTCAGGCAATAGTTTGGCTAAAGCCTGATCTAACCGCTCATTGGCGAGATCATCAGGGATGACGACCTCGTGATTATTTTTATTCGATTTTGTATTCATATGTTAGCTATCCTAGCCAAAATTGGTTTACAATGCACGCCACAACTTTCCCGGATGACGGGCATGTCAAGATTAAAGGATGCAAGGGTTTAATATGAAAAAGATTTTATTCGCCATCTCTCTTATCACAATGCTGGCAGGAATACTGACTGGATGCGCTTCTTCCACTGATTCATCACAGGCATACAAGGGTGAAACGCCCCAGCAAATCTTTCAGTATGGCAAGGCTGCACTAAAAGACAGAAATTTCTCCGAGGCAATCAAGCGTTTTGAAGCGCTTGAAGTTCAGTATCCTTACGGCCCTGAAACCGAGAAAGCCCAATTTTACATCATTTATGCCTATTATATGAAAGATGAATATGCGCTGGCCTCTTCGGCAGCTGACAGGTTCATCCATTTGCATCCA
The DNA here is from genome assembly GCA_035495675.1 of Gammaproteobacteria bacterium. Lineage (GTDB taxonomy): Bacteria > Pseudomonadota > Gammaproteobacteria > DSM-16500 > DSM-16500 > Aquicella. The sequence goes on from DATJFK010000027.1 coordinate 13,247, forward strand.
GCATATGAGCATGTTGATTATGCTTATTTCATGCGCGGCCTGTCGGACTTCTACAAAAACATGGGATTGCTTGAGCGCGTCTTCGCAGTCGATCTCTCAACTCGTGATTTAACCCAGATCCGCAAATCTTATTATGATTTTGCTGAACTGACCGAACGTTTCCCCGGCAGCAAATACACGCCGCCTGCGCATCAATATATGGTTTATCTGCGCAATCTGATAGCGGGCCACATTCTGGATACGGCGCAATTCTATTATGACCGAAATGCTTTCGTTGCCTCAGCCAACCGTGCGAATGATGTTGTCGCGCATTATCAGGGGGCACCTGCGGTAAAAGGTGCGCTGGAGCTGATGGTTAAATCATATAACAGGCTAGGGTTAAAGAAAGAAGAACAGGATGCGCTGCAAGTATTAAAATATAATTATCCAAACGCGACCATTACCTATTAATTAATGCGCTTGTGAATGTAGCCTGGATAACGCGCTTTTTGCGTTATCCAGGGTGCGCATAAACGCATAATATTACAAAAATGGAGTGCTCAAGATGAGCAAAGCGCACCTAAACATTTACTTTAAGCGCGAAGGCAGCAAGTTATTCATTCACCTTAATCAAATCTATAAAAAATATCCTGATGACGCCCCTCACGATGAGAATAATTTTCTATGTATTTGGTACCGTCAGACAATGGTTGAAGAAATAAGCATCTTCAATAAATTGAAATCTCAGTTTTACAAGAAATTTAACATGGACGGTGTTCCGTGCTCTTATCGTGATGAAGCTGAGAGGTCTAGCAATAAAGCATATCCAGAATCAGATTTTAATTATGACGAATGTATTTTCGAGCTGCCGGCAGCATCATGGGATTTCATGCAAACGATATCAGCAATTGAAAATGCACTGCATGACTATTGCTTTGATTATCGCGGCGAGAAAATTGATACGACTATCCAGTTTCATGATGATTTTATCCGGCAGACACAGGCGCTGCCCGCTGTTTCAGATGATGTTACCTCGCTGACTCGCAAGTTTGCGGAATGGCTGAAATCTGAATTTGTAGATGCGCCGGAAGAACTGGCGCGTTATCAGAAAGTGAAT
>DATJFK010000028.1:0-5522 GCA_035495675.1 Gammaproteobacteria bacterium
AGTAACTGCGCGAGATCAATGACATCATCTTGAATACGCTTTTTCGTTGGCTTGCCAAGATGCAGCAAGTCAATGAGATGCACACTGTATTTTAATCCCTTGCGTTTAACGATAATGTTATCGGAGTGAATGTCGCCGTGATATTCATTCAATAAATGAATTTGCTCGACGCCTTTCACAATTTCATAAAACAAATGCAGCGCTTCAAACGGCTGCAAACGTTTGCCAGGTTGATTGGCAATGTATGTTGCCAGAACTTCACCGTCGACAAAATCAGACACCAGAAAGTCAACGTCCTGGCCTTTGATTTTTACTTTATCTTGATGATGATATTGAATGACAATCGGGCAATTGCGTAATTGGTGCAGGCGCTGCGCGTAGGCAACATGCGGATATTTTTGAATGTGATTTACTTTATAAAAAAGCTTCGCGGCGCGTACAATTTCAGTGGTTTTTTCTGCAACCTTGTACACTTCACCTTCGTATCCTTCGCCCAAAAAATCCAGCACGGTGTAATGCCTGCCGAGCCGGCCGCCTTCAGCCAAGTCATATGGAATAGTTTTAGACATAGTTATACCTCGTTTCTCGTTTGATTATGTGAGAAGGCTGTCAAAAAATAAAGTGAATATCGCAGTTCTGGAGCATTTAAATCCATAAGATGCAATTGACGCGGATTTTTTTAAATGACAGCGCAAAATATTGCCAATTTTATGATATTCCCGGCATGCAATTCGCGCTGGTTGGGCAGAAATTCATCGAAAAACTTGTGTTTTTTTGCTGCACGGCGGCCCAGGCGATGAGCAGCATGATGGATATCCCTCGTCATAAAAAACACTCCTCGAGATGGCAAGCGCCAATTAACATGCAGAGTCAACAGTGTAATAAATAACAATTGTCTACCTATCCCAGCCTCTGTTAACTTGAATGAAACAAAACAAGGAGGATATAAATATGCAACAAAGAATGTTCCCTGCACAGGAAAATAATCCGGCAATTGTTGAGCAGCAAATTAAAGATGTTTTTTACAATGCATTATTAAATAAGGTACTGGACCGCGGCGGCGACATCACCCGCGAAAATATCGAGCAAAAAGTTCAGCAAGCCATCATTGAAACGATCAGCGACATTCTCGAATTATCAAAAAAAAGTGATGGCGTCCGTTTGCCAATTGGTAAAGTGATTACATTAGAAAACTGCCCCGAACGTTATCAAAAATTGTTTTCAGTTTTATTACAGTTAAAAAATCAGCAGCCAACTTACCGCGCTCTGGCAATCATCGCGCAACAAATTACGTCGCTGGATTCATTCAAGGAAATCAATCCCACAAATTATTTACTTGAAGTGTACGGTCTTGCTACTCCCGACATCCGTCATATTAATTATGATGAAAATGACGTCACGACTGACTTGATCCGCAATACTTTCTATAATGAAATGGTCACGCAGGCTATCCTCGCGACAGATCAGAAATGGCTGCTGCTCTCCGTTGAAGATCTGGAAGATCAGGAAGCAATTATTTATTGGGCATTGCCTGCGCTCACACTACTGGAAGCAATTCAACAGTCACAACAAAGTAATGGCATTCGTTTACTGGATGATAAAGTCGTTAATCATAAAAATTGTCCGCAAGGTGAGAATTTCCCTGAGCTGGTTCAAACCTTGCTGACAGTAAAGAGCAAAGTAAAATCACTGACTCCAGATGAGTTACATGTCATCAAACATAAAATCGCTTGTGAAAAAGAATTACCTGATCACTTAAATCATATCGCTAGTAATCCTGACATCAAAAATATCATTAATACGATTAAAGGAATGGCAATTCAAATTAGCCAGCGGCGTGTTTTCTGTGAAATGGTGGGTCATGTTGTCAGGCATTGTTTGGAAATTTTGAAGCCGGAGCAGGTTGCTTCGCCGAAGATATGATTTTTGTTATACTAACGGCATATTCATTTGCATGGAGGCAACATGACTGCCAAATCAAAGACAATTTCAAATCTGGATCCCTGGCACATAACAGGCCTGACCATCCTTAGCATTCGTTTCGTTCAGGGATTTATTTTTTGGGGCGGCGGTTCACGCCGCTTTATTTATGCGCCTGTTAAACTAGATCCATACGCTTCATCGTGGATGGCAAACAAATTGCAAAGTGCAATGCCGGGCGCATTGCTGGATGTGAATGTCATTATCAGTTTTTTATTGAATCATTTCTATTTACTCTATACCTCCATCATCCTTTTTTCGCTCATAGAATTAATTTCTGGAGCGGCATTGATACTGGGTTGTTTTACACGCTTCGCGGGTTTTACCAGCGCTTGTCTCAGCATCATGCTAATGATAATTTTTGGCTGGGAAGGCAGCACGTGTATTGATGAATGGACAATAGCGGTCAGCAGTCTTGCCATGGGATTAACCCTTGCACTTGCCGGCGGCAGTGTTTATTCAGTCGATGCCTATATGATGAAACGTCACCCTAAACTAACTAATAAACGCTGGTTTCATATTCTTGCAACCGGTGCACTACCCGAAAAATTATTCAGATATTGCAGCTGGGTATTTATCTTGTTGACAATGTTTTTCACTTTGGCAACTTATAATCATTATCGTGGATCAATTTATTCCAAATATCACAACGGCCCAGTAAGTCCGAGAATATTTCATCTCACCATCAGTAACTTAAAAATATTACCAAGTGGCGGTGTGACGTTTTCAGCGTATCTTGATGCAGGCACAACTTCAGTACCAAGTCATATCATGCGCATGGTGCTAGCAACAAAAAATGGAAAAGTGGTTGAAGCCTGGGATAGAGTACAAATGACGCCGGAATTTATAACGATTCATAATCGTTATGATTACAACCGCATTACGTTGGGACCTTACGGATTAGTTGCGCCAACTGGCGCCAAGGCAGTCATTTCACTGCGGCCAGTAGGCTCAGTTGCTATCCAGAAAGGAACATACATGCTAGATGTTTATTCGATAGATGGCGAAGTCTGGAGGAGTGAAACCACACTCTAATGATCCCGGATTACGCGCGCGTATGTTAATCAAAGAACCAGATATGCGTTTTAATTATGCGGGGTCAATTACGCTGACGACACGGTTGATGATTTCACGCATGAGTGAATCATCCAGACTCTCAATAAACCGCGCACTGCCTTGCCGCACTCTGTTTTCAATATCAAAGCTGCGAACCTTATTACAGATGGCAACACCTGTTGTGTCATAGCCATGAATTGCTACTGTTAAGCCTGTCGCTTTGGCAAAGGATGTACTTGTCGAAACAGGCACGGTGATGGCAACACCCAGCCTGTTTATTTCACTACGCGTCACCACAATAAATCTTTCGCGGCCTTTCGCATCCCTGCTCTCTTTAGGGTCAGGGTCAATGTGATAGATATCGCCTCGCTCGGGAACTTTCATCATGTCTTTTCACGACCCTTGGATTTTGTCTCGTTAAACCATTTCGTATCTTTGCCGCCTGCCTTCACATCTTCTGGCATGACACCTTGCAGCAATTCAGCGAGCGTATAGCGCTTTCGAATTTCTTTGATGGGTCTCACAATCAAACCATTCTCAGTAATATCAAGCGCGAGGGTTGCGCCAATATCAATATTCATGAGTCTTAAAACATCGGATGGAATTGTAATAACAGCTGCACCGCCTTGCTTGCGAATATTCACTGTAATCATGCCTATTCACTCCGTGTTGGAAGGTGAGGATTACAGTATAGCACATTTGCGCTACTTTCGTAGCACTTTTGTAACACTTTTATCGCATGGGTTATGCTTGTTTGGGAGAAAGGTTTACCAATGAATTCAAGGTGATAGTCCTTCCACTTTCGCTCACAACTGTCTGGGTGGGCAATCCAGCCATGGTTTTTACAATGGGCTCTGATACGTAAGTACCTTTGTTATCAGAATCAATTACCATGTATTGAAATGTGAATTTGCTGGTTGTGCGCTTGATTAGCTTCACCATTAAAATAATGACTTCATCATTTTTACTTCCCACAAATTTGCCTGCCATTTGCCATTTATCGCCGGCAACATGAATAGTATTTTTCATCACATGCTCGGCAATGCTGCCGTGATTTTGATAATTCAGGGTAAAATCCAGCGTCATTTCATTATTATGTTTCACAGCTGCAAATACAGCGGTCTGGAAAAATATCAGAGATAAAATCAGTAAGAAATTTTTTCTCATTACACAACTCCTCATTACTAATTCCGCGCTGGATAATCTCAGCGCGGAACAATAGTCGTTTATTAACCTATCACTCGCAAAGTTGCGCTATTGACATGTCGGTTGCTGGATTCTCCGGCAACTTCAGTCGCCACATTAATGCTGAAAAAGCCTTTCGTGCGATGATAAGTGCTGAGGTAGGAATCGCCGTTCTCATTAGCCACGCCGCCCGGCCGCACTTCGACTCTATCCACTTTGCGAAAGTATTGGCCATCGCAATTTATTTCATACTTATACGTATATATTTGATTTTGATTAGTATAATTAGTAATGCTGACTGAATGACTGCCTCGCAGCATGATATTCATGCCCGCATAACCTTCGGCATCATACGCGATTGACCGGGTCATTGCCACTTTTGACGATTTTTTATCCGAAGTTGGCTTAAACCAGCCCTTTGCGCCGGGTGATGTTTCTATCGTACTGCTGATCAGCCGGAACCCATGCCCCTCCAATGCAAATGCATTGCAACCTAACATCGATAATACAAATAAAAATAAAAATGAAATTTTTCTCATGAAAATTCTCCAATAAATGATTAAATGATTAAATGATTTTTTTCGCGGAAAAGAGAAATGACAAGACATGCCGGCGCTGATGCGGCCAGACAGATGTTGAGGGGGAATAAAAGAAGAGAAAGCGAATATACATAATCACTTGTGATTTGTAAATTACTTCGTGGATGTTTTCGGATAATTATTTATATTGCAGCAATTTCCTCACAAGCCTCTGCATTCACCAGCGGAATCATATCTTGAAACATAGTAACAAGATTTATCTTTGGAATTTCCTGCTCGAAGTATTGCAGTGCTTCTGCTGTTTCGTGAATTAAAGATTCTGCAGACATTCGCTCCAGCTCAAGAAACCTATGATGGCGCGCACGGCGCAGCTCTTCATAACGTGACAATAATGCCGGCATGTCGCAGCGTTGCCGCAGCAACAGTGATAACACATATGCATCTTCAATTGCCTTATTCGCACCCTGTCCCAGCAGCGGTCCAAATGCAGATGCAGCATCGCCAATTAAAACTGCGCGGCCGGAAAAATTACTTCGCTCTGGAATTAATTCCATAATCGGCACATGAAAACGCTGGCCTTGCTGATCTGCCGCAATGATTTTTTGTACGTCAGCATTCCAGCCCTGACACAATTCATGCGCCAGCAAATATCCATCATCGTTACGATTAAATTTCTCCAGCGGCATTTTCACCGGCAGATACCACATGAAGCGATTACCATGTGTCGGCCAGACTGAACATACCTTGGAGCGGCCCATAATA
>DATJFK010000029.1:0-54373 GCA_035495675.1 Gammaproteobacteria bacterium
CGACGTGCTGGTTGGCATTAACTTGTTACGTGAAGGTCTGGATATGCCGGAAGTGTCACTGGTTGCAATTCTCGATGCAGATAAAGAAGGATTTTTACGTTCTGAAACATCACTCATTCAAACGATCGGCCGTGTTGCCAGACACTTGAACGGCCGTGCAATTTTGTATGCGGATAGAATTACAGGCTCCATGCAGCGCGCAATGGATGAAACTGAGCGGCGTCGTGCGAAGCAAGAAGCGTATAACATAGAACATAACATTACACCTCTTTCAATCGTGAAAGCAGTGCACGATATTATGGAAGGTGCTTACTCGGAAAAATCCGTGCGCGGCAAATTATTTCCGCGCGTTAAAGTCGCAGAAGACGACAAGGATTATTCTGGAATGTCTCAGGAAGCATTATCATCTGAAATCAAAAAACTTGAAAATAAGATGTTTGAGCATGCCCATAATCTTGAGTTTGAAGAGGCTGCGCAATTGCGTGATTTGATTCACTCTTTACGCGAAAATGCATTAGGAAAATAACGTTCTCTCTAACTTATTGAATCATTGATAAAATATCCCTGTGTTTTTAAGCTATAATGTAATCAGGTGATTGCATCTTATTACTTTAATTATAAATTTAGGGGATTTTATGCAGCGAAATTCATCTTCTGATAATGATATTACACTACACACGAATAATATTAAAAAAATATACGAGGATCATTTCACTGAAACGAGTGCTTTGCGTATGAATTTAATATTGTACGCAGAATTCGCTGATGATGAATCAAAAAAATCGAATTATCTCGATCAATTGAATCAATTATTCGAACAATTAGATAGAGACATGCATAATATTGGTCCCGAAATTACTACATCTTCGCGTTTAGAGACTGCTTCTTCAATGAACAAAGCTATGGGTTCATTTCCTGAATTAATAAAAAACATACTCAAGGGGTTGGAGGGAAATTACCCTGTCGAAGATGATATATCCATCAATTCGATATATGCACCAATTAATAATATTATTAATGAAGGAAGACAGCTTCATCTTGCATTGACAATTAAAATGCAGCAAGAAAACAACCAGCAAAAAAATCCAGCGCAAAGAAGAGAAAGAAGTAATGTCGTCACTTCTACTACATCTTCGCTTGATCGTCCTGGTGTCGCTCCACCACATATAGAACAGAAAAGTAAGATATCACCAGGAGCTGGGTTAGCTGCTAAAAGTAGTTTTTTCAAAAAGATGGAAAAAGACAAAAAGCCAAAATCAGCGCCAACATTACCAGAAGGTGGTGACAAGAAAAGTCCTAATTCTGGACGACGTAAATAACGCTGCCCATGGCTGAAAAATATCGATTAATCATGCAATTCATATTGCTAATTCATGTCCATCAATGTATCTTTACCTCCCGCAAATGACAGGCACGTAGCTCAGTGGTAGAGCACCACCTTGACATGGTGGTGGTCGGTGGTTCGATCCCACTCGTGCCTATAGAATACTGAATCCCTTGCCAGCATTGCGGCGGGGGATTTTACTATTGGGTTTCCGGGTTAAATATTTCTATGAAGACAAGTGCCAAACTTATGCCAGTCATAACTTTACCAGATGGAACAAAGAAATTATTTGATGCTCCAGTCACGGTGGCTGATGTTGCTGCCAGTATCGGTGCTGGATTAGCGAAAGCGGCTATCGCAGGATCAGTGGATGGCAAGCTGGTGGATACATTTCACGTCATCGATCACGATGCTGGTCTCCGCATTATTACCGACCGCGATCCGGAAGGGTTGGAAATTATTCGCCACTCCACCGCACATTTGTTGGCGCATGCAGTGAAAAAACTGTTCCCGGAAGCGCAGGTCACGATTGGCCCGGTTATCGAAAACGGTTTTTATTATGACTTCGTTTATGACAAGGGATTCTCCAGCGATGATCTCGTTAAGATCGAAGAAATGATGCAAAAATTGGTCACAAATAATGAAACTGTTTCACGTAGAACAGTTTCGCGTCCCGAGGCCATTAAATTTTTCAAGGGGATAGGGGAAGACTACAAGGTCAAAATTATTGAAGATATCCCTGAAGGTGAAGCTTTAACCATTTATGAACAAGGTGATTTTGCCGACCTTTGCCGCGGCCCGCATGTACCGTCAACCGGCATGTTGAAGGCATTTAAATTAACCAAGGTTTCCGGCGCATATTGGCGCGGTGACTCTAAAAATGCCATGTTGCAGCGTATTTATGGCACGGCGTGGAAAGATAAAAAAACGCTGGATGAATATCTAAAGAATTTAGAAGAAGCTGAAAAACGTGATCACCGCAAACTTGCCAAGACCATGGACTTGTTCCATTTTCAGGAAGAAGCGCCAGGTATGGTGTTCTGGCATCCGAATGGCTGGGCAATTAATCAGGCAATTCGCGATTATATCAGCATGAAAACCCGTGAAGCCGGGTTTGAAGAAGTTTTATCACCGCAAATCGTTGATCTGGATCTATGGAAGCGGTCGGGCCACTGGGCGAATTTCGGCGAGCAAATGTTTACGCTGGAATCTGACGAAAAACCCTATGCGGTAAAGCCCATGAGCTGCCCTTGCCATGTTCTGATTTTTAAACAGGGTTTAACGAGTTATCGGCAATTGCCGCTGCGTTTGTCTGAATTCGGCTGTGTGCACCGCAATGAAATGACCGGTGCCATGCACGGTTTGATGCGTGTCCGTCAGCTGACGCAGGATGACGGTCATATTTTCTGTATGGAAAATCAGATACAGGATGAGGCCGCAGGGCATATCCGTACCGTATTAGATGTGTACCGAGACTTCGGATTTAATGACGTGATCGTCAAGCTTGCTACCCGTCCGGACAAGCGTATTGGTTCGGAAGAATTATGGGATAACGCAGAAAATTCATTGGCAGAGGCCCTGAAGGCTGTGGGTTTGACCTATGAAGTCTTGCCTGGTGAAGGGGCATTTTATGGTCCCAAGATCGAATTTCACCTCAAAGACTGTCTTGGTCGAATGTGGCAATGTGGTACCTTGCAGCTAGATTATGCTATGCCGGATCGGCTAGAAGCATGCTATATCGCCGAAGATGGCAGCAAGAAGACGCCAGTTATGCTACATAGAGCGATTTTAGGGTCAATTGAGCGATTTATGGGTATCCTTCTTGAGCATTATGCTGGTAAACTGCCCGTCTGGCTCGCCCCCGTACAGGGTATCGTTATGAATATAACGGATAAACAGGCAGATTTTTGCCAGGAAGTGACCCGTGAACTGAAAAAACATGGGCTTAGAGTAAAATCGGACTTGAGAAATGAGAAGATCGGCTTTAAAATTCGCGAGCACACGATTGAACATGTACCCTATATGTTAGTCATAGGGGATCGTGAGGTAGAATCACGATCTATCTCGGTAAGGTCTCAAGACGGTTCTGATTTAGGATCCATGTCTGTTGAGCAATTCCTCGGTGTAATATCGGCCGAGATTGGGCGTCGTGGCAGAACAAAATAGGAGGATGTAGAATTAGCACAGAAAAGAAGCCTCGTGTGAACGATGAGATACGCGTTCCCGAAGTCAGATTAATTGGCGCCGAAGGCGAACAACTTGGTGTCGTATCAGTTCGTGAAGCTCTGAGAATGAGTGAAGAATCAGGGCAGGATCTGGTTGAGGTTTCACCGGAAGCGAAACCGCCGGTATGCCGCATCATGGATTATGGTAAGTTTAAATTCCAGATGAGCAAACGTAAGGCGGCTGCGAAAAAGAAACAAAAGCAGATTCAAATCAAGGAAATTAAACTGCGCCCTGCAACTGAAGAAGCTGACTACCAGGTCAAGCTGCGTAGTATCCAGAAATTTTTGGAGGCGGGTGACAAAGCGAAAGTAACAATACGTTTTCGCGGCAGAGAAATGTCGCATCCTGAACTGGGTATGCAGTTGTTGCAGAGAATGGTTGCTGAGTTGAATGATGTCGGTGCTGTTGAGCAGCATCCCAAATTTGAAGGCCGGCAAATCGTAATGGTGCTGGGACCAAAAAAGAAATAACGTTTTTGAAGGTGGAGTAGGAACAAATGCCAAAATTAAAATCAAATCGCGGTGCCGCTAAACGGTTTCGTCCGACAGGCAACGGCGGCTTTAAATGCCGCAGTGCAAACCGCAATCATATTCTGACGAAGAAGTCGACCAAGCGTAAACGTCATTTACGTTCTGGTTTACAAGTTCGTGATGAAGACTTGGGCCGTATCGAACAGATGCTGCCATTTGCGTAAAGAAGAAAGATTAAGAGGATAAGAAAATGCCAAGAGTTAAACGTGGTGTGACAGCACGAGCCAGACATAAAAAGGTTCTTGCAAAAGCTAAAGGTTATTACGGTGCGCGCAGCCGCGTTTATCGTGTTGCCAAGCAGGCTGTTATTAAGGCCGCTCAATATGCCTATCGTGACCGCCGTCAGAGAAAGCGCGAGTTTCGTGCGCTGTGGATTATTCGTGTGAATGCGGCTGTTCGCATGCACGATATGTCATACAGCATGTTCATGAACGGTCTCAAGAAATCTGGTATTGAGATTGACCGTAAAGTGTTAGCTGATATCGCAGTTCATGACAAAGCGGCATTCTCCGCGCTTGTTGAACAGGTAAAAGCAACATTAGCACAAGCAGCAGCTTAAGCTTCGCATATAAAATGTAGCCCGGATTAGCGCGCTTTTTGTGCGTAATCCGGGAACATATATCGCGCAGCGCGTAAACACGCGTAACACGGAAGCAAAAATACGAATAAAAAGGAGCTTTCCCCTCCTCAAGATTCTAAATATTCCCACCCCCATGCAGTTAAGCATCAAGACATTACATCAATTAAAATGGAGTTTTACATATGCAAAGAAAATCCCAAGATTCAGAATTGAATAATGCATTTAAAGCAATGGCCCTGGTGACTGACGGCATACCTCCGGGAAAGCATGTGTCAATGTTAAAAGAGTTTCTGAATGGAGTGGAAGATGCCGCTGGAAGGCTTGATCAACTAACAACATGGCTTGCTTTTGTCGTAATGAATACGGGTATTCAAGATGATCAATTAGGCGTGATAACGGAAAATCTGGAAACGATGGAATTTGACGGCCGTGTCAAATTGGTAAAAGAGGCTGCAAAAGGAAATTATCAATTTGTAAATGAATTCATGAAAAAAATGCGCGATGATAATGTTATCATGAGTGCCTACAAGTATTGCGCCAATATTAAGCAAGATGATTTCCAAGAAGATTTATTTGATAATGAATATCTCACATCATCAATGATTTCAATCTGGGATGAATATTTTTACTTGAGAGCGATGCAAGGTTACGCCAAGAGCGAATATTACAATGACCATAACAAGCTTTGGGATCTGGTAATGAAATCAGATGATCCCAGATTAAGCGCCAGATTGGCAGCTGATGTCACAAAGCTGCTGCTTAAAGATTGTGAAGAAGCTAAAAAAGCTGAAGAAGCTAAAACCAGTGTGAGCGGCATGTTTGGTTCTGCTAATGCTGGTACAAAGTCAGGCTCTGAAGAGTTATCTGAATCCCCAAGGCAGCGTCTGGGATAGAGCGCATAAATATCCCAGTCTGGCTTAATGTTTGTTGTTGGGTTACGCGCAAAAAGCGCGCTAACCCAACCTGTGCCCAACCTACATGTTTTTTCAAAATACCCCTGTAAGATAAAGTTCTTGTTGCTACTCAGCTCCAATTTCGGGAAAATAATCAAAATTATAATAAGATACAAAGACCTTACGCTGTAACTGCAAGTTTTGCTTGCTGACAGCATTAACAAAATACAACTGGGGCTAGAAATGCAGTCATTAGAAGAGATACGACAGCAGGCTGAAACAGCAGTGCGGGAAGCGTCAGACCCTCGTTCGCTGGATGCATGTCGTGTTCATTATTTAGGAAAAAAAGGTGTTTTAACTGAGTGCTTGAAAACACTGGGACAACTATCCCCGGAAGAGCGGCCAGTTATTGGGCAGCAGATTAACAGTATTAAGGAAGTGATTATCCGTTTGATTGAAGAACGGGATAATGAGCTGAAAAAAGCTCAGATTAACGCGCAGCTGGAATCTGAGAAAATTGATGTCACGCTTGATGGCCGCGGCCAGGAGGCGGGCAGTGAACATCCGATAAGCAAAACATTCGCAGATTTGCGAAGCATTTTGACCCGCCTGGGCTTTGTTTTTATGGAGGGCCCTGAAATTGAAGATGATTATCATAATTTTGAAGCGCTGAACATTCCGCCGCTGCATCCGGCGCGCGCCATGCAGGATACTTTCTATTTTGGCGACGGCAAGCTGTTACGCACACACATGTCGCCAGTGCAAGTGCGTGCGATGAAAAAATTGAAACCGCCAATGCGTATGGCTGCACTTGGCAGGGTATACCGGCGTGATTTCGATGTCACTCATACACCGATGTTCCATCAGATGGAATGGCTGGTGATTGATGAAAACATTACATTCGCCAACATGAAATGGCTGTTGAAAACATTTCTTGAAGAGTTTTTTCATGCGGAAGTAGCGGTTCGCCTGCGGCCATCTTATTTTCCATTTACAGAGCCTTCAGCAGAAGTTGACATGAGCTGTCTCAATTGTCAGGCAAAAGGCTGTCGTATTTGCAAGCAAACCGGATGGCTGGAAGTGCTGGGCTGCGGCATGGTGCATCCAAATGTGCTGCAAATGGCAGGTATTAATCCTGAAACACATCGCGGATTTGCTATTGGCGCAGGTATCGATCGTCTTGCGATGCTGAAATACGGCATTAATGATTTGCGTTCTTTCTTCGAAAACGATTTACGTTTCTTAAAACAATTTTGAGATTTAATTATTTATGAAAATAAGTGAAACTTGGCTGCGTGAATGGGTAAATCCAAATCTGGATAGACAGGCACTTTGTAGTGCTCTAACTATGGCAGGTCTTGAGGTGGAAGAAGCCGCAGCTGTTGCGCAGGATTTTTCTGGCGTTGTAATTGGAGCAATTTTACGTGCATATAAGCACCCTGATGCCCAGCATTTACATGTATGTAAAGTTTCTGTCGGCAATTCAGCACTGATGAATATTGTTTGCGGTGCAGATAATGTTAAAGAAGGAATGAAAGTTGCTGTAGCTGTTCCTGGCTCAGTATTGCCAAATGGTATTGTTATCAAAAAGGCAACATTACGTGGTATTGAATCAGAAGGAATGCTATGTTCAGCTCGCGAGCTTGGAATCTCAGACGATAGCACAGGTATCATGGCACTTCCTGGTGATGCACCTGTAGGTAAGGATTTCCGTGAATTCATGCTGCTAGATGATAGTGTGATTGACATTTCAGTTACACCAAACCGTGGTGATTGTTTAAGTGTGCGTGGTATTGCCAGAGAAGTCGGTGCAATCACTAATATGCACATTGTACCGGTAAAAGTCGTAGAAGCTCTCAAGAAAAATCGCGATGCAATTACTATCAATATTATTAACACTTCCGCGTGTCCGCATTATGTCGGGCGAATAATACGAAATGTAAAAGTCGATGCGCCGACACCAATCTGGATGAAAGAACGCCTGCGCCGCGGTGGTATACGATCTATCAATTCTATAGTTGATATTACGAATTACGTTATGCTGGAACTTGGACAGCCCATGCATGCATTTGATTTAAGCAAACTCAATGGTGGTATCGAGGTGCGATTATCAAAAAAAGGTGAGAGAATTGGTTTGCTGGATGGAACGACACAAATTCTTGATGATGAAACTCTGGTAATTGCTGATAAAAAGCAACCTCTTGCAATTGCCGGTGTGATGGGCGGCATGGATTCAAGCGTTACTCTACTGACACAAGATATTTTTCTTGAAAGCGCGTACTTCAATCCATCTGTTATTGCGAGACAGCGTCAATATTACAACATCAATTCTGATTCTGCTTATCGTTTTGAGCGAGGCGTCGATACCGCAATTCAAAAACAGGCGATAGAGCGAGCCACTGCATTAATTCTAGAAATTGCCGGTGGTGAAGCTGGACTTGTTGTTGAAGCCAGCAGTCATGAATCATTGCCAAAGAAGCGCGAAATTCGATTATCAGACAGCAAAATTACGCAACTTTTAGGTCAGTCTGTATCATCCGTAGATGTAAAACGAATTCTTACCGCATTAGGTTTTACATGTAGAAGGGAATCGGATAAATGGATTGTTATTCCGCCAACGTGGCGTTTTGACATTTCACTGCCAGAAGACGTGATTGAAGAAATTGCGCGTCTTTATGGCTACGATAAAATTCCAATGACTCCAATGAAATCTGTGTTGGAGCCATCGCATGATGCTGAAGAAAGCGCAGATTACTCACCTTTACGAGCGTCACTCAGTACGATGGGATTTCATGAAATCATTTCATATAGTTTTATTGATAAGAATATCCACGAATTACTGGATCCAGGTGAAGATCCCCTGGAGGTTGTAAATCCTATTACTGCTGAAATGAACGTGATGCGCACCAATCTATGGGCTGGTTTGATAAACACATTCATTTACAACAAGAGCCGCCAGCAGCACCGTTTGAAGCTGTTTGAAATCGGCAATTGCTTCCTGAACCATGATGATGGATTGAAGCAGCCACCGCGTGTTGCGGGACTGATTTCCGGGCCTGCATTCCCGGATCAATGGGGTGAAAATGCCAGAGACGTCGACTTTTACGACATGAAGGGTTTTGTAGACAGGTTGTTAAAGGGTATTTATCCGCGTGAAGGTGTTCTCTATCATCCTGACAATCATCCGGCGCTGCATCCGGGCCAGACCGCAGGCGTGTTTCTCAATGGCAATAAAATTGGGGTTATCGGAGCCCTGCATCCGGCAATTCAGCAGAATCTGGATACAAAAGACCGGGTTTTCCTGTTCGAACTGGACTTGTCAGTGCTGCCAAAGCAGGTCATTAAAGCACCACGCGAGATATCCCGTTTCCCGGAGATCAGAAGAGATTTGGCAATTTTAGTACAACAGACTGTACCAGCGCTGGTTATTCAGGATACAATAAAGAGTGTCGCAGGTGATTGGTTAAAAGAGTGTTTTATCTTTGACGTCTATCAGGGCAGTGGTGTGGCGCCCGGCTTTAAGAGTGTCGCGCTCGCTTTAATACTGCAACATCCTGAGCGAACGCTGATAGATGAAGAAGTAGTCGCGTTAACAGATCGTGTAGTGCAGGCGTTGAGGGAACAACTGAGAGCTGAACTAAGGAGCTGATATGACGTTAACTAAGGCAGATCTTGCAAAGCAGCTGGATGAGCAGATTGGTTTAACTAACCGAGAAGCCAAGGAAATAGTTGAGTTATTTTTCCAGTTTATTGGTGATGCATTGAGCAAAGGTCAGCAGGTTAAAATTTCCGGTTTTGGGAATTTTACTCTGCATGATAAAGGCGAGCGTCCAGGACGTAACCCGAGAACCGGTGAAGAAGTTCCGGTTTCAGCACGTCGTGTCGTTACTTTCCACTGCGGTCAAAAGCTCAAATCACGTGTGGAAAAATACACTGGTAAGGCAGCACAGGAATCTACCGTTGATCAAGAATAGCAAACGTAAATCGAAATCCGACAAGCAATTGCCGGTTATACCTGACAAACGTTATTTCACTATTAGTGAAGTCAGTCATTTATGTGCCGTAAAAGCATACGTGCTTCGTTACTGGGAGCAGGAATTTCCACAGCTAAAACCAGTCAAACGTCGCGGCAATCGACGATATTATCAGCAGCAAGATGTGCTTCTTGTGCGTCAGATTCGCAAGCTGCTCTATGAAGATGGCTTCACGATTGAAGGTGCCCGTACGCAATTGTCTGCTGCTCCAGAGACTGTCAGTCAGTCTGTCAAGGTTGATGCGATGGTCAAAAAAGTTATTTCGGATCTTGAAAGCGTACTGCAAAATCTTCAGGCTGAGTTGACAACGAATCATTAGAAAGATTTTGTTGATGTCGGGTAACGCGCAAAATACGCGCTTACACAACTTGCACACAACATGCATCTACAGTTGCAAAGTGCATGCCAAATATATTATCTTTGCGCCTCGGTATCGGGGCGTGGCGCAGTCTGGTAGCGCACTTGTCTGGGGGGCAAGTGGTCGTCGGTTCAAATCCGGCCGTCCCGACCAAATCTTACTCTTTCAGTTTTGTAACCCCTTACATAATTTTCATAACGGAATGGCACTATGAACTTGAAGGACCTTAATAAGGAAGCGCAAACGGTAGATAAGGTCTGGCTTAAAAGTTATACCGAAGGCGTCCCGGCAGTTATTAATGCGGACGCTTATCAATCGTTAATTGATGTATTCGCTCAATCCTGCAAGCGTTACGCAAAATCACCCGCATATTACAGCATGGGCTCAACACTTACGTATGAAGAGCTTGATATACAAAGCACTCATTTTGCTGCATATCTGCAAACTGAATTAAAACTAAAGAAAGGCGATAGGATCGCAATTATGCTTCCGAATATTTTGCAATATCCGGTTGTCATGTTTGGCGCATTGAAAGCGGGTCTCATAGTAGTTAATGTAAATCCATTGTATACGGTTGATGAATTGACTCATCAAATAAAAGATTCCGGCAGTGAAACATTGGTTGTGCTTGCTAATTTCGCACTCACAGCGCAAAAGGCAATGGGTAATCTTCCTGGTTTGAAAAATATTATCATCACATATATCGGGGATTTTCTTTCGCCTGTGCATGCATTGTTAATTCATTTGGCATTGAAATATTATTATAAAAAAATTCCAGACTGGAATATTCCAGATGCACTGATGCTGAAAGATGTTTTACGCAAAGGCAGTCAACATGCTTTCTTGAAACCGCAGATTCAAAGTCAGGATATTGCATTTTTGCAATATACCGGCGGTACGACAGGTGTTGCAAAAGGTGCTGTGTTAACACATCGAAATTTGGTTTCAAATCTGCAACAGGCTGATGCATGGGTGAAAGAAGCGGTTGACCCTGGGCATGAAATTATTCTTACCGCATTACCTCTTTACCATATTTTTTCATTGACTGTGAATTGCATGCTTGCCATGCGCATTGGTGCTTATAGTATTTTAATCGCCAATCCTCGCGATATTCCCGGTATGATTAAAGAGATGAAGAAGTTTAAACTAACGATCATCACGGGTGTAAATACACTGTTTAACGGCATGCTGAAAAATAAATCTTTCGTAAAAATGGATTTTAGCTCTCTGCATTTTGTCGTTGGCGGGGGGATGGCTGTGCAGCAGGCGGTTGCTGAAAAGTGGCATCAAATAACAGGCAAGCCCATTCTCGAGGGATACGGCCTTACAGAAACTTCACCTTGTGTAACAATCAACCCAATGAATATAACTGCGTATACTGGCTCTATAGGGTTGCCGCTGCCATCAACTGATGTAGCAATACTTGATGATGATGGAAAAGTTGTACCGCTGGAACAGCCGGGTGAAATCGCCGTCAAAGGCCCACAAGTTATGCAAGGTTATTGGCATAATGCTGAAGAAACGGCAAAAGTGTTTACATCTGACGGCTGGCTGCTGACTGGTGATATTGGCTCTATGGATGAGAAAGGCTTTGTAAAGCTCCTTGAACGCAAAAAAGACATGATTTTAGTTTCCGGGTTCAATGTTTACCCAAACGAAGTTGAAGGTGTACTTGCAAAAATGCCGGGGGTTAAAGAGTGTGCAGTAATTGGTGTATTTGATGAAAATTCAGGGGAAGCACCAAAGGCATTCATTGTTAGTGATGACCCGGGAATGACGGCCCAAGATGTTGTTAAATTTTGCCGGCAGCACCTAACACCATATAAAGTTCCTAAATACGTCGAATTTCGTGACGAGCTCCCCAAGACGAACGTGGGAAAAATATTGCGCAGAGCACTCCGAGATTGAAACCTGTCATCCCGAGGAGTTTTTTTTACGACGAGGGACCTCCCAGATAGAACCGTGCATTATCAAGGAGATCCTTCGGCGCAAAGAACGCGCCTCTGGATGACATGCTCATCAGGGAGGCACATCACAGTCTGACCTAAGACATAATAATTGGGTAAATACAGATAATTATGCTATAATCCTGACCGTTTAAATTAATTAAGTCGATCCCCCTCATGGATAATACAGTCGCTAAAGAAGTTCAGAAAGTCAGTGTTGAAAGTGAGTTAAAAAAGTCATATCTCGATTATGCAATGAGCGTCATAATTGGACGCGCATTGCCGGATGTTCGTGACGGTCTGAAGCCGGTGCATAGACGCGCTCTTTTTGCCATGCATGAATTGGGTAACGACTGGAATAAGCCATATAAAAAATCTGCTCGTATTGTTGGTGATGTTATCGGTAAATATCACCCTCATGGTGATTCAGCAGTTTATGACACAATCGTCCGTATGGCGCAGCCATTTTCAATGCGCTACCTGCTTGTCGACGGTCAGGGTAACTTCGGTTCGATTGACGGCGATGCGGCTGCTGCCATGCGTTATACCGAAATTCGCATGTCCAAGTTTGCACATGCATTAATGGCTGATATCGAAAAAGAAACTGTCGATTTCGTTCCAAACTATGATGAAACAGAAATGGCACCAGCAGTCATGCCGACTCGCGTGCCGCATTTATTGGTGAATGGTTCCTCTGGTATTGCTGTAGGTATGGCGACAAATATTCCGCCGCATAATCTCACAGAAGTGATCAACGCATGCATTGCGCTGATTAATAATCCCGAAATAACCATTGATGAATTAATGCAGCATGTTCCAGGTCCAGATTTTCCAACTGCCGGTATCATTCAGGGTCGAAACGGTATTCGCGAAGCATATCTCACCGGCCGCGGCCGAGTTGTTGTACGTGCGAAAACGGAAATTGAATCAGATGAAAAAAGCGGTAAAGACCGCATCATCATCACTGAATTACCTTATCAGGTGAATAAAGCGCGTCTGGTTGAGCGTATTGCTGAACTGGTTAAAGAAAAGAAACTTGAAGGTATTTCAGCGCTGCGAGATGAGTCAGACAAGCAAGGTATGCGTGTTGTGATTGAAGTGCGACGCGGTGAGAATACCGATATTATCCTGAATAATTTATTCGTTCATACACAATTGCAAAGTGTTTTCGGTATTAATATGGTAGCGCTAGCTGACGGCCAGCCTAAAGTATTAAACCTGAAAGATTTGATTACTGCGTTTATCCGTCACCGCCGCGAAGTGGTAACACGTCGTACGGTATATGATTTGCGAAAAGCGCGTGAACGCGGCCACATTTTAGAAGGTCTTGCTGTTGCGCTCGCAAATATTGATGAAATGATTACACTGATTAAAAAAGCCAAGGATTCCTCTGAAGCAAAAACTGAAATGATGAGCAAGCTCTGGCAGGCTGCTTCAACAATTGAAATTCTATCACGCGCAGGACATCACGATAATATTACCCATACAACTGAAATGTATGGCATGACTGATGACGGATATCGTTTGTCTCCCGAGCAGGCTCAGGCAATCCTTGATATGCGTCTGCATCGTTTGACGGGCCTCGAACAAGACAAGATCGTAAAAGAACATAAAGAATTAAAAGTATTTATCGCTGAAATGGTAGAGATTCTCGAAAACCCGTCGAAATTGATGGAAGTCATTCGTGGTGAATTGAATGTCATCAAAAATGATTTTGGTGATGTAAGACGCACTGAAATTATTGAAACAGATGAAGGTGAAGTGTTCATCGAAGATTTAATCCCTGATGAAGAGGTTGTCGTGACACTCTCTCATGATGGTTATGTCAAAACACAACCGGTTGCAGTTTATCAGGCACAGCATCGCGGCGGCCGCGGAAAGTCTGCGACATCCATGAAAGAAGAAGATTTTGTGGAATACCTGATCGTCGCACGTACGCATGACACAGTATTGTGTTTCACAAATGCTGGCAAAGTTTACTGGTTGAAAGTATATCAGCTGCCACAGGCGACACGTACTTCACGAGGACGTCCTATCATTAATTTGCTGCCACTTGCAGAAGGTGAACGTGTCAATGCGTTCCTGCCTGTGCGTGAATATCACTCTGACAAATATGTCGTGATGGCAACATCAATGGGTCTCATTAAAAAAGTATCACTTGAAGATTTCTCACGTCCACGTGCATCCGGAATAATTGCAATTGCTTTGAATGATGGCGATAACCTTGTGCAGGCGGATATTTCTGATGGTCAACATGATGTGATGCTGTTTACTGATGCAGGAAAAGTTGTGCGTTTCAATGAAGCAAAAGTTCGCTGCATGGGGCGGCAGGCTGCAGGTGTACGCGGTGTTAAACTGGCAGACGGTCAGCGTGTCGTTTCACTAGTTGTATGCCAGCCTGGTGGCGATATCTTAACTGCGACAGAAAATGGTTACGGCAAACGAACAGAAATGGATGAGTATCGTGTCAGTGGCCGCGGCGGTCAGGGCGTGATTTCCATTCATGTTAATGAGCGTAATGGTAAGGTTGTTGCTGCAATACAAGTGATGTCAGATGACGAAGTCATGCTGATTAGTGATAAGGGTACACTTGTGCGGGTTCCGGTTGCTGAAATATCTGTTATTGGCCGTAATACGCAGGGAGTGAGGCTGATTCAGCTTGGCGAAGGGGAAGTGCTTGTCGGGCTTGAGCGTATAGCAAACATTAAAGAGGAAGGAGAATCAAAGGAATGATCGACCAAATCGCACCAGTCATCACCATAGACGGTGCCAGCGGCACGGGCAAAGGAACTGTCAGCCAATTGTTAGCAGCTAGATTGGGCTGGAACTTTCTCGATAGCGGGGCATTATACCGGGTGCTGGCTTTAGCTGCCCAGAAACATGGGGTAGCTCTTGATAATGAGAAAGCTCTCGAAGTTCTTGGGGAATATCTGGACGTCCAATTTATAGCTAATCCAGATAAATCCCCCAAAATTATCCTTGAAAGTGAAGACATTACAGCAATGATTCGCACAGAACAGGTTGGTAATGCTGCCTCCATTATTGCTGCATTGCCTGCGGTTCGCGCCTCTCTATTAAGTCGTCAGCGAGCATTTCGGGAAGTGCCGGGGCTGGTTACCGACGGCAGGGATATGGGA
This sequence comes from Gammaproteobacteria bacterium, assembly GCA_035495675.1. Lineage (GTDB taxonomy): Bacteria > Pseudomonadota > Gammaproteobacteria > DSM-16500 > DSM-16500 > Aquicella. The sequence continues at coordinate 15,029 of DATJFK010000029.1, forward strand.
ACGGTGGTTTTTCCAGATGCCGAGCACAAGTTTTTCCTGACTGCCACCCCGGAAATCCGGGCGGAACGTCGATATAAACAGTTGAAGGAGCAGGGGTTAAATGTTAACCTAGGCGGCCTTCTCGAGGAGCTAAGGCAGCGGGATAAGCGCGACAGCGAACGGGCAATTGCACCATTAAAGCCTGCCGATGACGCGGTTATCATCAATACCGATCCCTTGTCTATTCAGCAAGTGGTAGAAAAAATTCTCGAGGAGATCAGCAGAAAAAAGGCCTTTCCTGCCCCCGCATTCCTGACAATGACACGAATTAGCGTTGCGGCGGCAGAGTAAAGATATAAACATTTAACCGTGTTAGAGTTGAGGTTTTAAGTGAAACAAAATATGGGAGAAAAGACGTTTGAACAATTGTTCGAACAAAGTCTTACCGAAACCCCGATGTTGCCGGGTGCTATTATCGATGCAACAGTTGAACGTGTTGAAGGCAAATATGTTGTCGTTGATGCGGGATTAAAATCAGAATCATACATTCCTGTTGAACAATTCTATGATGAGGGCGGCCGCCTGGAGGTTAAACCAGGTGACGAAGTTAAAGTTGCGCTCGAAGTTCTCGAAGATGGTTTTGGCAGTACGCGTCTCTCACGTGAACGCGCTAAACGTCTTGAATCATGGATTCATCTGGAAAAAGCATACGAAGCGAAAGAAACCATTCGCGGTACTATCATCGGCAGAGTCAAAGGCGGCTTTACAGTTGAAATTAACAAAGTCCGTGCGTTCTTGCCGGGCTCATTAGTTGACGTCAAACCAATTCGCGATCCAGAAGCATTCGAAGGCAAAGAATTCGAATTCAAAGTTATCAAAGTTGATGCAAAGCGTAATAACATTGTTGTTTCGCGCCGTGCAGTTCTCGAGGCGTCTAACAATGTTGAACGCGCTGCCGTACTTGAAAACATCAATGAAGGCAATGAAGTAAAAGGTATCGTGAAGAACCTTACCGATTACGGTGCATTTATTGATTTGGGCGGCGTTGATGGTCTGCTTCACATTACCGACATGTCCTGGAAACGCATCAAGCATCCAAGTGAAATTCTCGCAATTGGCGACGAAATCAAGGTGAAAGTCTTGAAGATCGATCGTGAAAATGTGCGCGTTTCATTGGGTTTGAAACAGCTGGGCGGCGATCCATGGCTCGATATCAGCGCGCGTTATCCAGTGAATTCAAAAATTCGCGGCCGCGTTACCAATATCACTGATTACGGCTGCTTCGTTGAAATCGAAGAAGGCATTGAAGGTCTGGTACACGTTTCTGAAATGGATTGGACAAATAAAAACGTCAATCCAAATAAAGTCATTCATCTGGGCCAGGAAGTTGAAGTCATGGTTCTTGATGTTGATGCTGACCGCAGACGTATATCCCTGGGTATCAAGCAATGCACATCCAATCCATGGGCTGCATTTGCTGAAAACCACGAGAAGGGCGAACATGTTAAAGGCAAGATCAAGTCTATCACTGACTTTGGTATATTCCTTGAACTCGACGGCGGTATTGATGGTCTGATTTATCTCTCAGACATCGCCTGGAGTGAAGCAGAAGCTCAGGATACACTGCGTAAATACCAGAAAGCTGATGAGCTGGAAGCTGTTATTCTTGCTATTGATGTTGAGCGTGAACGTATTGCGCTTGGCTTGAAACAGTTAGCTGAAGATCCATTGGCAAATTTCCTCACGGAAAACGAAAAAGGCACAATGGTTACTGGTACAGTCGTAGAAGTTGATCAAAAGCAGGCAACTGTTGAATTAACCAATGGCATTCGCGGCGTACTCCGCGCGTCAGAAATTTCAGCTGAAAAAGTTGAAGACGCACGTACCAAGCTAGCAATTGGCGATACAGTTGAAGCGAGAATCATGGGCACAGACCGCAAAACTCATGCGATCTCATTGTCCATGAAAGCTAAAGATGCAAAAGCTCCAGCCGCTAAAAAATCCAGCGCGAAGAGCACAAAAGCATCTGCTGGAACAACTGCAGCTGGCAAGAAAAAGAAATCCGCAGCGGATTCATTGAAAACTACGCTGGGTGATTTGTTCAATATCGGCGCCGGCAACAAGGAAGATGATTCCAAGTAAGCATTTCTAACGCTACAAGCTGCACAAAAAATGCCTGTAAGTGAAGTCACTTACAGGCATTTTGTTTTTGTGGTATGAAAGTAGAGTCTGCTTGTGATTCGCTGTAACCAGACCATGATAAAAAAGGAGTGTTTTATATGGTTCATACTGTAAAAAAACATACTGTAGTGATTGGTAAAGATAAGTTAGATGATTTGCAGACGAGATTGCTTCATAAACTTATAATGGATAAGAATTGCCTTCCTGGAGGTATCATTAATAAGGGATGCTACTTTGTTAATTACTTTAATGGATCAAATTTTATAAAGTATAAAGTCCACCTTGGTTGTGATATTGAATTTTGCGGTCAGTTCCAACCTTCAATCGATAAAACCAGCAAAGTTCTAAATTTTATATCTGAAAACGCTAAAAGCTCAGTTGGTTTGCAGTCGATTAAATATTATGCGCCTCCGGATAATAAAAATCATAACGGTAAATTTTACCTGCTTGATGATATATATCTGGACAGATTTAAATATGGTGGAATTCATTATATAGATGTCATAGATGATACCGAAAACGGGCTTGCTGCAAGTGGTGTATATGGCGAACTAAAGAAATATAAAGGTACAATAAAACCAAATTTTTTTAATAAAGATGATTTGAGATTTTTTCCTGCTAAAGACAAACGACTCGCCAAGCATATGATGGCTACTAACACTGCAACTGATTACGTAACTGTTTATGATGAAGAAAAGCTTTCAAAGAGAGCTATTTACTTGAAAGCAAGAAACTTGGAGCCAATCTTTGATGTGGAAAAAGATAGTTACATTTTGTCAATTTCTAAAATCGACGGCGTCGATTTATCAAATTATATTAAATACGATGATTTATTATCGAGATCTGTTGGTACCAAACCCAAAAGAAGCCCGCCACTAAAGGGCTATGTCAGTAATCATGTAACAAAATTGAGTAATACACATCAAAAATTGATGTCGGTTGAGGATAGAATTAATTTATCTATACAATTGTTGCGAGAGTACAAGTATGCCATACAAAATAACCGCATATATCATCGCGACATTAAGCCTGAAAATATTATGGTATTAAATAATTCTGCATTCAATAACTGGCGAATCAGGTATATTGATTTTGGTCTTTCCTGTGATGAAAAAGACAGAAAAAAAATTGCAGGTACGATTCTATTTTTGCCACCCGAAGTGTTGATCTGGAATAGTTATTCGAAAGCTGATATTTATGCTGTCGGGCGCGTCATTGGATTAGTCTGGAGAGACGATGAATTAGATCAGTACTTTGGATCGGGAATATCAGAATCTGAGTTTGCAGCTATTCGTTCCAATCAGGGAAAAATATATTTTTCTCTTTTTAACGGGTTGGATGTGCCTGATAAAATTGGAGTGGCAATCACAAATGCTATCATCAGGATGACTGATTGTGATCTGCGAAAACGGAGTGATATTTTGACCGCTATCAATGATTTTGAAGCGATCAGACTTAAATATTGGATTAATGAGAATGAGAAAAAACATCCGGAATTAGTAAATCATTTAAAAGCAGCCCACAGTCATGCGCTGACATTGGTTTCTGAAACAGAAAATATTTTGCTAGCCCCAGATGAATATGCTCAACGTGTTATTTATTTTGTTAATCAAATTGATGATAACCCGTCCGTATTGAAATTGTTTTTGAAAACGGTAGGTTTTGATGCATTGACGGAGTGCCAAAATAAATCAGAAGTCATCAATAAAGTGAACGATATCGTGAACAGATACATGACAAGCAGGATAGAGTTTGAGAAAAATATCGATCATTATGATAAATCTGGTCCAGATAATGAAGGGTATCAATTATACATCAAACATTGTCGTGAACTATATGCGCGTTTAGTCCCTTACAGGATGGATCTGGATTTGTTTTGTGAATTGACTGACCATCTGAAAAGGAAAAATATCAAAATACAAGATGCTTATTCGTATTATATTAATCTTGATAAGACTAGAAAATCAGTATCATTAAAAAAATAACTATTACGAGAGTTGCGAACTAGTGCTAAACCATTTCGTGGTTGATCCACTTAATTTGAATCAAGAGTCAAGCAAGCTGTTAGCAAAATTGCTTGCCTGGAGAAAAGGCGATGGCATCGTGCTTTCTCGAGGTAAAATTTATTTTGCCGGCTTCAATCTGGTTACACTAACAAATGACATTGTGGTGCGTCGAAAACCATCGGGTGAATGGTGCTATGACGTCTTGGATGATCATGATTGCGGAGAAGGTAAGTTTGGTTCTGCATATAAAATTTTAGCCGTATTAAACTGGCAATTAAGCGATACGAGCCACAGAGGTGAGATTGAGGTTTCCCGTAAGCAAAAACGTGTATACAAAATTCAAAAAAATGCGGCAATAAATGAATTCTCACTGATGGAACGCTGTCCGCATTTGCGTGCACGTCTGCTGTACTCCGGTATGCCAAGTATGATATCGATGAAACAGTTTCCTGGTGTACAATTTAATGATCTTTTAAATCAGGAAAGAAGTGTTAAACCATTTACACACTCAGAACGATACCGCATCACGATCGCGCTGCTTCGCGCTTTAAAAAAGCAAATTCATGATAATATGATTTGCCATCGCGACATCAAGCCAGATAATATTTTTTATAATCCAGATACACAAGAAATTAATATTTTTGATCTTGGTGTAAGCCGTTTAATTGGAATAAATTACGATAGACGATCGCGGGGAAACGCAGTATTTAGTGCACCAGAAGATTTCACTTGTGTTATCACACAAAAACCGATTACCGCAAATGAATTCCGCTCTAATTCAAAGATTGAAAGTATGGCAAGTGTTAAGTCTGACATTTATTCCATGGCGCGAGTGATAGGTTTAGTCTGGCGCGATAAGGATCCAATTTTCTTTCTCAAAAAGGCGGATCATTCCAAGTTAATGATGCGTCGAATTACGTTAAATTGGGTACCGCAATATGATTTATTTCAGAATCTGAATAGTGTGAGTATCGATGAGCGTCATGCAATCGAAAACATGCTTAGACAGATGACCGCGCTCAATCCAGACGAAAGGCCAAATCTAGAGTCGTGTATTACAGTGTTTGAAAATCTATATCTTGAATATAAGTTAACTAAAATCTCTCCTGAAAATCACCCATCTATTCGTGCCGCACATAACCTTGCAAGAGAGGTGAGAGAGGGTCTGGATGAAATTGAAATATATAATAGCTTATGTATTCGACTTAAGAGGGCATTAAATAAATTTGGCATTGACAATAGCATTCCCGTAAGTCATTTCGAGCATAGCTTGCGAAATAAATTTAACAGTGAATATAAAGTCCTTGCAGATGAATTAACAAGCTTTCGAAAATCAAATCATATTCCGAAAGCTATGCGGTTGCATGAGTTATTGGATAGCTTATCTGAATATTATAATCTGGACACCATGATTCAATATTTGCTGACTGAAATTGAGAAACTGGAAGATCATCCCAATGCTGTAGCGGAATTCATTGAGACTTTAGATATTAAATGCTTGCATGGATTAAGCACGAAAGCTCAATTATGTGAAATGATTCAAATCATCCACGATGAATTCAATGCAGCTCTGACATTATATTTCTCCATTCTTGGTGAAGCGGAGCACCAGCACGATGAGGCACGAATGGCAAGTTTAATTTATGTTTTGGGTGGAATTTACCGTGATGGATTAAGTCTGGATCACATAAAAGAATCTGCAAAACACTTGTCGAGGAAATTACAAAAGCTAGAGCTCGCAGATAGGCATTTACGGGCTCCAGCGATATGATAAATGTTTTATCTGCGCCACTTGATGTTGCAGCCGTGACTAGGAAGTTGAGTAGCATTGACTTCTTTGCCAGCTAAGATTGCATTAAGTGCATCCGATAAATCTTTTCCAGTAACAGGTTTATTATTACCTGGTGTTGATTCATCAAAGCGTCCGCGATAAACGCATTCCAGGTCTTTATTGAAAATATAAAAATCGGGTGTACATGCTGCCTGATAAGCTTTTGCAACTTCTTGTGTGTCATCGTAGAGATACGGGAATGTATAATGATTGCGCTCTGCTTCTTTCTTCATTTCGTCCGGCCCGTCTTGCGGATATGTTTCAACATTATTTGAGCTAATTGCTATAAAACTTATACCTTTTTTTTGATAACTAGTAGCGGTTTCAGTCAGCATATTTTGTATATGCTTTACATAGGGACAATGATTACAAATAAACATGATGACTGTGGCAATATTTGACTTTAATTCGTCCAGCGTTAGCTCTTGATTGGTGCGGGTATCTAGGAGCTGAAAATCTGGTGCTTTAGTGCCCAGAGGTAACATATTTGAAGGTGTCTCTGCCATTTTTTGCCTCTTTTACAGTTGTTTTGTTGCCCAGATACGGTATCCTTATGGGTCTTTTATTTCAAGCCCGATTTTGCACAAAGGGGGAAGGTTGGTGAAATTATTTCAGATACGTAAAATAATAATAGCGACTTGTGTTGCAGGATTATATGGATATTCATCTTGTTCTCTCGCGTCTGCGTTTCAATTGTGGGAACAGGATGCTGCCAGCATTGGTAATTATCATGCAGGTTACGCTGCATCAGCAGATGATGCCAGTATTGCATTTTATAACCCTGCTGGTATCAGCCGATTCAAAAATCAACAAGTAGTGTTTGGTGTTGATAGCGTGTTGACCAGCTTCAAATACCGGGGAACTGTTGCAGTAAATAACCTGGATGACCCTTCGCCTCAGCCGGTAACCGTTCAAGGCGGGAACATCGGATTGATACCAGCACTTCATTACGTTGCACCGCTAAGTGATATTGTTGGTTTCGGCTTCAGTGTCGTTGTTCCATTTGGATTAAAAACAGATTACGGGAAAGGCACTGTACTGCGATATGCATCTACAGAATCATCTGTACGTGTTATTGATATCAGTCCCGTGTTGTCATTCAAAGTAACGGATAAATTCTCATTTGGTTTCGGACCCGACATTCAAGTTATGAAGGGTGAGTTCGATATGGTTGGAACAAATGGTGTGATCAGCTGGGATAGTGATGGCATTAATACTGCAAATGATACTGCTTACGGGTTGCATGCAGGTATCCTATATGAGTTCAATGAAAACTCCAGGGTTGGCTTAAGTTATCATTCGCAAGTGGCGCATCACCTTTCTGGCCATAGTTCTTTCTCAGGTGCCATGGTTAGAGACGCACTTGATATTCCTTCTGGCACATTAAGATCAACTCGCGCAAAAGTTGATATCACTTTACCTGCATATACTGCACTGAGTGCATACCACAAAGTTAATTCAGACCTTGCTTTGATGGGCAGCGTAATATATACGCAATGGAATACAATACAAAATCTCGTTCTGCAAAATGTAGCGGGAATCAGCTTGCTTGAGCCGACAACGAGTTTGGTCGTGACGGTGCCGCAGCATTACTGCAATACATTTAACATTTCAGCTGGCGCTGATTTTGCAGTAAATGACTGGATCAGACTGAGAGCTGGTATCGGTTTCGATCAAACTCCAGTTAACAATATGTATCGAAATGTGATGCTTCCTGATAATAACCGTATCGCAGTAGCATTTGGCAGTCACTTCCAGTCAACAAAAACAATCGGATTTGATTTAGGCTGGACACATCTCTTTATGAATCAGGCGAAAGTGAATCCGCCGGCTCAGGTTACTGGTGATCAAGTCGTAACAACGAATGGTAATGTTAACGGCGGTGCAGATGTGTTAGCTGCGCAAATTGTCTGGGATATATTTTGATATTGTCATTCCCTCAGATGCTGAAATCCCACTGAGTGAATACACCCATGGCCATTCCCGCGAAAGCGGGAATCTCTTAGTCGCTCATCCTTCTTGCACGATTCACTTGAAGGAGGTCCCCGCTTTCGCGGGGATGACAACCTTTCGCGGGGATGACAGATTAATTAAAGAAACCACTGATACCACTTTCTGCTTGGTCCACCTTCGAGTGAAGCGTGTGTTGCGGTGAATTCAACGTGGTAGCCGTCAACGTTATGATTTTCAACTTTGACAATTCCCTGAGATGCGCTTACAGTTGCTGTAGCAACAACTTTGCTGTGACAGTTTTTATCCATATAGATATGAGCTGTGCAAGTTGGATTACAGAATCTGTTTAATACCCATCCTTTTACATTTGTTGTTTGACCTGGCTTGATGACGCCCATTGGGATAACGCCAGAGCAGCCTGTGTTATCAAGGCTGGCAGATGCCGCAGTTTTGGTGTTGTTGGTTACTGAAAGATCAACTGCGTGTGCAGCGAATGGTGAGAGCGTAATTGCAATTGCGCTCATTAGAGCCAGACTTTTCATTTTCATGATTTTCTCCATGTCACATTAATTTTGATTTAGATAAATTGATTTATTGCAATGTCCGAGAATAATGAAAATGATTATGAATAACAAGGTTTGAATTAAATCTTTGATGGTTCAATTGGCAAATAAAAATATGTTAAAAAAATCCCGCACAAGTGCGCGGGATTAATTTTTTATGACTGATAGTACAAGTTTATTTTTTAGAAATACTGGCATCAAACCCGTTGAATGTTAGCACAAACGGAGAATTGTTTGCCGGCACAACACTTTTGATGCCTTTATTAACATCGAGAATGACGCGAGCGATCGGAGGTTGACCACTCTTGTTGCAATTAGCGGTCATATAAACATCTGCAGTGCAATTTTCTCTATTCAATCCGCACGCGAGTTTAATTTTAATACTGGATACTTCATTGGTAGAGTGCGCGCGTGTAATACCGCCTTCGCCTAGCACGTCAGATGAACATCTTTTACTATTGATGACAGAAGTGGAATCCAGATCAGTATTATTTGTAATTCTCAGTCCCGGAGAACGAATTAAAGATTCAGATTGTGCATGTATTGGTAATGCAGCGCAAAAAATTGTGCTGATTAAAAACAGTGTCTTTTTGATGGACATGTAAAAATCTCCAAATTATTAAATATGCAGCGATAGCCGCTGACTGTGCAACGCGGGCATTGTCCTGAAGCGCATTACTCAGGTCAAGTTTATTTTGTTGTATTAAAAATTACCTAAGCGCGAACTGGTTTAGGAATAACCAGGTTGATTCCTTCGGACAGTGAATTATCATCGACCAGATTTGCAATTCGGATGGATGAAGGCGAAGTGTGAAAGCGTTTGGCTATTTTTGCAATAGTGTCACCACGCCTTACTTTGTAAATCGTTTCATTTAAACCAACGGCACGTACTCTGCCTGATGCAACTAATTTGACATTATTATGCGTTGGGATGACTAGATTTTTTCCAGGAGTAACACGGTTACCCTTAAGATTATTCGCAGTCATCAGCATTTTCGCGGAAACCTTGAATTTTTTGGATATTGATTCAAGACTATCCTTGCTGCGAACCATATATATAGTATCTCCAGGCTGCATATGGTAAGAGGAAGAAGAATTAGCTTCGGTTACCAAACGTTTGCTGGAATTATTCGAAGCGAAAGCTGGCTGTTTGCTTCTGTTTTTTTTCTTCTTCAATGAAGTATGATTGATTAAATCATTATTCGATTCAGCGCTCGCTAGCGAAATCGTTTTGTCACTATGGTCAGGGATTAATAAGTTGGTGCCGCGGCGCGGATTGGTTTTAACAAGTCGATTTAGTTTACGAATCTCATCTGGTGTTGTTTTGAATTTTCTGGCAACCGAGAGTAGTGTGTCTCCAGCTTTCATCCGATAGTGTATCCAGCCCAGTGAGCTACGGTTATTGAATGGTGATCTAACCAGATTTTCAGAAAACTGTTCCACATTTTCAATTGGAATAACTAGCTTATATGGACCTTTTGCCGCTGCGCGTGTGAATCCCGGATTAAGTTGCAAGAGTCTGTTATAACTTAAGCCTGCAAGTGACGCTGCCGATTTGAGATTGATTTTTGCGTGCACATCAACTTGAGCAAGATACGGTGCATTTTTAACTTTGGGGAAATAGATTGGATATTGATAAGGTTTACTAATGATTATCGCCAGCGCAAGAATACTGGGCACATAATTTTTCGTTTGCTGCGCAACAGGTAAAGACCAAAAATCAGTATCATATCCATCTCTGATGTTGCGTCTGATCGCCGCAAGCACATTGCCTTCGCCGGTGTTGTAAGCGGCAATTGCTAACAGCCAGTTACCATCGAAGAAACTTTGAAGATATGCGAGATAATTTAATGCCGCGCGGGTTGATGAAATGACATCACGTCTGCCGTCATACCACCAATCCTGATGAACACCGAGACCAGAAGCTGTGTCTGGCATCAACTGCCAGATTCCGGCAGCGCCGACGGGAGAGGTTGCGAATGGATTGTATCCGCTTTCAACAATTGGAAGTAATACGAGTTCAGCAGGCAAATGTCGTTTTCTAACTTGCTGCAGGATGTAATGTAGGTATGGTGAGGCGCGGTTTACAGAACGCAGCAGAAAATCCTGATTGTTCATGAACCATTCTATTTTCTCTTGCACAATGGGGTTGTTTTCATAATGATCCAGTGAGAATTCATCGCGCAAGACATCCCATAAATTATCCGCCTCTTTGTAACGGTTAATATCTTCTGCGATATTCTGTTTATGTTCTTCGGATAATTGCGAGGTATTTTGATATACACGGATTCCTTCGATGCTGCTGGTGGCGCTGGTTGCGCTAATAGGTAGTAATGTACATGCGACCGTAATAGAAATAATAAGTTGTCGTAGAAAATTGCGCCAATACCTGTTAGCCATATCCAGCACGCTGTGATCCTTAAAAATCCATATTGCCATATTAGGCTCTGTGAAAGAATAACTTTCTCTTTTAACAGTCATCTTATCATCATCTTCATGCGATCTTCATTCAAAAACTCGAAATACAATAAGTATTCCTGCGTTTTTTCTCTATCAGATTTCATTAATCTGATGGCAATCTGCTCTGTTAAAAGAGAAAGTTATTCTTTCACAGAGCCTTACATGCATAACCGTGTCTTATGAAAGCCATTTCTCTTTATAATAAGTACTGTACGCTATGTTCGGGTATGATATATTAGCAAAATTAGTCGGGAGATGGAAAAGCTTTGGCACACGGCTACAGGACGTTACAACATTGGAATCAGTGGCTCCATCAAACTTATCTCGGATCTACAATCATGGATGCCGAGAAAAAAGTTATCTCGCGTGTACTTGATAAACATTATGGCAAACATGCGTTGCTTGTAGGTGTTCCGCAGCAATATTCCCTGCTTGAGGCCACAAAAATACCATGCCATTCTCTGGTCAGTCCGTTTTTGGCACACGAGCGTCAGCCAGGGTTCATTGAGGGCGATCTCCACGAAATACCGATTTTGACGGGAAGTGTCGATCTGGTGGTGCTTCCGCACACTCTAGAGTATGTCGACAATCCTCGCCATTTAATTCACGAGGCATGCCGTATTGTGAAGCCTGAAGGATTAATTGTAGTTTTCGGATTTAATCCCTATAGCATGTGGGGGATAAGAAGGCTGCTTTCACAACATGATGTGCCATGGGTTTCCAGTTTCAATAATGCCTACCATATCAAAAACTGGCTGCGTCTTTCTGAATTTCAAATTGAAGATCATACTTCACTCTATTTTCGACCGCCGGTCAACAGCGAAAAAGTATTTAAAGGTTTAGAGTTTTTAGAATATATGGGTAATTTGATGCATTTTTTTGGCGGACTTTATTGTATTACAGCGCGAGCGAAAGTAATTCCATTGACTCCAATCAGAATGAAATGGAAGCAACAGCTTGGTAACATACGCATCTCTACAACCATATCAGGCAATATTGCCAGACAATCTGAGTCTCTCAAATGAAACACGTTGTTATATATACAGACGGTGCATGCCGTGGCAACCCCGGGCCTGGAGGATGGGGTGTATTAATGCAATATGGCAAACATGAAAAAATATTGTCGGGCGCAGAAGATATAACCACGAATAATCGAATGGAATTAATGGCGGCAATTCAAGCATTAAATGCATTGAAAGATAAATGTAATGTGGATTTGTATACTGATTCAAAATACGTGCAGAAAGGTATTTCTGAATGGCTTGCAGGCTGGAAGGCGCGCGGTTGGAAAAAAGCAGATAAAAAACCTGTGATGAATGCGGACCTCTGGCAATTGCTTGATGAGGCTGCGTCGCGGCATCAGATCAAATGGCACTGGGTCAAAGGACACAGCGGCCATCCTGAAAATGATCGTGCTGATCAGATTGCTAATGAAGCAATTGATAACTTATTTAAAAAGGGAAAATAGAACCCTTCTGAAAAAAGCGCAGGAATACTTGCGGTATTTTGAGCATTTTTTACGAAAATAAATGACAAGATGATGGCTGGATGAGATGCTATCATCCAAAACAATTACTTGAAGGGCTCCAAGATGGCCGCCAGACAAATCATACTGGATACAGAAACAACCGGATTACGCGTGGAAGAAGGCCACCGCATGATTGAAATTGGTTGCCTTGAAATGGTTAATCGCAGACTTACCGGTAAACATTTTCATTATTATTTAAATCCCGGACGCGAAGTAGAGGCGGGTGCGCTGGCGGTACATGGAATTTCTAACGAATTTTTAAAAGATAAACCAGTATTTTCATCAGTTGCGAATGAGTTAGTTGAATTTATTTCTGGATCGGAATTAATAATTCATAACGCACCGTTTGATTTGTCATTTTTAAATTACGAACTCAGTGCATTGGGGAAAGGATTCAAACTGGTGACCGATTATTGTCAGGTCATTGATACTCTCGTTTTGGCGCGCCAAATGCATGTCGGTCAACGCAACAGCCTTGACGCATTATGTAAACGGTATGGTGTAGATAATACCAAACGAGATTGGCACGGTGCCTTGCTGGATGCCAGTCTGTTAGCTGAAGTATATCTGGCGATGACCGGCGGTCAGGGAAGTTTTTTTGAACAGCATCAGGTTCACGAACAGGGTACATGCACAAGTGAGAATGATTTCACTCCACTTAAGTCTTATAAAATCAATGTCATCCCTGCGACAGAAAAAGAAATGACCGAGCATGACAAATATTTGCAAATGCTGACCGACAAAGGCAAATGTCTTTGGAATTCTGACCAGGGCATGAATTGCAAACAGACCCTAGACTCTCCTACAAAATAACGCTAATATTCACTGCTTGCGAATTTGCCAAGAATTATCGCGTATTGTCGGAGAGATGGCTGAGCGGTCGAAAGCGGCGGTCTTGAAAACCGTTGTGTCCTTACGGGCACCGGGGGTTCGAATCCCTCTCTCTCCGCCATAAAGATAGAAGATTAGGGGACAGCGTTGATAAAAGTTCTGTTAGTGGATGATCATGAACTTGTACGGATGGGAATTAAACGTCTCTTGCAGGATGTGCATGGACTTAAAGTAGTGGGTGAGGCAGGCACAGGTGAAGAAGCCGTGCTTCTTGCTAAAGAACTCGTTCCTGACGTCGTCATCATGGATGTGCAAATGCCTGGAATTGGCGGTCTTGAAGCAACGCGCAAAATGATTCGACATAACCCCGATATTAAAATTCTCGCACTGACAATTTACGAAGATGAACCTTATCCATCGCGTTTACTGCAAGCTGGCGCATCAGGCTATATCACGAAAGGCTGTGATCCCGAAGAAATGATACGCGCTATTCGTACAATTCATTCAGGTCAGCGTTATATCAGTCCGGGAATCGCGCAACAAATTGCAATCAAGCGTTTCACGAAAGGAGAAGATTCGCCGTTGGATCTTTTATCCGAGCGAGAATTACAGATCATGTTAATGATAACGCAGGGTCAAAAAGTTCAAGATATTTCAAAGAAGCTTTGCCTGAGCCCGAAAACTGTAAACAGTTACCGTTACCGAATTTTTGAAAAACTTAACATCAAGAGTGATGTTGAGTTAACACTGATGGCAATGCGTCTTGGCATGATTGAAGGCGCCAAGGCGGAAGTGGAGTAATATACTCATGTCATCCCCGCGGAAGGTCGTCATTCCCGCGAAAGCGGGAACCGCCTGATGTAACCGTGCAAAAAAAGAGGGAGATTCCCACTTTCGCGGGAATGACAATATAAAATGAACAACATCAAAACCTTTCTTGAAAATCTCTCCAATCACCCTGGCGTCTACCAAATGCTCGATGATAAGGGTGTTGTAATTTATGTTGGAAAAGCAAAGAACCTGAAAAAGCGCGTTTCAAGTTATTTTAGCGGCCGCGTGCAAGATCCCAAAACAATTTCACTAGTTAAAAACATTCATGATATCACGATTACTGTCACCAACAGTGAAACAGAAGCCGTTTTACTGGAATGTAATCTCATCAAAACATATCGTCCACGATATAACATTTTATTAAGAGACGACAAAAGTTATCCGTATATTCTAATCACACAGCATAATTTTCCCCGCATTGATATTTACCGCGGCAAACGTAAAAGAAACGGTATGTATTTTGGCCCGTTTCCCAGTTCGCTGGCGGTTAGGGAAACGATTAATCTATTGCAAAAGCTATTTAAACTGCGCACATGTCGTGATTCTTATTTTGCGGCGCGCACGCGTCCATGTCTGCTTTACCAAATAAATCGCTGCACCGGGCCATGCGTAGAATTGATTTCACATGATGAATATGAGCAAAGCGTCCGATTAGCCGTTTTATTTTTAGAAGGAAAAAGCGACGAAATAGTCGAGGTTCTACAAGATAAAATGGAAGCTGCGTCACAAAATACGGATTTCGAAACTGCCGCAGAGTTCCGTGACCAAATTGCAAGACTGCGCCAGATTCAGGAAAAACAATATGTATCGACGGCATCTGGAAATGCGGATGTAATTGGACTTGCTACACATGCAGGTGTGGTGTGTATCCAGCTATTGATTATCCGATCAGGGCAAATCCTTGGCAGCCACAATTATTTCCCAGCTGATCCACTTGATTCGCCGCGCGAAGATATTATTTCAGCATTTTTAGCCCAGCACTATCTGGATGATGTTTCGCACCAGGAAAGCATTCCAAGACACATTATCCTTGATACAGTAATTTCCGACAGTTCTTTGCTGGAAACTGTTCTTGAGGCTCAGGCAAAGCATAAAGTAAGCATCATGGTGCCTGTTCGCGGAGAAAAGAAAAAATGGCAGGAGATGGCCGCTGCAAGCGCAAAGGAGTCATTGTCAGCACATTTATTGCGTAAGACCAACATGCGTGCCCGTATGAAGGCTTTACAGGAAGCACTCGGTCTCAAACGGCTGCCAAAACGAATGGAATGTTTTGACATCAGTCACAGTATGGGAGAGGCAACAGTAGCTTCATGCGTTGTTTTTGATAGTGATGGACCCCTGAAAAGTGATTACCGTCGTTTCAACATCAGCGGCATTACGCCGGGAGATGATGTTGCAGCAATGAAGCAAGTGATACACCGTCGCTTCAAGCGTATAAAGAATGAAGATGCCGTCATTCCTGATGTCATTTTTATCGACGGAGGCAAAACACAATTATCAGCTGCACATGAAATAATGGATGAGCTAAAAGTAGAAAATGTTTTGCTTGCAGGTGTTTCCAAAGGGCCTTCACGTAAACCTGGATATGAAACAATTCACATCAGAGGGCAGGCTCCCATGCATTTGCCTGCAGTTTCACCAGCGCTGCATGTCATTCAACAAATTCGAGATGAGGCGCACCGTTTTGCAATCACTGGCCATCGTGCACGCCGAGGCAAGGCCCGTCGTCAGTCAGTTTTGGAGTCTATTCCAGGAATTGGCGCGAAAAGACGCCGTGAATTATTGCGCTATTTTGGTGGTATTCAAGGGATTGCTTATGCTAGTCTTGACGAGATATCAAAAGTACCCGGTATCAGTCGATCATTAGCAGAACGTATATTTGCGGTATTACATGACACGAACCCTTGAATCATCATTATTTAATTTGCCGAATGTGCTGACATTTGGACGAATTGCTGCAATTCCTTTATTGGTGATTTTCTTTTATTTGCCGTTTCCATGGGCGCACATGGCTGCAACGATCATCTTTGCGGCTGCTTGTTTTACTGACTGGCTTGATGGATATCTTGCGCGTTATCTTCAACAAACAACCAAGCTTGGTGCATTTTTAGATCCTGTTGCAGATAAGTTAACAGTTTCAATTGCGCTCATGCTGATTGTGGCAGAACAGACATTTAAATATGTCAGTGTACCAACTATGATCATCACTGTTCCAACCGCTATCATTACTATCCCGGCGATGATTATTGTTGCTCGTGAAATTATCGTTTCAGCATTAAGAGAGTGGATGGCTGAGGTAGGTCAGCGTGCTCATGTCGCCGTTTCCAGTCTTGGTAAAATAAAAACCGCAGTGCAAATGCTCGCTATCGTTGTGTTGTTATATTGTAATAATACGACAAATTCCACCCTGATTTTTACAGGCCTTATTTTGCTTTATATTTCTGCTTTACTTACTATCTGGTCAATGTTCATTTATTTACAGGCTGCCTATAAGGTAATGCAAATAAACACTTGACATACAACACTCTGTGGATAGAATGACGTGCGAATTAAGGCACTCCTTGAAACTGCCAAGTTGAGAGTGGGTGTCAAAAGATATGCGGGAATAGCTCAGTTGGTAGAGCACAACCTTGCCAAGGTTGGGGTCGCGAGTTCGAGTCTCGTTTCCCGCTCCAGATTTATATCCAAGAGTAAAGCCACAGGTCATCAACGTCCGCGTACTAGGCGTTTGGGGTTTTATGTTGTGGCTGGGTGGCAGAGTGGTTATGCAGCGGCCTGCAAAGCCGTGGACGCCGGTTCGATTCCGACCCCAGCCTGAATTATACTTTGTGCCAGATATGCCCGGGTGGCGGAACTGGTAGACGCAAGGGACTTAAAATCCCTCGGGATTCACATCCCGTGCCGGTTCGATTCCGGCCCCGGGCACAATTTGATATAATCTCGTCATCCATATCAAACAGGCAGATAATTCATGACGTTTGTAGTCACAGAGAAATGCATACGCTGCAAATACACTGATTGCGTCGAAGTATGCCCCGTCGATTGTTTTTACGAAGGCCCCAACATGCTGGTGATCAACCCCAGCGAATGCATTGACTGCGCTCTCTGCGAGCCTGAATGCCCTGTAAATGCAATTTATTCTGAAGATGATCTCCCTGAGAAATATAATAATTATCTGCAAATCAATGCTGAATTGGCAGAAAAATGGCCGGTAATTAACCGGATCAAGCCTGCTCCCGAGGATGCAGATAAATGGAAGGATGTTGACGACAAGCTTCAATACCTTGAAAAAGACTGGCCCAAAGAGTGAATATCCTAGCTATTGAAACATCTTCATCCGCATGTTCTGCTGCCCTCTATTGTGAAAATCCCGAAGGCATTGGCCACACAATCTCTATTCACGAAATTGCCCCAATGCAGCATACATCCATTATTTTGCCTTCAATTCAGTCGCTGCTGGAACAGGCGGGGCTCTCAATATCTGACATAAACGCAATAGCATTTGGCTGCGGCCCAGGTAGTTTTACCGGCATCCGCATTGCAGCCAGTCTTGCACAAGGGCTTGCATATGCCGATGACATGCCTGTTATTCCCGTCTCATCGCTCGCAGCCATTGCTCAGGCAGCCTACATAGAAAATGGCTGGGAGCGACTGTTAACAGCGGTAGACGCGCGTATGGGGCAAATATACTGGTGCGCCTTTGAAGTGGAAAAGGGACTGGTAAAACCGCTGATAAATGAGGAATTAACAGCACCAGAGGCTGTAGAATCAATTAATGCTGGAAGCTGGTACGGGATTGGAGATGCATGGGACATTTATCGCCCAAATCTGGTTTCCGCCATCGGTTTTGAACCTGCTCAAATTGATGCTGGCAGGCTGCCTTCTGCTGAAGCTGTATTAAGTATTGCCAGGGATAGATATCGAAAAGGTGAGTGGGTCTCTGCAGATAAGGCACTCCCCATCTATTTACGTTAAGAATATCCGCTGGAATTGCTGGAGATTGTGTCATATCAGCGCTAAAATTCCCTACTAATGAAATTGCGGAGTACATATTAAATGGCTGTTGCGAATCAAGGGGAAGGACAGAAAATAATTACTAAAGTATGCGCCTATATCAAGGAGCATGCGCCCGCCGAAGATGCCAAGTTGCTTGATGTTTTTGCAAGGCGATACCTTTCATCACTGTCAGTGCTTGATATTCGCGATCGCAGCATTGAAGATTTATACAACATCGTGCGCTCCCAGCTGTCTTTCATGAACCCAAGAAAACCGGGTGAATCCAAGGTACGTGTATTTAATCCTAGTAAGAAAGAGCAAGGATGGGATTCACCGCACACAATCATTCAAGTTTCTAACGATGATATTCCATTTATTGTTGATTCTACCCGCATGGTGATCAACCGACATGGACATCTAATTCATTTCATCATTCATCTTGGCGGTATGAAAGTAATTCGCGACAGTAATTCCAATATCATCGAAATCCTCCCGCCTCATATGGATAACAAAAATGCGCATTCATCTGCGCCAGTCTATATTGAGATTGACAGGTTGTCTGATGCAAATGACTTGCAGGAACTGCAAGCGGAAATTGAGAACGTGCTTCGAGATGTCAGTATTGCTGTTATTGACTGGCGTAAAATCGTAAGACGAGTTGAAGAAAGTCTGCGTGAACTGGATTCGTGCCCACAAACTCTTGATGCCGCCGATGTTGCTGAAGCGCGTGATTTCTTGCGCTGGTTAATTAACAATAACTTCACATTCTTGGGTGCGCGTGATTACAAGTTAATTGGCGATGGTGCGAATCGTGCGCTACAGGCGATTCCCGGCACAGGACTCGGAGTTTTAAGAGAAGAACTATCAAGTCCATCTTCAAGAAGCTATGCCAAATTGCCGCCACAGGCGCAGAAAATGGCATTATCAAAAGACGTGCTTATTATTGCGAAAACAAACACTAAATCAACAGTGCACCGTGATGATTATACGGACTACATTGGTGTGAAACGCTTCAATGAAAAAGGCGAGCTGATTGGTGAACGCCGCTTTATCGGTCTATACACTTCGATAGCATATCATTCCAGTCCGCGCCAAATTCCATTCTTGCGCCATAAAGTGGCGAAAGTTTTGGAAGAGCTGGGTTATCCGCCTGATAGTCATGATGGCAAAGAAGCTGTACATATTATTGAAACATTACCGCGTGATGATTTATTTCAGGCAAACCAGCAAGAATTGCTGGATTTAACACGAAAAATTATTCATCTAAAAGAACGCAAGTTTACGCGGTTACTGATTCGCAAAGATGCCTTTGCACGCTATTTCTCATGTCTTGTCTATGTACCGCGAGAAGTATTTAACACAAATCTCGCGATAGACATGCAAGATATTTTAATGAAGTCTCTTAAAGGTATCGAGTCTTCTTACACAACTTATTTTTCAGATTCAGTATTGGCGCGCATTCATTATATGATTCGCGTTAATCCAAAAGATACAATTGAATATGACGTAGATGAAATAGAAAAGAAGCTCATTTCTGCATCGCGTTCATGGCTTGATGATTTACGTGATCAGGCAATTGAAACTTTTGGCGACGCACTTGGTATCAAATATTTTAATAAATATAAGAAATCATTCACGGCGAGTTATAAAGAAAATTATTCTTCTACAGAAGCAGTAAGAGATATCGAGGAAATTGAAAGATTATCAAAAGAAAATTCGCTGGGAATGCTGTTTACTCCGATGCATGCAAGAGAGAGAGATTTGTTGAGTCTGAAGTTATTTCATTCGGAACAAATTATTATTTTGTCTGATGTGATGCCTATCATTGAAAACATGGGGTTGCGTGTAATAGGTGAACGCCCGCATGAAGTGCGTATTACTGATGGATCCAGAGTCTGGATCAATGAGTTTGTCATGGATTATCCGGGGCACAAAATTGATATCGCGAATATTCATGACACATTTATCGATGCGTTTAGAAAAACCTGGTTTAATGAAGCTGAAAATGACGGTTTCAATAAATTAGTTGTGCTGGCCAACCTGACGTGGCAGGAAACTGCGATGTTGCGTGCTTATGCAAAATATTTGCGGCAAACAGGATTCACATTCAGTCAGCAGTATATCGAGCAAACGCTCATTAATAATGCCGAAATCACTAAAGCGCTGGTACAGTTATTTGTCCTGAGATTTGATCCTCACTATAGTTCAGATAATAAATCCAATATCGACACTTTGCTCGCTGACATTGAAAAACTACTCGATTCAGTTGCGAGCCTGGATGAAGACCGCATTCTGCGGCGTTACCTTGAAGTTGTGCAGGCAACGTTGAGAACCAATTATTTCCAGGAAGCGGCTGAAGGCGGATATAAATCATATATATCATTCAAGTTTAATCCGGCAGCTATTTCAGATTTGCCATTACCGAGGCCAAAGTATGAAATCTTTGTCTATTCACCGCGAGTTGAAGGCGTACATTTGCGTGCCGGCAAAGTAGCGCGCGGCGGATTGCGATGGTCAGATCGTCGTGAAGATTTCCGAACTGAAGTACTTGGCTTGATGAAAGCGCAGCAAGTTAAAAACACCGTGATCGTGCCAGAAGGAGCAAAAGGCGGATTCTTTGTAAAATCTCCAAATTTGAATGATTTGTCACGAGATGACTACCAAAAAGAAGGCATCGCCTGTTATTCAATTTTCATTAGTGGCTTGCTTGATATTACAGACAACATCAAAGACGGCAAGATTGTGCCGCCGCCATCGGTAGTCCGATACGATGAAGATGATCCATATCTTGTTGTTGCTGCAGATAAGGGGACGGCAACTTTTTCTGATATCGCAAACAGTATCTCTAAAGCTTACGATTTCTGGCTGCATGATGCATTCGCATCCGGCGGTTCTGCTGGTTATGATCATAAGAAAATGGGCATTACATCGCGCGGCGTCTGGGTATCTGTAAGACGTCATTTCCGTGAACTGGGAATTGATCCGGATAAAGATGATTTTACAGTCATTGGTATTGGTGATATGGCTGGTGATGTGTTCGGTAATGGTATGCTGCTGTCAAAGCATATCAAATTATTAGGCGCATTTAATCATATGCATATCTTCGTGGATCCAGATCCAAATCCAGAAATAAGTTATGAAGAACGCAAACGGTTATTCAATCTGCCGCGTTCCAGCTGGACAGATTACAATGCCGAACTCATTTCGAAAGGCGGCGGCATCTTTAATCGTTCCGCCAAATCAATCAGGCTTTCTCATGAAATGAAGAAAATGCTGGGTGTGACCAAGGATGCAATGTCGCCCAATGAATTAATACGCTCAATGCTGATGGCGCAGGTAGATTTGATTTTTAACGGTGGTATCGGAACATTTGTTAAATCAACAAATGAGTCGCAGCTTGATGTTGGTGACCGTACGAATGACAACATACGCCTTGATGCACCTGAACTTCATGCTCGTGTGATAGCAGAGGGCGGCAATCTTGGCATGACACAAATGGCTCGTGTGGAGTATTCGCTTCAAGGGGGCATCGTCAATACCGACTTCATTGATAATTCTGCCGGCGTAGATTGCTCTGATCATGAAGTAAATATCAAAATCCTTTTAAACCAACTGCTGGCAGAAGGAAAATTAACGCTAGAAGATCGCAATCAGTTGCTTGAGAAAATGACTAATGAAGTTGCTGATCTTGTATTACTTGATAATTATGACCAGACACAAATGCTAAGCCTGGAAACGACTGTTTCTCCGCAAACAGTGGATTTATTGCGTCAATACATGAATGATCTCGAAAAGAGCGGACGCCTCGACAGGAAACTGGAATTTTTGCCGAGCAATAAGGCTCTACAGGAACGCAAGGCAAGTAACTCGCCGCTCACACGGCCAGAGCTGGCCATGCTGCTTGCTTACAGTAAAATGTATTTGAAACATGATATTTTGAAGACGAATGTACCTGATGATGCATTCTTTGATAAATATCTGTTAACCGCCTTCCCGAAACCAATTTGTGAAAATTATCTGGAACAGGTGAAGCGCCATAGTTTGCGCCGTGAAATTATTTCAACTCAGTTGACCAAAGCGATTACCGATAGAATGGGAATAAGTTTCGTTGACAGACTGCATCGTGAAACAGGTGCATCTATGGACTTTATCATTCGTTCGTTTGTAGTGGCTGAAGATATATATAATCTGGAAGATTTGTGGAAACAGATAACGGCACTCGATTATAAAGTCGACCCAGCTGTGCAGTATCGTATGATGCTGCAGGTATACTCCCTCATTCGCCGAGCGACACGCTGGTTCTTGCGTAACCGCAAACAAAATATCGAAATGCAGAAAACGATCGATATTTTCAAACCCTTGATCAGTCAAATAATAGGTAAATTACCTGAGTTGCTGGATGCTGCTGACAAAGAAGCGGTAGATGTTTCAATTCAGGATTACATCAGCCACGGAGTTCCAAGCCAGCTCGCTGAGTCAATCGCTAACTGCAACGTATTATTCACTTCGCTAGACATTGCAGAAGCATCCTTGAAATATGAATTGAATTTGGAAGAAGCTGCACGCACTTATTACCGACTCGGCAATCGCTTAGAGCTTAACTATCTTCGTGAAATGATGAATTCATATGTTGTTGATACGCAATGGGATGAACTGGCTCGCGCAGGATTTCGTGACGATCTTGATCGCGCACAAAGAAAGCTTGTATCACGTATTCTCACTATTAAAAATCGCAATGGTAACGGTAAAATCGCTGCAAAAAATGGCATTAACGGCAAAGCGGTTACTACAGATGAACGAATTGATCTATGGGTGAAGAGATACCACTTCTTGCTGGATAGATGGCAAAAATTGCTTGCAGATATCAGGTCAAGTGATATTGTTGGGTTTGTCACATATTCTGTAGTATTAAGGGAATTATTTGAATTTGCGCAGGCATCATGAGGTATCGCGATGAAAGCTAATGAAAGGATTTCCGACCAGGTGAACTTCCCGTCTCAATTTGCCGAAGTGAATGGTTCGAAAATACATTACATTGAAACAGGCGAGGGTAATCCTATCCTGTTCTTACACGGCATTCCTACTTCAAGTTATTTATGGCGAAATATCATTCCTCATGTCGCATCTCTAGGAAGATGTATTGCTCCCGATCTAGTCGGGTTTGGCAAATCAGATAAACCCGATATTCAATATTCCCTCGCTGACCATATCAAATATATCGAAGGCTTTATTGAAAAACTCGACTTGCAGCATATCACTCTCGTGATGCACGGCTGGGGCTCTGTCATTGGTTTCGATTACGCCATGAGACATGAAAATAACTGTTCTGGCCTTGTGTTTTATGAAGCTTTTCTACGATCGACAAACGGCGGTGATTTGTCGCTGCCATATCAGGAGCAGCTCGTTAATCTACAGAGCGCAGATAATGCATTTGATCTTGCTGTAAACGGGGCATCATTTGTAGATCATATCTTGCCGCAGGCAGTCATGCGGACACTGAGCAGCAATGAATTGGATGTATATCGCAAACCGTTTACCGCAAAAGGTTCGGGTAGGCCGATTTTGCAATACCTGAAAGAATTGCCAGACGGTAAAAACAAAAGCGATATTGAAAAAATTATCGCAAATTATTCGAAGAAATTAACAAAATCCAAGCTGCCCAAGTTGATGTTATATTCAGTTCCTGGATTTATCACAACTATTGCAACCGCTATGTGGGCTAAAGAGCATCTACCTAATCTGGAAATTGTGGAAATCGGCGAAGAATTGCACTTAGCGCAGGAAACATACCCTCAATTGATGGGCGAGACGATCAGTGTCTGGCTGCAAGGCGTGGAGCAGAATCATGCTTAATTTACCCGTTGCTGTCGTTGGTGCGACCGGGCTTGTCGGCTCGACATTGCTTACTATTTTTAAAGAACAGGGTGTAGATGCATCTTCACTGCACCTCGTTGCCAGTAAACAGTCAGCCGGCAATAAACTATCTTATAGAGATACGGATATTCTCATTCAAGATTTGGAAAATTTTGATTTTTCTCAGACAAAAATCGCATTTTTCTGTGTTGGCAATGATCTTGCAGCTAAATATGCTCCTGCAGCTGCGAAAGCCGGCAATGTGGTGATTGATAAAAGTTATTATTTTCGTAACAACGCAGATGTGCCATTGATTATTCCAGAAGTTAATATTGATGCCCTTGTGGATTATAAAAAAACAAACATCATTGCTAATCCAAACTGCAATACGATTCCAATCGCTGTTGGTATTAAACCAATTTACGATGCTGTCGGCATTACCAGAATAAACATTGCCACTTACCAATCTGTTTCAGGAACCGGCAAAGATGCACTGCAAGAGTTAACAGAGCAATCACGACAAATTCTGGCGCATGAACCGATTAATCCTAAAATTTATCCGCAGCAAATTGCATTCAATGTTATCCCGCACATAGATGATATTCTTGAAAACGGCTATACGCGCGAAGAAATGAAAATGGTTTGGGAGCTTCGCAAGATTTTTGCTGATGAAACACTTGCTATTAATCCGACAGCGGTGCGTGTGCCGGTGTTTTGCGGACATGCGGCTGCAGTTCACCTTGAAACGCGTGACAAGATAACCGCTCGTCATGCTGAAGAATTATTACAGCACGCCAAGGGCGTGCAATTAATAAATGGTAAATTTCCTTACCCAACCCCTGCAAAGGACGCTGCGGGAAATGACAACGTTTTTGTTGGCCGTGTGCGCGAAGATATATCATGTGACAATGGTCTTGATTTATGGATTGTCGCTGATAATTTGCGAAAAGGTGCGGCGCTCAACGCGATCCAGATTGCAAACCAATTAATAGAGCGGCATCTATGACCCTGACTAATATCATCATTAAAAGTTATTCATCCATATTAATCGCGATAGGCAGCGCAGCATTGTTTTTTTTCATGCTGGGCTCTTATCTCATCATGCGGCTTTCACGCAGCAAGTTTCCCGATGACGTGGTCGAGGACACAGAAGAAGTTCAATCTGCACCTCCAACATCGAGCACACCTAAAAGACCAAGACGCGTCTCTGACAAAACGATTTTATCTGAGACATTGAGCGATGTAAGCGCCATTTCCGGCGAAGATCCAATTGCAACTCAGCTTGATCTCGCAAAAGCGTATATTGAATCAGACAAGGGACAGCTCGCAAAAATTATTCTCACAGCTGTCATTCGTAGTGGAAATTCAGCTTATAAGGATGAAGCGCAGCGATTACTGAGTAGTATCTGATGCGTGTTGCGCTTGGTATTGAATACGATGGTTTTGATTTTTATGGCTGGCAGTCGCAGCCTGGAATGAAAACCATTCAAGGCACGCTGCAAGACGCCTTGTCAAAAGTCGCCAATGAACCAATCGAAATTATATGTGCAGGCCGCACTGATGCTGGCGTGCATGCAACAGGTCAAGTCATTCACTTTGATACCAGGGCAAAACGACATCTGGATGCCTGGATATTTGGCACGAATGTACATTTGCCACCATCAATTGGTGTGCGCTGGTCGCGGCAGGTCGATTACAGTTTTCATGCAAGGTTTAAAGCAATATCCCGCCGTTATCGTTATGTCATTTATAATCATCCAGTACGTCCCGCAATTCTAAGCTCGCGTTGCAGCTGGCATTATTATCCGCTTGATGTCGATCTAATGCGTACTGCTGCCAGTTTTTTAATTGGAGAACAGGATTTTAGTTCATTCCGCTCGTCAAAATGTAATTCAAATTCCCCAATGCGAAATATCACTGATTTTACTATTGAGCGCCGCGGTGATTTTGTCATCTTCGAAATTGAAGCCAATGCCTTCCTGCACCATATGGTAAGAAATATCGCAGGGACTCTCATGAAAATTGGCGCTGGTTTTCGCGACACTGAATGGATGCAAGAGGTTTTGCACGCTAAAAGCCGCAAGGTCGCTGCGGAAACCGCCCCGGCAGGTGGGTTATACCTGGTCAGGGTAACCTACCCTGAACCGTATATTTTTCCTCTTTCTGATCAATTGTTTTTGATATAATGCTCAACAATTAAATGAATAGGTATCTATATGAGTTGGTTTAAAAAGCTATTGCCGTCAAGGATTCGAACTGGCACTAGTGCAAAAAAAGGGGTTCCGGAAGGACTATGGTCCAAGTGTGACAGCTGTAACTCTGTGCTCTATCGTACTGAATTAGAGAGAAATTTAGAGGTTTGTCCCAAGTGTGATCATCACATTCGCATCTCGGCACGCAAACGTATTGAGTATTTTTTAGACAAAAATGGGGTGGTTGAAATAGCATCCGATGTAGGGCCGGTCGATAAGCTCAAGTTTAAAGACCTCAAAAAATATAAAGACCGCCTGAGTGCCGCCCAGAGTGATACCGGTGAAAAAGAGGCATTGGTTGCGGTACGCGGCAAGCTGCATGGTACTCCTCTTGTTGTGACGGCTTTTGAATATGGATTCATTGGCGGCTCCATGGGAGCGGCCGTGGGTGAGCGTTTTGTCAGGGCGGTAAATGAAGCCATGGCTGAAAAAACACCGTTAGTCTGTTTTTCTGCAAGCGGCGGTGCGCGTATGCAGGAGGCATTGATATCATTAATGCAAATGGCAAAGGTGAGCGCTGCACTTGCCAAACTTTCTGAAGCAAAATTACCGTTTATATCAGTCTTAACTGATCCAACCATGGGCGGTGTTTCTGCAAGCCTGGCTATGCTGGGTGATATCATCATTGCAGAGCCAAATGCACTAATCGGATTTGCAGGTCCGCGAGTTATTGAACAAACAGTACGCGAAAAATTACCAGAAGGTTTTCAACGCAGCGAATTTCTGTTAAAACACGGTGCGATTGACATGATTATGCATCGTAACGAATTAAGAGACGGCATCGGTAGATTATTAGCCAAATTAACGATGCACTCTGCAAGTTAATTATTAAATTTAGATGAGTCTTGAGGTGAAACATGGAAAGTAAAACCAAACATCGTATTCTTGGTATTGTTGTCGTTGCCGGCTTGGCGGTATTAATGTATCCCTTTATGTTGGGTAACAATCACTCTACCGAGAAGTCGTTAGTAAAGTCTCCGGCGTTTCCTGATCAGGCAACCCAGGTAACTTCTGCTGAGGCAGTCGATATTGTCGGCATGCCAGCTGAAGCTGATCAAGCTAATTCACCGGCTGCCGCAAATATTTCTGATCTTGCGATTAAACCTGAATCGGCAATCGCAGCAGATGCATCACCTGTGGCGGCAGAAATACCAACAGCAAAAAATCCTACAGATGTGACAGATACAAATGAAAAGATAGATAACAGTCCGCATGTGACTTCGCGCATTGTTGAAAATAATTCCTCAAAAATTAAAAAGATTCAAAAGAAAATTGCCGGCAAGTCAGTAAAGAAATTTGTAAAAAACGGTAAAGCGGAAGCTTTGGAAATTCATTCGCGCATCAGGCATCAAAAAGCATTAACTGCATACTCAAAATCTCCGGTTGATAAAAATGGCTTGATGGATTTGAAAAGTGCTGCCTATGTGATTCAGCTTGGCAGCTTCAAGCAAAAGACTAACGCTTTGAAGTTGGTCAATAAACTGCGCTCTAAAGGCTACCGTGCATTTATTCAGTCTGTACCAACAACCTCTGGTGAAAATACACGAGTATTTGTCGGACCAGAACACAAACAGACATCTGCGCGCATCGTTGCGGCTGAATTGAAAAAGGAAATGAAGCTGCAAGGAATTGTTATTAGTTACCAACCATTCACTTTGTAGGATTTATGCTTAAACAATATAAGTTCGAACTAACAACACAAGGACGCGGAATATATAATTTAACGGATAAAATTGCAGAATTTGTAGTGCAAGGGCCTGTAGACACAGGTCTTTGTAATGTGTTTCTGCACCACACCAGCGCATCACTCATTTTGTGTGAAAACGATGACCCACTCGTACAAAAAGATTTAGAGTCATTCATGACTCGGCTAGTTCCAGATGGTGATCCTATCTATGAACATGTGATGGAAGGTCCAGATGACATGCCCTCGCATGTCCGTAGTATCCTGACTTCGAATTCACTCATGGTGCCCATTTCAAATCATAAACTGGATCTAGGCAGGTGGCAGGGAATATATATTTGGGAGCACCGCATTCGCAGTCATCTGCGTAAAGTGACAGTTACAATTCAAGGATAGAAATATGATGCATCCAGTCTTGCTGAAGAAAGAAGTACGCGCTTATCTATTACTGACATCATTAGTAGTATGCGGCATGGTATGCGGCATGATTACTGCCATCAAAGTCGTTCATTTCGGAATTGATTTTCCTTATTCAGTGGCTGTTGTTGCGGTGTTGACCTATCCCATTATTGATTGCATCTGTGAGTTATGGGGCAAGCAGGCGGCGCGGCAGGCATTATGGATAGGCTTATTTTCACAAATTCTCATTTCTATATTAATTCAAATATCAATTTATTTTCCTGCCGCTGCGTTCTGGACTTTGCAGCCAGCGTTTCATTCCGTTCTATCAATAGGGCTGAGTGTTGTCATTGCTAGTCTGGCGGCATTCATCGTTTCTCAAGTGATTGATATTTTTGTTTATCAAAAAATCAAAGATCTCTCACAAGGTAAATGGCTGTGGGTACGCAGCAATATTTCTGTGTATCTTGGTCAAGTGATTGATTCACTGATTTTTGTGAATATACTTTTTTATGATTCAGATCATAAGCTAAGTATTCTGACAGGCACGATTACCGTAAAAATCATCTTGTCATTTTTAATGACGCCAGTCGTTTATTTGATTGTCATCGCTGTTAATCGATACCTTGATAACAATACGTTTGCGTTCAAATCGGCAAACCAGATTCAGCTAATCAAAGCTTGATATATTGTCTTTTGCCGTCGCTTGCCCATTCAAAAACGGTACCGCCATCATGCCAGGCTGGAAGTACGATTCTGTTTTTGGTTTTATCACCGACATCAAATTGATGGACTGATGGTTTGTGAGTGTGGCCGTGTATCAGATAATCTATACCATGTTTTTGCATGACACGTTCAACTTCAGACTGCGAGACATCCATAATGTCTGGCTTTGCTGTGCTAGTATATTTTTGGCTTTCGCTGCGTGCCTGATGAGCTAATTTTTTACGAAAAGATATTGGCAAAAATAAAAATATTGATTGTAAAATTCTGCTGCGCATCATTTTGCGCGCACGTAAATATGATACATCCTTAGTGCATAGCGTATCACCGTGCATGAGTAAAACCGGAGTGCCGTATACATCTATTTTTTCTTCTTCATCAAGCAGGGTGCTTCGAGACTTTTCCAGAAAATTTTTGCCGATGAGAAAATCCCTGTTGCCATGCATGATGTGGATGCGGGTACCTCTGAGAACAGCGTCTTTGATGGCAGCAATTATCGATTCATTAAAAGGGGTGGTATCATCATCGCCTATCCAGGCTTCGAACAAATCACCTAATATATAGATATCATCGACACTTTCGTTGCTAGATTGTAATAACTTAATGAATTGAAATGAAATTTCAGGATGATCAGGATCCAGATGCAAATCTGAAATAAACCAGGTCTTCTTAAGTGATTGCATAATTCACCATTTTTTTGCAGAAAAAGTCATTTTACATCAACACTTTTATATTACATCACATTATACTAACAATATGAGGCATTTGTTTTGGGAGGAAGTGTGATGAATACGGATACCCCTGCAAACGTAATAATATTGTGGCGTGATGCTCTTAAAAACGCTGAAGACCGTTGTCATATATATCTGCATGAAGAAATTGAATCTTACCTGGTTTCACTGTTAGTTCGTTTTACCAAAAATACTGATTTCGCCAATCAAACAATTGCCAATAAATTTCTGCAGGCAATGCAGGAACAAGATATATTACGGCGATATTCACTTGCTGAGGTCGGCGATCAATGTCTCTTATATTCCGGTTTTTTTCCAGGAATCGCTGAGCGCAGACAAGTAAAAGTAAGGTATTTTGTCGATATCGGCCGCTCTGCTTATGCAACAATTTCAAATACTACGAGTGATTTATACGGTTCGCTTGCATCTCAATTTGTGAGTTTGATGGATGTGCTGCAATCTGTAAATCAGCGTCATGTATTGCTTCCTCTGGATGCATATGAATTATGGAGTGAACTCGGAAGTACAAGAGCGTTAAATTATTTAAATTCCTTAAAGAGCTAATTATCATTTCTAATTATCAATCATTCACGATCTAGCCGGATCAGCCCAATGTATCCCGCCTTATGCTGGAATTAATAAATTATTCATATATTACATGATATTAGACGCCATGTGATTTTTTATTAGTCAGCTATAATTATAAATACAAATAGAATTCTATTGTTTATGTCGAGGGGTATCGGTTATGTCGAGATCTACTTCGAATACAGAAAATGAGAAGAATGCTCCCAAGAAAAATCTAACTTCATTCGTCATTACAGAAATGAAAAAGTCTGAACAGACGTTCATAGGTGAAATAACCGGGGAGAAAAATTCGAGAGTTTATCAGGCAATTGCGGCAAGTAATTTGCCTGCCAAAAGTCAAGTTATCACGTTTGCAGCTGAGTGCAATCAGCTTCTAATTTCAAGTGCAAAATTTTTTAATAGTTTTGAGTTCGAAAATTTGAATGCCGGAAACATCAATGCAGTAAAGAAAAACATGGAAGATTTTCTCAAGGTATTTGTTCCATGTGCGTTAAATGGCGCAGAGTTGATTGCGAAAACAAATATAGGATCAGGTAATGAACGATCGCCGCTTGGAAAATTGATTGATGAGACACAAAAAAAACATGGCATTAATAAAGACAGAAATCCATTCATATTTGCAGTGCAGCGTCTGCCGAGATATGAATTGTTATTAAAAGAATTACAGTCAAATATGCCAGCTGGTGATCCAAGGGTCGCACAGATTTCTGATCTTTCGAATACAGTTAAACAATACACTACCTCGTTCAACGCAATAAAAGCTATTTACGACCTAACAAATCAAAACAAAGATAAGTTTAGTGATTCTGATTATCAAATGCTAAAAGATAAGCTGCTTGAAGCTATGCCAAATGCTGCTGATATGAAGAGAATCATAGATGAAGAAGTAACATCTAAGGTTGATATAACAAAGGGTGAGAATCAACAATTAATTGGCTCAATTAATAATTCAATTAATCGTATAGTTGAGTTGAGCATCCCGAACCAGGAAGCACCTGGTGCTGAATCTACTATCGATTCATCTATTGAATCGGCTGCAAGCTCTTCAGGTGATGATAGCAAGTTAACGGAGTCAGAAATTGATAATTTGATTAATGACTCAGACGATATGAATGATGACATGTCGTATGTGATTCAGCATACAGAAGCGAAAATTGATGAGTTAATTAAAAATGCAGATGAATACGCACCCAAGGCAAAAGTCGAAGCTCCGGCACAAACGCCCGAATCTGCCCGTGATCATTCAGGCGATCTTAAAAACGCAATTAAAGGATACCTGAATGAAAAAGGCCACTCGACGAGTCATATGAAAATGGCTGACAGCTTATATGCAATGTTGAATGCAAAGCCTGCAAATAATGCTGTGGATATCATTTCTAAAGTGATGGAGTTGAAGGCGCAGCTAGATGAGTCATCAAAATTAAAAAGAATGGTATTTAGAACAGGGGGAGGAGGTCTGGATGGTATGCTGAAAGATTTTTTAAAATCTCAGCCACAAGAATTGCAACAAAGAGCGCAACTGATTTCATTTTTAGAAAACGCACAGAAAGACATGGATAAAATGTATAACAATGGCAAGTTATCTCTAAGAGATAATCAATTCGAGCTGGCAGCACAATCGTTGCGAGCTAACCCTGAATATAAAACGGCAGATGCAATTCAGCGCATTGCATCAGATTGCACATCCAGAATGAACGACCCGGCAGCGGATTTAAATAAAGCCGATAAAAAATTTCTTGCTGATACCAAACGAGGCATAGAAAAAATCGGTGGATCAGCACCGCAGGCTGAATTAGAAGCAAAAAGTATGCGGCGTCCCTAATACTGGCAAATCACGTTAATTCCTTTTAAAATACCGCCTTAATTCGTCATGAAGGAGTACGCTCATGCGTCTCATTTTGCTCGGCGCCCCGGGCGCTGGAAAAGGCACACAATCTAAAGAAATTACCAAGCGTTACGGTATTCCGCAAATATCAACTGGTGATATTTTGCGCGCTGCGATTGCTAGCGGCAGCGAGCTCGGCACAAAAGTGAAAGAAATTGTTGAGAGTGGAAGGCTGGTACCTGATGACCTTGTCATTGCGCTGGTTGATGAAAGGCTAAAGCAGCCGGATTGCAGGCAGGGTTTTTTACTCGATGGTTTTCCGCGGACAGTTGCGCAAGCCGAGGCATTGCATCAATTGACGGATATCGATTTTGTGATTGATATCGATGTACCGGATGCGGAAATCATAGAACGCCTGACAGGACGTCGTATGCACATGCCATCAGGGCGCATTTACCACATCAAATATCAACCACCCAAGGTTCCAGGTGTTGACGATGTAACTGGCGAGCCATTAATACAGCGACCGGATGACAGCGAAGAGACAGTTCGCAAACGTTTGTCTGTTTATCACGAGCAAACACGTCCGCTGCGCGATTTTTATAGCCACTACAAAACACGTTCCAACGAAAAAGCGCCGCAATATGTCAAACTAAATGGTACATCTTCTCCTGGTAACATTAGCGATACAATTTTTTCACTGCTTGATCAGGCAAGGAAGTCACATTCATGACAAAGATCCCCAGTATTGTCCTTGCAATTGTGTCAATGCTGTTTGCCAGCATCTCTATTGCAGCGATAAATGCTTCTCCAGTCGGATTGTGGAAAACTATCGATGATGTCACAGGCAAGCCAAAAGCCATTATCCATATCACAGAAGCACAGGATCACACATTACAGGGCAACGTTGTGAAAATTTTTCCGAGCCCGGGACACGATCAGAATGAATTATGTTTTGCCTGCAGCGGGCCTAAACATAATCAGCGAATTGTTGACATGACTATTCTCTCGGGATTGAAAGCTGATCATGACAACCTCGGCTATTGGAAAGGCGGTACGATACTGGATCCCAATAACGGCAAAACATATCACAGTACTTTGCAGCTTGCTGATAATAATAAGCAGGCAACAGTACGTGGCTATATCGGGATCCCTTTATTTGGGCGCTCGCAAATCTGGCATCGCGTTGCGAATGCTAATGAATGATTGCTATGCGGCTTGCCATTGCGAGCTTCGGAATGGCTTGCCAATGACCAATATTTCGAGTAATGCTCAAAATATACTTAAATACTCTTAAGAAACTCATCCATCCTATTCGGTATAATGTGAATTCAGGTTCGCACCCTGAATATCACATGAGTCTTGATCATTATAAGAAACCAAAGGAGTGATTTTATGAAAATCAAAGTCATTGATTCCAACACGAAAAAACCCGTCATTAATACTAAAATTCCTTTGCATGTTAAGGGTGAAAACAGCGGCTTTCTCTCTCTTACGACTGACGGAGAAGGCATGTTGCAGATGGATAATAAATATCAAAACCAGCAAATTACGTCACCGATGAGCGGCGGAAATGGTACAGGTAATTGGGTCACCGCCACAGATAACGCTGTCCTTCTAGTTACGACGAAACAAAAAGCAACAATCAAGTAATACCACCATACATAAAGCAGGTCGAGCATCGGCCTGCTTTATTTCTTTGAACTCATGCTTGCTGTTTTCTTATATTCCTTGAGATACTTTATAAATCGTAGGCAGAGGCATGATTTTCAATGACAGCAAACAATTCTACTCAGTACGATGCAGAAACACGCCAGTTAACTTGCGGTGGAGACTGGGATCTTGCTTGTATCCCAGATTTAAAATCCCATCTTGATCAGATCGTATGGCCGTCTGAAGGCAAGCTCACAGTTGACGGCGGCAGTGTCACAAAAATGGATAGCGCTGGCGCATGGCTGCTGAATTCTCTGATGAACAAATTAAAACAGCACAAGGTTGATATTGTTCTGACTGGGTTTCCTGAAAAATACATGACGCTTATTACACTAGTTGAGCGCCGCCTTCAGGAAGAAACCGGAATTTCCATTCCACGAGCTGTCGGTTTTGTTACTCAGATGGGTATGAACACCGTCACTCAATTGAAAATAATTTATGAATATCTCAGTTTTGTAGGGTTACTAACGCTGGAAGCGCTGCGTATTGCAGCGAAACCTCAGCGCTTGCGCTGGGGCGCCTTAGCGAGTGTCATATTCCGTACTGGTTACTCAGCTATTCCCATTATTGCGCTGTTATCTTTTATGATTGGGGTTGTTATTACTTTTCAAATGGGATTACAGCTAAAAAATTACGGCGCGAATATATTCATCGTCGATTTACTGGGCCTTGCCATCCTGCGTGAATTTGGCCCGCTCCTGACCGCGATCATGGTGGCCGGCAGATCAGGCTCTGCATTTACTGCTCAGCTTGGCATGATGAAATTAAATCAGGAAATTGATGCGCTGGATACCATGGGGGTTACACCTTCTGAATTACTTATATTACCGCGAATTGCAGGCCTGGTTGTTGCTCTGCCGTTATTAACGATATGGTCTGACATTATCGGCGTGTTTGGTGGGATGGTGATGGCAAATAATATGTTGGGAATTACCTGGTATGATTTCCTGCATCGATTCCCCAGTGTGATCCCATTAAGAGCATTATTTATCGGGCTTGGTAAAGCGCCAGTTTTTGCGCTCATCATTTCAAGCATAGGCTGCTTTGAAGGCATTAAAGTCAGCGGAAGTGCCGATAGCGTAGGCAGGAATACGACTCGCAGTGTGGTAATGGCAATATTTTTTATTATTGTTGCCGATGCAATATTTTCAGTCATCTTTAGTAAGTTAAAATTATGATAAACTCAGACCCGATTATAGAAGTCAAAAATCTAGTGACAGGTTTTGGTAAATCAATTATCCATAACGGGTTAAATTTGACAATTAATCGCGGTGAAGTATTGGGAATAGTAGGGGGAAGCGGAGCGGGTAAAACAACCTTACTGCGCGCGCTGCTGGCTCTCAACAAGCCTTATTCAGGCTCCATCCGGATATTTGATCAAGAACTAACAACGGCAAACCGTGAAACCCTGCTGGCAATTCAAAAACGGTGGGGTGTTTTATTTCAGCAAAACGCATTATTTAGTTCATTAAATTTACTAGAAAATGTTTCTTTCCCATTAAATGAGCACACCAGCCTGGATGCTAATTCAATTCAACAACTGGCTTTACTCAAGATAATGATGGCGGGACTCCCCCAAAGTTCTGCATTTAAATATCCTTCGGAGCTGAGCGGGGGCATGCAAAAGAGGGCGGGTTTGGCTAGAGCGATAGTCATGGATCCCGAGTTGATTTTCCTGGACGAACCAACTTCTGGGTTAGACCCTAATACCGCTGCGGGCTTTGATGAGTTAATATTGAATTTACAGGAAACGATGGGACTCACAATAGTAATGGTCACGCATGATCTGGACAGCTTGTGGCAGGTTACCGACAGGGTAGCTTTTCTGGGAAGAGGAACCGTACTGGCTGCGGAGCCCATGCAGACTCTCGTCAATAATCCTGATCCCATGATTCATGAATTTTTCCAGGGTGCGCGCGGTAGAATAGCCGAAGGTAGTTACGAGCGCGGGGATAATAATCATGGAAACTAATATCAACTATGCAGCTGTTGGCGCATTTATGATTGCCTTGATTGCAGCGATAGTCCTTTCGATCATCTGGCTGTCATCCGGTTTTAGCACTCAGCATTACCAGATCTACAAAGTGTATATGCAGGAATCGGTCAGCGGATTAAATGTCGATTCACCCGTAGAATTTAATGGTGTCAATGTCGGTAATGTGAAAAGCATTTCATTAGACCTTAACAATCCACAATTAGTCTCAGTATTGCTGGATATTCAGGCCAGTACACCAATCACTCGGGGCACAGTTGCCACACTACAAACACGTGGTGTGACGGGTATTACATTTATGGCGTTAAAAGATAAAAGTGAAAATTTAACTAAACTCACAGTGATGAAAGGGGAGTCTTATCCCGTTATACCGACATCACCATCCATCTTTATGCGTCTTGATATCATGTTAAGTAAATTGTCAGACAATTTACATGATGTCAGTGTTTCAATACGTGAATTACTCAATCCAGAAAATCAGCAGTCCATAAAAGATATTTTATTGAATATGAAAAATGTGACGGCAATGCTTGCGGATAATAATCAAAAAATGGTGCGAATTCTTGCGAACACTGAAAAATTCAGTACCGAACTAGTTCCACTGATGCGCAATACCTCGAATGCAATGCGTATGTTTGAAACGCAGACTATGCCGGCAACATATCGACTGTTATCAAATTTAGATACCATCGCGCGCTCGTTAACAGAAGTGACAAGTGAAATGAAACAAAACCCTTCTGTTTTATTGCGCGGTGTACAGCGCCAACCTTACGGACCGGGTGACTCACGATGAAAATAGAAATTAAAAAGTTAATGCTGAGTGCTGCGATTATAGGTTTATCTGGTTGTTCATTCATGTCGCCTGTAAAAAATATTCCTGACTGTGGATACATGATTAATGCTGTCCCCAATCATGTGAAAACATCGCGCCGGCATTCCGGCGTCATGATGGTCATGGTTCCCGATATTAATTCAGCATATAACACATCAAAAATTGCATTCACAACACGTCCATATCAACTGTCATATTACAATAATAGTCACTGGATACAGTCACCCCAAGAAATGTTGTCGCCGCTTTTGGTTGCAACATTGCAAAAAACCGGCCGTTTTAAAACGGTGACAATGCCTCCGCTTGCAGGCCAGTATAATTATGCACTGCGCACACAAATCAAAGCTCTTTATGTTGATTATACTGAGCGCACACCTGTTTTAAGATTGAAATTACAGGAAGATCTGGTTGCCGCAAACAGCGGACGCGTGATTGCTTCCAGGAATTTTTCAGCAGCTGAACCATTGCCAGCGAAAACACCTTATGCTGCTGTTTATGCAGCAAACCAGGCAACCGAAAAACTACTTGCTGAAATTGCCGCGTGGTGCGTGAGCCGCATTTATGAACCCTAAATCATGTTTACCGCTGTTACTGTTAACACCCATGCTACTGATT
The DNA here is from genome assembly GCA_035495675.1 of Gammaproteobacteria bacterium. Lineage (GTDB taxonomy): Bacteria > Pseudomonadota > Gammaproteobacteria > DSM-16500 > DSM-16500 > Aquicella. Next base: position 52,396 of record DATJFK010000029.1, read on the forward strand.
CTGACACACGATATAGCTGTGTTTTCACACGAATACGCTCATGGGTTGATGGCATGGATACTGGGTTATAAAACCAGCCCGTTTGATATTAATTATGGCGGAACAAGTTGGGCGAATATTTTATTGCTGCTGAATATAGATCAGGCAGTCGATAACAATTTAATATATTCACAAGGCCATCCATTTTTTGTTGGATTAATTGCGCTTGCCGGACCCGGAATAAATGTTCTTTTATATATTGTTAGTTATTACTTGATGCAACAAACCAGTATCAGATCTCATGCATATTTATTTTATTTCTTATTTTTATTTAATCTAATGAATCTTGGTAATGTTTATGATTACGTTCCAATCAGAACATTTGCGACAAGCGGAGTGATGGTCGATATTCTTGATATAGAGCAGGGATTTAACATATCTCCCTGGATAATATATGGTATCGTTGGTTATCTGGTCTTATTTATGATCTGGCAATTTTTCGTAATTTCATTACCACTGGCATATCGAAATCTTGGCTTGAAAAGTACTGCTGCAAAGGTGTCGTTACTTATTTTGTGCGTATTAATTTTATTCGGATGGTTCGCGTTGCCGGGATTTTTCAGCCACGGAGCGATACCATTTTTCATTTCGGCAACTTCATTTTTTGCGATCCCCGGAATCATTTACTTGATGTGGCCAGAAACAACCTCCAATTTTGAATAAATCGCACATAATAATTATGCTATATTACCTGATAACTGTGAGGTATTCGCCTTGAATGAGCTGTTAATATTTTTCGGTGCCGGATTAGGCGGTATCTTTCGATACTGGATGTCAAACGGGATATATTCTCTACTGGGCAGGCAATTTCCATATGGAACATTAGTTGTGAATGTAACTGGATGCCTGCTGATGGGATTTCTATTTGTGCTGACTATCGAGAGATTTGACGGTTTTGGATCTCAAATGCGAGCATTTTTGTTAATTGGATTATTAGGTGGGTACACAACATTTTCTTCATTCTCGATTGAAACAATCAATTTAATTGAAAGCGGAAACTGGACTGCGGCATTATTTAATATTTTGTTTAGTACAATCGCATGTGTTGCAGCAGCGTGGCTTGGTGTTATTGGAGGAAGGAATCTATGAAAACAATTGATGTAGTGATGGTGAGGGTATATATCACTGAAGGGTCGAAATTATTAAGTAAAATAATTCCATATTTGAAAAATGAAGCCAAAATACGCGGTGTCAGTGTTTTCAGAGCGATCATCGGATTTGGTGAAACCAGTGAACATAATGCATCTTTAATAGATATGTCGCTCGATCTGCCAATAACAATCGAGTTTTTTGATGACAATCATCAGAAAATTGATAAAGCGCTCGAATATTTAAGTTCTCTATTAAAACCGGAACATATCGTGATGTGGAATGCAAAAGCGAATGTATAAATAAAATAATTAATGAAATTACTGTATACCTGAAAAGATAATGATATGAATCCATAATATTACCAGTAATTTTCCTTACTGGTAATATGATTCCTGGTATAAAATCATAAGATGACGTTGATTTCGCGATTTTATTCTTAGCTTGATCTAGGATTAATAGAATCAAGAGTATAAGTTGATTCTTGATGAGAATTTGATGAGCTAACAGTGCAGCCACCTAACAGGCCAAACAAACAGATAACGAATATGATGTGTTGCATGATATTTACACCCCTCATTCTAGTTAGACATTCTTCTACTTATTACGACTAGAATCACCCCAGCAACAAGTGAAACACCACCATAAATTGGAGAGATATAAACGGTTTCTTTCGTATCAGCAGTGACTTTTAAATCGCCAATCTGTGCCACTGTTTCATGCTTTGTATATGTATACCCTTCATAGATCAGACCAAGCACACCGATAACAATTAAGAAGATTCCAGCTATATTTGCAATGGATTTCAAGGTGTATGGCATAAATCAAATCCTTTTTAAGGCAGGTCAAT
>DATJFK010000030.1:0-13614 GCA_035495675.1 Gammaproteobacteria bacterium
TAATGTTCATTCCCAGATGGTAAGCGGTGAATGCGTGCGCCAAGCTGTGCCAGCTTTTCTTCGATGCATTCGTAACCGCGGTCGATGTGATAGATGCGGTCAATACTGGTTTCGCCGCTGGCTGCTAGTCCTGCAAGGACAAGGCTTGCTGATGCGCGCAAGTCAGTTGCCATGACCGGTGCGCCGTGCAGTTTATCAGTGCCGTTACAGATAGCAGTGTTGCCTTTTAATGTGATATCCGCACCCATGCGCTGTAATTCCTGCGCGTGCATGAAGCGGTTTTCAAAAACTGTTTCTGTAATGATGCCGGAACCTTCAGCGACTGTGTTTACAGCCATCATTTGTGCCTGCATATCCGTTGGAAATGCGGGGAACGGCGCGGTGCTGATATTCACTGCACGCGGACGTCTACCTTTCATATCAAGTGAAATCCAGTCCGGGCCGGTGTCAATCATGGCACCCGCTTCTTCAAATTTGAGCAGCACGGAATCCAGTAAATCCGGGCGGGTATTTTTAACCTTTATTTTGCCTTGCGTGATTGCAGCTGCAGCAAGGTACGTGCCGGTTTCGATTCGGTCGGGCAATACTTGATAACGGCCGCCGCCTAATTCATCAATCCCGTCAATGACGATGGTTGATGTGCCGGCACCGCTGATTTTGGCGCCCAATGTATTGAGGAAATTTGCGAGATCTTCCACTTCCGGCTCGCGGGCTGCGTTATGAATGACAGTTTGTCCCTTCGCGAGAACTGCGGCCATCATGATATTTTCTGTGCCGGTGACAGTCACCATTTCCATGACAATGGAAGCGCCATGAAGACGCTTGGCTTTGGCTTTGATATAACCATTTTCTATCCAGATATCGGCGCCCATGGCTTGTAAGCCTTTCAAGTGTTGATCGACCGGACGGGTGCCGATGGCGCAGCCGCCGGGCAGCGAAACTTCAGCTTCACCGAAGCGGCTGAGAAGGGGGCCGAGGACCAAGACGGAGGCACGCATGGTGCGAACCAGGTCATAGGGTGCGTTGAATGATGCCAGCTTGGATGCTTCAACTTCGATATTGGAACGTTCATCCAGGGTGACTTTGACACCCATCTGGCCCAGCAGGCTGACGATGGTTGTAACATCTTGCAGATGGGGAATATTGCTGATTTGTACCGGATGACCGCTCAATAAAGAGGCGGCGAGAATTGGCAGTGCAGCATTTTTGGCACCAGAAATACGGATTTCGCCGTTTAAGGGGATGCCGCCTTTAATAATCAATTTTTCCATGAGTTAGACCTCTTCCTGGCCATCATCCAGTGCTTCCCATTCCTCTGGCGAAAATGCCTTGATGGAAAGGGCGTGCAGTGAACCGTCAAGTAATTGGGGCTTTACAGTATCATACACCATTTGCTGCTTCTGCAGGCGGCTTTTGCCGGTAAACGCCGGGCATACGACTACGGCATTAAAATGCGCGCCGTCCCCTTCCACGTGGGCTTCTGAATCTGGCAATCCTGCTTCGATCAGGTCTCTAATAGTATCTGGCTTCATGGTGATATCTATGTAATGTAAAAATGGGTGTCATTTTTCACATATTTCTATTGGATTTGCAATCAGATTATAATGCTCGCTGGGTCGGTCTAAAATTAAGGATAGCTGGCATGATATTCATCGTAGTCTTGGTCGCGTTATTGATAGAACGATTTTTTGATTGGAGTCATTTGCGTCAATGGGGGTGGTTTGGTGCATGTGAGCGTTTTGTCATGCAAAAAATACCCGGCGGTTCACCGTATCTTGTACTGGCTGCATCCATCGTGCCATTCATGTTTGCGGCTGGAATAGGACACTATTTATTTGCCGATGTATTGTATGGATTCCCGTGGCTGCTGGTACAGTTAGCGGTAGTGCTTTATTGCTTTGGTCCAAAGAATCTTTGGGCAGATAGTTTTGCTGCGATGAACGCGGTGTCTAAAGGTGATGCACAGGCTGCTGCCGACAAGCTGCAGTCGACGTTTCAGGTGAGTGTGTCACAGCCTGAAGCTTTACAAAAAGAGTTAATCAATCAGCTTTTCATATCCGCTAACCAGCGTATCTTTGCTGTAGTTTTCTGGTATGTGATTTTAGGATTGCCAGGTGCATTATTGTATCGTCTTGTTGCTATCTCATCACAGGTAACGACAACACCGGAAATTAATTCTCCCGCAAGCACGATTATGCAGATTCTGGATTGGCTGCCGGTACGTATTTTCAGTTTCCTGTTTGCTCTCGGGGGCAATTTCACCAGAGTATTTACCTCTTGGCGCAAGCATGTGTCTATGGGGTTGGATGGGAATGACGTGTTGTTAAGTGAATGCGGATTGGCTGCAGTGAGTGGTGATTCTGAAAATTTACCGCGCGACGGATCACTGGAAAAAAGTGCTATAGGATTGCTGGATCGCGTATTTGTTATTGTGTTGATCATTGTTTTGGGTATTGCGCTGGTAACTTAATGTATCGAATTGCTGCTCTGTTAATGATGTTATTAATATCGCTGTCAGTGTTTGCAGCGTGTGATGTGACGGATGATACCGGGCAGCAAATTAAGTTAACCAGTCCTGCAAAGCGTATAATTATCCTCGCACCTGATCTGGTTGAAAGTGTGTTTGCGGCGGGTGCGGGAAACAACATCATCGGTGTGATCAGCGGCAGTGATTATCCCGCAGCTGCTGAAAAAATTCCTCAAGTGGGGTCTTACAGCGGCATTGACCTTGAGCGCATCATGATCCTGCATCCTGATTTGATATTAACGTGGAAATACGCATTTCCCCGGCAAATATCAGCGCTGCGTCGTCTTGGTATTCCTGTTTATATTTCCGCGCCGCGGCAATTATCAGACGTGCCGCGGCTGCTGCGAAATATTGGCTGCCTCACGCATCAAAACAAAACCGCTGAACAGGCGGCACGTCAATTCGAAATGCAAATCAGCAAACTTTCTGTGAATGCACACGCAGCACCGGTGAAAGTGTTTTATCTCATTGATGAGCACGCAATGATTACGGTGAATAAAGACAGCTGGATAAATCAGGTGATTGAATTGTGCGGCGGTAAAAATATATATGCGCAGCTAAAAACGATTGCGCCTGAAGTCAGCCGCGAATCTGTTTTAGCAGAAAATCCTGATGTCATTTTGCATGGCAGCCGCGATGATTTCTGGAAACGGTCATGGCAGGCGTGGCCAGAACTCTCCGCGGTGCGTCAGCAAAAACTGATGACTGTTACGCCGGATTTGATTTCGCGTGCAGGCCCAAGACTGGCCGACGGCGCGAAACAGATTTGCGATTATATCGCTGAGGCGCGTTCAGTCTGAAGGCTCATATTTGTATTTTTATTAATCAATTCTGGGCCGCCAAACAAAAGATAAAAAAGACTAAATACAATTAAATTGAAGAAAAAAATGTGAAGAAAACGCTGAAACCAATGAAGGTCATCCATGAGCTTTCCCCTGATTTTCCCTGTAGATGAATAGCCATTATACGTCCGTTTCATACGAATAAATGTTGAGTGAAGTGAAATATATTTTTCGGGTTTTATAATTTATTGAATATATTATTTAATTTTTTAGATAAAAATACTAATTCATGATGATGTCTTAAACAGGATGAATGATATCTGGTAAAATAATATAAACCTATAACTACATTAATATTCGAATAAATCTCTGGAAACTTAGACAACATTTTTGGCCTTTGTGTTTTGGATTTTATTCGTTTCAGGTTAAACTTAACGCCCAAAAAAAAGAACAGGATTTGAGAATGACAAAAGAGTGGCGTGACAAAGACCCGGTAGAAACACGTGAGTGGCTGGAATCGCTTGCCTCGCTGGTAAAGCGTGAAGGCAAAGAGCGCGCTGAATTTATTTTGCGGGCATTGCATGCGGCTGCTGAGAAATATGGTGTCGAGTCGGGCCAGACCGCAGTCATTACTCCCTATTTGAATACCATCTCTCCAGACAGTCAGCCGGCATATCCCGGTGATCTGGCGATGGAAGCGGCGATTGAAGCCATGATTCGCTGGAATGCGATTGCCATGGTGCTGATGTCAAAAGAAAACACGGGCGGCGTCGGCGGACATCTCTCCTCATTTGCTTCAATAGCAACATTATATGAAGTTGGTCTCAATCATTTTTTCCGCGCACATTCTAAAGATCATCTGGGTGATCTCATATTTTTCCAAGGCCATTCTGCTGAAGGAAATTATTCACGCGCATTCCTCGAAGGTCGTCTCGAAGAAATTTATTTAAAAAATTTCCGCCAGGAAGTTGACGGCAAAGGCGTTTCATCTTATCCGCATCCATGGTTAATGCCGGAATTCTGGCAGTTCGCCACCGTGTCCTTAGGTCTAGGCATGATGCAAGGTGTTTATCAGGCGCGTTTCATGCGTTATCTCGAAAACCGCGGTTTGCTGGAAACTTCTGACCGCAGAGTATGGGTATTTTGCGGCGACGGTGAAATGGATGAAGCAGATTCGATTGCCGGTCTTGCGCTTGCCGCGCGTGAAAAACTGGATAATCTAACATTTGTTGTGAATTGCAATCTGCAGCGTCTGGATGGCCTCGTTCGCAGCAATTATAAAATCGTGCAGGAACTTGAAGGTATTTTCCGCGGTGCCGGCTGGAATGTCATTAAAGTATTGTGGGACAGTCGCTGGGATGCCATTTTCGCGAAAGATAAATCAGGTGCGCTGGTACGCAGATTAACGGAATGTGTAGACGGTGACCTTCAGACAGCATATGTTCGCGGCGGTGCTTACACGCGTGAATTTATTTTCAATACCGATGAATTAAAAGCGCTGGTTGCTGACTTGTCGGATGATGAGCTTACTCATCTTGGCCGCGGTGCGCATGACCCTGTAAAAATTTACGCTGCTTTTAAAGCTGCGGCAGCGCATAAAGGTCAGCCAACTGTGGTTCTCGCGCAAGGCGTGAAAGGTTATGGTCTGGGAACGGACAGTGCTGAAGGCAGAAATGTCGCACATAACGCACTCGAATTGACGCTTGATGAATTGAAAGTATTCCGTGACCGTTTCAACTTAAAAATTACCGATAAAGAACTGGAAAAGTTCACCTTCAAAAAGCTTGGTAGCGCAGAAGAAAAATATTTGCATGCGCGCCGCAAGGATTTGGGTGGATATTTGCCGTCACGCAAAGTTATTTCGAATCCGCTTGAAATACCAGAATTATCTGCATTTGATGCCGTACTGAAAGGTTCTGAAGACCGTACTATGTCAACCACGATGGTACTCGGCAGAATTTTCAACGTGCTGCTGAAAGATAAAGTGATTGGTCCGCGCATTGTGCCGATATTTTCTGATGAAGTGCGCACGTTCGGTATGGAAGCGTTATTCCGCCAGAATGGTATTTATTCTCCTGTCGGCCAGTTATATACACCGGAAGATAAAGAACAATTCCTGTATTACAAAGAAGAAAAGAATGGTCAGGTGCTGGAAGAGGGTATTACTGAAGCCGGCTGTATGGCATCGTGGATTGCTGCGGCAACATCCTATGCCAATAACCAATTCCCCATGATTCCATTCTTTACGTATTACTCCATGTTTGGATTCCAGCGTGTTGGTGATTACATCTGGGCAGCGAGCGATATGCGCGCACGCGGCTTTTTGATTGGTGCAACTGCCGGCCGTACGACATTAGACGGTGAAGGATTGCAGCATCAGGATGGTTCAAGTTTATTGACGGCAGCGGAATTCCCAACCTGCCGGGCATACGATCCAGCATTCGGTTATGAAATGGCCGTCATTATCCAGCACGGCTTGCAGGAAATGTTTACCGAACAAAAAGACGTGTTTTATTACATCATGGCCATGAATGAACGTTATATCCAGCCGGCAATGCCGAAAGGTGTGGAAGACGGCATCATCAAAGGTATGTATCTCTATCAAAAAGGCGGCAAGGGTAAACATCATGTGCAATTGATGGGAAGCGGCGCCATTTTGAATGAAGTGGTTGCTGCTGCTGAATTACTGCAAAAAGATTTTCATGTCAGCGCCGATGTGTGGAGTGTCACCAGTTTTGGTGAACTGCGCCGCGATGGTGCTGAAAAAGAACGTGAAGATATGCTGCATCCTGACAAGAAAGCACAGGTTCCGTATGTGGAGAAGTGTCTGCAAGGGCATGAAGGCCCCGTCATTGCTGCCACCGATTATGTACGTGCCTATCCTGGCATGATCAGGCCGTATCTCAATCGTACCTTTATCACGCTAGGTACAGATGGATTCGGACGCAGTGATACGCGTGAAAAGCTGCGAGAATTTTTTGAAGTAAACCGCTATTACATCGTGGTTGCTGCACTTTATGCGTTATCCAAAGACGGCACAGTGCCGGCTTCCATGGTGAAAGATGCAATCAAGAAATATGGTATTGACCCGGGTAAACCAAATCCAGTTACCGTTTAAGCTGATCTCGGTTTATACTCACCCTACTGACAGGTGAATGTGGAGGATGTTGTTTTGGCTGAAAAGAAAATTGTAACCCCTGATCTCGGCGGTTCTGCAGAAGTTACCGTCATCGAAATTCTGGTTAAGCCCGGCGATAAAATCGAAGTTGATACCCCAATTGTGACACTGGAATCGGATAAGGCGACGATGGAAGTTCCTACTACCGAAGCAGGTGTTGTCAAAGCCGTGAATGTGAAAAAGGGTGACACTGTCGCAGCTGGATCGGTGTTAATTACACTGGATGGTAACGGCGCTGAAGCCAAGCCTGCAAAAGAAAAGCCTGCCAAAAAGTCGAAACCTGTCGAGGCAAAGAAAGTTGAAGTTGCCGATGAAGATGAAGCGGAAACAATCGAACCCGAATTAATTGAACACGCTGCGATTGATATTGATGAAGAAGATGATGCAGCAGCGTTAACCGGTACGCTGCAAACAGACAGCGATGTCCATGCCGGCCCTGGTGTGCGTAGATTTGCGCGTGAACTGGGGGTGAATTTAACCCAGGTATCAGGCAGCGGCCCCAAACAGCGTATTTTGAAAGATGACGTGCAGGCATTCGTGAAGCGGCAATTAACACAGCTGCCAAGTGCGGGTACATCTTCACTGCCATTCCCGCCGGCGCCTATCGTTGATTTTGCAAAATTTGGTGTCGTTGATATTCAGGAATTATCACGCATCAAGAAAATTTCCGGTAAAAATTTATTGCGTAACTGGATGACTATTCCGCACGTGACGCAATTTGGCGAAGCGGATATCACATCATTGGAAGAATTCCGTAAATCACAGAAAGCTGATCTCGAAAAACAAAATGTAAAATTAACGCCGCTGGTTTTTGTGATGAAAGCGGTTGTCGCTTCATTGAAAGCCTTCCCGCATTTTAACGCGTCACTGGATGCAAGCGGTGAAAATCTGGTAATGAAGAAGTATTTCCACATTGGTGTCGCAGTTGATACACCGGATGGATTGGTGGTGCCGGTGATTCGCGATGTTGATAAAAAAGGGTTAGTGGATCTCGCAAAAGAATTAGCGGTTGTCAGTGAAAAAGCGCGTAAAAAACAGTTAACGCCGAATGATATGCAAGGCGGCTGTTTTTCAATTTCCAGTCTCGGCGGTATTGGAGGTACGGCATTCACGCCGATTATCAATGCGCCTGAAGTTGCGATTTTAGGTGTGTCGAAAACATCATACAAGCCGGTTTATGAAAATGATGCATTTGTACCGCGTTTAATGTTGCCGTTGTCACTGTCATATGATCACCGCGTGATTGACGGTGCAGATGGCGCGCGCTTCATCGTGCATCTGACCAACATGCTTTCTGATATTCGTAATTTATTATTATAGTAAAGAGTTAGTGAGGAAATAATGACAGTTCAAACAGATTTGGTTGTTTTAGGCAGCGGCCCCGGCGGTTACACAGCAGCATTTCGTGCAGCGGATTTAGGTATTCAAACTATACTTGTTGAGCGCTACGATAACATTGGCGGTGTCTGTCTTAACGTAGGATGTATTCCTTCCAAAGCATTGCTGCATACTGCGAAAGTGATTGAAGAAGCGCAGGAAATGGAAGATCACGGCGTGACATTTGGCAAACCGAAAATTGATATCAAAAAAGTTGCTGCATGGAAAAATAGTGTCGTAACTAAATTGACTGGCGGTTTGAAAATGATGGCCAAAGCGCGCAAGGTGGAAATTTTGCAAGGCGTTGGTAAATTTACTTCGCCAAATGAATTGCAAGTAACCAAGAAAGACGGCTCAGTTGAAACTGTTAAATTCAAACATGCAATTATTGCAGCGGGTTCACGCCCAGTGAAACTGCCATTCCTGCCGGATGATGACCGTATCATTGATTCCACCGGCGCGCTGGAATTGAAAGAAGTGGCAGGCAAAATGCTGGTGTTGGGCGGCGGTATTATCGGCCTTGAAATGGCGACGGTTTACAATGCACTTGGTGCGGATATCACTGTCGTTGAGTTAATGGATCAAGTCGTTCCTGGTGCAGACAGTGATGTGGTGGCCCCGCTGTATAAACGCATTAAAACGCGTTACAAAAATATTTATCTGAAAACAAAAGTCACCAAAGTTGAAGCGAAAAAAGATGGTTTGTATGTGACGTTTGAAGGTGAAAACGCACCGGCAAAACCAGAAAAATTCGACAGAATTTTGTGTGCAGTCGGCCGCCGTCCGAACGGCGATCAGATCGACGCGCAGAAAGCTGGCGTTAATGTGGATGAACGCGGTTTTATTAAAACCGACAAGCAAATGCGTACCAACGTACCGCATATTTTTGCGATCGGTGATATTGTTGGTAATCCTATGCTTGCACATAAAGCGATGCCGGAAGGACGCGTTGCTGCGGAAGTTATTTCTGGTCTTAAACATTATTTCGATCCGAAATGTATTCCAAGTGTTGCTTACACCGATCCTGAAATTGCCTGGGTTGGCGTGACTGAAAATGAAGCCAAAGCCAGCGGCATTAAATACGGCAAAGGTGTGTTTCCATGGGCTGCGAGCGGACGTTCACTCAGCATGGGCAGAAGCGAAGGTCTCACCAAACTCATCATTGATGAATCCACACACCGCGTGATTGGTGCCGGAATTGTGGGTCCAAATGCAGGTGAATTAATTGCCGAAGTGGCACTCGCAATTGAAATGGGCTGCGACGCTGAAGATATCGCGCTCACCATACACCCGCATCCAACACTTTCAGAAACAGTTGCTTTAGCTGCTGAAGTTTTCGAAGGTACGATTACGGATTTGTATCTGCCGAAGAAGAAAACGGAAAAAGCATAAAATATGTAGCCCGGGTTAGCGCGCTTTCTGCGCGTAACCCGGGAGCATTTTATCTTAATAATTTCATATCCCCGTTCGCAGCGTAGTGCCCGCTTTTTTTTGCGGTACGAGTTGTCTTCGTTTTTTGAATTCTTTCAGGCTGTCAGGTTTGTATGAAAAAGTTCTGGCAGCATTAAATACGGTTGAATAAGCAACGCTCGGGTAAGCATTGCGGCAACATTGCATCATCAATTTAATATTTTCTTCGTAGTTGTGATCTGTCTGCCCTGAGCCGGCACATTCAACCGTAGATAATATTAGTTTGCGCACATCATTCTTGTTTTCAAGTGTAAGTTTGTCATCTCCTTCATATACATGAATGCGTAGAGTGACATTTTTTGGAATTAAATCACGATTGCTCGTAAAGAATGAACCCAATATTTTTGCGGTGGATTGATCTGAAATATAATAATCATATACTATTTTCGAGTGGGGAGCTGCGATGGCTTGTTTGTGAATTTGTGCATAAACAGTTTGAAGTCTTGAAGCATCGCTGACTGATTTGTATGAACTTAAAGAGCTGCTTTTACGCTTTTCGGTATCGTATTTTCCAATTGCATCCTGACATTTGATCGCGTTGGTAAAAGATTCTCCTGGCGTACATCGGGAATAAGTATCTGCCAATAAATAGCAGTCATAAGTGATTTTGCACTTGCTTCCTGTTGAGCTTATTCTTGAGGTTAGCTCATCATGGATTTGTAATAATTGCGTAAATCCTGAAGTATTTCGTGTGATTTTATCGATATCAGGATCTTGATGGTTGCCTCCCACCATCAAATTTACTTCATCATATTTGTTGTCCCTTATATTTAAATAGATATGATCCATCAGTTTTTGGTGAGCAGAGATAGAAGTTTTAGGTTCGATATCGGATTTTGTTTTCTCATCCAGGTCAATTACAACCACATTCAGGTGGCGTGATGCATGTTTCGTGCTTTTAATGGTGCTTTTATCATCTTCGATTCTTTTGTCATGATTATTGTAATATTGAATGCATCCTTCGAGAGTAGAAATAATATCATTAGTTAAGGTTCTTAACTTTGGGTCATCTACATTGAGTTTATTCAGTGTTTCTAACATGATTGCGATTAATGTAACTGCAGCTAGTTGCTCTTCATGATCCATCAATATAAACGGAGATATTAAGGTTTCATTTATAATTCTATAAACATATGTATTTAATCTTTTGTCACGATTGACATAAAAATTTATTGGACTAAGGTTATAATCATTGAGCTTATATACTATTGCTTTAAGAGTATCAGTTGCAATTTTACCTCCTTCACAAATAATGATGGCTTCGTTTAGTGCGGGAATTAATTTATCATGTATATATAACCGTTCTTTCCCTGCTAACATGTTGGCCCAGAATACATGACCAATATCATGTATGACTGCTGGTATAGGACCGGCACGCCAGGTATGAACTAATTTTAAATTTGATTGAACCAGATTGCTGTATACAGCGAGAGGGTGTTGATTGGCAGTATGCAAATTATGCAATTTTTTTTCACCAATGATTCCATATATGGGTTTCATTTCCATGTATTCATCATCCATTTGTGAATGGATATAATTGATTAAGGTCATGGATGGAATAAGAGTGCAGTCAGGGATAATATCTTTACAATAGAAAACATGTCCCCTCATTATCAATAATAAAACATCTATATCATGATTTTGTTTATCTCCGGGTATGGGAATGCGCATTGCTATTTGTTCCAGAGGAGGCAAGCTGCAAACAAATTCTTTCAATTTATTTATATCGATATTATAGCCATATTGTCCAAGATCGATTACTAGTTGGCACAAATAAGCTTCGCCAAATTCGGTTATAACCCCTTCTTCTGAGAGATTGAGCAATTCAATTTTGCGTATGTTTTTAATGTCATTATCTTCATCTTTGAGTCGTTGACGATTGGTAAATTGCGCCAGACCAAGGAGGTAATTGTATGCTGTCATTCCAACCCAAAACGGAATTTTTTCTTTCTGAATCAGGAACAACAAATAGATAACAGCATTTTCATCTGAAAAAATTTCATTTTCAGTTTCGCCTTGCATAATTGCTGCACGCAGCTGCCCTAATTTTTTCTGATGAACGCCTGTTTTGTCATCATCGATTTCCTTATAAAACTCAGGAATTTTTCTATTTTTGGCGACGTATTCAGTCAGTCCCGCTCGCAATTCCTCCTCTTCCATTTTGCGATAACCGGCACTGGTGTTGTCAGTTTTTGTTCGTGGTCTTTGAAACATGTTATTTTCCCATTCTTGGCGATTTTTTCTCATTATTATCAGGTTCTACAGCCTCAGCAACCTGAGATGATTTTTTATTAACGATAGCCTTAATCGGATCGATAACTTTATCATGAATCTTTTTATATGCTTCCTGAAGTCCTTTTCTAGATGAGATTTTTTGTTCTGGTTTGGCAACATTTTTAAATTGAGCTGATTCCAATGCAGTTCTTAATTCTCCCGGCAATATAGTTGCGTGATGTTTCGTTTGATCTTTTCCCAGTGTTTTGTTCACGACATCCATACAAAAACTCGAGCAGATTTGCTGATTTTTAACTTCCCTTTCGATATCTGCTGCTGTTTCTCGCGATATTTTACTGCTTTGGAATAATGTTTTGATTGCTTTGCCAAATGAGTAACGTTGAGGTACTTCGGAATGACTATCCAGTGCTGATTGCGCATTATTGGCGATGTCCTGAGCTTTCGCAGTATTATCGCATCTCAGTATTGCGCCAACTTGATATCTGTTAGTACCATTGATGTCTCTGATATCATTTTTTACTGGGCCGTCATTAGTAAAATGAATGACATTCACGTTATTGTATTTATCAACCTGGATAATCCCAGCATGAACAAAATCCGCATCTTCGCGGCTGGATTTTTTAATTTTTTGAAAACCTTTTATAACTGCATCGCCAATTTTATCCACCAGTTTTTCCGGCTTTCCTGGCTTAAATAAAATAACATCGCCGTTCTGATATTCTGATTGCCCAGCTTTACTTTGTGGCGTCGTCGGTGCGCCAACTTTATCTTTTCCTAATAATTTATCTCGCTTGGATGCTTTTTTTGGATCAACAACTGGTGCTGGTTCACTTTCAAGTTCAGTCAGTAGATCTGTGAGCCATTGGTGTTCTTCACTCTTTTCTTTGCGTTCTTCAACATCCGAAATAAGTTGGTCATCGGATATTTCCGGTATCTCACGGCCTTCCGCATATTCATTCACTTCATCAACAATTTTTAGTAACTCATCCATCTCTTCATCAGATAGTTTTTTATTAGAGTTATCATCATTTTCACGATTATTCATTAGTATCTTCCTCGTGTTATTTGTTAACGCCATGAATTTTTGATGACTTATTCTTTACTATAAGTATAGACAATAAGTTGCGAGTTGCATGCGAGGAAATGTTGTTTAAAAACAGGTAATTAGAGCTTTTTGGTGCTTGGCAAAGGATAAAAGGGGAGCGTTATTTGTCCCGCTCCCACATCAATTCTTCCTCACGGCTCACTTTTGCCAGAATGCGAGAAATGACAAACAGTAAGTCTGAGAGGCGGTTTAAGTAGCGCAGCATTTCAGGATTATTGAGTGTGGTTTGCCGGTGCAAGCGTACTAAACTGCGTTCAGTACGACGGCAGATGGTGCGGGCTAGATGGGTAGCGGCAGCAGCAGGATTACCGCGCGGCAGGATAAATTCTTTTAATGTTGGCAGCGTTTTATTCCAGCTTTCCAATTGTGTTTCCAGCCACAATACTTTTTCCGGCGTGATGCAAATGCGTTGCGGTACATGAAATTCAGCGCCGAAATCAAACAAATCTTGCTGGATTTGTGACAGACATCTTTCGACATCGTCATGCTGCGGACGCATGGCAAGAATCAAGCCGATTGCGGAATTTAATTCGTCGAGATCGCCCAGCGTTTCAATCAAGAGATCATCTTTGGAAATGCGGTTTTCTCCCAGTGAAGTGTAACCGTCATCGCCTTTACGTGTAAAAATTTTCGTGAGCCGCGGCATCATCATTCCTTTTTTGTATCATTCATATCGATTAAAATGAATTATATGTCATTCGTTGAGAAAACTCATGTTCCGCAAAATGATTAAAGCCGACTTGCCGCAGCTGGTGTCGATTGAGCAATCGTCCCAGGGCGCACCCTGGTCAGAAGAAACCTTTAAAACCTGTTTGGAAATGGCGTGCGAGGGCTGGGTGGTGGAGCATGAAAACCGTATCGCCGGTTATATCATCCTGGGGCTGCAGCCTGATGAATGTCATATTCTCAATCTGTGTGTGGCGCGTGAATTTCAACGCCA
>DATJFK010000031.1:0-4172 GCA_035495675.1 Gammaproteobacteria bacterium
GTTTAGCCTGACGATAGGCGAATTGCTGGATTATTTAATATCTCAATCGACAATGAAAGGTAAAATCAAGGTAGAAGTTGATCCAGAGCGTCTGCGTCCAATCGATGCTGATTTACAAGTACCAAACATGGCGAAATTTGAAAAACACACGGGATGGAAGCCCGAGATAACGTTTGAAAAAACCATGAAAGATTTGTTGAATTACTGGCGCGAACGTGTAGGTGCTGAGGAAAATTGTCTTGTCAGGTAGGGCGTTGCAATATTTATAAAAGGAGACCACATGCATCATTTAATTCAGGATGAAATTAAGAAGTTATCTTCTTTGTTATTACAAATTCAAAATGATTCCCATCTTCTGCAAACCGCAGATCGTATTGCTAATTTCTGTACACAGGCTCTGAAGCAGGGAAAAAAAATATTATTCGCTGGTAATGGCGGCAGTGCTGCAGATTCGCAACATCTTGCTGCGGAACTTGTCAGCCGTCTGCGTTACAATCGCCCAGGTTTAGCTGCTATTGCTTTAACAACAGATACTTCTGCGCTGACAGCGATCGGTAATGATTACGCATTTGAAAATATATTCTCGCGTCAGGTTGAATCCATCGGGCAAGAGGGAGATGTGTTCATTGGGATAAGCACTTCTGGAAAATCACCGAATATCATGAGGGCTCTGGAAGCTGCACGTAAGCGCGGCATGTTATGTGTTGGTTTTACAGGTACACAGGCGCCGATGATGGCAGAGCGGTGCGATGTTGTACTCAATGTTCCCTCATCAGAAACACCAAAAATTCAAGAATGTCATATCATGTTTGGCCACATCATTTGTGCAATTGTTGAAGATGTTTTGTTTGGCGCTGAGTACGATCCCATGCGTAAACAAGCGGCGGGACTCGCATAATGAAGGCAATTATATTGGCGGGTGGTTTTGGAACGCGGCTGCAGGCGGTTGTGAAAGATGTACCAAAGCCGATGGCGCCTGTTGGTGATCAACCATTTCTTGCGTATTTGCTGTTGTATCTGAAGAAGCAGGGCATGACACATGTCATTTTGTCCGTGCATTATCTGAAAGAGCAGATTCAGGCATATTTCGGTAAAGAATTTCATGGCATGCAAATTGATTACGTCATTGAAGATGAGCCGCTGGGAACCGGCGGTGCCATGGTGCATTCATTAAATGATCTGCAGAGTGATGAGCCTGTTTTTATCATGAATGGCGATACATTCGTGAAACTGGATTACCGCGCGATGCATGCACACCACATGACACAACATTCGCGGCTGACATTTGCACTGCGTGAAGTTGCAGATTGTTCGCGATATGGCAAAGTTATCACAGACGATAAACATGTTATTTCATTTCAGGAAAAAGGTGATGCATCCCGCGGTTATATCAATGCGGGTGTTTACCTGATGAATCCTGATTTATTTCACTCATACCCATTGCCGGCAAAATTCTCATTCGAGACAGATTTCATTTATCCCTACGTCGCAGCATTACGCCCGGGATTTTTTCTGGCGAAAGATTATTTTATTGATATCGGCATACCAGAAGATTATTCAAGGGCGCAGCGGGAATTGCCGTTGATGACAAATATTTGATGTAAAGAACCATCCATATTCATCCAGCCCCTCCAGACCCATCTCCTCATGCCTCATTGGCACTTTAGAATTTTGTATGGTTCAAATAGCCATACAATTGTATTGATAAATATATTGAAAAGGCATATCATTAATATGATGCAGAATATTCCTTGGTGCTGGCTTTTGGCGGGAGGGGAGGAAAATTTATGAAGAAGAAAACTGTAAAATATAAAGATGAGCCAGTAGGCAAAGTGAAGGTCATCGCAGATTTTCTTCCAAGCCCAGATGATCTTGTGACAAAAGATGAAACAGTCAAGATAACGCTATCGTTATCCAAATCGAGCGTGGAGTATTTTAAGCTTGCTGCAAAGAAAAATCACACGCAATACCAGAAGATGATCCGCATATTACTCGATCGTTATGCAGAGTATTATAATAAATCGCATTGACGAAAATCACGCTGCCAGTGCTTCAAAGTGATGCTGGTACATCCTGCATAACCCTTCTCGCAATGCCACCTGCGGTTCGAATCCCATAGCGAATAACTTTCCAGAATCCAGACACTTGCGCGGGGCGCCGTCTGGTTTGCTGGTATCCAGTGAAATTTTTCCCTGATATCCGGTGACAGCTGCAATTTCATGGGCGAGATCGGCAATCGTAATTTCCTGCATGGTGCCGACGTTAATAATTTCATGAGACTGATGATTATTCATCAGGAAGATGAGTGCGTCAGCAAGATCATCGACATAAATAAATTCACGCAGCGGTGTACCGCTTCCCCATAAAATCACTTCGGGCAGTTGTTGAATTTTTGCTTCATGAAAACGTTTCATTAATGCGGGAATAACGTGCGAAGCTTCTGGATTAAAATTATCACCAACGCCATATGCATTTGTCGGCATGGGAATGACGACATTCATTTGATGCTGACGCGCATACGCCTGGCACATAATGATACCGTTTATTTTCGCAGCAGCATAAGCAATGTTAGTGGGTTCAATTAATCCATTTAAAAAATCTGATTCATGAATTGGCTGCGGTGCCATTTTGGGATAAGTGCAGGCAGACCCTGGAAATAATAATTTTTTGACATGACTGCGGTGGGCAGCTTCAATCACATTGCAATGCATTTGCGAATTATCGTAAATAAATTTCGCCGGATAGGTATTGTTGGCATGTATGCCGCCAACGATGGCAGCTAAATGAAAAACGTAATCAGGTTTTTGGTCGACAAAATATTCAAATACATCTTCCTGGTTACGCAAATCAAGATCAGCATGTGTTGGTGTTAACAAACGAAGATCTTTATTTAGCAGTTGTCTGACTAATGCGCTGCCAACCATGCCGGTGCTGCCGGTGATGAGGATTTTACTTTGCTTTTCCATATACAACATCGCTTCCTGTTAGTTTTCGATATAAATCTCTAATGTGTTGAATCATTTTCCGCCTGAAGAAATCAGGGGCTGCAGTGAAAAAACTGAATAGCCATTTTACATGATGGCGGGGTAAATCTTTTTTGATAATGGCAAATGCGTCTTTGTATCGCTGTTTGTATAAATAATAAAACGCCAGACGTGCGGATTGATGATGCTGAAAATTGGTCAAAATGCGACGCTGTTCGTTGGTCAGATCTTTTCTTGCCAAATACATTTCTGTAATCCACATATGTTGTATGTAGAGTTTTACAGTAATTTCTCGACCATTATTGAAAGTTAATGAATCTGAATGTGAGAGATAGTTGTGGCCAATATAGTCAATCGTGACATTTTTGACTCCATGGACAATTGCACGTAACAAGAATTCTTTGTCATTGCTATGCGGCATTTTTCCAGTGGCGTCAACCTCAATGAAAGTACCTATGTTTTGGTAAAGAGATTTTCTGATGAATCGGCAACAAATTGCGGACACTCCATGACAAACATTGTGAAAATTTAGTTCAAGTTCTTCTTGTGAAGAGTAAATGCGTTTAATTTTGTATGTATTTGTCGTTTTATCCAAAAAGATGATTCTGCCGCCACACGTGATGATATCTGCATCAGGATTGTTCGTTAACGCTTCTGCAACTTTCTTTAAAACATCGGGTTCATAAAAATCATCTGACATCAAAATGGCAACCAGATCACCAGTTGCCCGGCGAATGCCAGTATTGACAGCTATGCAGGGATTTCCATCATGTTGACTATGCCAGTATGTGATATATGGTTCATACTTCCTGATAACATCGAGAGTAGTATCTGTGGAGCCGCCATCCAGAATGATTAGTTCAAAATTTTTGTAACTTTGCGATATTACGCTTTTAATCGCTTTTTCGATGGTGCTGCCGCGATTAAGCACAGGCATAATGATGGATATTTTTGGTTGAGTTGACATACTTGTGATCGCAGAGTAAATAAAATCGGTTGAAGAATTGATTGATAATATCCCATTATTCCGCTAAATTTCCAAGGTCAAAATCAGGAAAGATTTATCATGTATACACAAGAATTAGTGGAACGTCTTTATAAAAAGATGTCGTTAATACGCAGATTTGAACTGCGTCTTGCTGAAATTTATCACACTGACGCGATTAAAAGCCCTGTGCATTTGTCTGT
>DATJFK010000032.1:0-15446 GCA_035495675.1 Gammaproteobacteria bacterium
ATTGTCAATTGAAAGCTCAAAACCATGCGCGTTTTACTGATTACTGATAATCATTCACCAACCGGCGGCGCGGAAAAATATTTTTTTGAATTAAAGAAAAATTTACAAGAACGACCCGACCTGGAAGTTTTTTCACTAGGCTTCGGTAAATATGCTGAAACCGGAAATGATTTTCAAATCCTGCGCGCAACTCGCAATAAAATGTCCAAATTATTCTGGCAAATATTCCGTCATCCTCGCACTTACCGGCAATTGCGTCATGCGATTACACAAATCAATCCAGATGTCATTCATTTGCACAATATCAAACAACATTCTGCCGCACTTTTAAAAGCGATTAGCGGCTATCGTGTTGTGCAAACCATACACGATTACAGCATTGTATGCCCATCCGCGATGAATCTGCATCAAGACTTGCTTCCATGTGCAAGCGGCTTCAGATTATCTTGTTTCTGGCAGCATCATCACAAATTCAACAAGCTGATTTATCTCGGCCTTGTTAGCTCTTTTATGATGATGCAAAAGCGCCTAAAAAAATCCGTCAATCAATTCATGACTGTATCTCCGCTGCTGGCAGAATATATGCAAAAAAATGGGCTGCATCCGGTCACATATGTACCGCCATTTAAAAATAAAGTTGCCAGCACATCTCAAACACCAAAAGCGGGGCATTTTCTCTATGCAGGAAATTTCGGTGCGCACAAAGGTACAAATTTATTAATTGAAGAATTCGCGCTTGCCTGCCAGCAAAACCCTGATCTGCATCTTACACTCGCAGGCAGTGGAGAAAATGAAACTCAATTACATCATCTGGTAAAGCAAAACAAACTGGAAAATAACGTCACTTTCATCCCATGGATGAATGATATATCTGAATTATATCTATCTCATTTCGCAGTTATCGCTCCCAGCATTGTTATGGAAGCTTTCGGATTACTGATCAGCGAAGCAATGTCACACCAGCGCCCGGTCATCGGCTCCAACCGCGGCTCCATTCCGTGGCTGATAGAAGATAATCACACCGGCCTGATTTTCGATCCTGTTAAAAAAGGTGATCTTGCAGATAAAATGTTACAGCTCGCCAATGACACTGAACATGCAAAGCAACTCGGCAAAAATGGTTACGAAAAAATTTCCCGCCTGATGGATACTGATCATGCGCTGCAAAAAATTATTGGGGTATATGAATCCGCATCCAGTCAAACAACCTTTTAATTTTTGATTTCTGGATGTATTGATAAATAATAATCTCTCAAAAGAATAGACCCAGCTCGAAGAATTTGCCCGAAATCTTTCCCCTCATTAAACGCATAAGATTTAATCGGAACAAATGCAGGATAGCTTCTTAAATTATCCATCAATTCGCGTGCCAATTCTTGCGTATCATATTTGGTTTCAGGATGCTTCTCTTCCAGCAGGTGAGCAAGGTGTTGTTTCTCATTTTGAAAAATTTTCTGAAATCCGCTTTCAGTAACAAGTTCCTGACCAAAATCCGTAAGAGTTAATGGACTGGAAGTCTTATTTATATTCATTGCCACCACCTATCATTATTATTGAGCGAAGAATACATTTTCCACATACTTAATTAAAGTTAGGTACATGTATTAACAACGCAAAGGACACCACACTCCAACAGTGTAACAGGAAGGAAACTCTATAAGAGTTAATGATGCCCTGCTTTGCGCTATTTCAAACACGCGCAGATTTATTAATCCAGCAGCATCTGATCCGAGATCGACTTGATGCTTTCAGGCTTCATACGCTTGAAACCCTTCACCTTGGATAAATCCGCTATTGTTTTAAAGTCACCATTTTGCTTGCGGTAAGTTACAATGGCGTGTGCTTTATAAGCACTCATCCCTTTGATCTGCATCAGAGACTTTGCATCTGACTTGTTCAAACTGACTTTTCCCGCTGCAATGCTGGATGCTGATTCAGGTTTGGCAGATGCATTTGCAGCATAAATCACCCCCGATGCAACCGATCCCACCATGATGACTGCAAGGGAAAGCGTTTTAATAGTACGTTGAATGTTCATGGAAAATATTCCTTATATAGTAATTAATGTGATTTCCAGATCCATAGGCCGGAGCACTTCATGCACAACGCATGAAAACGCCGCTGTTCGGAATTGAGATTTGAGAGATTTTGAATTGAATGTTTGAGAGGTCCGAATGACCATCAGGATAAGCAAGCTGATAATACCGGGAGCCGCAGAAATATGCTAGAAATTTATGTTTTTCACAATACTTTTTTGTTAAACTTTTGCAATCCGAAAAATGCTGTTAGAAAGGAAATTCCCATGAACGCAAAACGCCTGATGAAGACAATGTCACTAATTACCCTGCTCACTGTCACAACCGGCAGTGTACTGGCGAACCCTGTCATTCCAATTCCGACACAGCCTAATCAGCAACTGTCGTTTACACCATCTGCACCAAACTTAACAGCAACTGGCTATATACTTATGGACGGCACCAGCGGCCGCACCTTAACCGAGAAAAACTCAGATCAGCGCATGCCGCCAGCCAGCTTAACCAAACTCATGACCATGTATATCATATCCAGCGCCTTGAAGAGCGGGCAGCTCAAGCTGGATGATAAAGTTCATGTCAGCAAAAAAGCGTGGCAGACAGAAGGATCACGCATGTTCGTTAAGGTAGGCGATGAAGTGCCGGTTCGTGATCTCGTACAAGGTGTGGTAGTGGCATCTGGTAATGATGCCGCCGTTGCGCTTGCCGAACATATCGCTGGAACCGAGGAAGGTTTTGTCAGCCTAATGAACCAGCAGGCTAAACTTCTTGGTATGAACAACACACACTTCATGGACAGCACTGGTCTGCCAAATGAAAATCATTATTCAACTGCGCACGATCTCGCCACTCTGACCAAAGCATACATCAAGAATTTCCCTGAAGATTACAGTCTTTATTCCGAAAAATGGTTTACCTACAACAATATCAAACAGCCAAACCGCAATCGCTTGCTGTGGCGTTATCAGTACGCAGACGGCTTGAAAACAGGCCACACCAATGAAGCGGGATACTGTCTCGTTGGATCCGCCAAAAAAGATGGCATGCGTCTGGTTACTGTTGTGCTTGGCGAACCAAATGACAATGCACGTACTGAAGATTCAATTCGACTAATGACATATGGTTTCCGATTCTTTGAAACACATAAACTTTACAATGCTGACAAGCCGCTGACACAGGTACGCGTGTGGCAGGGACAAAAAGGTGAAGTTCCACTCGGTATTACAGAAGATTTATATGTCACCATTCCAACCGGCCAATACCAAAAGCTGGAAAGAACTCTGGAACTGAACAATCCTATCAAGGCTCCAATTGTGAAAGGCCAGACATATGGAAACATTTTAATTAAAGTAAACGGTCAAGTAGTCGCAACCATTCCATTAATCGCGCTTGAAGGTGATGCGAAAGGCGGCTTTTTCCGCAGCGTAACAGATTCCGTGAAATACAATGTTCACAAATATTTATCCGGTGATAATGAAAAGCTGAATAGGAGTTAATCAATGCGGAGTTTTATTCCGCATTGATTATCCCGAGGAGCGCTTTTCGCGACGAGGGATCTCCTTCAGATAACCGTGAAAGCAAAAAGTGTCATCCCCGCGTAAGCGGGAACCTCCTCCGGTTTCCTGAGAAAGAAAACGGAGCGATGCGGGAGATTCCCGCTTTCGCGGGAATGACGCGACAACGAGAATCCCGCGAAAGCGGGAATCACGACAAAGAGAAAATAACATGACAGACGACAAACAAAACGAGTCACTCTTAACATTTCCATGCGAATTCACCATCAAAGTATTTGGTGAAATGGAACCTGATTTTGAACAACTGATTTATAAATTGATAAAGCCTCACGCACCCAACTTATCGAGCGGTGCGTTTCAATCCCGTGTTAGTGAAAACGGTAAATATCTTTCGCTCTCAATCACGCTTTATGTTGAATCACGTGAACAACTAGATAACATTTATAAAGCACTATCCAGCTCACCCAAGGTGTTAATGGCGTTATGATTTCTGACAAGCTTACTGTACGTTGGCTGGGACGCAAAGATTATCAACCCTGCTGGCAGGCTATGCAGGAATTCACCGGTTCACGCAATGAAAATACCGTTGATGAAATATGGCTGCTGGAACATTCACCTGTTTTCACGCAAGGTCAAAATGGCAAACCGGAACACGTATTAAATCCTGGCGATATTCCAGTCGTACAAACTGACCGCGGCGGCCAAGTTACGTATCACGGCCCCGGACAATTGATGGTTTACACGCTGATAGATTTGCGGCGTAAAAAAATAAATGTTCGCGAACTTGTTTCCCAGCTGGAACAATCCGTCATTGATCTGCTTGCGGAATACAACATCACTGCAGCTGCCAATCCTGATGCACCTGGCGTTTACGTGAATAATAAAAAAGTTTGCTCCATCGGTTTGCGCATTCGCAAAGGCTGCTCATATCACGGTATCGCGTTTAATGTCGCTCTTGATCTTGAACCATTCACACGCATCAACCCCTGCGGTTTTACACAACTTCAAATGGCACAATTCTCAGAGCTCGGGGGACTTAGCAGCACACTGGAAACCGGCCGCGGCCTCGTGAAATACTTAATGAAAAATTTAGGGTATACTACGCTCAACGATGAAACAAATAGTTAAACAGTTAATATAATCAGCAAGTTAAACGAGGCAATCACCCATGGACTCAACAAAACAACGCGGCGCGGATAAACTATCCCGTATCCCGGTGAAAATCGAGCCGACTGAAAACCCCATGCGTAAACCAGACTGGATTCGTGTCCGCATCCCGGCCTCCCCAGCTGTCAGCGAACTGAAGCAGCTGCTCCGCGAAAACAAGCTGGTCACTGTCTGCGAAGAAGCCGCCTGCCCTAATCTTCCGGAATGTTTCACTCACGGCACCGCCACTTTCATGATCATGGGTGACAAATGCACCCGCCGCTGCAGTTTTTGCGACGTAGCTCACGGTCGTCCTGATCCACTAGATGAAAATGAACCCGCACATCTGGCGAGCACAATTGCTAAAATGCGTCTGCGTTATGTCGTGATCACTTCTGTTGACCGTGACGATTTACGTGACGGCGGCGCAGGACATTTTGCAGCCTGCATCAAAGCAGTACGCGAGCAAAGCCCTCATATTAAAATTGAAGTATTGGTTCCTGATTACCGCGGACGTCTTGAACGTGCACTGGAAGTCACCGGCACTGAATTACCTGATGTGTTTAACCATAATATTGAAACCGTACCCAGACTATATAAACAGGCCCGCCCTGGTTCCGATTACGCACACTCATTAAAATTGCTGCAGGAATTTAAAAAGCGTTATCCGGGAATTCCCACTAAATCAGGGATCATGCTAGGATTGGGCGAGACGAATGATGAAATCGTGCAAACTCTGAAAGACTTGCGTGCGCACGATGTCGAAATGGTCACATTGGGACAATATCTGCAGCCAAGTAAATTCCATATTCCGGTTGCACGCTATGTAACTCCTGATGAATTTAAACAATTTGGAGATATCGCCAGGGAACTTGGCTTTCAAAATGTCGCAAGCGGTCCCATGGTTAGATCCTCCTATCACGCTGATAAGCAAGCTGCTGGAGAAGAGGTCAAGTAATGTCTGGAGTTGTGACACCCATACTACAATGGTTAAATGAAAATCCCGAATTAGCAGGTCTCGCTACATTTATCATTTCCGCTTCGGAATCTGTTGCCATCATTGGCACTATTGTTCCCGGCTCGGTCACCATGACTGCTATCGGCGCTCTTGCGGGCTCTGGAATCATTCCATTATGGAGCACATTAGTGTGGGCAATGATGGGCGCCATTGTCGGTGACGGCATCAGTTACTGGATTGGACATTACTTCAAAGACCGCTTGCGGCAAATGTGGCCATTTAAAGACAACCCGGGCATTCTTGAAAAAGGCGAAGCCTTCGTTCATAAATATGGCGTTACCAGTGTCTTCATCGGACGGTTTGTTGGACCTGTCCGTGCTCTAGTACCGGTCGTCGCAGGCATGCTCGGCATGAAGCCGTTACAATTCACCATCGCCAATGTCACTTCTGCTATCGGATGGGCACCTGCATACATGCTTCCCGGTATCATTCTTGGTGCAGCTTCCATGGAATTACCTCCTGATATTGCGCTGCACGTCACACTGGGTCTCATAATGGGACTATTGTTTTTTGCATTATGCTGCTGGCTGGTTTACAAAATCCTGCAACTTATTCATATCCAGATTGACCAGATGCAAAACTGGATTTGGAAACGCATGAAAACATCCCGTGTGTTATATCCCATCACCGTCATCTTAAAACATCATGATAAACACCGCGCACATGGGCAGCTCAATCTGGCATTTTATTTTCTCATTTTCAGTACGCTTTTCATTGCTCTCGCAATTTATGTCAAACAATACAGCGCAGCATCACTGACAGTAAATGAAGCAATATTTCATTTATTCCGGGGCGCACGCCAGCCCTGGCTGGATAACATCATGATCGACATTACCCTGCTTGGACAAAAACAAGTAATCTATCCCGTCATCATTGTGATATTTGGTTATCTGCTTTATTCCAAACATTTCCGCGAAGCTTCACACGCATTCATGCTGGGAATATTTGGAGCCGGCAGCGTTTTCGTTTTTAAACATGTGATTGAATCCACCCGCCCTTGGGGCATCATGAATAATGCAGAAACATTTTCGATGCCGAGCGGACACACCACCATGTCCGCCATCTTGTATATCGGTCTCGCTTTTTTAATCGCCAATTCAATGCACAATAAAAAATGGCGCTGGATGATTTATACCGCAGCATTTCTACTTGCATTAGCGGTAGGTGTTTCTCGTTTATATTTAGGCGCACACTGGTTTACCGATGTCATCAGCGCATGGCTGCTTGCCAGCGCTATCTTGTGTTTTGTCATTATTTCTTACGAACGCGCAAAAGTAATTCATGTAAATGCCACGAAATTATTTGCAATCGTACTGGTTTGCATGACAGTAAGCTATGGTTTATATCATCACAAAAACATGACAAAGCTCGTTGCTGATTACACACAGAAAGACTGGCCCGTCATACCAGTGAAGATGGTTGACTGGTGGACTGATGATAATGAAATCCCTTCTCAACGTACCAGCTTGTTTGGTTTTCCATCTCAGCGCATCAACATTCAATGGGTAGGCAGCCTTGAAGAAATTAATAAAACATTAATAAGCGAAGGCTGGTCGCAGCCGCCGGAACGTGACTGGATCAGCATGATGCATCGTGTCGCAGACATCAGCAGCACACAATATCTGCCAATGATTTCACCGCAATATCAGGATAAAACTCCCGCTCTCATCATGACTAAAAACCTGCCTGGCATTAAAAATCTTGTGGTGATGCGTATCTGGGATTCAAGCCGCATCATTGCTGAAAATAAATTGCCGATCTGGGTTGGCACAGTGGGAATCGTCCCGCGGACATACAGCTGGGTTTACAAAAAACAGCGCGTGCCAAATCCTGAGATGCAGCCAGATCTCGTTTTCACCAATAAAGTTGACCGCAATTGGTCACACAAAATGATTGCTGTTGATGAAAATGGAAAACATCAGAAAATTTTATTAATCCGCCCAAGCAGGTAACTTATGACACAGACATTACTTGAACTCGCATTATTTAGTGCGAAATCACTCATCATTCTCGCAATTATTCTCATCATTCTAGCCGCTTTCTTTATCCTGTTAGCCAAATCCAAACACAAAACAACAGGGCAGCTATCAATTAAAAATCTTAATAAAAAATACGCTGAAAATAATGAAATGATCATGCAGGAAATCCTGCCAAAAAAGGAATTTAAAAAGTTTCTAAAAGATCAGAAAGCAGAACAAAAAAAGCGGGATGAAAATGCAGCGGATACAAAAAATATTTATGTCATTAATTTTGACGGCGATATACGCGCGTCTTCGGTATCTGCATTAACAGAAGAAGTAAATGCAGTCTTAAATGCAGCAAGACCAAAAGATGAAGTCTTAGTGCGCGTAGAAAGCGGAGGTGGTGTTGTACATGGTTACGGTCTGGGTGCAGCTCAGTTAATGAGGATTCGCAATCACTGCATTCCTCTCACTGTCGCGATTGATAAAGTCGCAGCAAGCGGCGGATATTTAATGGCGTGCACTGCAAATAAAATTATTGCCGCACCTTTCGCAATCATCGGCTCAATCGGCGTGATCGTGCAAATGCCAAACTTTAATAAATTTCTCAAGGACAGAGATATTGAATTCGAAATGCATACAGCGGGCGAATATAAACGCACCATCACCATGTTCGGTGAAAATACTGATGCGGGACGTGAAAAATTACAGGAAGAAATTGAGAAAATTCACGGACAATTTAAAGACCTGATCAAGCAAAACCGCCCTCAAATTAACCTCGCGGAAACTGCAACCGGCGAGCACTGGCTGGCGCAGCAGGCATTGGGCCTGCAACTGGTAGATGAGATCAAAACCAGTGATGAATATCTATTAAGTCAATGCCATAGCGCGAATATATACGAAATTTGCTTTGCTGAACGTAAACCATTGCTGCAAAGGCTAACTTCCTCGGCTAAATTAATGAGAGACTATTTTTTCTATAAATAATCAGCTACTTCGACTGCTATAGGGAAACGCCCAATTGGTAACAGGTGGCAGCTAGTGTTACGATAAAAGCTACCAGAAGAAGAAAAATTGTAACAAAACAAGCTGACAGTTAATGACACTATAAATTGATTTCCCGGACGAAATCAGAATAATAAAAAATTAGTCTACCTGTTTGTTTTGTTTTGTTACTCCTCTTCGTATGACGCAAGTTGTGCGAAGAGGTTAAATAGACACGGCAAGCAATGTGCTTGCCGTTTTTTTAATATGAAATGGAGTTATGACAATGAAGAAATTAATACTCACCCTCGCTATCCTAAGTATTATTTCAGCTGTCAACACCTATGCTGATACAACAACTTCAACGAATTCACAGCAGCCCGCCCAGCATCAGACAAAGCCAGTGGCTAAATCACATCAGTCGGACAATTCAGGTAATAGCAGCAGCTCTGTTTATGATTCCATCCGTTCGGGCTGGAATCGCTTTATAGATGCCTTGACAGGAACTACCGGCTCGTCTAAATAAATGTGATACAATATAAATATTTAGGAGCTGAACAATATGGAGCAAGTCATGTATCGAATGAAAAAACACATGACGCGGAACATTGGATGGATGATTGCTGGATTTGCTCTGCTTCTGATTGGCTTTTATTATTTTTATATACTCCCTTATTCACGCCTGATTGCCCCCATCAATGATCAGCTGGAAGCCATTCGGATTGAAGATAATGCCACTGCGTATTCCTTCACTTCAAAAGCATTCCAGGATGCGACATCCATGAATGCTTTCATCAGCTTCATTAAACAATACAGCAGCTTGAGAAATAATGAATCCATCACTATTAATTCCCGTCAAATTATTAATGGTTTTGGTAAGGTCAAAGCAGTTCTCATTTCACGCGGCGGACTGGAGACTCCAGTCACATACCAACTGGTTCAGGAAAATGACCGCTGGAAAATCGAAAGTATGATACTTGCGCCACAAGGCGATGAAGATACTGTGCCCGGTACGAGTAACACTTCAACACAAACATCGGCTGCCGCACAACCAACATCGGCTGAAGGCGCAAGCACCACAACGTCTTCTCAATCAGTCAACACGTTCAAAGATCCAAACAATACCTACTCGTTGATTTATCCTGACGGCTGGCAATCCACTGATAATGGCAACGGTAAAATCGTTTTCAATGGTCAAGCAGGCAGTGAATCCAGTATGTCATCGTTTACCGTCTTTTCTATCGGAAATTCTGGTGATGCTCAGAGCGTGCAGCAGATCAGTGATAATGAAGAAGCACTCATCAAGCAGCAAGCCGGATCTTTCAAAGTGGATGACGATGGCTTATTGCCGCCGCACTCAAATAAAAATGAACGATATCATGGCAAATACACTGTTTACTCATACACGGTGAATGGCCAGCCAGTTAAAAAGCTACAAGTAATCTATTTCATCAATCCTAAACATGCACAATTTGTCATCGACTTCACCGCCCCAGCTGCGCAATATGAAACCGATTTACCGGCTGCAAAAGCAATGATAGCATCATTTACGATCGCCTGATCCAGCGGCGGGTTGATTTCAACCCGCCTTTCCTCTAGCATCTCCCACCCCCAATATTCAAATAAAAACCGCCGTTAGGCAGATAAAAAATTGAACGCAGGAGTGATGTAAATGTTCCGTAACGATTTGAGTGCGATTTACGGCAATGGCAATACGCCGTTAATTATCGCTGTCATTTTAAATCAGGAAAATAATGTTCGAGACTTATTAGTCACCGATGTGAATGCAACGAATAAAGATAACAATACTGCATTAATCATGGCAGCTGCTTATGGCCGCACTACTATCGCTCAATTATTATTAACTGCATCAAATATCAATGTGAATGCCGCAAACGTTGATGGTTATACCGCACTCAGCAAAGCCGCCCAGTGCGGACATCAAGACATTGTCGAACTCTTGTTGAATTTTAAAGGCATTGATCTCACTATCCGTAATTACTCTCACTACACCGCTGCAGATGAAGCCAGAATTCGTGGACTTAAAGATATTGCAGATCTGATTGATCTTGCAGCCGAACAACAACGTGCATTAATCGCCAAAGCTGAAGATGATCAACAATTTTTTTTCGATACCGCAGTAGATTGCAGAATTTGTTAACCAAAAAAATCGCCCGGATATTCACCGGGCGATGAGTTTCTCATTATGATTTTTTAAACTATCAACTTGGCGTTGTACCAGTTGGTGCGCCATTATTGCTGCCTGGGCAGAATGTAATGGTGTAACTCACGCTATTCGCAGTCGTACTATTGTTACAGGTAAAACTGCTGCTCTTGTCATCGAACGGATACACATAGCTTGAAGGACATGCGGCTTTAATCCATGACACGGTATCTCTCGCATTGTTTATCCAGGTTGTATTGGAGGCCACGCACTGCTCCACACCATGGGCAGCATCTGGAATGGTGAGGCTAGTTGGCGCATCTTGCCAATTCTGACAGCCGCAACAGCTGCTCGTTGCACCATTGCTATAACACGAGTTGTTATAGACCCCTGGTGAACCTGCACATGCATACATTTGTGTAAATTTCACACCGCCATCGGCCGAATTCGTGCAAT
Source organism: Gammaproteobacteria bacterium (assembly GCA_035495675.1). GTDB lineage: Bacteria > Pseudomonadota > Gammaproteobacteria > DSM-16500 > DSM-16500 > Aquicella. The sequence goes on from DATJFK010000032.1 coordinate 11,277, forward strand.
TATATGGTGCTTTATCATAATTGCCGTTCGTTCCACAGACTTGATCTGCGGTCCAGTAGCCTAACCATGTGGCACAATGTGTCGAAGATGTGTTGGCCTGGATTTCTGAGAGACTTAACCCACATGCATAGGTTGCATCTATCGCGGTACAAGTAGCGTTTGAACTACATGAAGTCGTGCCGCCATTTGCAACCCACACATAACTGAAAGATGGTGCTTTCGTTCCCAAATCCCATGCACAAGCACCAAGTGTCCCGCTAGCACCAGATCCCTGATCGGTGATGGCACCTGCTGTTCCACATGTATATGGATTATTCGGATTAGTTGTACCACTGTCTGGGGCCATAGACATCGGCACATTGAGGCCATTAATCACAGACAAATCATAACTGTCGCCAGATGGCTGGAGTGTCATTTCTGCTAGTGAAGCCGGCACCTGAAACCCTACTCCAGGAGCACAGTTGGCATTCGCAGCTGTCTTTGTACTGCCACAATAAGCTGTATTACACGAGCCCGGTGTTGAACTTGTGCATCCAGTACGACCCGAAACATTACCACTCCACACAGCTGTGACAGGTCCCGGATTTGGATTCTCTGGTGTAGATGGTGGAGTATACGTATATGTAAATTCGGTTAAATAAACCGTGGCCATTCCTGTATTTTTTGGGAGAACAAAATTGCCGTCAGTTGGAGCCGGATTTTTCCAGAAACATCCGCCCTTACCCCCATTCGCTGTAATACCGCAAGCAAAGGCACCAGGTAAATGTGTTTTCGCATCACAATCTGAATCCTGGGTACAACCAGATATTCCCAGTCCTCCTCCATTCATTGCAAAAGCAATATCCTGCGTACATTTATTTACAAAATTGAATGTTCGCGTACCCACCCCAGATGAATTATTGATAACTGATGAAGTTGTTGGACTTGCTGTTAAAGAACCCGACGTTCCAGTATAACCAACACTTACAGCACCGCTCCCAGCAGTTGTAGTGAAAGTACCTGTAATCACGCAAGCTGGGCCACCAGCAGGGAGTGTTGACCCACAGTTAGTTGCGCTGGTTTGAGAGTAGCCTGCAGAATTATTCGAGTTCGGGGCAAATGCAAACCCGGTTAATGGCGTCGATCCAGTATTTGAAAATGTAAATGTTAAAACATAGGTCGAACTGCTGCGAATCGCCGACGGCAAACCATTAGTAGCCACACCTTGCAATTGTGAAGCTGCCTCCGCCAATGTTTTCGATTTGATTGGAGTTTTGGGAATCTGGACTTTATTTTTCCCATATTCCATAAATATACTGAGTTGCTGCTCTCCTGCCTGAGTTGGAACAAGAACAAGCCCAACATCGCAAGAACCATTCGGTGCCAACTTTTGCCCCGAACAACTATCATGCATGGTAACCTGATTTGACGGGGTAGAATTATTAGAAATTTTGAGCGGCGTTGGCATTGTGAAGGGCAAATTGCTTGTCACTGTAAAACTGACCGAATAACTCTGATGCAATTTCGTGATCGCCGGTACCGATCCAGATTGAGACCAACCAATAGGATCTTTTCCTGCATATGCATTGATAGTTACTAATGATACCGCTGCAGAAAGCACGATACGTCGCATCAAATTCATTTTTGTCTCCTAGAGTTACGCAGGATAAAACGTCAGACCAAGAAATATGGAAGTGGCAGCAAGTTTATTCTTGAGCCATTCATTATTAAAATTTCCTGTCTGAGAAGTGTAGTTTTCACCCTTGCCGGTATAAACCATTCCATAATTTGCATAATCAAATTCGAGATTTACCCAGACATCATCTCGCATTGCCCAGTCAATGCCGGCACCAACAAGATATGCAAGGTTGAAAGACATATTATCGTTAAATTGCGGGTTTACACGCGGTGTTACGTTTGAAGGTGCCATTTCAGTATAACTGGACATATTGGCAGTTGAGAGACCTGCGCCAATCGTCACAAACGGCATGAAATTATTAAAACTGACTATATCAAGTTTGTATATGCCCAGAATATTAAACAATGACACATCATAAGAATAAATATAATTTCTGAATTCTGGCAAAGTATATTGATCGATATAACCTGTAATCTTAGCCGCCTGTGTCAGCATAAAGCGGACACCCAGACTCTGGCTTGGCAGCCAGGTATTGCTGCGGTCCCACATGTAGCCGAAACCACCCATTATAAATGGTGTATCAGATATCCCTGTCACGGAATAATGATCCGCCGGCCAGCCCATTCCTGCGCCCAAATGACTGTCACCTTCCACCCGGTTAAGACTATAACCGCCGCCGGCGTTGAAATATAAATTTCTCTGATAAGTATCAACGTTTAATTGGTAAGCCCACGAGAATGTACAGACACAACATAAAATGACAGCACTTAAAGTCCGTTTCATAACAAGTCCTTTTAGTAACAACTATTTTTCTCACAGATCAAAAATAGGGTCAATGCATTTTAATACAGTGTTTTCAGCATACTGACATCGTATTTCACTAATGGTTCGTTGTTTCTAATTTTGGAAACCAGATCAGGATTCGCAATAAAAGGACGTCCAAATGCTGAAAGATCAAAATGATTAGTCTTAATTCCATATTCAGCGGCTGCAATATCATAACTACCGGCAGCAACAAGTGTGCCGTTGTGATACATACGCATGAAATGCGTCATGGATAAATTATCAAGTTCAGGAAATATTTTTGTATGATCAAAATTACCAGTATGAAGATAAGCAATTGGAAGTTGCTGCAGCTCTGCCAATAAATATTGAAAGACTTTACCATCGCGCATGTCGCCGGTGATTTCATTTAAATATGCGCCCGGAGATAATCGCAGTGCGACACGTTCAAACCCCACTGCTTCACCACAGGCACGCACAACTGCCAATGGAAACCGCGCCATGTTTTCTACGCTGCCGCCGTAATCATCATGCCGCAGGTTAGTATGATAATGCAGGAATTGGTCGATGAGATAACCATTCGCGCCATGAATTTCAACGCCGTCAAAACCGGCAGCGATCGCATTTTTTGCTGCCTGCGCATATTGTTTTACTAATTCGGAAATTTCTTCGACGGTTAATGCACGGCATTTGCCAAACATCAATTCAGACCGGGAAATTCTGCCGGTCATCACTGTTTCCGATGCTGACACCGGCAATTTGCCGCCTAAAAAATTCGGATGTGACACTCGTCCCACATGCCACAATTGGCAAAAGATCAAACCGCCGCGTGCATGAACGGCATCAGTCACTTCACGCCATTTCACAATTTGTTCGTTTGAAAAAATACCCGGTACGAAGTCATGCCCGCGCGCATCAGGGCTGATGATTGTTCCCTCTGTGATAATCAACCCCGCATCAGCGCGGCGGGAATAATAATCGACCATAAGCTGCGTCGGTACAAATTCTGCAGTGGCATTCACACGCGTCATCGGTGCCATCACAATGCGGTTACGCAGGGTAAATAATTGGTTTAGCTTGAATTCGGAAAATAAAATATTGTCGTTTTGCATGCCCACTATCCTATCAATCATTTGGTTTTATTACCAAATATAACGTCAGATTTGTTCCCGGGTTACGCGCACAAAGCGCGCTAACCCGGGCTACATATCTACATGAATAATATGATAATTATAAGATTTTACTGGACATTTATTACTCAATTTGTATAAAATATGTTCTTTTCTGTCTGGGTCGCACCCGGGCTTTATTATAGAAATCAGAATAAATATATAACGAGGCAATATATGTTACATAATGATCGTTCATTAATAATTGAGACTTCTCAGCTCATCAATGATGCCGAGAACTGCGATTCTATTTATAAGATTATTGCTAGTGCTCATAATAAATTGAAGTCGCTTCAATGTATAGATAATACCAAGTGTGTAAGCAGCGAAGATAATGATGTTTTAAGAGAAATTCTTATCGTTGCTTTCATAAAAATTGCCCATCTTCGCAAAGGCGAAAAAGAATTAAACGCTAAAGACTATATACGCATTCGCAATAACAGTCATTTTATAACTCAAGATGACATATCACGCGGACCTGAAGCAGTCTACTTAGCTTTTGCGAATGGCCTAAAAAATGAATTAGCTAATAAACGATCACGCAAAACTGCCGCAGTTTCCAACACTGGCTATTTTAGTGGATTTATTAAATTCACAGCT
>DATJFK010000033.1:0-36482 GCA_035495675.1 Gammaproteobacteria bacterium
ACCATGAAGGTGATAACAATTAGGGTTCATGATATGCGGAAAAGTTGTTTTTAATTGTTTCAATATAACATGCTGAAAAATCCGGTCTGAGATATGAAGCTGATCAACCATCTCATCATCGAAGTAATAACGCTTTAAGTGGCGCGGTGAATAGCTGCCGTTTTGCAGTGATTGAATACCTTGCGGCAGCCACTCATCCATTTCACGCGCCATAAAATGTATTTCGTGATTGTGGTGAGCGTGATATTTACGCCGATGAATTTTCGCAAACATCTTTTTGCCGGTGTCTAGCATTTGCGAAAAATTCCAGCGCTTCATCTTACTCCTTCATATTCTAGTTAAATGAAGAAAGTTTAAGGACTGATTTAATAAGGGGATCGAGAATTCTATAACATTTTTTTTCGTCTATAAAAACATAATCTTTTTCAATGAGCGGCTCTATTGATCTTTGTATACTGCTAGGCGTTAAATTTATTATTTGTGCTACGCTCTTGCTAAATAATTCGTCCACATTAGTATTTGCAGCGAGAAAAATAAGTAATTTTCGTTGATTAAGGCTTAATAAATCTAGCTCTCTTTCAATAAATGATTTATTTTCCAAAACTAATTGTAGCCAAACATCATGACTTTCCTGCTCAGTGGGTGGCTTATCTTTTATCCATAACAATGAACACAATTTATTAATATAAAAAGGATGAAGTTCAGTAAGCAAAAAAATATTCTCGAGTGTTCTTGAATCCAGTTTTTTACCCCAGGTTTTATGCGAGGCATTTTGAATATATTTTTCATATTCTTCACTTTTAATTCTATCCAATTTGATTTGGTCGCATAACTTATAAAAAGGACGCTTGCTGTCATAAAACATTTGTTCCATTAAATGTCTGTTGCTGCCAGAAAATACATAAGCCACATGCGATGACTTTTGTGCTGCTTCGCGTATGACGGCCTCTATTGCATGATGAGCAGTCACCTCACCCAAAACCTGAAATTCATCAAGAAATAAAATGACATGTTTTTGCTTTTTTTTAGCAAGTTCATGCAGCTTCTCTAATGATTTTAAAATAGCATCTTTTGCAGCGGCTCTGTTTTGATTAAACTCGAGTTGTACCCCCGCTTTTTCCAGGACAACCTTAATTTGCATGCTTGCAAAAAAATCTCCTGCAAGCTGCATTAGCTTTTTCGGAGTGCTTTCAATCTGCCCAAGCAATTGACCTATGCCTTGTAAAATAAATTTTTCGATATCTTCTTCACTCAAAGCTTTATATAAATCGACATGTGCATAAGGCCATTTGATTTGTTTGAAGCTATTTAACGCGAGACTGGTTTTGCCATATCGTCTGGGCGAGATTAATAAAATAGGGGTATTGCCATTTAGATCATGACTGATCCGCTTAAGCTCATCTTTGCGATTACAGAATGCATCATCCAGTGCCAGATAGGTTGGAAAATAGTTCATGAGATCCCCTTTTCTAATTACGCACATTGTGTAACGCAACATGCGTATTGTCAAGGTGGTTAGTCATTTTATAGGGCGTAATTAAATGTACAAGGATGACAAGCATAGGCTGAAAGGCTATACTTCCGCGCTCAACGTAGCTATCACTCGAAAGGATAATCTCGTGGCCAAACGTACGCCATTTTATGATTTGCATGTGCAGGCAAATGCGAAAATCGTCGATTTTGCCGGCTGGGATATGCCCCTGCATTATGGGTCACAGCTGGATGAGCACCATCAGGTTCGAAAGCATGCTGGCGTATTTGATGTTTCTCATATGGGTGTAGTAGATTGCCGTGGTCAAAAAGCGGCGGCATTCCTGCGTTACCTCATCGCAAATAATGTTGACCGTCTGGTTGACGGCAAAGCACTTTACACTTGCATGCTAAATGAGCAGGGTTGTGTTTTGGATGATTTAATCGTCTATCGTGTAACAGAAGATTTTTTCCGCATTGTCGTAAATGCGGGTACGCGAGAAAAAGATCTGGCGTGGATGCGCAAACACGCTGCTGCATATGATGTTGAGCTGACTGAGCGCGCTGATCTTGCGATGCTCGCGGTGCAGGGACCTGCTGTCAGAGAATTACTGCCAAAATTTATTCCTGCAGATGCTGTGGATAACGTTGCGCATCTTAAACCATTTACTTTTACCGAAGATAAAGACTGGTTTATCGCACGAACTGGTTACACTGGCGAAGATGGCGTTGAAATTATTTTTCCTGCGAAAGATGCAGCCGCTGTCTGGAATAAAATTTTAAATGCCGGAATCAAACCGATAGGACTTGGTGCGCGCGACACGCTGCGTCTTGAAGCCGGTCTGAATTTATATGGTTCTGATATGGATGAAACCGTTACACCGCTTGAATCCAACCTTGCCTGGACAGTTGCGATGGATCCCAAAGACCGCAATTTTATCGGTCGTGAAGCTCTGGAAAATCAGCAGCAAAACGGCGTGAAAATGCGTCTTGTCGGCTTGGTGCTTGATGGTCCCGGTATTATCCGTAATCACCAGAAAGTGATAACTGAAAATGGCGGTAATGGTGAAGTGACCAGCGGCGGATATTCGCCGACGTTATCAAACAGTGTTGCTCTGGCGCGAGTACCGGCAGATATCGGCGCAACATGCTTTGTCGAAATACGCAATAAACAAATTCCCGCACATGTGATCAAGCCGCCGTTTGTGCGCAACGGCAAGAAAATGTTTTCAATAGAGAAGGAACAACAATGAGTAATATTCCAGCCAAATTACATTACACGAAAACCCATGAATGGGTTAAAAAAGATGATGACACGATAACCATCGGCATCACAGATCACGCTCAGACAATGCTGGGTGATCTGGTATACGTTGAATTGCCGGAAGTGGAAACGCACTTTGACGGCGGTCAGGAAATTGCAGTTGTGGAATCAGTGAAAGCAGCGGCAGATATTTACTGCCCAATTCCCGGCGAAGTCGTGGAAATCAACGAAGCTGTGATAGAAAATCCTCAACTCGTTAATGAAGATCCATACGGCAAGGGCTGGCTCGTCCGCGTGCGTCCGTTTGATAAAACCGCTCCGGAATTATTATCAGCTGCCGAATATACAAAAGTTGTAGCATCAGAAGCGCACTAATTGAAGCCGGAGGTGGTGCATGCCGTTTATTCCGCATACGCGTGAAGATATACAGGAAATGCTGAAGACAATCGGTATTCAGCAAATCGAAACATTATTTGATGAAATTCCCGACTCCCTGCGTCACGCGCCGCTGGATAGTATTCCAGACGGGTTATCAGAAATGGAATTAACGCGCATTGCGCGCACGCGTGCTAGTCAGGACAGCGGCTTACTGTGTTTTCTTGGCGCTGGAAGTTATGAGCATCATATTCCAGCGGCAGTGTGGGATGTGACGGCACGCGGTGAATTCATGACTGCGTATACTCCCTATCAGGCAGAAGCGAGTCAGGGTACGCTGCAATTAATTTATGAATTTCAAACCATGATGGCAAGCCTCATGGCGCTCGAAGTTTCTAACGCATCGCTTTACGACGGTGCGACCGCGCTCGCAGAAGCTGTATTAATGGCAGTGCGTCTCGGCGGCAAAAAGCAACAGAAACGTGCGCGTATTCTGATGCCTGCTTCTATTCATCCGCATTACCGCTCCGCAGTTCAGGCAATTGTATATCAGCAAAATATCGAATTAATTTCTGTTCCATATCTTGAAGCCACCGGTGCAATTGATACGAAAGCATTAAATCAATTGCTTGATGACGAGACAGTTGCAATCGTCATTCCACAGCCAAACTTTTTTGGTGTGCTGGAAGATGTTGATGCGTTGACAGATTGGGCGCGTGAAAAAGAAATTTTATCAATCGCAGTTGTCAATCCTGTTGCCATGTCATTACTGAAAGCACCAGGACAGTGGGGAACGCAAGGTGTGGATATTGCTTGTGGTGAAGGTCAGCCGCTGGGAATTCCCATGTCATCAGGCGGCCCTTATTACGGGTTTTTATGCTGCAAGAAATCACATGTGCGTCAAATGCCCGGGCGAATTGTCGGCCGTACTGTTGATCTGAATGGCAAACAAGGTTTTGTGCTGACATTGCAGGCGCGTGAACAGCATATTCGTCGGGCGAAAGCGACATCAAACATTTGTACCAACCAGGGCTTGATGGTGACGGCTTCAACAATATATATGAGTTTGCTCGGGCCGGAAGGTTTGCGTCAGGTAGCACTCACCTGTCATGAGCACGCGAGAGAATTAAAGAAAATCTTAACTAATATTCAAGGCGTGACCTCTGTGTTTAACAGTCCGTTTTTCCATGAAATCGTCTTGCGTGTGAATAAACCAGTTGATGTCATGCTGGCTGAGCTTGCAAGGCGCGGAATTCAAGGCGGTTATGCATTGAAGGATGCATATCCTGAATTAAGTGACTGCATCCTGGTATGTGCTACAGAAACCAAAACAATAGAAGATATGATGACTTACGCGAAACATCTTGCCGACGTTTTTGAAGGGAGGAAACAAGCATGTCCAACCTGATATTTGATATTTCCCGTAAAGGACGCCGGGCGATGTCGCAGCGTCCAGGCGCCGACCTGAAAGTTTGTGATGATATTCCTGCATCGATGCTAAGAAAAGATGTACCTCAGTTGCCGGAAGTTTCCGAATTGCAGGCAGTGAGACATTACACCAATTTATCACGCAAGAATTTTTCCATTGATACCCACTTTTATCCGCTGGGTTCCTGCACGATGAAATACAATCCGCGCGGTGTGCATAAACTCGCCATGATGGATGGGTTTTTAAATCATCATCCCTTGTCACTGGAAGAAAACAGTCAGGGCATGATGGCGTGTCTTTATGAGCTGCAGGAAATGTTAAAATCTGTGACGGGAATGAAAGGCGCAGCGTTATCACCAATGGCTGGTGCGCAAGGTGAATTTGCTGGTGTTGCCATGATTCGCGCGTATCACCGCGCGCGCAATGATCTCGAACGCGATGAGATTCTTGTGCCGGATGCAGCGCATGGTACGAATCCTGCATCTGCTGTGCAGTGTGGTTTTAAAGTGCGTGAAATTCCAACTGGAGCAGATGGTAATGTTGATATTGAAGCGCTGAAAGCGGCGGTGGGGCCAAAGACTGCCGGCATCATGTTAACCAATCCGTCGACGTTGGGAGTGTTCGAAGAAAAAATTCAGGAAATTGCGAAAATTATTCATCAGGCTGGCGGCTTGCTGTATTACGATGGCGCGAATTTCAATGCCATTTTAGGCAAGGTGCGCCCGGGTGATATGGGTTTTGATGTTGTGCATCTTAATTTACATAAAACATTTGCGACTCCACATGGCGGCGGCGGCCCAGGCAGCGGTCCTGTTGTTGCGAATGAACGTTTACTGCCATACCTGCCCATTCCACGTGTTGCCAAAGAAGGCGATAAATACCGCTGGCTGACTGAAAAAGATTGTCCGCAAACAATCGGTCGCTTGTCAGCGTTTATGGGTAATGCAGGCATTTTGCTGCGAGCATATTTTTACGCGCGTCTGCTTGGTAAAGAAGGATTGCACCGTGCATCTGAGTTTGCAACGTTGAATGCAAACTACATTATGGCGCGTCTCGAAGCGGCCGGCTTTACGCTTGCATATCCAGATCGCCGTGCGAGTCATGAATTTATCATCACGCTGAAAAAGGAAAATAAAGAATTACATGTTTCCGCGCTTGATTTTGCCAAACGGTTACTCGATTACGGTTTTCATGCACCTACCATGTACTTCCCGCTGCTGGTGCCGGAATGCTTGCTGATTGAACCGACTGAAACCGAAAGCAAAGAAACGCTGGATGGATTTGTGGATGCAATGATCAAGATTCTCGATGAAGCGCGTACCGATCCTGCGCTGGTCACTGGTGCTCCACATACCCTGCCGGTACGTAGACTGGATGATGTGAAAGCTGCGCGTGAGCTTGATCTGATATATAACGCGCAAAATTAAATACGTAACCCGGGAACAAATCAAGAAAAGGAAAAGTTATGAAAAAAAGGACTTTAGCTGTCATCATTGCGCTCATCAGCATGAATACGCATGCAGCGGTCACACAAGGAATTCAAGGCCGTTCACGCGGTGATGTGATTGCTGTTAAAACCGATAGCCAGATAATGGCGTGGTGTGATTTCAACAAGCAAATTGTTACAACACAGTTTAATACGTTATGCGCATATAACGGCAATCAGCAATCGATAAGTGATTAATGCAGCCTGGGGTGTGTCTTTTCACCGCTTGTGAAGGGGATAATGGACGTATTCCAGGAATCTAAATTAAAACTTATCGAAGAAATTCTGACTGACACATCTATTTTTCTGGAAATGAAATTGTGATTTTTGTGCCTTTGTCACATTCAATTTCCATTTCACCATTTATTTGTTTCATCAGCATCTTTACTAATTCTAATCCGAGTGGTTTATAAGTTATTGCATCAGTGAATGATGACATACCATGACCATCATCTGAAACAGAGAAGTGAATCCTGCCATTTGTTTTTCTCATTAATAGATAAATATTACCATAATGATTCTCAGGAAAAGCATGTTTAATACAGTTCGTAATTAATTCATTTAGAATTATTCCGACAGGGATTGCTTTATCAATTGTCAACGAGATATCTTGCACTGCACTTGATATTTTTATGTAATGAGCATCAGTTTCTGTTATCTCATAAATGTATTTAATAAGCTGCTTAATATATTCTTCCATATTTATTTTTGAAAGATTTTCACTTTGATATAGCATCTCATGTATTAATGACATTGATGTAATGCGAGCAACACTCTTTTGCAAATCAAACTTGACACTTTTCAGGCTGGTAGAGTCAGCATGCAAATTTAAAAGTTTTGTAATAAATTGCAAATTATTTTGAACGCGATAATGCGTCTCTTTAAGTAATAATACTTTTTCATCGAGTGAATTCTGGAGTTTTACTGATAACTGACGGTATTTTTCTTCTTGATATGTTAAATCAGTTAACTTGTCATTGAGGTTAGAATAAAGCTGCACATTTTCCATTGCTATTGATGTGCTGTCCGCGAGGGCTTGTAATAAAATTATTTGTTTTTGTGTGGGTTTATATTTCTGGGACCAGTAATTTCCGATGGCACCGATTGGTTGGTCAGTTCTGATAGGTACCATTAAAAGACTTTTTACGAATGTTGGGCGGTATGCATCAACCGGAATTCGTTCATCTTGATAAATATCTTCGATTGCTACTGACTGCTTGTTTAGCATGGCCCAACCGCTAATGCAGGCTGACATGGGGAATTTTTTTCCTTTCCATAGCGGTGAGATTGCGTCTTCATCAAAATAGTAACAGAGATCATGTTCACGGAGTACGAAAGTTGCACCGTCAGAACCTGCTAATTCGCGTGCAGCATTTCTCACAATTTTTGAAATCGTATTTAAGTCTTTTGCGAGGGAGAGTGATTGGACAACTTTCACTAATTTTAAGTACGCAACCTGATCTGGTTCGCCATAGTTGGCATCTAGTGGCGATTTTTTATATAGCGGTTTATTTTCTCCATTTGGCTGCTTGATTATAGTCATTCTGATATCCACCAATGAAAATATTTTTCAACATGGTTTTTTGTGAATTTTCATTGCTTGTACGGATAATATTATTATACCACATGCGAGATATGTTGAATTAACCGCCGTAATAACTGTGTAATAATTTTACATCCACTACCATATTGATCATGTTCAATAAATGTTTAAAACAATCAGCTGATATAAAGGTAATGAGATTATTACTATTTTTTTAAAAATTATTAAAAATTAATAATAAGCGATCATTATTGAAAGGATTAAAAAATTATGACAAGTAGATCATAATTTTTTTCGGGAATTATGCTGATATGCGAATTGAACTGTAACTTGATATGTTGGTTATTAATTGTAAATTTGTCAAAAAAAATCATAAATAATTGCGCAATACGCTATGAAAAAGACACATCCTACGCTATTATGCAAGGCTATGCTGCCAAGCTGAATATCTCTGCAAAAAAATGAGAAACAGCACAGCTTTTATCCTGTGTACAGAATAATCTGCTTTTATCGTAAATAGCCGAGAGGGTTCCTGATGCATGAATTGGCCCCGCTGATTTCTGATCTCGCTATCATGTTGATGGTGGCAGGTGTAGTCGTGCTCATTTTTCAGCGCATTCAGCAGCCGGTGGTGTTGGGTTATCTGGTCGCAGGTATGATAATAGGACCATACACTCCGCCATACGCATTCATATCAGATGAAACCAACATCAAAATAATTTCTGAACTCGGCGTCATATTTCTAATGTTTTCTCTTGGCCTGGAATTCAGCTTTCATAAATTAACGAAAGTTGGATTTTCCGCTCTCATTACAGGTGTCATTGACGTCAGCATGATGGTGATAGTTGGGTATTTCGCCGGTGAATGGTTAGGCTGGAACTATCATGACCGATTGTTCCTGGGAGCGGCAATTGCGATTTCATCTACCACTATCATCATCAAGGCGACTAGCGAACTAAATTTGAAAACCAAGCGCTTCGCTGAAGTGATTTTTGGCGTGTTGATTGTGGAGGATTTGCTGGCAATTTTATTGCTGGTGGGTTTGTCGACCACAATACATGCGAACAGTATATTTTCAATTGATATCTTATTAGCAGCCGCAAAATTAATTTTAGTGGTTGGTTTCTGGTTTTTGGCGGGATACTTTCTGGTGCCTCCGTTTTTCCGCAAGGTTGCTCCTTACATCAGTCAGGAGACGCTGACTGTCGCTTCAATCGGATTTTGTCTGTTTTTAGTCGTGGTCGCCAATCATTTTCATTATTCAACTGCACTTGGCGCATTTATCATGGGGTCAATTCTTGCCGAAACTGTGCTGGTACACCGAATTGAAACCGTGATTGTTCCCATACGCGATATTTTTGGCGCGGTGTTCTTCATCTCAGTCGGTATGCTCATTAATCCAGCTGTCATTATGGAGCAATGGCAGGCAGTTTTATTTATTTCACTTGTTCTGGTTGTTGGTAAAGTTACTGTTATCTCGCTAGGCACATTTTTAACCGGCCAAAGTCTCAATACTGCAATCAGATCCGGTTTCAGCATGGCGCAAATCGGTGAATTCTCATTCATTATCGCAACATTGGGGTTGTCGTTGGGTGTGATCAACGACAAGTTGTATCCAATCATCGTTGCCGTATCTGGCATCACTACGTTTACCACGCCATACATGATCCGCCTTTCTGGTCATATCAGTAAATTCGCGCAGAGGAGTATACCTGAGCGGGTGAAATTCTTTCTCGACAGTTATACTGCCTGGGTTTTCCGCGCACAGACGAATTCACAAAATAATCCATGGGTAGGTTCTGTCACCATGCGGCTGCTGGCGAATGGTATACTTGTTGCAATCATTTTCTTGTGCGTCAAAACATATGTTTACCCGGAAATATTGCCGCTTGTTGATAACAAACGTGACGCAAAACTGATTTGCGAACTGGTTGCGATATTGCTTTCATCGCCGTTTATCTGGGGAATGTTATTTTCATTTCGTCACGTCAAAATTCCTGATTACGCAAAGACAGTGTGGAGTCCAATAGTTTTTGGCGTATGGTTTTTAACGCTTGCAGAAGTATTGTTTCTCAGTATTGTTAATTTCCACACGTGGTTGACAACAGCAATATTCATGGTGCTTGTGATCATCTTTTTCTTTGTGTCATACCGGCATCTTGAGCGATCTTATCACTGGTTTGAGCGTCAGCTTGTCGGCAATATCGGCCCGAAACCGGCAAGAAAATCCCGCTATCAGGATCTGGCACCCTGGGAAACACATTTTGTAGAAATGGATGTTGGCTGGAAATCTCCGTTTGTGAATAAAACAATGGGTGATGCGCAAATTCGTCAGCGTTATGGCGTCAATATTGTTGCCATACATCGCGGACCGAATATCATCCTGGCTCCGCGAGGTGAAGAAGTTATTTTGACAGGCGATAAGTTAATTGTTCTCGGTAATGATGAGCAAATTGAAGAATTCCGTAAATGGGTCACCAAAACCGCTCCAATTATTCAGGAGCAGGCTGAAACACCAGGTGATTTTGTTTTGAAACCTCTTTTGCTTGGTGTTGATCACCCATTCGTAGGTAAAACGATTAGAACTTCACGTATTCGTGAACAGGTACAAGGGCTGGTTGTGGGACTTGAGCGCGGAAATACACGAATCTTAAATCCTGATCCTGATACTGTCTTAATGGCAGATGATCTCGTGATGCTGGTTGGTGTGAGCGACAAGATGACCTTGTCTGTGTAATCATAACTATATGGAAATGGTGTGGTGCCGATGATTGCAACTTACTTCAATGAATTTGCTGCCCTGCTGATGTTGACGACAGTAATTGGTTTGCTTGCTGTAAAACTGCGTCAACCATTAATACTCGCGTTTATTATTGCCGGTATCGCCGCTGGGCCCTATTGTTTCAATATCATTGTTCGTAAAGATGAAATTGATATGCTGGCTAGTTTTGGTATCACTGTCTTATTATTTATTGTCGGTTTGAAACTTGATATTGATGCTATTAAAGCATTCGGCAAAGTCGTGTTATTGATTGGCCTCGGCCAAATGATTTTAACAACTGGTTTAGGTTTTTTACTGGCGTATATTCTTGGTATGCCGGTTCTTCCCGCATTTATTGTCGCGTCAGCTACTGCATTTTCCAGTACGATTATCATCATCAAAGCTCTATCTGATCGTGAAGAAGTTGATTCTCTGTTCGGGCGTATCACAATTGGTATTCTGATTGTTCAGGACCTTGTAGTTGTACTAGCCATTATCATTCTGTCATCTCTCAACATTGATGCTGGTACCAGTAACGATCTGGCGTTGGGGATCACTATGCTGCTATTAAAAGGCATTGGTTTCCTGAGTTTGATTATGCTTTTAATGCGTGGAGTGCTGCCGGCAATAACGGAACAATTTGCCGTAACGCGCGAACTCATGATTTTATTTGCACTTACCTGGGCAGTACTGTTGGCTGCAGCTGCAGATACGTTAGGATTTGGTAAGGAAATTGGCGGTTTTCTTGCCGGTGTATCGCTTGCATCCACGCATTATCGTGAGTCAATTGCATCCCGCCTTGATACTGTGCGTAATTTACTGCTGATTTTTTTCTTCATTAATCTCGGCGCTGCACTTCAGTTTGATTCACTCTCAAACGATATTCCCGCTGCAATTATATTGTCACTGTTTGTTTTGCTGATGAAGCCTTTAATCGTCATGGGGTTGATGGGATATGCACGTTTCCGCAAACACACTTCATTCATGACTGCTATCACGATGGGACAGGTGAGTGAGTTTTCACTGATTCTTGCGGCTCTGGCACAAAGTCTGGGTTACATAAGTAACAATGTGGTCGGCTTGATTATTTTTATGAGTATTATCACGATCGCATTATCTACATACATGATTAATAGTTCCAGTTCGATCTATAATAGCATTTCTAAATTATTCGATATATTTGAACGGAATATTCATTTGCGTGAAGACGCGGTGAATAAATCTCACATTAATAAAGTTGATGTTATCGTTTATGGTTTTGGTAGGCATGGTGAATATCTTTCAAATTTGCTCGAGACAAAAGGTTTGAAAACGATGGCTGTGGATTTTGATCCTCGCAAAGTGAAGCCGCATCATCATCACGCAATGCCGATACGGTACGGTGACGCTGAAGATGCAGAGTTTGTTAAAACACTTCCGCTTGATGAAGTGCAGTGGGTGGTGAGTACGATTCCGCACTATGAAACGAATCAAATGCTGGTTTCAGCACTGCGCGAAGTTGGATTTAAAGGCAAAATTGCCATGAGCGCATTCCATGAAAATGAAATTGAACCGGCAAAAAAACTGCACGTTGATTTGGTGTTTGTGCCGTATCAGGATGCGGCGGCTTCTGCGGCGGAGCAGATTTTTCAGGCGTTGTAACGTTGCTTCGTCGCAAAATGCGCGGTTGCTTCAGGGAGATCCCTCGGCGCACAAAACGCGCCTCGGGATGACACTGCGCGTCACTTACTTGCGCGTTTCCTTTCGTTTTCTTTCAGGAATTTTTTGCGAAGACGAATATTGTGCGGCGTCACTTCCACAAGTTCATCATCTTCGATAAATTCCAATGATTGTTCCAGTGATAACTGAATATGCGGAGTCAGGATGATCATTTCATCAGAGCCGGATGCGCGCATGTTAGTTAGCTGTTTACCCTTGCAGACATTTACTACGAGATCATTGTCGCGCGAGTGAATGCCGACAATCATGCCTTCATAGACATCTGTCTGCGGCCCAATCAACATACGGCCGCGCTCTTGCAGGTTAAATAAAGAGAAGGCCAACGAAACGCCCTGCATATTGGAAATAAGTACGCCATTTTGACGGCCTGGCATTTCACCTTTTCCAGCGGGTCCGTAGTGACTGAATACGTGATGCATGATACCTGTGCCGGAAGTCATGGTGAGAAAATCGGTGTGCAATCCAATTAAGGCGCGGGATGGAATGACATAATCAAGGCGTACGCGGCCTTTATCATCGGCCAGCATATTTTTTAATTCGCCGCGGCGTGAACCCAGTCTTTCCATGATAGGACCCTGAAATTCAGTCGGTACATCGATAGCGAGAGTTTCATAAGGTTCGTGTACTTCACCATCGACAATTTTAGTGATAACTTCTGGGCGAGAAACAGCGAGTTCGTAACCTTCACGGCGCATGTTTTCAATCAAGATTGATAGATGCAATTCACCGCGGCCTGATACTTTAAATTTATCAGGATCAGAGGTGTCTTCGACGCGTAATGCTACGTTATGCATTAATTCCTGGGTAAGACGGTCGCGAATGCGTCGTGTCGTGATGTATTTGCCGTCTTTGCCGGCAAATGGAGAAGTGTTGACTTGAAAAGTCATGCTGACGGTTGGTTCATCGACATTTAACGGCGGCAATGGCTCGACATTGGCTGGGTCGCAGATAGTATCTGAAATCTTTAACTCATCGATACCAGTGATGGCGACGATATTGCCGGCATTGGCGACAGGAACTTCAGTGCGATCAAGCCCCAGATACTCTAAAACCTGTAAAATACGGCCCTGTCGGATTTTGCCTTCACGATCGATGACCGAAACGGGCATGTTTGTGCGGACGTTGCCGCGTTGAATGCGGCCGATGCCGATCATGCCGACGTAACTGGAATAATCCAACTGGCTAATCTGCATTTGGAATGCGCCTTCAGCTTCAATCACAGGCGCAGGTGCATGTTCAACAATTGTTTCAAAAAGCGGAGTCATGTCGACTCCTGTGTCTTCCAGATTTCTGGTTGCATAGCCGAGGAGCGCAGATGCATAGATGACAGGAAAATCGAGCTGCTCATCGGTGGCGCCTAGATTATCAAATAAATCAAACACTTGATCCATTACCCAGTCTGGCCGTGCACCGGGACGGTCAACTTTGTTGATGACAACGATAGGTCGGAGACCGCGGGCAAAGGCTTTTTGAGTTACAAAACGTGTTTGCGGCATTGGACCGTCAACTGCGTCTACCAGCAGCAATACTGAATCAACCATCGATAAAATACGCTCGACTTCTCCGCCAAAATCCGCGTGTCCCGGAGTATCAACGATATTGATGCGATAGTCATTCCACTTGATGGCAGTGTTCTTGGCGAGAATGGTAATACCGCGCTCGCGCTCCAGATCGTTGCTGTCCATGATGCGTTCGGTATTGGTTACCTTCTTCGAAACACTAGAAGTCTGCTGTAAAAGTTTGTCGACCAGAGTTGTTTTGCCGTGGTCAACGTGGGCAATGATGGCAATATTTCTTAACTGTTCTGACACGGGTTGGCACCTGATATGAGAATAAAAAGTCGACTATCATAACTGAAGCTGGAGAAATTGGCTATCGGCATGCGGAAATAGGCAGCTTAAATTCGGGTATTTTATAGACACATCTAGAGTGGTTGCCCATGTATTGCTCGTAATTAAACCATTTACAGGTAAACATATTAGGTGTCTCTGGTATTCTTTGGCAAGAGGTATCGTCTTTAATCTAAAGGTTTGTTATATTTAGAAATTGTATTATCAATAAGGATGTTGATGCATGTTGCTCAAGCGCAGTTTCGCTTTGCTGATAATGACAATAAGTAGTGTCACGCAAAGTGAATTCGCATCAGCTCGTATGCATGATAAAGATGACTTCGAGCCAGATATATTAATGCGCGTTGCCTCCAGTTCTTTTCATCCAGTCGTGCAATCCTTTGAGTCGCAGAGAGCGAAACCTGCGGTGCATTTGAATAACTCAGTTAAAGCCCGATCTGCGAAAAGAAAACCTTCATCAAAAGTTAACATACCAGAATCTAAATCATTTGCCACCATGATAAAACCGGCAAAAGCCGCGGCAAAAAAAACGCATGTTGCTGCCCGCAAGAAAAAAACAATTGTTACACGTAATAAAAAAGACGCTTCTGAAGTCAAGAAGAGGGTTGCTTCTAAAAACAAAAAAGTAGTTCGTGAAACAAAGCCAGTAATTGTTGCTGAAAAGCAGCCAGTTGCTGCGGAGATAAAAAAGATACTCTATTCGGAAAATGTAGACTCGAAACAGCAAAAAATAACTTTTGATAAGACGCTGCATGGAAAGTCTGCTGCTGTTCCGGTTTCAATAAGCAAGCTAAATAAACCAGTCGTTCTTTTACGAACTAAAATTGATTTAACAGACAAGATGCAGATCAATCCACTCAATGCGGAAAATGCAAATCTTGACGTGAAAAAAAATGAGTTTGATATACATAAATTAGTAAGTGCGGCGCGAATGATAGAAACAGCAGATCAAGAGAATGCTCTTTCAAAAGAAAAACCTGCTGAACAAATTCAAAAAAAATTCGTAACTGCGAACGCTTTTATTGAAGGTAAAAAGCCTGCTAATGCCAATATTCAGTTATTTACAACTGCGAAAGTAAATGCAGATCCAGATAAAGTTGATGCTGCCGCAGCTACGCATTCTATCTTTATCAGTCAGCCGAGCAAACGTGTAGCAAACTCAATGCCTGGACGTTCTATAGGCGTTGTTCACAACAAACCGGTAGAATTTGTTATGCCAGTTGATGTGGCGCAACAAGCGAAAAAAGATGTTCAATCGAAAACACAAGAGATTTTCAATCAGCAGGCAAAACTTGTTACGACACCACCGTCTGCGAAAAATAAGATAATTAATAATGATCAGATTGAGAAGCAGCAGGTTGTCAAGATAGTCACCGCTGATGTAAATAGAGATGATTTTTATATACTTGGCGAAAATGATCCGGTGCCGTCGCAGTTTATAGAAAGTCCTACTGGTGAAATGGTTGTGATGGGCGGCAATTCTCAAGAAGCAGATAAGAAAATCATGGAATTTAAACTGGCCGCGATTCAGGCTGCAAGAGCAAAAGCGTCAAAAGAGTTAGCCGAAAAAGAATCTACTGCTAAAGTACTTGCAGAACTGGCCATTGATGAACAGGAAGCTCGCGCACGACTTGCAGCCGCACAAAAAGCCATAGATGATATGGAAAAATTGAAACGGTGGCAAAAAGAAAAGCAAGCCAAGATGGTTGATAAGGTTGTACCTTCATATACAAATGCAATCGTTACAACAGTAGTCCCTGAAAAATTGCTTGATCAGGCTCAACCACAAAAAAATAAAGTCATAATTGCCGGCAGTGAAACAAAGAATGAGAGTTTACATAATGACAATGTTGCTAATCAGTCATCTCTTGAAAATATTCCGGTAGTCAAACAACCCGAACCAGCATTCCGTTTTTACGATCAGCAGGAGAAGCAGGCAAAGATCAATAAAAAATCCAGTGATCAAATCACCTCTGAAAAGCAGCTGGATACCGCAGTGAAAAAAATCAGAAATATATATCGTGAACATGCTGCTATCAAAACTGCATCAAAGAAAAAAAGACGCACAGTTGCAAGAAAATCATTTTCTCATATAAGAGCTAAGAGAACTAATCTGGCTAAATCTAAAAGAAAATCTGCATCGGTAAAGAACAAAGTGATAGTGAATGCAGTGCCAAGTATGAGGATTTTGCCTGATAACCCTCGAGTTAAGGTTGCTGAAGCAGATAAACCGATAATCCAATAATCTAGGCAAGTTATAATTGATTAACTCTGTTGGAATGACAAATTTATTAGGGTTTACTGATGTTTTCGACTTTCAAGCGATTTTTATTAGGTAAGCCGCTCGACCCGCTGGATGAACGTACTCGATCCAGGCTGGCACTGGTTGCCTTTCTAGGATGGATTGGTCTTGGCGCAGACGCCTTGTCATCCAGCTGTTATGGGCCAGAAGAGGCTTATCTTGCATTAGGCGACAATTCATATTTAGCAGTTTTTATTTCGGCATTTACTATTCTGACCGTGTTCATTATCAGTTTTGGCTACAACCAGGTAATTGAATTGTTTCCTGGCGGTGGCGGCGGGTACAAAGTGGCATCGAGATTGCTGCACCCATATGCCGGACTGGTAGCCGGAGCTGCCCTGATTGTCGATTATGTTCTGACAATCGCTATATCTGTAGCGAGCGGCACTGACGCACTATTCAGCTTCCTTCCTTTGACAATGGAATCATATAAAATTTATGTTGCCGTTGGATTTATCATTTTCCTGATGATGCTTAACCTTAGAGGGCGTAAAGAAACTATCATTGTGTTACTGCCAATCTTTATCGGATTTATTGTGTTTCATGCCGGCATTTTAATTTATGGAATAGCTGCTCATTCCGAAGGTATTGTGCATGTCGTACCTGAAGCATTACGTGAAACAAATTTAATGGCTACGAGCCTTGGGTGGTTTGCTGTAATTGGTCTGATGTTACATGCATATTCACTTGGGTCAGGTACCTATACCGGTATTGAAGCAGTATCGAATAACGTCCAGCATTTTGCGGCGCCGAGAGCGAAAACAGCAAAGCGTACAATGATGTACATGGCAGTATCATTAAGCTTTCTAGCGGGCGGATTGATATTGTTATATCTGTTATGGAACGCGGCGCCTATCCCGGGCAAAACATTAAATGCTGTCGTTTTTCAACGAATACTAGGCGACAGCTGGGTAGGGCAAACCATTCTTGTGTTAACTCTCGAACTTGAGGCTGGTCTCTTGCTCATTGCCGCTAACGCCGGGTTTGTGGCGGGTCCTACTGTTCTTGCAAACATGGCCGCAGACAGCTGGCTGCCAAAGCGATTTCAATATTTATCAAATCGGCTGGTTGTTCAGAATGGTCTTGTATTATATGGAGTATTGGCAATTGCTGTGCTGATAGGAACTTACGGCAAAGTTTCTTTGCTAGTGGTTTTGTATAGTATCAATGTATTTATAACATTTAGCTTATCATTGCTTGGTGTGAGTGTATTCTGGATTCGACATCGCAGTACTCGTGCCTGGTCAGCACACTTCTTTCTTGCGGCGCTGGCTTGTCTGATCACCACGTGCATTCTTTTGATTACCATCTATTTCAAATTTTCTGCCGGCGGCTGGGCTACTTTATTGATAACGGCAATCATTATCATGATCTGTATCATGATCAATCGGCATTATGCTTTTGTTAAAAATAAATTAGCCGAGCTGGATGATCTGTTATGTCAGCCAATTTTGGAAGCAGAGTATGTCCCGCATGCGCTAGACCCCAATAATTCTACTGCAATCTTATTTGTTAATAGTTTAAGTGTCGGAATGCATACCCTTTTGTCAATTATGCGATTGTTTCCGAACCAATTTAAGAATTTCGTATTCATTAGCGTTGGTGAAGTTGATGCGGACAGTTATCGCGGTGAGACTGAACTGGAACGTATGCAAAGTAAAGTGAATAAGATGATGGATTATTTTGTGAAGTATTGCCTGCAGTATGAAATCCCTGCGGAGTCTTATACTGCATTTGGGACAGACCCTGTCAGCGAACTGGAGAAACTGGCAGATGAGGTAGCCGAAAAATATCCGCATAGTATCTTCTTTACTAGCAGGCTAATCTTCTCTAACGATAATTTTATAAAATGGACTCTGCACAACCAGACACCGCTATTATTGCAGCAATATCTGCATTTGCATGGAAAGGAATTAATGATACTGCCGATGAAATTATAGAAATTATCTTTTTGCTGTCCCCAAAAATAATTAGGCCCTGCAAGCAGGGCCTAATTTTTAGAAGCTACAACTATTACTTCTTAGCAGCCTTTCTGCGACGGCGACGTTTAGCTGGTTTAGCAGCGCCCATTGCAGATTTAGACTTACGTTTTGATTTGCGTTTTTTAGCTGGAGCAGCTTTACGTGTTTTACGCTTAGCTGTCTTCCGTGCTTTACGCTTCGTAGCAACTTTTTTTGCTTTGCGACGTTTTGGTTTTGCAGCTTTTACAACTTTTCTCTTGCTTCTTGCCATGACGAGTTTCCTTCCTATTGTTAACAATACAATTATAAATTTAACATTAGCATTCATAAAAGTATAGAACTATTAGGGAAATTACTAATGTGTGCGAGTGACATTTCTGAAATGATGCAGCATGTAACGAGTGTAACACGGGGAACACGGACACACATTAAGTATGATTACTGAATGTTTGAATGTAATTACTATTCGCAAATATAAATAATTTTAAATCTAAATCAGCCTTTTTTACATTTCGAAATAACATCTCATAAAATTGGTTATTCATCTGGTTGTTAATGCTTGATGGGTCTGGGTTGAATCCATAAAGATTGCTGGTACACTATGCGCTCCTCCCGGGACTCAGTGCGGGTACCGAATAAGAGGAATGTTAGAGAGAGAAAAAAGAGAATAATTATGATAATTCAACCTAAAATTCGTGGATTTATTTGCACTACCGCTCATCCCGAAGGATGCGCTAAATCGGTAATGGAACAGATTAACTATGTTAAAAAACAGGGAACATTTGACGGGCCGCGTAACGTTCTTGTGATCGGGGCATCGACAGGCTATGGCCTTGCCAGCCGAATCGCGGCTACTTACGGCGCCAATTCAAAAACTATCGGCGTATTTTTTGAAAAGGAAGCCGATGATAAACGTACAGCATCGCCTGGCTGGTATAACACTGCTGCATTTGAACGTCTTGCTCATCAGGATGGACATTATGCCAAAAGCATAAATGGTGATGCGTTCTCAAAAGCCATCAAGGAAGAAACTGCCGCGCTCATCCGCAAGGATCTCAAGCAAATTGATTTAGTCATATATAGCCTCGCATCTCCACGTCGGACTCATCCAGTGACCGGTCAAGTGTATTCATCAGTTTTAAAACCAATCGGCAGACCGTACACAGGAAAAACTGTTGATGCATTTCGCGGTGAAGTAAAAGAAGTAACGATCGAACCCGCGAATGAAGAAGAAGTCGAGAATACAATTGCAGTCATGGGTGGCGAAGACTGGGAAATGTGGATGGATATGCTTGCAAGTGAGAATCTGCTGGCACCTGGATTTATAACAGTTGCATATTCTTATCTTGGCCCTGTACTCACTCATCCAGTTTATATGCATGGTACGATCGGCAAAGCCAAAGAGCATTTAAAAGCAACTGCAGATAAGTTAACGAAAAAATTCTCCGAACTGCAAGGCGAAGCAATCGTTTCTGTTGATAAGGCAGTTGTAACCCAGGCGAGTGCTGCAATCCCTGTTGTACCGCTTTACATTTCTATCCTGTTCAAATTGATGAAGGAAAAGGGAACGCACGAAGGCTGTATCGAACAAATGGATAAATTGCTCCGCCAATATTTATATGCGGATAATCCACCTGCTCGTGATAAAGAGGGGTTCATTCGCCTGGACGATCTTGAAATGCAAGCTGACATCCAGAGCAAGATAGAAGAAATCTGGCCGCAAGTTACGAGTGAAAACGTAAAACAACTCGCTGACGTTCAGGGATATTGCGATGATTTTTATCGTCTGTTCGGATTTAATATTCAGGGTGTAAATTATGAAGCTGATGTTGATCCTGTTGTGAAGATTCCATCTATATCCGACCTAAATTAATTTCATCAAATTATCAATGAGATCCCCGCTTTCGCGGGGATGACGGCAATTTCAATATTAGGGATTTCCCTAATATTGAATTCCCGGCAGAATATAAACTGTTTGTTATACTGAAATAAAAGATAACTATCATACGTGCAACACAAGAGGAGTGGGCATGGATGACAAACTAGCAATTAAGTCTGCAGCAACCATTGATGATTTGCCTGGCATAGCCAGACAGATCTATACATCCACATCTCAATTCGCTGAATTATTCATAGGCCGTTTCAAATTTGAATGCGATACGACATCAGGGCAAGTTAAAAATGTCCCGACTCAAGAGCGTGGTGTGCACTATCTGATTGGCAGAGACTCCATGGATATTTACACCCATCATATTGGCAGGGGATTAAGCTGTGCGTCTAAGAGGCGCATGCTTGATAAGATTGAGAGTCTTGGTGATGCTCATTTGAACTCTGTGATTGGCAAACATAAAGCAGGATTAGAAACGATGCTTGAACCAGCCGTTAACAAAGCGATGGCAAGCGTATTTCTTGAAGTGAAAATGCCGGTATTCAATGGATTTGGATTATTTCAACCGCGGCCGCAAAATAATATTCAAAGAGCAGTATTCAAAGCGCTGCATGCAATCGGCACAGATAACATTCAAACCTTCTCAGATGTTGACAATGTTTACACACAAATAAACGATCATCTTAAGCTATCTGCTTCCTCCAAAACTGCCGCTCGCATTAAGTAGCTTTTCTTAGTAAATTAACATCGGACCCACACAAGTCTTTAAAAAGGAATGTTTTATGTTGAGAACTTTAGGATCATATATTGGTTTAACTTCATCTCCGACTAATGTCACTGACGCAAATCATATTGATATCAAATTAGAAAAATTTGACTCACAAAATGGACGGCATTTGACTTTCATTGACGAACGTCTTCAGAATTTCATCGCACGCCGTGATGCAATTCAGAGTTTTGATATTAAAATGCTGAGTGCGATGGCGCTGGAAACGTTTGCCTGGTTTGGCGGTGCGTGGGGCATGTACATTGCTGCAGCAGGATATGTGGCAACATATTTAACTGCCAAATACACCTTCGGCCGTGACCAGCTGCAAAAGGAGTTTGATCAGGCTCTTGATGATTTGTTTGATGTGTACCGCTGGTATGCAAAAGACCAAACGCCTGCCATATCACATCAGCCTAAATTTCAGGAAATGCTGGAAGTCATGATCCCATTCGTGACGAATAGCAAAGAGTTAATGTTGTGGGATCTCTCACGTGTTAACCAATACGAAATGTCTGACCGCTATCTTGAAATATTTGCCAAGGCGCCGCATCCAGTTATTTTTGTGATGAATAAGCCCGCGAACCAGCCAGCCAAGCCGGCTCAGGCGCCGCAAATCGCCAATTTGCCGGATCCGCAAAAATGGATATGGGAATCCAACCAATATAAATTTTTTGCAGAAACCAAGGCTAATGCTAAACTGAGGTTGCTGTATGGGCATGATCTGAAAACTGAGGTAACGGAAAAACCCAGGGTCGGCTGACAATTCGTTTTGCAGCTGTAAAGCGAGTTAACAACAGACCCTTAACCGCGATAAGGATGGTCGCCATGAAAATGCAGATTTTTATTGTGATATTCATGACTGGATTAATGGCCGCATGTGCTGCAAATGTTGCAGTGACCGGCGCTCAAGCTGCATACAACCATAAGAGTCTGCAAAAGAAAATCAGCGACCAGTACATCTCGATGCAGGCAACGCACGAACTCAATCGTCCCAGTTTCAACAACACCAATATTGATGTGGCGACTGTGGGCGGTGAAGTACTCATTGCTGGTCAAGTCCCTGAGGTTTGGCAAAAAGAAGAAGCAGAGGCTCGCATCAAGCGCATAGAAGGCGTATCGCGCGTTTATAACATGCTGTCAATTGCGAGCCCCTCATCATCCATGGTGAGGGCGAGTGATGCCTGGATTACTGCAAAAGTGAAAAGCAAAATGATTGCATCTGATGATCTTGATGTATCAAGAGTAAAAGTAGTTACAGAACGCGGTACCGTTTTTCTGATGGGCACGGTGCTTCCTGAAGAAGCGGATGCAGCGATCGATATTGCCAGCAATACCGATGGAGTCGCCGCAGTTGTGAAAATGTTTAATTATATGAAAATCGTTAAAAAAGAAGATCAAGCGTAACGTTACGCTTCATCTTGCTTTATCTTGCACCGACGTTGCCAAACACCTGGCAATATTTAGCTGTCGACATGCAGGGATTATGTCTGATCACGTTTGGGTCTGTGCACTGACATTCAGTGACATACGGTGAACCTGCCTGGCAGTCGCCGCATGATACAAACCTTCCTGCTTCATAACAGCCGGCAAATAATTGAGAGGAAACAGCAACTGAGATTGTGAAGATAGAAAGAGATAATATTCTTTTCATTTGACACCCCTCCATGATGTTTTTCTTATCCTGATACTGAATATTATATCATCGCATTGGGCAGGAGGCCGGAAAGAGGGTGTAATCTATTGATTTTATGTAAAACGGCACAGGCGCATCTCGCCTGTGCCCATATCTTTTGCCTTGTTTATGAGGCAATAATCTCGACAGATTGTGGTTGTTGCGCTGCTAGACTTTTTCGTGCGAGCCGTTGTGTGATTAACGCAGTGATCATGGAACCGTTTACATTCACTGCCGTGCGCCCCATATCAATCACGGGATCCACACCTTGTACGAGAGCAATGACTGCGTATGGTAGATTCAGGCTGGTCAGAGAAATCGTCGCAGCAATGTAAGCGGTACCAGGAATTCCTGAAATGCCAAGTGAAGCCAGGGTATTAACCAGCATCACAGAAATTATCATCGATGAAGTGAGCGGTATATGCATGATATTTAATACCATGACGACCAGCACGGCAGGGTATACGCCTGCACAGGCATTCATGCCAAGCGTCGCACCCAGACTTGGAGTGAAGGAAGCAATAACCTGATTGACCTTCAATTTATTATGCAGCGTTTCTTCCGTGACCGGCAGCGTTCCAAAACTGGAGCGGGTAGTGAATGCTACAAATAAAGGCGCAGCCGCCCGCTGTAAATACCATAATGGATGATATCCAAATAACATCAACAGCAGCATGTGCATGATCATCACACCCAGCATTGCTGCATACATCGCTGCGACAACATTCATCACGCCGGATAATAATGCAAAACCCTGTTTGATAATCATCAATGACATCAATGCGAGAATTGCATAGGGTGTAAAACGTAGTACCAGCTGCGCCAGTTTCTTAACGATTGCGAATAACGATGCAATCAATTCTCTGAAAGTCTGCATCTTGTCGTGATCAACTGTATCCAGTGTGCGTGCGGCAATGCCAATCATCACAGCGAATATGACAACAGCGACAGTATTTTCGGCAGTCATGGCTGCAATTGGATTGCTGGGTATCATATGCAGCAGGGTATCAATAAAGCCGTTGTATTGATGTGAAGGTGCCGCTGCATCAGTCGGCATGATCATGCCGCTGCCTACTGAAAAAAATACACCGGCACCAAGGCCAATCAGAGATGACAATGCTGTGGTGGCAAGCAGGAGAATGCAAGTGAGGAAACTGACCGTTTTCAGAATACCATCATTATCTGCGCCAAGGTTAATAATGGCATGAATGATAGAAGTAAGAATTAAAGGTATGACGAGCATTTTCAAAAATGCGAGATAGCCACTCCCAAGCAGACTCAGAATATTTTCAAGATTCGTAATTGAATCATCCGGCGCTGTCAGCCTGACTATTAAGCCGAAGGCAACACCAATGATCAAACTGATCATCACACGAGAACTCATGGAAATGTGTCGCTGCTTCAGTAGAACTAAAATTGAGAACAGAGAGAACAAGATGAATATATATATAATGTCTATCATGTTTTTATTTACCTATGTATTGGCGCCGCCGGCAAATACGTTGGCGGAGGCGGCCGTTTTGGTTGAATATTTTGATTAAATAAATTCGCCCAGCACGATTTTGTTTTGTTGATTATCCATGGTCCTGCATTATCCAGCGCAATTTGTGTGGCTGCTGTTGCTGCAACTGTTGCAGCTGTTCCAATTGTGCGTGCAGCTTCAGATGCATTCATTTTGTCACCCGCGAGGCGGTAGATAACTTCATTCGCAGCGACACCAACACTTGCGGCAACCGATGCGCAGGCAGCATAAAACAATCCATTTTTGACTTTGTCTTGCAGCACATTTTTGCGTTCGATATCTGCATTTGGAAAAAGATCTACATCTGGAATATCGGCATTATCAGAAACCAGCTGCTGGAATTTTTCTATATTGCCAATTTCTTCATTTGTTACGTACACATCAAAAGGCGGCGGCCCGTATAATGGGCTGGGGCCAAATACATATGGGTCTATTACATTCGAGAGTAATAAGTAAATTGCGATGGCAAGCAGAGCAGTCTGCGGGCTGACAAGAAATACTGATTCCGGCGCCCATGTCTGCACCAGAATGCGGATAAAGTCGTAAATAATTAATGCGTCATAAACACTGAAGGCGGCAAGAATAGCTGTTTGTACAGGATGAATGGGTGCATTCGAGTTTGCCTGTTGATTATGCGGCGGGAAAAAATGATCTATTAATTTTCTCATACCAAAATAAAGCCATGGACTAATCAATCCGGTCATGATGCGCGCCATGGTTGGCTGAGTTAAAAAACTTAATACCGAATTACCTTTAATTTCTTCTCTGTAATAATTTATCAGCGTACCAAGTCCGAGACCGACTAATGCAGACGGTAAAATTGCCGCTGCAACTTTTATGGAAGAAATTACTAAACCTAATGCAGGATTTCCGAATCCATCATTGCTGTATGCTTCCCAGGTATCGAGCCAGTATTGCCTGACAGCATTATAGGAATGTCTGCCGGCCTCAATATTCAAGATACCTCTGCTCCAGATGTACATAGTGTTAATTGGTGTAAGTGGACTGAAATCAGATGACTTGAATGCGGTGCAGCATCCGAGTCCAAACCGCAATGTTTTCAAAATAATTTGCAGCGGTGTCATGCTGGTTTGCGGGATATCTGCTGTGGGACGGATATTAATAAAATCTGCAACAGTCTGCTCACGATATGCGGGAGCTTCGCCATCGCTGCTGATGTTCTGGTATAGCAGGTTACCGCTGGTAACGGTATCCTGCAACTCAGAATTCTTTTGAGTCCCTACGCTAGAAGAATCTCTGGCGGTTATCATGGTTGATTATTCCGGCAAGATGTTTTAGTTTTTGTTCGCCTATTATAAAGAGATTACACAATAAAATGAAATGTGCAAATTATGTTCTTTTTCGTTATTGTCAGCACAGATCAAATAATTTCTGGTGATATAATAAACACATCAGAATAAAATAAACCCAAGCTCTGGGGGAAAAATTCATGGATATCAAGCAATTACTGGATATGGCAGTGAAGCGGCATGCTTCTGACTTGCATATATTACCCGGCAAGCCACCATTATTGCGTATCCATGGTGAACTCATTCCTATCGAAAATTTTCCGACTTTAACGGCAGAAGAAACCGAGAAGCTAATTTTTAGCACAATTTCAGAAGAACAATGCCAGCGTTTTGAGAGAGATTGCGTACTGGATCTCGCGGTTTCCTTCTCGGATCTGGGTCACTTCCGTGTCAGTCTGCTGCATCAGGTTCATGGGATTTCGGGGGTGTTTCGTGTGGTACCGATAACAGTGCCCAGTTTTGATGAATTGAATTTGCCGCAAGTCATCAAACGTTTATTATCTTTGACGCAGGGAATGATTATTGTTGCTGGTGCAACTGGTTCTGGCAAAAGTACAACACTCGCAGCAATGGTGGATTATATTAACGTCACCAATAATAGTCATATCATCACTCTGGAAGAGCCGATTGAATACATTCATAAAGTTAAGAAAAGCGCGATCAATCAAATTCAGATCGGGCGCGATACACCAGATATTGCAACTGCTTTGCGGGCATCGCTACGGCAAGATCCTGATGTGATAATGCTTGGTGAAATGCGGGATCTTGAAACGATACGGCTTGCGTTAACAGCAGCTGAAACCGGTCATCTTGTATTGGCAACGCTGCATTCAAGTTCTGCACCTATGTCTATCAGCCGCATGATTGATATGTTTCCCGCAACAGAAAAACCTCGAGTGCGAATGTTGCTTGCTGAAACGCTGCAAGCTGTATTATGCCAGACGTTAGTGAAGCGTAAATTAAACGGCCGTATTGCGGCATTTGAAGTCATGCTGGCAAACCCAGCCATACGTCATTTGATCAGAGAAGACATGATTTCACATATGGAAAGTACCATACAAACCAGCGGCGATATCGGTATGTGTACGATGAATCAATACTTACGTGAACTGGTTAACAAGCAGGAAATTACTGTTGCAGCTGCACGTGCTGCGTCATATAACCGTGAATTATTTTGATTATTTAACTAAGGAATGACATGTTTCGACTTAAACTCCCCGCCAAGACACCGCCGTTCGATGAAATATTTTCAGATACTGCCAAATATATCCGAATTGATAATGCTAACTATCCTTATGAAATTCAGAACTTTGATGACGATAAAAGCACATGTAAAAGTAAAGGAAGATTTAATAATATTCGTGCGAAATATGATGAACGTTTCCCGAATTACAATGCCAATTTTATCCAGCAAGGGGAAAAAGGCCACATTTTGCTGGAAGGACCAGCACAGCATATTTCCAGTCATAGCAAACGATTTATGGAAGTGCTGCTAAGTGATGTGACGCCCGTTAGTGATGTTATTGCTGCAGGAGATCCTAATGATGGACGCTGCAGCAAAAGAGGTTATTTATTTTATTTTGCTGATGAAAAGCAAAATGAATTGGATGCTGATGATAAAGCGATGTTGAATAAAATAAATTATGACGTCACCAGCCAGAAGATTTGTGAGACAGGTCAGATTGTTACTTATAAATTATCTGTTACACATGAAAGCAAATCACGCGAAATAATGGTGCATCATTTTTCTAAGTTTGGCGATTTCGAGGCATCAACATTTGATTGTGATGAGATAAAAAGACTGCTTGAAATATTTCTGAATGCAAAAAAAAATCTGGCAATGCATTGCAGCGCTGGTGTCGGCCGAACTGGCGTCTTTGAGCTCGCATATTGTTTGTTTCGGGAAACTGATAAGTTTTATCCAGATAGTAAACCAGACTTTGAAATGATTAAACTGAAGTTGCAGGAATTACGAGAATTGCGTCCTGCATTGATTCAAACTCCAGATCAATATCGCATGGCAATCATTCTTGGTTTGGCAATGTTTGCGGCTGAGCAAAATACATTAACCAAAGAAAAAATGAATGAAATATCTCAATTGGTGGATCAGGCTGCGCTTGAGAGACAGCAGGGGCGAGAAGCATTGAGAACTGCAAGAGGATCATGCGGCAGCGATTTAGAAGATGAGTCGGATTCGTTATCATTCCCGCGCAAGCGGGAATCTCCCTGATTGTGCGCATCATCATCCTCGCGCAAGAGGGAATCTCTTTCGTTAATCCTTTTTTTCACGGTTACATCCGGAAATCCCCGCTTTCGCGGGGATGGCGACCTATAGTAAGAACAACTTGGCTGCACGGCTACATCTGGGAGATCCCTCGGCGCACAAAACGCGTTTCGGGATGACGCTGCGCGTCACTTCGCCATCCAGTAAAACACTGCCATCGCGGCGCAATAAGCGAGAAATAATATCGGCATGAGTATCGTGGTGACATGCAGCCAGCCGATAGCAAGAACGACGACTGTCGCAGTACCCATATTGATAAAACTCATTACTGCTGCGCCGTGAGATTTATCTTCGACATCGCTCATGGCAATGGTAGATGCATTCGCGAGAATTGCAGACAAGCCGAGATAGATAATCATCATTGGGATGAAGATGGAATGAATGGCGTCTCCATGCAGCCATGTTGCAGTAAACATGAGAAAGACACCGATTGCGGCGATGGCAAGGCCGCCTATAATCATGGCATTGAAGTCAAATCGTTCAGTCAGCCTTGCAGAAGTCAGTGTGCCGACGGCAAGACCAACAGCAGGTAAAATGTTTGCGATACCATATTCCGCGCTGGCCATGCCCAGCATATTGATTGCTACAAATGGAGCGATCGCTGCGAAGGTATAGACGAAACAAGTTGAAGTACCCATCATCAGCGCGCCTGCAACCAGTCGCTGATTTTTGAATTGTACACCGTAACTTTCAATCAGGTGCGGCCATTTCAAGGCATCAAAATCGAGTTGCGCAAGTGTTTCCGGCAAACGGTAAGCGAATGCCAGCAATACTAAACCATATGCAGCGCCGGCATAAAAACAGCTGATCCAGCCAAATGATTGATTGAGAATACCGCCTAGCGCAGCGGACAGACCTGGTGTGATTGCGAAAGCAAGAATGAGAAATGAAATCATTTTTGCTGCGGCTTTAGGAGGATAACATTCATTGACGAGAGTGAACGTCATTTTTAATCCGACGCCCGAACCGAAGGCTAAAAGCAATCTGCCGATCACGAGAAGAGGATACCAGTGAATAAAACCTGATGCCGCGCAAATTAAACTGCTGATGATTTGCAGGATCACGCCGCCGTAAATAGTCGGCTTTCTCCCGAAACGGTTTGCGAGCGGACCATATATCAATTGTCCTGAGGCATAGCCGATGAGATACCATGAAATTGTAAGCTGTGCTTTATCATGTGATATCGCGAAATAATTCGCGATATCAGGTAATGCTGGAGTGAACATGACTGCATTCACGGAAGCGAATGAGATCAGCAGCAACATTGTGACTAACGGCAGTTTATGTTTGATTTCCATAGTTAATCTTTGAATTTGCTTTCAAATGTGATGAATCGTTTTTCCAGTTCCCACTGCAAAGCAGCTTTCTCGCT
This sequence comes from Gammaproteobacteria bacterium, assembly GCA_035495675.1. Taxonomy (GTDB): domain Bacteria; phylum Pseudomonadota; class Gammaproteobacteria; order DSM-16500; family DSM-16500; genus Aquicella. The sequence continues at coordinate 28,978 of DATJFK010000033.1, forward strand.
GGATTTTAATAATGATCGGCACTCAGCTTTAGGCTGTTCAGAATCCAATGAGTGTGCACACGCTGGCTGCATGCTGCGATAATCCGCATCTTGCCAGAGATTCTCGCCCGGGATGAATGCATAACTGATGGTGTTGCGAACCATATTTTTCAACACGGCGTAATCAAGATGATATGTTGAAATTGCTTTTACATATTCTGTTGTAAGGATGTCGCGTGTGACGCCTTCATCGTCAGTAGAGAGTGCAACGGGAACGCCATATTGCAAGTACAATGGTAACGGATGATCTTTACCTTCAATATTTAAAATTTCCGCATTTGAACTTAAGTTGATTTCCACCATGATGCGCTTTTCAGCCATAATCTGCAGTAGCTGTGGAAAATTATCTTCATTAGCGACATCAACGCCATGACCGATTCGATCAGCACCGGCTGTGACGACTGCATCATGAATATGAAATTTTAAACCATCTTGTGATGCGTAATCCTTGCTGAGTTCACCCGCATGTAATGTTACATGAACATTAGGATAGAAAGGGCGTAAGAACTGAATCATCTTCATATGTAATTTATAATCACGCATGGAAATAATACCGTCTTCCGGCATGACCATATTCAAACCGACGAGACGCGGTTCTTTGCTGGCAGCTTCGAATGCTCCAACGAGTTCAGCAAAAATAACTTCAGGCGTTTGTTCACGATGAATTTGCTGTTGATAACGCAGCTTCAGACTGCATCCTGGTTTCGCGTCTGTGGTACCGCAGCGCAGTTCACTATTCTTTTTTGCTTCGACTTGATCAAGATAAGTTGTCACGCTGGCTGCAATTTTATCGATTCCATTTGCCAGAAGTTTACTGCGCATGCGGGCAAAGTCTGGATCCCATCCCAGTTTTTTACCGAGACGTCCGGATTGACCGCCGTCTGCAGTAATCATGGTTTCAACATATAATTCGTTTTGATTCGCGGCGCGGTTGGCAATTTCAGCAAGGATTTCTCCGGTGTGCTCATGCGCGATCAGGCCGAATTTGCCGAACGTTTTGAAAAAATGATCGTGTCCGGATTCCTGTCCTGGGAAGAAATGATGCATGGACCACGCATCAATCAGAGCATCCTTAAACTCTATATCTTTTACTGCTGTATTCAGTAAGTCGTTGGCAGGACACTCTTTATTTACTGTAACAGTAAAAGTAGAGCGGTTAACGCATAAATTATCGTGAGCCGCATATTGCAGCATGCGTTCCGCAAAAGTTGAGCCGCTGGTATGGTTATGCAAGTCCCCGCCTTTTGGCATGTCTTGAACGAATTTCCGAATTTGTTGAGGTTTATCAATGATTGAGGCGAGATATTTGCCGGCATCTGTTTCAGATGTGGCGGCAGCGTTAAAGGAAATACAGAATAAGGATAGGGCTGCAATAAGCGGCAGGGATTTTTTCATGGAAATGCCTCAAATTTGAATATTAGCGTGAGGCCATATATTAAAGTAGTTATCCGGGAAAGCAATCCCCCGCCGAAGCGGGGGAGATTAGGTTAGCGGCAGCGTGGGGAGTAGTCATAATCACAATCATCATCGGAATCAGTTACAGCATCGCTCCAGGAATTTCTGAGCCATTCGTTTCTGTATCTGTATTGAGATAATAACGGTGAGGTGGAGCTATAACTGCGTGACTGGCTTTCTTCATCAGAAAATGAAAAATCAGATGCGCTTTCTGATTGATAATCGTTATCAGAATACGATGCATATGATTCAGTTTCAGGCTGATATTCGTCATCTGAATCCGAAGGCATGGTGCCGCGCAGATATGGTTTTTCGCTCAGTTCTTCTTCCGAAATTTCATCATCGTTAACGTTATAAATTAAATAATCCATATCATCTTCTTCGGTTTCTTCGGCTAATTTGGCAAGGCGATATGCATGATATTCGGTTTCACTTTGTCTTAATTCCGAATTAAGCAGCGCCCATTCCATTTCATTCTCAGCAATTTCATATTTATCAATCATGGAGTTAGTCAGGTCTAGTTCTACTTCTGAAATAAAATCTTCAACTGAATTAGAATAATCTTTCAATTCATGTTTAAGCGCATGAGCCATAATGGCTGATTCTGATTGTTTTAAATGATTTTTATATAATGTATTAAAAATGTTACGGGTATGCAGTACTTGTTCAGCTCGTTTTTTTTCGTTGAACAGATAATCTGAAACACGATGCTTTTCAAAGGTATTGATAGCATTCATCATTACTGAAAGATAAGAACTTAATTGGTATTGCTGCGAACTCATCATTAATGCTTCTGATAGAAATTTAATCGCAGCTACTTGTTGTTCAATTCTTTTTAAATCAAGGGCATTGGTGTGATTGTGTTTGCGGAACATGGCGGGCTCCTTATTGAAATAGTCTATCCATAAAAGAGGTGCGTACTTTAATTCTGAACTTCTAGACTTAAGGTTTTATTAAGGCGGGAAAAGCGGGCGTAAACATTGGATTTGTTTACACCCTCTTATGATTAGCGATTACGGCTTCTGGTGTTGTAACCATGAGATTGTTTTGTCGAAGCTTCCAGTAAATCATTCAGCCAAGTGTCAGTATTATCATTGCTCGAACCTGTTCGTGAAGAATTTGATGGTTTAGCTGGCTTGCTAAATGTCGAATTGCCTCCCAGCGGAGATGACTTGCTATTATGATGCTTGTTGTTATGCGATGATTTTGATTTTGATGTGGTGCTCGTGTTGGATGAAGTGGTTGATGCTGGCGTAGTAGTTTTTGTTGAGGTCACTACTGTAGGTTCATAGGGCGCTGCGAATTTAACTTCTTTTGTTTTTTCAGCTGCTTTTGTCGAATCAGCAACAATGGATTTATTGTTTACGCTGCTTGTACTTGCTGGAGCAAATGACGGTTGTGCATGTGTTTTTGCGTATGCAAGTAATTTTTGACACACTTCTGTTTTGCGTCTAAATTGTTCCTCGGGATGTTTTACGTTTTTTTCAAAATCACTAAAACTTAATTCTTTCAAATCTTTCGAGTCTGGATCATTAATCATGATTCTGTTTGCGAAGAAAGATAAATGATCACGTTTGATACGCCTTAATTCATCTAAATTATATGGTCTATAATTTTTGTCAGCTTCATCCAATGCAACTCTTGCGGCTTCAATTTGTTCGCTGCTGAACATATCAGGATGAGCAAGGTAACTAGTGTGTTTTTTTAGTGCTTCGTCGTATTTTGCAACAATGGAATTTATAAGTGTTTTGTAAACCTGGTTGTCGGTATTCAATTGTTGAAGAATGTAAGAGCGTATTGCTTGTAATGTCTCGATTAATAATACGGAGCCAAATTTTCTTCTTGGCAACCAGTACTTGTTATGCCGTTCAGTTTCAATCTGTTCCAGACTATAAATTAATTTAATAATATCTTCCCATTCCTGTGTATAAAGGCAGTCGTCGGCTTGTTGTAATATTTTCACGCAGACATCAATTTTCTGAGCTGTTTCTACGTCATCATTTGGAATATTAATTTCACCATTTGCGCCTACAGGGCTCCATTTACCTTTGCGCATGTTGAAATAAGATTGAATTAAAGCATTTACGATTAGTTTGTCTGGTGTAGTCATGATGTGCTCCTTGTTGTGAATCGTCCTGCTACATAAGAAATGTATCAATCAATGGATTGTGCCACTCGTCATTCTTAATTGCAAACTACCTTTCGATGTCATTCATCTTGCATATGTGTGATGTTTCTTTTACTTTCATTCATGCAGTCATGGATGTAATGACTTTACTTTAGAAAGAAGGAATTTTTATGCAAAGAATGAATGACGCGAAACGCCGTATTATTATCGCCATCAAAACATCCGGATATGAACCAAAAGACGGTGACCGTATTACGGAAATTGCAGCGGTTGAAATGATGGGGCTTGAGAAGACAGGAAATAATTTTCATACTTTTTTAAATCCAGGTACAGGAAATCTTACAAAATGTGCCGAAGAATATGAGCGTACTGATAAATTGAAAGCTGATACCGATGCAAGCGAAAAAACCATAGAAGCAATGCGGCATGTTCCTCGCTTATTCACAACAACTGAACGAGAAGTTATCGACAAGGTAGGGATGCCGATTTATTTAACAGAATCATTACGTCATGCGCCAGATTTTCAGGCGATTGAAAATAAGTTGATGGATTATCTGCGCATGTATCCTGACACAGTGATTATTACGCATGATATTGGCAGATTGAAAAAATTTCTGCGTAACGAAATGACGAAAGAAAACTGGGAGGAACTTGAAAAACGTTTCCATGATACCAAGCATGGCATGATGCAAAAAGTTCATAAACTTAGAAAAGTAGAACCGCCATTGTATCCAAAAAGTAAGGGCGTTTGGTCTAAAGGGTTGAAGTTTGATGAAATCTGTAAGTACTTTGGGGTCTCCGTCGATGGGCGTACATATTATGGTGCGATGCAGGATGCATTAATGCTGGCCGATGTCGTGTGCAAACGCAAGGAAGTGAAAATGGCGAATATACATTTATTCCCGGCTTCAAAATCAAATCCTGAAAGGCATGTGGATGATCTTGCAGAACATCGCAGCAGTCGGAGGCAGCCCCGTAAGTGATGTTGCCCGGTGTTCGTCAGTGCGAAAGGCTGGATTGCCGCGCCCCGCAAAAAACGCGGGGCTCGCAATGATAGTAGTTTTCACAATGACGATAGATTAACGTCTTGGCCGTAAATTATATCGCGTTTGAGGCGCATCATTTTTTTCAGCAGCAATTTCCTGCCTGGCTTGAGCAAACATGGTTGCGATTTGCTGTGGATTGTTAATCCTGTTGATTGCAATTTCCATCTTGTTGCGTATATCTTGCAAATCTTTATCACTTAATGGTCTATTGTCACGGCGTTTTACAACCAGGTGCGGGTGCGGTGCCATGTTAGTGTGATCTATATTGGTTATTGTGTAAATTGTTAACGCCAATACATCGTTAATTTTAGGCATCACTTTAGTACGCAAATGATTTTCAAGTGCGACACGCATCTCATCATTCATGAATCTGCCAAGAATGTTTCCATCTTGATCACATGGCAGGGAATTTTTTTCGCTTGAGTAATAAACATACACATTTGCGGCGTTTTCTTTCAATTCACCGTTTATGAAGACAACGCTATATGGGGCGAGATGCATTTCGTATAATTTTAAAACATTCATCTTCAACTTCCTTTGTTAATTGTTGTGCTAACTTTAGTAACATTCAATGTCTAACTTTGCAACAGCTTTCATTGTGATAAAAATTTTTTCAAGCTATAGCTTGGTTTTGCTGATAATGGTAGAGTCTGTAGCAAGATCGAGGTCTTAAAATGCATAACCGTCAATGCTCGGCAGCGGCTGTAAATAAAAATAACAACAACGAATATTCTATCCCAGTAAAAGATGCGCAATATGGCAGGTACGTTTTCAGTGGCGAAGAATTTTCGCGAATCATGTCTAAATATGAGAATTTCACATTTAAATATCGCATTCAGAATGCTTTAGTGTCCCACTCTCAGAAGGAAGGATCAAAATATCTTTTTTATTTGTACTGGAATGACAGTGAAAACCATATTCACCCACTGAAAGTTACATTCAACTGTGATGATGAAATGCGTCCGGGGTATTCACGCTTTCTGCCTGCTACCCATGCCATGAGTTTTTACAAGGATCAATTCAATTATACACTCACACCCCAACAGAAAATTTATTCCCTGCAAGTTGATTTGATTACAAATGTGAAAATGGATTTTTATGACGAACGTCTGCTGATGATGTGGTTCACGCTTGATGGTGTGATGGGTGAATTAAGTCACATTGAATCTGGTGGTGGTTTATCGGGAACTGAAGTGCTGCGAATATTTCAATATTTTGGGCAATTTCTCCGCATTAGACACATGCTGATTTGTGATAATGCCACAATACGTTCCTCGCAAAGTAATATTAGCATCCCGTTACGATTGATTACTGCAATTGCAGATGAAAAAACCTGGATTGAAAAGCATATTCCCGGAATGAGATTGATGGAAGGCAATATTCCAGTCGGCCAATTAGTTTCCTTAAACCAGAACAGCATGAGCCGGAAGAAGGCTCTCTGTGAGCTGCAAAAGCTGACGTTGTCAGATTGGCAGAAAATGATGTCAGCAGATCAATCTGAGAAATTACAAATACTTTTTGATAATTATTTCTCTACTGATGGATCATCCAGGCAGTCATTTCCTAAATTATTTTCCCGCAAAAAAAACGAAAGTGAGAAGCATTGCAGTATGGAAAACGTGACGCTGCAAATGCTTGCGTCGGCGATCTATCGCGAGTCAAAAGAGTCGGACGGCATAACTGGGAATCTAATTATATTAAATGAATTACTATGCGGTAATATTGATATGGAATTTGGTAATATCGCAATTCCAATGACGTCATCTGATTTCTGGGTTAAATCAAAAGTGAAGCAATTGTTATGGGGAAGTTATGTCTGGAAACAGATGGCTGATATGGATAATGTTCGATCTTCAAAAAATTTGAATATTACAGGGAGTATGAAGCTATGAATGTTTTGACTGTTGATTATCATGCACCAGATGCACCGGAATTATTTTGCAAATCGTTAAAAGAAACCGGCTTCGCTGTTTTAAAAAATCATCCGATTCCACCCGATATCATTGATAAGGCATACGAGCAGTGGCGTGAATTTTTTGCTTCTGGTGAAAAATCGAAATATATTCCAGAAAAAATGAAGCAAGACGGTTATTTTCCCTTCCGTGCGGAACATGCGAAAGACAGCAATGCTGCCGATTTGAAAGAGTTTTTCCAGTTTTATCCAGCCGGCCGCAAGCCACTGGAGACGGAAGAAGTATCTTTTAAAATTTATCAAGCCATGAATGAAATGGCAGAAACTTTGCTGCAGTGGGTTGAAGAGCATTTACCAGATAAAATTGCAGAGAAATTATCCATGCCGCTGAAAGATATGGCGAAGAACTGCGCCACAACGATGCTCCGCATTTTGCATTATCCGCCGCTAACTAACGATATCGAACCCGGAGCTGTAAGAGGTGCAGCGCATGAAGATATTAATCTCATCACGTTACTACCTGCAGCGACTGCACCCGGCCTTGAAGTCAAAGATATTCATGGCGATTGGCATTCAGTGGAATGTGATTCAGGCAGCATCGTTGTGAATGTTGGGGATATGCTGCAAGAATGTACGCAGTATTATTATAAATCTACAACGCACCGCGTAATTAATCCTGTTGATGAAAATCAATTTCGTTCGCGTTATTCCATGCCGTTGTTTTTGCATGCGCGCTGCGATGTAAGATTATCAGATAAATACACGGCGAAAGAATATCTCGATGAACGGCTGCGAGAAATTGGAATTTATTAATGACAAAAATAATGATAATCGGCGCCGGCATTGCCGGTTTGACATTAGGACTTGCGTGCCAGCGTGCCGGACTTGAAGTAAAAATTTATGAAAAAGCAGCAGCACTGAAAAC
>DATJFK010000034.1:0-62366 GCA_035495675.1 Gammaproteobacteria bacterium
ATGAGCTATACTTAATATTGGGATCATGGGATAGTTGTGTGTATATACGGATAATATTAAGAGGCAAAATAACATGCTGAATCGTGATGATGACAAATATCAAGGATCTGATGACAGCGAATATCATTTCTCTGATGATGAGATGCATTATGATGCTGAAGGTGAGCAGACTAAGCAGGCACCGGTAGAACGTGCAGTTAGTGGTTCTCCAGCATCACCTGGCCGGTTGAAACGTATGGGAATCGGGTTTGGTGTATTTCTGGTGTTGGTATTTGTCGCCTATAAAATGGTTGCTCCAGTCACATCAGTACCTGCGACAGATATAGTCCCGCAAGCACCAGCATCTGTAGCAGTAAACATACCTAAGCAGCAAGCTCAAATGCAGCAAGCAGCCGCAGCACCAGCAGCTCAGCAAGCTGCAGTTTCACAGCAGCAAAATCAGCAAACAGCGATACAGCAAATGCAGCAGATGACGGTTCCCCCACAGGAAGTTGCGCCAGCTCAACAGCCTGAAATGCAAATGCCAGGTCAGCAAACTCAGCAGATTTCGCAGTCACAGGCACCAGCAAATAATGTAATGCAGCAAGTGAATCCAGCTCAGACTGGCGCCCCTCAAAATGCATCACAACAATATCCATCCCAGCCATCCATGCAGCAAATGCAGATTGAAGGCGGCAGTAGTGCTTTGGCCGCTGAAAATGCACGTCTGACTAACCAATTACAAACTGAATATGCACAACGCCTCAGTGAATATCAAACACAAAATCGAAATTTAGAGGATCAAGTTCAGACATTAAATAATAGAGTTGCAAATATGGAGTCAGAAATGAACCAGCTGATTCAGACTCTAACACAACAATATCAGACTGGCAGCGCACCTGGTTCGGTGAGTGCACAGCCGGCTATGCCAGTGGAGCAAGCTGGTCCTCCGCCAAAAGTTCCATATGCTGTTCAGGCAATCATTCCAGGCCGTGCGTGGCTGCGTTCAAATAATGGCGATACACTTACTGTAGCAGAAGGCGATGAAATTAAAGGTATCGGCCGCGTTACTAAAATTGATCCCTACGATGGTGTCGTTGAGATTAACGTGCACGGAAGAGCTGTGACATTATCTTATGGAAATGGCAGTTAATTAACTGACATATCTATCCTCAGAGGATACATTCGATGTTGTGTTACAAGATGCTCCAGAAAGTAGTTCGAAATTCAGGTTGCTTGTTGCTGGCACTTTTGATGCTGATGCTGGCTGTTCCTGTTTTTGCTGCTGATGCTAATACAGCAGCCTCTCAGATACAGGGTCTTAACGCGCAGGACATGATTAATCGCATTGCAGGGCAGATTCCATCACTGATGCGAATGGTCACTGCAGTTGGGTATGTGATCGGGATGTATTTCATATTCTTTGGTTTGTTAAAACTAAAACAGTATGGCGAAACACGTACGATGATGTCATCTCAACATCATTTGAGTGAGCCATTGATGTACCTGATTGCTGGTGCGTTATTGTTATATCTTCCTGGCTCTGTGCAGGTAGGAATGAGCACATTCTGGGCTGAACCCAGTCCTTACGGCTATTTGCAGGAACAGGATCAATGGTCTCAGTTCATTAATAATTGCTTCCTGGTTATCCAGTTATTTGGAACAATCGCATTTATACGCGGTCTTGTTATTTTGAGTCATAGCGGCGGTATGCACGGTGGACAGCAAGGTCAATTTGCAAAAGGGATGACACACTTAATTGGCGGAATATTTTGCATTAACATATATCAGTTTGTGAAGGTTATTCTGTTTACAGTTGGAATACAATCATAATAGACTAGTGTGATAGTTGTATTAAGGATTATCTTTTAAAGGAGAGTGAAATGAAAAGAGTGACTCTGGTAATGCTGGCCTTGTCATGCATGTTGATTGGAACAGCATCGTTAGCAGCTGTATCTGGTATTGGATCAGTAGCAACAACGGTGACAGGTAACCTTGCCGCAGTAGCCCGATTAATTACTGCAGCTTCATACGTAGCGGGAATGGCTTTTGCAGTTGGTGCGATCGTTAAGTTTAAAGCACATAAAGATAATCCAACCCAGATTCCAATTGGCACACCAATTGCTTTGTTATTTGTCGGCGCAGCACTCATCTTCATCCCGACAGTATTTAAAGTATCAGGTGCAACATTGTTTGGCGGCAGCGGTACAGTTGGTGGTGTTTCTGGTATCGCATCCTTTGGCGCAAGCAAAGCTGGCTAATTAATGCGGGGGAAATAATTTTGACGCGTTAACATGAAATTGTTAGTGCGTCAAAAGGCATTATGCAGGAACTACATTTGGCAGTGAATTTTACAGGCTGGCGTTACTTCGCCAAGCGCAAAGAAGACCCAAAATTCCAGCCAATTGCTAAACGCGTCTTTGAACGCGATGAGTACGTTTGCCAGTATTGCGGATTTCAAGCCAAAGAATTTCAAGATGTAGTCAATGTTGACGGCAACTACCTCAATAACAAACTCAGCAATATGATTACAGCCTGCTGTTTTTGTTCTCAATGTCTCTTTTTACAATCAGTTGGCCTGGATGAAATGAGCGGAGGACAGCTACTTTATCTTCCTGAAATGAGTCAGGAAGATCTAAATAGTTTTTGCCACGTACTATTTTGCGCAATGGGAAACAGTACGGGATATCAAGACAGCGCACAATCTGTTTATCGCAGTTTTAAATTTCGCAGTCAGATTGTGGAAAATAAATTTGGCACCGGGACTAGCAATCCGAGTGTGTTTGGACAATTGATCATAGAGTGTCGTGATCAATTTCCCGATAATGGTGCGAGTGTGTTGAAAGATTTGCGGTTGCTGCCTTCGAACGTAAAATTCAAAGTGCAACTGGAAGCTTGGGCTGCATCTGCTTTAGCAGAGCTCGAAGCTGAAGATAAGGCTTCAAAGGAATAAAGGGTTCCCGTTAATGCGGGATAACTTAAAGGATTAAGGCATGCAGAATCGTACTTTTATAGATCCCTTACTAGATAGTATTGATGCTGTACTTGCATGGTTTAGCACTGAGTTAAAGCAAACTGTAGAATCATATTGTGATCTGGAAACCGCTGAAAGCCCATACACGCTTGTGGCGCGCGATGGTTCTCTTATATCAGTTATTCGTGTTTATGGGGTGACAAGGTTAATCGGCCAGAGTGAATTTGACTCCATTCATACCGGCTTGACCCAAAGTTTGCAGGCAACGTTGAAGCGTCCAGGTCATTTGGTACAGGTATATTTTTCATATGACAGAGATGCAGTAAGACCTGAAATTGCAGATATATTGTCGCCGGCAAGAGCGACGTCTAAACGCCTGAATCTCGATCTGGAAGATTTGTTTAATGAACGTATCAACTACATTTCTCAATATTGCGCTCATGAAGAACTCTATTTCGTATTATGGACAAGACCATATTCACTTACAGGTGAGCAACTCAATCGAGCTAACAAAGACAAATTGAATTTCATTCGGGGAAATAAAATCCCTCCATTTAAGAATGGACAAAACCTGATTGCGGCAATACCGGATTTACGCGAATCTCATACTTCATTCGTTCGCTCGCTCGTTACCGATTTGAATGCGTTGAGCGTCTATTGCGAACAATTAAAAGTTCACGATGCCGTACATTCCATGCGATATGCTGCAGATCCTGAATTCACATCAAAAGATTGGCGGCCAGTATTACCTGGCGATAAAATCCCTGTACATGAAGCAAGACCCGCTGCAGGTGAGTTATCAGGATTAATGTATCCTCCTTTATCAAGACAGGTTTTTCCGCGTGATGCCAAAGTTCTCGATTTGCGAACATTGCGGGCTGGCGATCGCATTTATACCCCATTGTATATAGATTTATTTCCGCAGGATTTGAAATCCTTTTATGGATTATTCGCGCGCACGTTACCAACGCGAGTACCATGGCGAATTTCATTTTTGATTGAAAGCGGTGGCATGGCGACTTTGCGATTCAAGTCGATGATGGCATCTATCTTGAGCTTCACATCTGCACAAAATGGGCTGGTGCACGATGCTGTTAATTTGCTGCGAAATATTGAAACGAATACAGATGATGCTGTGGTGAAATTACAGGTCAGTCTTGCAACGTGGGCGCCGGAAGGTAATGTAAAACTCTTGCGTACGCGAATTGCTGAACTCGCAAAAGCTGTTGAGGGCTGGGGTTCATGTGAAGTATCTGAAGTATCTGGCGATGTATTCGCTGGCCTCTCATCCAGTCTGTTAGGATTTTCGGCAAATAGTGTAGCTACACCATCTGTCGCTCCGTTATCAGATGTGGTTTTCATGCTGCCGTTTTCACGGCCAGCATCTGCCTGGGAAAATGGCGCATTATTATTGCGCTCACCAGATGGAAAACCATGGCCTTATCAACCAGGTTCATCTCAGCAAACTACCTGGATTGATCTCATGTATGCGCGTCCTGGTTCCGGTAAATCGGTATTATCAAACGCATTGAATCTGGCGCTATGTCTGTCAGGCGGTATTTCGCGCTTGCCGCGAATTGCAATTGTTGATATCGGGCCCTCCAGTAGTGGGTTGATATCATTGTTAAAAGAATCACTACCACCAGATTTACGGCATTATGTTGCTTATCATCGTCTGCGTATGACACCTGATTATTCAATTAATCCCTTTGATACTCAGTTGGGCTGTCGTTTGCCATCGCCTCAGGAACGCGGATTTTTGGTGAACTTCATCACTTTGCTGGCAACACCATTGGGTGCAGAACGTCCATATGACGGTGTTTCTGATATGGCGGGATTGATCGTAGATGAAATGTATAAGGCGTTGTCCGATGAGGGCAAGCCGCACCCATACACCCGCGGGCTTGAGCCGATGGTGGATGATATCTTGAGTGAAATCGGGTTTGTATTCGATGAACAAACCACATGGTGGGAAATTACCGACGCATTATTCCTTGCCGGATTTCAGCATGAAGCATTATTGGCACAGCGTTTTGCCATGCCGCTGCTTGCAGATGCTGCAGCAATCTGTCGCACACAAGTTATCGAAGATTTATATGGTCAGGTGAAAGCGCCAACCGGTGAAGGATTGATTCAGGCATTCGGACGTATGATATCGAGCGCGGTGCGTGAGTATCCGATTCTTTCTAACATTACCAAGTTTGATATTGGTGATGCGCGTATTGTATCTCTCGATCTTGATGAAGTCGCAAAAAGCGGCGGTGATGCTGCCGAAAGACAAACGGCCGTCATGTATATGCTTGCCCGTTATGCATTGGCGCGTCATTACTACTTGACTGATGATGCTCTGATTGATGTACCGGATGCATATCGTGAATATCATCGTAAGCGCATCGGTGAAATTCGAGAAGATGCAAAACGTATCGTATATGACGAATTTCATCGTACATCAAAAGCCCGCGCGGTGCGTGACCAGGTAATTCTGGATATGCGTGAAGGACGTAAATGGAATGTCCAGATTGCGCTCATTTCCCAATCTCTGGATGACTTTGATCCTGTTATGGTTGAGTTTGGTACATCAATTTTCATTATGGATGCCGGTCCTGAACAGGCAATTAAACGTTCAACAGAAATTTTCGGATTATCAGAAACAGCTCGAATTGCTTTAAAAACACGCGTACACGGTCCGCGTGAAGGCGGCGCCACATTTCTGGCGCAGTTTTCCACCAAGAACGGTATGAACACTCAATTGCTCACCAATACGTTAGGCCCGATTGAACTATGGGCTTTCAGTACAACTGCAGAAGACGCGCGTTTGCGTAACAAGTTATATCAACGATTGGGTCCAAAAGAAGCGCGCCGAGTGCTTGCGAATTTATTCCCATCTGGATCAGTCAAGAAATTGATTGAAGAAAGATTATCAGCATTGAAAGAGCAGGCCGGTGTTATTGAAGAAGGATCAGGGCTTAGTATTGCTGATCAGTTGCTGGAAGAGATTCTCGAAGCATATTCACGTAATACTGATGTGAGAAGTTTATCCAGATAAAAACACTACTTGCATTTTTAGTGCACCCGTTTACAGTTAATAGATAACAAGACTGTAGGAGGCGCGATGCAAGGAAGACCAAATGCCATCGTAGATAAAAAATCGGGCAAGATAATTGTTCAGACACCCATGCCGCCGTTTCATTGCCTTGCTCTCAAGGGTGGGGGTGTCGCATGTGCTGCACATGCAGGACTATTTAATATATTGGAAAAGTATGGCATCTCAGACGATTTCGAACATGTGTCCGGTATTTCAGGTGGTGCAATTGCAGCATTAGGTTTTTGTATGGGGATGTCTGCGAAAAGAATGACTGAAATCCTTTCAAATATTCCCATGGACAAATTTATGGAAGGCTCTGAGTCATGGGCATATACACCGACATTTTTTTCTAATGTTAGAAAACTATTTTCAATTTGGAACAGCCCTCATCACGCCTTATCATCCGGGAAAGTATTTCTTGAATGGCTCAAGGCGTTGGTAAAAGAAGGCATGGGTGATGAATTAGCCACATTCGAAGACCTGGATCGTAAAATCAAAGAAGAAAAGAGAAATCACGGCGTTACAAAAAAGAAAAATCTTTATATCGGCAGTACAGTTGTTACGATCGGTATTCCGGAATTAAGAATAATGTGCGCGGATAAAACACCTAAGATGCCGCTGGCGTTTGCAGTGGCAGCTTCTGCAGCATATCCAACTTTGTTTGCTCCATTTGAATATGACGGTCATCTGTATGGAGATGGCGGTGTTAAAAATGTCATCTTGACGAAGTTATTCGATGAGCGAAGTTTTCTTCCTCCAGGTATTCCATTTAGTGATAAGGCTAAGAATCCAGGTGTGCTAGCAGTGAATGTGTATACGCAAAAAGAAATTGATCAAATTGTCTCGGGACGATGTGAGCAAGTTAAAATAGAAAAGACTAGAGACTATGCGGGTCAATTGATAAAAGCGGCTTCGTATAATGAAGACATTGATGAAATTCGGCATGCACGTAACACCATTACAATTTCAGATGCTGGAGTTGATAGAACTAATTTATATCTGCCTCCATCTGTGATTATGGATTTGGTGCATCGCGGCGAATCGGCAGCGAAAGAATTTTTTGAGAACCACATTTTTGCTGCATATGATATCAAATCCTACAATGATATGGCTGATTGGCTTGGTACACTTTCAATTGAGGGTGTTTTTGCGGTTGAGGATATTTACGAGGAAATGCTGGAAAAGTTGCAGCAAAATACGGATGAGATGCGCGAGCGGGAGTTGCTTGCAGAGTTTGATCCTGCAAGACCAACTGTAAAGCAGCTCGAAGATCAAATTAGATTTATGGGCCAATATAAAAATTTTAGATTAGCTAAATGCAAAAATGCTAACGAGAATATTATTAATCCGGTATATCCGGTACATCATATTAATATCCCACCAGAATTCCCCAAAAGCGCCTGGCATGAAAAAATCAAATATGAATTACAGCAGCGCCTTGATCAAGTGCAGCAAAAAATTGACTCTGCGGAAGCTGAGTACGAAAAATTTATGAGCGAACTTGCTGCATATCTGCGATCAGATTCGCCTGCACTTGGGCATGATGATTCTGCTGAATTTTTTCGCGGCTACAACGATGAAAAAGTGCAAGTACTCGTATCTTATAATGAGCACCTTAATAAGCTTTATCAGGAAAGAAATACAATAGAGTGCAAACTTGGAATCAAATGCGATTATCATGTAATTGCTGACGCTGAGAATAGTAAACAATTTGTTGACCTAAGAAATAAGCTTGACGCTCTTAAAGAAATAAATTTCTCTCCTTCCATGCGTTTGATTATGCCGGAAGAAATGCCTATTTTTACTTTCAAGGTAACACATAATTACGATATCACTTACAGCATTGATTTGCGCAAAAAAATCGATCGCTCATTATATTTAATTGCGGTGATGCTGTTTTTTCAGAATAAGAAAAGATTTGCGGAGAGAGATAAATTTAATGAAGTTTGCATGTCATTTCGGCAGGATAATCAATCGGTTCCAACGACAGCAGATCAATTGGTAAAGATGATTGGTCAGAAAGATCCCGAATTGCAAGTGTCGTTATTCCGGTTGGAGAGTCTGGTACATTATTTCGAGATTAAAGAGAAGCCGCTCGAAAAACCCGCATTCAGTTTGTATGAAATGTTTGGTCTGTCTTCTAATCCAATACCCAGGAATCGTAATGATCAAGATGTTGAAATGCACTTGTTGATAAAAGACTCGATTAACTGTGATATCGTTCACGATGAAATGCCAGTGAATTTGCAAATAAATAGCAGCCAAAAAGATGATGAGAGCAGCACAGAAGAGATATTCCGTCTGGCTGCCCGATAATTTTTATTTCGAATTATTTTTCCCGTTTATCATCTTGCCGCAGCATCTGCAAATGAACGGTGCAGCCAGGTGTTCTTCATTCATTCTATAGTCGAATGTAATTTCTTCGCCTTCTTCAATATCACGCAGACTGATCAGGGCCTGAAGCTGACGATCTACTTTGGCTGTTGGATTGCAGCTATGATTCAATAGACCAGCAAGAGCATCTTCAATATGCAGTTTTTCGCCGATCTGTACAGACGTTTGTGTCGGAGAATTGACAAAGTCGCCATGCATTTTAAATATGATGGTATTTTTGCTGATTCGTTTCGTTGCAAACACACCACGGCCTTCAATGCCTTTTCTGATAACTAAAGGATTACTGGTTTTAGATTGTGTTTTCATTAGCGACCCCTCATTGAATTTTTTCCATAAAAAATAAAGAGGAATTCTGTAGCGTACTCGTTATTATAAAAATATTTTATCACGCTATGAGGCATGGTTGATTAAATTGGCGGTAATGTATTGATAATTAATATATTGTCATGCCCGCGAAAACGGGAAACCTCGTAGTCGCACCATTCACTTTAACAGTTACATTAGAGAGGTCCCCGCTTACGCGGGGATGACGATAATTATAAGATTTCTTTGAAAAAATCCACCATTGCTTGCCATGACCGTTCATCAGCGATTTTGTTGTAGACCGTGCCAAAACCTGGATCGTTTGCCATTGGATTAGTAAACGCATGCATGGTGCCGCCATACATGTGTAGCTGCCAATCTGCCTTGGCTGCTGTCATTTCATCACCAAATGCAATGATTTGATCATGAGGGCACATTGGATCGTCATAACCATGCAGAGCAAGAATTTTAGATTTGATTTTTTGTTGTTTAGCGTTTTCAGGTGCGTTGAGTAAACCATGAAAACTGACGACGCCTTTTACATCAATGCCGCTGCGTGCAAGATCAAGAACACATAATCCTCCAAAACAAAAACCAATGGCAGCGATTTTAGTTGCGTCTACTTCGGGAAGCTCGCGTACCGTGTCATATGCAGCAAGTATACGATTTAACAATTTGCTGCGATCAGAAATAAGCGGCTGCATGAGCGCTACTTTTTCTTCTTTGGTGTTGCCAATTTTTCCTTTGCCATACATATCAAGTGCAAACCCTGCGAAACCGAGTTGAGTGAGCTTTTCAGCTTTTTTGCAGGCGAATTCATTTTTGCCGGACCAGTCATGGATTACAATTACAGCTGGTGATTTTGCGGGTGCGTTTACTGCTGGTGCATAATACCCTTCTAATAAAACTGTATCGTCACGATATTCTACGAGGCGCGGTGTTGTCATGTTGTAACCTTCATGCTTCAAGTGTTGTTAGTTGTTTTGGTAAATTGAAATTACCAAGATTCAGGTCTAAAAATGGATTAAGTTTGCTGTTAGTGGACAGCATGTATTTTGCAGGATAGTCATCTTTAGAGAAATTTAAAATAATCTGACTAGATGATTTTGCACTTTCAAAAGATTGATTTACCAGTCTGAACCATCCCCATGACCCTGGATAATCCAGTTGAGTAGCTTTTTGACCTGCAACATTCAATGCAACTGAAGTAAACTTTGCATCGAGATTGTAAGGCCAGTTTAGCGTATGAGGATACTTGCCATTTTTGCGTTTGTCGACGATGATTTTGCTGTTTATGTTTAATGTGATGCTCTCAATATTCTTTGCGAGTAATTTCTGCTGCAAGACAAAAGGCACATAAAGATTGTCATCATCTTTTGGGAAAAATGCCTGATGAATATTGATGGCTTGCTGAATCTGGTGCAGGCTGTCTGATGACAGCGGCAGCGGTTGTCCATTGAGTGATTTCCACTTCCATTCAGTTGTTGATGTGTCAACAAACGGCAGCAGATAGTTATTGAAGTAACTGGTAATAATTCCCGGCTTGCCAAAGAAATGAATGAATTTTTCATACGTAACTTCATCGCTTGCATCACTGCTAAATGGATAGCGGTGTGCAATGTGAGTTTCAAAACGGTTGGAGACTTTCTCAGCCCAAGACGTATCAAGATAATGCATGGAGTTCTTCAATAGATGATGCCAGGTATCATTTGTTAATTGATTGATCCAACCTTTTATCGGCATTGGGCTTTGATCTGCCGCAACACGTAACTTGGTGATTGGGTCCATTTCGCCCTGGTGTTTCATGCGTTTTGTGATGAGCTGATATGCGGCTTTTCTTGGGTCTGACGCGGTTAGAACAGGCTGCAAATACTGATGCAGTGCTTCAAGTTGGGTAAGGATTTGATACAACTCCGTTTTGGAGGGATTATTCCTGTCTATCAATTCCCCGATACTGAATAATTTGGGGCTTGCAGTTGTAACTGGTTCAAAGAATGTATTTTCATGAATATTATTCAATATTCTTAATAGAGGCGAGTCGTAGCTAATCATACTGGTAATGATGGCATCTGCCTGCTCAAGATCGCGCGGTGTTTCAATTTGTGTATTTGTCAGCAGAGTTTCCCATGCATCAGCGTAACTTTTCACATATTCATTCCGCATTTCTTCAGCGAGTTCAGACGGATAATTTGGATTTGGGTTAATACGAAAATCAGTACCCAGAACCCAGTTGCCGCCGGCTGCTTCATTTGCTGCAATCTGAATTTCCTGTTCGAAAACATTTACAAAATTTTTGCCGGTATACATGGATGCAATTAAAGGCCCGTTCTTTTTATTGATAAACAGTGCGTTTGTTTTATCATTATCTCCAAGCAGGGCATCAGAGCGTTGAGTGTTATTGTCGAGACTGCGCAAAATAATGTTGCCTAGTTGATTGCCGCGCAGGGAAAGCAAATATTTTCGTGTACCGATGATTATGTCGCTATCCAGCACGACAGGCTTATAATTTTTGATGGCAGCGTCATAATAAGTGATTAAGTTACTGGTTTTATCAAAAGACTTCGGCATGATTCCGAGTAAGACGGATCGAATATAATTACTATCGAAATGAGTCATGTCGCCCATCATCAGATAAGCTTTTAATACGGCATAAATGCTTTCAGCATCTTTGTTGATTGGGTTTTGAAGGTAATCAGCGAAATAATTTCTGATTTCAGGGAGTAAAAATGCCTGTAATGCACTGTAATATACTTTGGAGGCATTTTTTTGGGATTTGTCAGAGTAATAATTGAGTATGCGGTTGATGAAGGTTTTCTTTTCATCTTCAACTTTGGTGCGATGCAGAGTGTCAAGCAGTGTAAGTGTTTTCAGCATGCTTTTGTCTGGGTTATGAAATTCCTGTAAGACATGTTGATAATCGGCAAGGTTGGCATGAATCTGATGTGTCTGATTCAGTCCAGTGAGGAAATCGCGTCCCAATACAATCGCCGCGAAAGAAATTGCAGTAGCTGAAATTGCATACAGGATAAATTTTTTGCGCAATTTTTTTTGTGACGAAGCCGCGCGCGGCAGCACCGAAGTTTGCAGGCCATTAGTTATAAATTGTTTAATAAAATAAGAACGCGATTTAGCTGTCGGTCGTTCCATGATTTGCAATGCGCGAGCTTCGGGATCCGGGTTGGTTATGTCTGCGGCAGTATCGGTTGTTAATCCTGGCTGCAATGCTGATGTCAGGTAAATGCCCTGTATATCGATCTTATTATCAGTGGTATTGAGTTCATGGATAAACGCGCTGATATAACTTTTTAATCTTTCGATTTGCAGTGGAAAATTTTTAATGTAGGGGCGCACAATCGGGTTGCGTTCCTGATGAAGTCTGCTGAGCAGCTGCTGATTGATTTTGCGTATCAATTCATTAAAGTAAGATTCAAATACTTTTTCGGTATTATTATTTTGTTTGTGTGGCAGCATGATGCCCCAGTGCTGCGCAAGCTCATCATTCGGTGTGTCAGCAAAAAATTCTTGAAAACCGGACAGTAAATCGCATTTAGTAATGACGATATAACAGGGTAACTGCTTATCGAGAGATGTTTGTAAATCTCTGATTCTCTGTGAGAGTGAATTGATTGTATCATTGAGGTATTGAGTATTGTTTTTCTGCATAATTTCCGGCAGCGGGAGTGCCACGACAATGCCGCTGATATTCTCCTTGCCGCCGTATTTTTTTAGCAATGAGAGGAAGAATTTCCAATATTCTTGTCGAATCCCGGAGTCGGTAATTGAGTATTCCTGCAAATAATGGCTGGGGACATCAATGATGCCGGCATTCTTTGTTGCCCACCAATCGATATTTTCGGAAGGGTCAAAGTGTTCAGGCGCTTTGGGCGAAAAATGCTTTTGTAAGATATACGGTGCATGCGCGTGTGCCAGAAGCGCTGATTTTCCTGCACTTGCCGGACCAATTAATACAAACCAGGGTAAGTCCTGCATGGATACAGTTTTATTAATGAATTTCAAGGCACCGCGAAAGCGGTTGCTCATGGCATTTAAATGATTCCTTACTTCAGGATCAGGCTGTGAATCCGCATCAATTTCATTGCTGGAGATTATTGCGCGCAACCGTTTTTTGTACGTCTGTAAATTTGCTGATAGCTTCATTAGATATCATTTCCATTAGATAACCAAGGCCGATAAAAACGATCATGATGACACATGCAGTGAACAGTATGACTGTCCAGTGTGATATATCTGAATCAGGAATAACAGGGGCTGCCATTTTTGGCGGCTTTAGTGGAGCGGGTGAGAGCAGCTTGCTGACATTGCCTCGATAGGCGCGAATGTATTTATAAAGTGAATTAGTTATTTGTTCGAGATGTGCCTGATCTTGTCCGTTGTTCTGATATTGTCCGCAATATCCCATGCTGAGACAAATATACATTAACTCCATCAAGTCGATGTAGTGCTCTGGTTCCTGTATGGCATGTTCCAGAATGCTAAAAAATCTCTCATGGTGATTTTTATCCAGGTTGAATTCTGTCAGTAGGGAAAATGTTTCCCATTTGTCTTTGCCCCATTCAGTTCTGCTAATTAGATCGTCAAATACGGCGCAAATAACGTAGATGCAAACCTGAACATATTCTGCATTGTATTGATGTACTTTGACGGTATTTTCAAAGGCATGAATTTCATGCAGGAGTTCTTTGTGAAGTTTGCCAAGATGACGAAAATCTTCGGTGGTAGCAAGCTGTCCCATGATGGTGAATAAGTAACTTGCACAATCGACCATTGGGTTTATGCCAGCCTTGGGGTCGTGTGCGGGGATTGGGTCATGCATCTGCAGTGCTGGTGGAAGAATATATTTTCTAATGCTGTTATCAGCTGGAGAAAGATCTGAAGCGGGCTGTGTAGTTTCGCATTCAGGTGTGCTGCCGCCCGGCGCTTGCTGATTATGCGTTGTGATCATCTAATTTCACTCTCCATGGGCCCGTTTGATCCATCATCTTCGAGAACGAATAACTAATGGGCTTATTCTCGGTGTATCGATTTGGCTGTGCATTCATTGAATAAATGGCCGCCAAAATCTCTTTATAACCTGATCATTATACATAAAAAATATCCCCGCAGAAGCGGGGATATTGTCAGTGGATTGAATAACGTAATGCCTGAGTTAGTCTAGCAATCCGTACATTTTGAGTTTCTTTCTTAAGGTGCCGCGGCTTAAACCGAGTACGATGGCTGCACGAGATTGGTTGTTCTTCGTATATTCCATCACGCACTCCATTAAAGGCGCTTCAACTTCTGCAAGAATTAACTCATAAAGGTTGCTTGGCAACTGTCCTTTCAATTGAGAAAGATAATTCTCAAGTGACTGACGAACGCTGTCGTGCAACGGTTGGTTCTTTTGCGTCAATTCAAATGACGTTTCTGATTTTTCTAAAGTTGTGTTTGTCATAGTTTCCCTCAGTTTTCTCGGGATTGTTCACGTTACGGCAACCATTCTAGCTATACTTCTTAGTTAGATCAACAGCTAAATGCGCTAAAAATCAACAAGAAAGCTTATCTGTTGCAGTTTCTGAATCAATACACTCGTTTTGAATGTTACCATAATTTCAGATTGTGTAAAATTGTATAATAATTACCCACAATCTGCAATAACTATAACAATTATTTAAGGTTTTTTTAAGTGTTTTTTAATGATCAATCTGAAATGTTGTTATTTTTCATGCAGATAATAAATAAACACATATTTAAAAAAAGTTAAAAAAATTATTAAACCTATCGTCATCCCCGCGAAAGCGGGGATCTCCTGATGTAACCGTGAAACAAAAGGAGGGAGGTTCCCGCTTTCGCGGGAATGACGAATATTACATATTCATCCATTTCTCAAGATAGTGAATATTGACCATTCCTTTCTGGAATGAATTGCCGCGCAGAATATCGTGATGCAAAGGAATGTTGGTGCGAATGCCTTCGATGACAGTTTCATCCAAAGCGCTGCGCATACGCGCAAGCGCTATTTCACGTGTTTCACCATGCACAATAATTTTTGCGATTAGTGAATCATAATATGGTGGAACTTTATAGCTGCCGTAAATGTGAGAATCGACGCGCACGCCTGGACCGCCTGGTGCGTGAAAATAACTGATGGTTCCTGGTGATGGTAAAAAGGTGCGTGGATCTTCCGCATTAATACGACATTCAATAGCATGACCATGCAATTTGATATCTGATTGCTTTAGTTTCATTGTTTCGCCGGCAGCAACACGGATTTGTTCTTTGACAAGATCAATACCGGTGATCATTTCAGTAATGGGATGTTCAACTTGAATACGCGTATTCATTTCAATGAAATAAAATTTACCGTCTTCATATAAGAATTCCATTGTACCGGCGCCGCGGTATTTCATGTTGCGGCATGCATTCGCACACAATTCACCAATTTCTTCACGCTGCGTCTGTGTAATACCGGGAGCAGGTGCTTCTTCAATAATTTTTTGGTGACGACGCTGAATGGAGCAATCGCGTTCACCAAGATAAATTGCATTGCCCTTGCCGTCACCCAGAACTTGAATTTCAATGTGGCGCGGGTTTTGTAAATATTTTTCCAAATAAACCTGATCATTATTAAACGCAGCTTTTGCTTCACTGCGTGTTAATGCAATCGCGTTAATCAAATGTGATTCAGTGTGTACAACACGCATGCCGCGGCCGCCGCCGCCACCAGTTGCTTTAATGATAACAGGATAACCAATGCTGCGTGCCAGCTTGATAGTTTTTGCATCATCGTCGCCGATTGGTTCGTTTGAACCTGGTACACATGGTATACCAATTTCACGCATGAATTTAATTGCAGTAACTTTATCACCCATTTGTCTGATCGTTTCAGGGCGTGGTCCGATGAAAGTGAATCCACTTTTTTCAACTTGCTCAGCGAAGTCTGCGTTTTCGGATAAAAATCCATAACCGGGATGAATGGCTATGGCATCGGTGATTTCAGCGGCACTAATGATGGCTGGAATATTTAAATAACTTTGCGCAGCAGGATGCGGACCGATGCAAACAGATTCATCAGCCAGGCGTACATGCAGTAGGTCACTGTCTGCTGTTGAATGTGCGGCAACGGTTTTAATGCCTAATTCTTTGCAAGCTCTCAGAACACGCAGTGCGATTTCGCCGCGGTTGGCAATCAGGATTTTATCAATCGTCATGCAGATATCCTCTTCAAAGCTGGTCGCGACGATTATTCAATGACGAATAAAGGCTGGTTATATTCAACGGGGCTGCCGTTATCGACTAGCCGCGCTGTGATTGTGCCAGCTTTGTCAGCTTCAATTTGATTGAACATTTTCATTGCTTCAATCAGACAAATGACTTCACCGGCTTTGACGGTCTGGCCGATTTCGACGAAAGCTTTTGCGCCTGGAGTGGAAGACAGATAAACCGTGCCGACCATGGGTGCTTTCACAGTATGTTTGTCAGCTGCAGGTGCCGATGGCGCGGCAGTTGGAGCGGGTGCTGGTGCGGCAACCGGCGCTGGTGCAGTAGGCATAGGCATAGGTGCTGCAGTAGGCATGGCCACCATTTGAGGGGCTTTATTTGCGGTAATGCGTACCGATTCTTCGCCTTCTTTAATTTCGATTTCGGCGACGCCGGTACTTTGTAGTAATTCAATCAGCTTTTTTACTTTACGCATATCCATGGAAGCGTTGGCTCCTCTAGTTATACCTGGTTAAGAAGGAGTGCATTGTGCACCAATCAGGCAGGATTGTCTAGATCCTGCAAGATGGCGGATTTTAATGACATTATATCAGGAGTTAGCCGATTTTTTCGCAACAACGGCGAATAGGGCGGGTAGTAGTGATATGCCGATAATGGAATATATCACAATTGCGAAATTCTCTTTGATGATGGGCAGTGAACCGAAAAAGTAACCCGCGCCCAACAAGCTGCCTATCCATAACAAGCCGCTCATCAGATTGTAAAAGGTAAAACTGCGCAGGCTCATGGCAGCAATTCCGGCTACAAACGGCACAAAAGTGCGTATTATAGGCAAAAATCTAGCAAAAATGATAGTTTTTCCGCCATGTTTTTCGTAAAACTCATGCGCTTCAAGAAGGTGCCGCTTGTTGAATAACCAAGACTCTTTGGCAGTGAAAACGCGTGGGCCAATGAAGCGGCCAATAGTGTAATTTACTTTATTTCCCAGAATGGAAGCGAGGGCAAGCAGCATGAATAAAAGCTGGATTTTAAGGTCGCTGTCTTGCTGCGCGGCGATACTGCCAGCAGCAAATAATAATGAGTCACCCGGTAAAAACGGTGTGACAACGAGACCGGTTTCGCAAAAAATAATTGCGAAAAGTACTACATACGTCCAGATACCGTAAGTTGCAACGAATGAAACGAGATAAGTATCTATATGTATAATATATTGAAATAATTGTTGAATAGTTTCCATGAGTCATACCAGATAAATGTCGAAGCGGCTGTTTTTCCCTGTTAATTCATAACTTGGCGCGAGATTCGAGAGAGCTGGCGCTAGCCGAGGTCTTTTTACCACAACCCTGCGTTTGCTACAAGTAAGAGCAGTATCGAGCAAAGTATCAGAGTTTGTGTCGTGATGTAATAAATGCTGGAGGATAAGCATTTCCTTTTTGACAGAAGCGGATTTCTCACGCTCAGGAAACATCGGGTCGAGATATATAATGTCGGGTTTCATGTCCGCTTCAATCTGACGCAAATAATTTTCGGCATCGCCGTGAATGAGATGCATGCGTCGCACAATTTCACTCATTGCCGGGTCATTCGCAGCCCGCTGGACAGCATCGCGCAGTAAGGCAAATACGACAGGTGAGCGTTCAATCAGTGTGATTTCATATCCAAGTGTTGCCAGAATAAAACTGTCGCGGCCAAGGCCTGCAGTTGCATCAATAATATGCGGGTGATCTTTGGGTTTGGCGCCGAGTGCGCGCGCCAGTAATTCACGTTTTAATCCGGCATTGTCACTGCGGTAACGCATTTTCCCGGCAAGAAAATCAATATAAAATGGCGTCTGTTTTTTGATGCCCGTCTGCAACAGTTCCAGTCGGCAAGCGGTCAGCTGCAGGATAAATTCATACTGATTGAGGCTGGAATCATCAATGGGTATAAAAATCAGGTTCAGTTCAGCGGCTAGCTGCTGTGCGGAGGCAGACAAATCGTTGGCAGCTGTTACTGCGATACGGGGCTTCATTTAAGATTGATATCCAGTGATCATTGTGTTCCAATTGTAACCAATTTTTGACGGGTTGTTATTATAAAAAATTTTGAGGGTGTAGTGGATGCTTGAATTGCCAAAAAGATTATATCCCAATACAAGGTTACGCCGCCTGCGCTTTAGTGATTTTTCACGAAGAATGACGGCTGAAACAAATCTGACTGTCGATGATCTCATTTATCCCATGTTTATTATTGAAGGTGAAGGGCGCCGTGAGCCAGTTGCATCCATGCCGGGAATCGAGCGGGTAACAGTGGATGAGTTGTTGAAAGAAGCTGAAGAACTGGTCACGCTAGGCATTCCTGCGGTGATGTTGTTTGGTGTAACAGGTATGGATAAGAAAACAGAATTGGCAGAAGCATCTTATGATGCCAATGGTTTGATTCCAACAGCAGTGCGTGCTCTCAAAAAACATTTTCCACAATTGGGGGTGATGACTGATGTGGCGCTTGATCCATACACGTCGCATGGTCAGGATGGTATCGCAGATAAAAACGGCTACATTTTAAATGATGAAACGAATGAGGTGCTTGCGAAAATGGCGTTATGTCATGCGCACGCAGGAGCAGATGTAGTTGCGCCATCCGATATGATGGACGGTAGAATCGGTGTCATACGCAAAACTCTGGAAGCAGAAGGTTTCGTTAACACGCATATCCTTGCTTATTCCGCAAAGTATGCATCAAATTTTTATGGTCCGTTTCGCGAAGCGGCAGGTTCGAAAGCTGCATTAGGTAAAGGTAATAAATATCAATACCAGATGGACACGCGTAACAGCGATGAAGCGCTGCATGAAGTGATGCAGGATTTGCAGGAAGGTGCTGACATGGTGGTGATCAAGCCTGGTATTCCTTATCTTGATATCGTGTACCGTGTGAAAGAACATTTCCGTGTACCGACTGTTGTGTATCACGTCAGCGGTGAATATGCGATGTTGAAAGCTGCTGCACAAAACGGCTGGCTTGATGAAAAAGCAACGGTGATGGAATCGCTGATTGCAATAAAGCGCGCTGGCGCAGATGCAATTCTGACTTATTACGCGAAACAAGCTGCAATCTGGATGCGGGATAAGAGCGATGGCGGCAAGTGATTATTTATTATTGATGCGGGTTGATAAACCCATTGGTATTTTGTTACTGCTCTGGCCGACATTGTGGGCATTGTGGCTCGCTGCCGGCGGATTTCCTGATATACATCTTCTAATGATTTTTTCTGCTGGTACTGTGCTGATGCGTTCAGCCGGCTGCGTCATGAATGATATTTTTGACCGCAACTTTGACGGTCATGTTGAACGTACGCGAAACCGGCCGATCGCAGCCGGAAAGATATCTGTGCGCAATGCGTTGGTACTGGCAGCTGTATTAGCACTAACCGCGTTTTATCTCGTGTTGTCCTGCAATTGGATAACAATCTTTCTTGCATGCATGGGCGCAGTTTTTGCTGTCATTTATCCCTTACTAAAACGAATGACGCACATGCCGCAGCTCGGACTGGGTGTTGCATTCAGTTGGAGCATACCAATGGCATTTGCTGCGACAACAGGCAGTGTGCCGGCAAATGCGTGGCTATTATTTTTTACCGCGGTATTATGGCCGGTGATTTATGACACGATGTATGCCATGACTGACCGCGATGACGACCTCAAAATAGGAGTAAAGTCGACTGCTATTTTGTTTGGCAGGCATGATGTTGCGATAGTTGGAGTTTTGATTGCTGCATTTATCTTGCTTTTGATTCAAGTGGGAATTTCATTTCATCTGAATACATTTTATTTTTGCGCGACTACAGCTGCAGCTATTTTGTTTGTGCGGCAGTTAAAATTAATTAGAACTTCTGATGCGCAGCACTGTTTTCAGGCATTTATGGAAAACAACTGGATTGGTTTAATGATATTTATTGGTATTGCATTTCAATAAGAGAATGTTCATATGAAAATAGTTGCGGATGCGCATCTACCCTACCTGAAAGAGTATTTTGGTCAGTATGGTGAAATTCGAAGTGTGCTGGGCAGGGAAATGGGTCCGGATGATGTGAAAGATGCAGATATTCTGCTCGTGCGCGCCGTAACAAATGTAGATGAAAAACTGCTGGGAAGGTCACGCATCAAGTTTGTTGGCAGCATGACAGCTGGGTTGGATCATCTTGATGTGAAATGGCTGCAGAAATCTGGAATTGCGTTTAGTTCAGCGCCGGGATTTAATGCGCCGCCTGTCGCAGATTATGTCGTTAGCATGATCGCTGCCTTAATGCGCAAGCGTCTGCTGCCGCAAACAAGAATAAAGGCGGCAGTGATTGGTGCCGGGAATGTAGGCAGTCTTGTTATCAAAAATTTAGATTTGCTTGGAATAGATTTGGTTGTATGTGATCCGCTGCGTGCGGAAACGGAACCGGGGTTTGTATCTACACCTATAGATGAAATTAAAGATGTAGATTTAATTACTTTGCATGTGCCGCTGACTAAAGACGGTGCTTATCCAACACATCATTTTATCGACAGCGATTTTATCCTCCGGCAAAAACCAGGAACGGTAATGTTGAATGCGAGCCGCGGTGGCGTAGTCGATTCAGCGGCATTATTACAGCATGGATCTCATCTTGTCTGGTGTCTTGATGTATTTGAAAATGAACCTGAGATTGATAAGCAGCTTTTAGAGCGCGCAGTGATTGCGACACCGCACATAGCGGGATATTCACAACAAAGTAAAGTGCGCGGCATGAGTATGATATATCAGGCTGCGTGTCAGGCGGGGGTGGTGGAGTCGCAGCAGAAAGAGCCGATTGCGATGCCGCATCAAACATTAAATTATTCCGGTATGCAGCATCACTGGCAGGATATCGTGTTGGGAATTTTTAATCCTGTGGTGATGACAGCGATGATGCAAACCAAAATAATGCCTGCCGAACATCATGGTGTCATTTTTGATGAGTTGCGTAACCGGTTTCAATTCCGCCATGAATTTGCTTTCACTAGCGTCCCCGGTCTTGTCGTGCCGGATAATGAAGTGCGCATCCTTGCACATCTTGGGATTGATTTAAGTTCCAAGAGCTGATGGGGTCGCATCTCGCTTTCCCTCTACTGTTTAAGTTGGTGATGTCGTAGAGGGTAAGCGAGATGCGACCCCCAAGTGTTTTAAAACCCGGAGTCGTCGTCGAATGTACTTTTCTCGGTATCTGGAGTGGTACTCTGTGCCTGGGGATCGGCTTCCGTTGCGGCAGCAGATTGAGCTGCCGGTGTCTCAAAAGCAGCCTGCTGGTTGTTTTCGGTAGTGGCTTGCATGGTGTTTTCAGCAGCTGCCTGTGGAACGTCATTTGTTTGTACTTCTGCATGCAGGCTTGCGTCATCTTCTTCATCGCCATCATCACCTTGCAGCCCTGCAGCCTGCTGTTCTTCAATATTTTTAGAACGTAGCACTGCAGTATTGCGCAGTGATTTTTCCGGCAGATAAGGCGGGTTAAAGAATTCAAAAATGGCATCAGGTTCTGCGGCTGATACTGCAACGCCAGAGTATGGGCTGATGCGCATGGAAACAATGCCCGGTGGTTGTTCAATGCCGCGGTCTGGAACATTTTTCAATGCCTGTGACATGAAAGATGACCAGATTGGCAGTGCTGCCTGGTTGCCATATTCATGAAGTGATTGCGGTAAGTCAAAACCCATCCAGGAAATAGCGACGAGATTTCTGCTATAGCCAGCAAACCATGCATCGACTTGATTTTGTGTGGTACCAGTTTTACCGGCGATGTCATTACGATTAAGTGAACGTGCTGCTATCGCAGTTCCATGTTCAATTACATCGTGCAGTGCTGATGAAATGAGGAATGAAGTTTGCTCAGACAGAACGCGCGGTGCCAGGGCGGCATCGGGCTCACAATTTTTCGTGCAGGCGATCAACGGTTTTGCCTGATAAATCATTTGTTCGTGTGAATTGTAAATTGTGCTGATGGCATATGGCACAACCCTCATGCCGCCGTTGGCAAATACCGCATACGCCTGAGCCATTTGCAGCGGTGTAACCAATGCTGTACCTAATGCTAGTGACAAACCTGGTGGTAATTGTGAAGGTACAAAGCCAAATTTTTTCAGATAATTTACGGTGTAAGGCATACCGATTAACGCAAGAAGGCGAATTGTTACCAGGTTGCGTGATTTGGTGATAGCGGTGCGCAAGCGTGTCAAGCCATAATATTTATGATTTGAATTTTGCGGGCGCCACAAACTATTGTTATATACGTTTTCAATGACGATAGGTGCGTCATTGATGACAGTTGCAAGTGTGAAACCTTTATCAAGTGCGGCCGAGTAAACAAATGGCTTGAAGCTTGAGCCCGGTTGGCGGTTAGCGTTGGTGACGCGGTTAAATTTACTGGTGAGATAGTCAAATCCGCCAACCAATGCAAGAATGGCGCCGTTGTTTGGATTCAGCGCCACCAGACCGGCTTCAGCTTTTGGCAGCTGGGATAACATATAACCATTGGGTGTTTTAATGATGCGGACGATATCGCCAAGATTAGCAATTTGTTTGGTGCTTCCTGGCATGGGCCCCAGATAATCAGCATTAATTTGTTTGCGTGCCCATGACATGCCTTCCCATGGAATGATAATTAATTTGCCGTCTGCAAGTAACACCGTGATTGTTTTTTTTGTCATTTCGACAACGGCTGCTGGCTGCAAATTATTAATAGTGGGCATTTTCTTGAGAGTAAGTTCCCAATCATCCATGTTATCAATAGATGGAATGCCGAGATTTTTTTCCGGACCTCGATAACCATGACGGCGGTCGTATGCGAGCAGATTATCTCTTAAAGCATCATTCGCAATACCTTGCAGACGGCTGTCGATGGTGGTGTAAACCTGGAAGCCGTCAGTGTAAATGCTGTCGCCGTACATTTGTTCAAGCTGACTGCGAACCAGTTCGGCAACATAGGGTGCTTTCAATTCAGTCGGAGTGTCGTGATAACTGGCGTTCAGCGGTGTGTTAATGGCTTTGTTATAAGTATCATCATCAATATAACCTTCATCATGCATACGCGTGAGAACGTGGTCGCGGCGTTTCAATGCGGCGGCAGGATTTGCCAGAGGATTTAATTGCGATGGTGCTTTCGGCAGTCCGGCAATCATGGCCATTTGATCAATGGTTAATTCATTTAATTTTTTGCCGTAATAAACTGCGGCAGCGGCGCCGACACCATATGAGCGGTTGCCTAAAAATACTTTATTTAAATAAAGTTCGAGGATTTTTTCTTTCGATAATTTATGTTCGATTTTGATGGCGAGGAGAATTTCACGCAGCTTTCTGGCAAAGGTTTTGTTGCGTGATAAATAAAAGCTGCGTGCGACCTGCATGGTGATAGTGCTGCCGCCTTGCGTTTTGCGGCCGGTAGCCAAAAGTTGAATTGCTGCGCGGCCTAAACCGGGCAGGTCAACGCCTGAGTGCTGGAAATAACGCTGATCTTCAGTTGCAAGTACTGCTTCGATTAACGGTGCAGGAATTTCATCGTATGGTACTGGAATGCGGCGTTTCTCGCCGAATGTCGCGATGAGTTTGTTGTCGCGCGTGTAAATTTCCAGAGGCACTTGCAGCTGCACGGTATTTAAAGCTTCGATGTCTGGAAGTTCGAATTCCATGTAATACAGAACTGCTGAAATAGAAACAACAGACAGTACCAGTGCAAGAATGATGAGTTTCTGGATCAGGCTAAAAAAACGATTCATATTTAATTTCAACTCAAATTTAAAAGATATTGCAATTTACCAGGCGATAAGTATAGAGTTTCCCATTACCCCGCCAGCTGTTCGCAAAATAATTTATTATATCAGCTTTTATTTCGCATGCGATGATTTTGACCATGCGCCCTTCATATCATCATTTCATTAAAATCCATTTAACATTCAAGGAGTTACAACATGTTGTCTGTATCATTCGGGCTGCCTGTCCTGACAGGTATCGCCGTTTTTCCGTCAAATTTACATCTCGTGCAATTAAAAAAATGCAAAAAAGGATATGCAATTTTGCGTGTGAGGCGCTATGAATTGCCGGCCGCAATCTATTCGGAAGGGAAGATAACTGCATTCCAACAGCTGCAAAAATTTCTTGTTGATATCGTCAGACAGGAAGAGCTGACAGCAGCGAAAACCGTGTTATCTGTTGGACTCAATCAAGTGAAGATGAATCAGATTACAGTACCAGCCGGGTTGTCAGATGCTGATATTGAAGCGGAAATTTGCACGCATGTCTATCGTTCATTACCCGCGAAAGCTGAACCGCTGGCGATCGATTTTTATATGAAGTCGGCTGCAAAAGTGGAAGATGTTAATGTGGTATTTGCTGCGGCACGTAAAGATTATATTGAACGATATCATGCATGTGTTCAGGCTGCAGGATTGAAAGTAGTTTCGATAGATGTTGATGTCTTTGCTCTGCTGCGTGCAGTACGTTACGCACTTAGAGATAACCTGACTGACGCTGGCAAATGTTGCTGCGTCTATTTGAATGATGATTATGCGCTCATGATTATTCTGCAAAATAATGAAATTATTTTTTATCAGCAATGGGATGGTGCAGACAATTCACGGCTCTCGGTCACGCAGCTGCAGTGGCTGGAATGGTGTTGTCATCATTGTAAGATGACGGACATCAAATGTGCGGCTGTTGGCGGCAATCATGAATTAATTTATGCAGCTGTGAAAATAATCAGTGCAAGATGGACGTGTAAAATATTCGAACCGGATCCATTTCTTGCCATGCCTGGTGCCTCAATCGCGGATAAAAACGCAATTCAGAATTCCCCGTCCATCTTCCTTTTGGCCTGCGGTCTTGCCATGCGCGAGGTGCCGGTATGGTAGAAATTAATTTATTATCATGGCGCGAAAAAAAGAAAGAATGTGAGCGCAACCGAGCAAGGATTTTAATTATAGCGAGCGTGATGGTTTCATTGTGTATTGCTACGGTGATGCATGCGATCTTGGCTGCGGAAGTGAGGCGTGATCAGCGTCGTCTGCAAACTGCCAGCGCTTCTTTGCCGAGCACTGATATGACCGCGCAAATTGAAAATGATGTAGTGCAAAATGCGAAGCTATCTGCAAATGACTTGGCGAAATTGTTAGATGATGCGGCTGCCTCTGCTGTCAGCGGCATGTGCTTTACCAATATTGCATATCATGATAACCAATGGCGGCTTGAGGGAAAGGTGTTGACGCCATTGTCGTTGATAGCAGGTTTGCGGGCATTGCAAATATCTTTAAATGCGATGAAATTGGTCGAATTCAAGCAAATACCAGAACGAGATTATTATCAATTTATTTTAAACACAGAAACTTTGGCTGCACGTCGCGGAGGTTGATATGTCATATCAAAACCGTTGGCGCGATGCATTCATCCTTATGTTGATAATTGGTGTCACTGTTTATATGTTTGATTTACGTGACTTGCGGC
Organism: Gammaproteobacteria bacterium; assembly: GCA_035495675.1. GTDB lineage: Bacteria > Pseudomonadota > Gammaproteobacteria > DSM-16500 > DSM-16500 > Aquicella. The sequence continues at coordinate 25,422 of DATJFK010000034.1, forward strand.
GTCAGCATGAAGACCTGGAAAATGCATTGGAGCGTGTTGAAATCATTGCATCACTCAAGCAGCCAGAGCAAGTTGCGACTGTCAATATGGAGGCACCGTCGTATCTTGAATTGCTGACACATTTGCTGCGTGAATATCATTTACTGTTAATCGCAATTGAATCTTCCGATGATGAAAATTATCAAATAAAAATGACAGGCAGTTATGCTGAGTTGCGTCAATTCACTGCGGCATTAACTGCAAATTCTGAATTTATTATTAATGATGTGGTAATCGTTTCGGAATCGGTAGTGAATGCGCAGGTTGATTTAAATATTAGATTTTCCAGAGTGTCTGCTGGAAAAAAATTTGTCAAACCAAAATTTCTCGAGCAATACATCAGCCCGTTTTGCTCTGCAGTACATAGCCAAAGTGATAAATCATTCCATCGCGATGACATCAGTTTGCTCGGCACAGTGCGACGCAACGGGATGATTCATTCAGTTGTTATGTATCCAAATGGTTTGATTGCCGAAATCAATTAGTGAATTGAGGGATTATGTTTATATTTAAAAAATATATCTGTTTAGTATTATTAGCGATCTCGGCAGCGTGTTCTGCCGAGCCAGTTTCCATACACATCCAAATGATTAATATCGCAGATGCATTGCGTCTGGCTGCGGGATATGCGCATGTGAATATTATCGTGAGTGCTGAAGTGCATGGGAGCATGTCTCTGAATTTTACTCATGCAGAGCCAATTGTGGTTTTAAATTCAATATTGAATTCACAGCAACTGATCAAATCAGTTCGCAATGATGTCTGGTATATCGCGCCACGAGGCGCGATGATTAAATCGCTGCAGGAAGAAGCGAAGTGGCAGACTGATGCTGAAGCCGCCGCTCCTTTATTGAGTCAAACCTGGAAAATTCGTTACGCCCGCGTGAATGATATTGCTGCTCTCATTCAAAATAATGACGGCGGATTATTATCTGAGCGCGGACATTTATCAGCAGACATGCGAACCAATCAATTATTCATCCGTGATACCAGCGCGCGTCTGTCGATAATACAACGTTTAATTCAACGTGCTGATATACCTGTGAAGCAAGTGTTAGTTGAGGCGCGTCTGGTCAGTATGGATGAAGATGCCGAGCGTCTGCTGGGAGTGGATTTTAGTGTCAGACAGCAAGAAAAGAGTAATACAAAATCAGTAAAAACGGTTAACCGCGTGGAGCAACAAGGTAAATATAGTGTGGCAATTGCGCGGCTTCCAGATGGATCAGAGCTTGATGTGAAGCTTGCCGCTCTGGAACGTGCAGGCCGCGCTGAATTAATTTCAAGTCCCAGTTTATTCACAGGAAGCCAGCAGGAAGCATCCATTGAAGCAGGTGAGGAGGTACCGTATCAGGAAGTCAGCGAAAGCGGCGGTACGGCTGTTGCATTTAAAAAAGCAGTGCTGGGATTAAAAGTTATCCCGCAAATTCTGCCGGGCGGGAAAGTCTTGCTTGAATTAAAAATTAATCAAGACCGGCCGGCCGCGCGTATGGTGCAAGGAGTGCCTGCCATCAGTACACGGCAGATTGTCACGAATGTGACAGTGAAAAATGGGCAAACAATTGTCCTCGGCGGGATTTATGAGCGCAATCACGAAGAGTCGCGGGAAGGGTTGCCGTTTCTTGGTAATATTCCCATAATAGGTTTATTATTCAGTGAGCATAACAAGCGCGATCAAAAGCGCGAATTATTAATTTTTGTAACACCGAAAATACTGCCGCAGGCAATATGACAAGAGATAAAAATAACATTTTCCTCGTTGGGCCCATGGGTGCTGGCAAAACCAGTGTAGCGCGTGCACTTGCACGTCATTTGCACAAGGATTGCTATGACTCGGATGAAGAAATCGAGAAAAAGACTGGCGTAAGTTTGAGCTGGATCTTTGATCTTGAGGGCATGGAAGGATACCGCCAGCGGGAAATGGGTGTCATTGATGAGTTAAGCAAACTGGAAAATATTGTCTTGTCTACCGGCGGCGGCTGCATTGAAACTCCTCAGGTGCGAGAAATATTACAGCAACGCGGCATTGTTATTTACATGGAAGTGTCGCTGGAAACACAGCTTAACCGTCTCAAGAAAGACAAACGCCGCCCGCAGCTTCAGGGTGAAAATCCTAAAGAAGTGTTGATTCGTTTATGGGAAGAGCGCGAACCGATTTATGAAAACGTCGCAGATTTTGCTGTCATTACAGATCAACGTACCGTGCATGATGTCTGCGATGATATTTTGTCTTGGTTAAAGCTGAAATAAAAAATGTAGCCCGGATTAGCGCGTTTTTTTGCGCGTAATCCGGGAACAAAAGTGCGCGTAACCCGGGAACAAATTATGCGCGTAATCCGGGAACAAAAGTGCGCGTAACCCGGGAACAAAATCTATCTGTGCAGCAAGAGGAAATGTTCCTGATCAATATCCTGAGCCTTATTTTCCTGCGGTATATTCGTACTCATCGCGCTTCCGAATGCCCCGAGGTCTTTTACAGTAGATTTCAGGCAATACCCGTTGGCGAAAAGACCGGTTGCGACTAAACCAGACACGATGCCCGATACAGAAAGCATACCGACACTAAACGCTGTCATCGACCATTGCGGTGCTGCCAGCATACCTGTCATCACGCAAGCGGTGATCGCGCAAGCGAGTGCGCATGCAGTAATAAATGCGTAAACCATGCCCAAGACGATGGAGTTATTCGCTGCTGAATTTATTTTTCCTGTTTCTCGTAAAAAGTTATCCGCTTTTTTCTGGAAACTGGCATCATGTGCACTGGTGTTGGCAAGGCTGATGGTGTGATGAAGAACGGAAATTGCATGATTTCGGTCGAGAAGATTCTGTTTAATATCTGCAACAATCCTGCGTCCCGGGATGACGGCAGGGTGATGATATTCATCCATTTCATTCAGCCTGTTTTCCAGTTCCTGTAGATAGGCGGCACGTAAATGTTTTTGGGTTTCCTCATTCATAATCGCAAGCAATTCTGCGCGTTCGTTATCATTAAGAATCCCATTGCGATAAGTGGAAATAAAATCAGACTGAATGTGTTGACCATCTGCATGGTCTGAATAGTCGATGTAGTGTGGTTGAGCATATAGCGTTCTGTGCAGCATAAAAAATACCTCTTATTTCATTGCAGGAGCAAGTGTTTGCGCGGGCTCGGTTTCATGAGCATGCATGGCTTGATCAAACAGTCGCATTTTATTGAGCATGGATTTATCTTTGGTGCCTTGTATGAAATTCCCAATGCTGGATAAAGACGCAAAAGCGCCGCCTATTCCGATGCCAACAAATGTGCCTGTCGTGATGCCGCCTACCAGGAAATTTAATGCAACGGCTGCGCCAACCGCCAGCGCTGTGACGAATAACTTTACTGCGCCAACGACAAAATTAACTGTCATATCTTTTTTCAGAGCAGCCATTGAATTGGTAAATTGCTCAGATTTTTGGGTAAATTCCGGCTGGTCTGGCTTTGTCGATGCAAGATCAATACTGCGGTGCATAATTTCAAAACAGACTGAATCAGGAAGTTTTTTAGCTCTGATTTCATTTACGAGTTCACGTGCTGGGGCGGCAGCTGGATGTCGAGCTTCATCCATTTGAGTAATGATTGCATTCATCTGCGCCAGATAAAACTCACGCAAGTAATCAATTGAATTTGTATCCATGATGCTTAACAGTTTTAATTTTCTATCAAGCTTGGTGCGATCTGCTTTGTAAAGAATGACCAAATCGTCTTCTTGTTGTGCGGGTGCTTGAGCTGATGGTGTTGCAACTGGTTCTGCGTCTAGTTTGGGGTAGCTTACTTCTTGATGATCTGTGTTTGATCTAAGCATTGTGTTTCTCCTTATAATAATTTCCTTAAATTTGAACATTGCGCTCAAATTTGTATTGCGATTCCGGGGGGATTATTCAGCAGTGTATAAGGATTGAATCACGCGATTGGCATGATTTGCGACAAAACCAGTGAAGTAATCATTCCACAAAACCGGATGCTCATTATTCTTAAATCGCCAGACAAATTCAACAAATCCTGTCGGAATTTCTACGCTGCCATCGGCGAGTAAAATTGTTTCAGGTGTGCCTGCGGTTGATCCTTGTTCAATTCCAGTGTGAACGCCGCCTTTGATCACACCTCCGTCATGATTCAATGCAAGCCCGACATTATGTTCTACGAAATGATGAAAGTCAGCCAGGGTTTCAAATTCCGGCATGAGATGAATCGAAAGGGTAAAGTGATTTGGTTTGCGTCCGAATACAAGAACCCATGCAATTAATTCATTATATTCGCGCACGGTTTTAAATTCCTGCACGGATGGCAGCGGCCATTCGCGGCCTTTTAAATATTGAAGTGTTAACTGTGTTAATTCATTTGCTGCATTAACATCATAATTTGCAGCACGCTTTGCAAGTATTTCGATTTCAACTGCCGGAGATGGTTTTGCCTGTGAACTATATTTCAATATGATGGTTCTAACTTCTTCCGGCATTTCATGTAAACGAAAATCCGCAGCAACAATTTGCGGAAGTACTTCATGAGCTGGTGTGCCTTCGCTGTCTTCTTCCGCCAGCCACGCAAAATCATTTACTTTTTCTGGCAGATAATCTTTGCCGCGTACAACAAACCCCAGCGCGGAAAAAATTCGGGACAATTCCTTGATGCCGGTGTGCGGTCCGGGCAAATCAATTATGGCTAGATGATCAAGCGCTGGTACGTTAATATTACTCTTTTGCAGGGATTTCTCGATTTGTTGCACATGATGATTCGACTGCCGGTAATCTTGCCAGATGGATGCAATGATTTGTTGTCGAATCTCTTTCAGCATAGTGATTTCCTAAAATTCTTCTAACCGTAAAACTTGATAAGCAGGTTCTTCATAAGGGTGCGATTGTCTAAGTGCGGCAATTACTTCCTTAATGTGCGCGTGATCGCAAACCATTTCAACCTTAAATTCGCTGACTGTTTCCAATTGATTTTGTTCTCCGATAAATGCATGGCTGCCAGCAATCGGCATGAATTGTCCTTCACCCAAAATTTGCCATGAGCAGTAACTGTAATTACCGATTTTGCCGGCGCCTTTTTCAAACATGGCAATTTTTACTTGGTCGACATGTGAAGATGGAACATAAAAACTAATTTTATACATTGAAGTTAAATTCCTTGCTGTGTCTATATGCCATTGTATTTTTATATGTTTACAGTTTACATTTATTGAGGCAAAGTTTACATTTAACCTGAAATCATTTCACCACTCTCATGATAATAATACGGAGCATTTTTCATAATTGTCTCTTGAGAGGGAGTTCCTTCGGAATGCTGAGCTTCTCGCAATGAGAGGCAGGCTGGATGCCACATTTTTTTACACTTTAGGAGATTAATAGTATGGAAATTTTCAAGAAAAGGCTAGCTTGGTCGGGAATTTTGCTGTTTGGGATGCCATTGATGGGTATGCCTTCAGCATTTGCTGCAAAACCAATCAATCTGGAACATCAAAAACTGTCCACATTGCAAGCAATTGTTTCATCGCCGTCTTCCGGCACTGAGATTCGTGAAATCAGTCGCGCAACTGGTAAAACGAATATCTTGCACGTGCGCGTTCAGCAAATGTATTCCGGCTACAAGGTCTGGGGTGCAGATGCTGTGATTCATATTCCAAACGGAAGCAAGAGACTTAAATCTGCAAATCTGCAACACCTCACATCTGGTAACGGTTCAATGAATGGAGTCATTTATCAGGATATAGATAAAGATTTAGCGAAGACCCGCAGCTTCATCAATAGCGCCGCACAAGCAGACAAGGCAATGACAACTGCAATTGCAACATTCACGAAAAAAGCAGGCGGTACAGCTAACATCTCTGACAAGAAAGTTAGTCAGCTCGTCTTTATCGATAACCAGAATAAGGCGCACTGGGCATTCCTCGTCAGTTTCCACGCAGATGCGTTGAAGGCAGGTGAATTGCCATCCAAACCAAATTACATCATGGATGCTGAAACCATGCAGGTATATGCGGAATGGAATAACATCAAAACCGTAGGTGATAAAACCAATGGTGAAGTTGATGGCGGTGGATTCGGCGGCAACAAGAAAATGGGGAAGCTTGTTTACGACAGTCAACAAGGTGATTTGCACTATGCCAAATTGTTAGTAAAGCGTGATGAAACCAGCAAAACCTGCAGCATGGAAAATTCTGATGTAGTCGTTCGTAACTATCGCGGCGGCAAAATCATGTCATTCAAATGTTCCGCACCAGATGTCGATCATGCCGGATTATTCTGGGATGGTGATCAGGATGCTGTGAACGAAGGCTATTCACCAAGTAACGATGCATTGTTTGGCGGACAGGTTATCAAAGGTATGTACAGAGACTGGTATAACGTGCCGGTTCTGACAGAAGAGGATGGTACACCAATGATATTAACCATGGTTGTACATGATCCAATTGATAACGCTTACTGGGATGGACGCAAGATGACATTCGGTGATGGCGTAAGCATGTTCTACCCGCTGACCTCACTGGGTGTTGCAGCGCATGAAATCAGTCACGGCTTTACCGAACAGCATTCAGGCCTCGCTTATTACGCCCAATCAGGCGGCATGAACGAAGCATTCTCTGATATGGCTGCTCAGGCTGCTGAGTACTATGCTTATAACGGTAAAAACAGTTGGCAGATTGGGCCGGAAATCTTCAAGGCAGAAGATGAAGCATTACGCTACATGGATCAGCCAAGTAAAGATTGCGGCAGCAGATCCCCTGGAAACTGGTGTTCTATCGATACAGCAGACCAGTATTACAGCGGACTCGATGTGCACTACAGCAGCGGTGTGTACAATCGTGCGTTCTATCTGATGGGAACAGCAGATGGCTGGAACACCAGAAAGGCGTTTGATGTGATGGTGAACGCTAACGAAAACTATTGGACATCTAACTCGACCTTTAGTCAGGGTGCTTGCGGTGTGATCTCTTCCGCGAAAGAACTTGGCTATGATGTTGAAGCAGTTAAATCAGCATTTGAAACGGTTAAAGTCGATACCAGCAGTTGCTAATATTTTGGCCAACCAAAAAGCCCGGGATTTCCCGGGCTTTTTTTTCTTGACATAAAGCTGAAGGCAGGCTTAAGGTGATTTTTAGTTGTTTAAAAAAATTTAGAATGTCTAACAATTAAACAGATATAAGTTTTAATAAACTTTATTCAAGGAGTGTGTTGTATGAGTAGACCAGTGGCACAAGCGCTTGCTGTATCGGTATTTGTTTTCGGAAGTATGTCAGTTTATGCGGCAGAAGTTGTAGACCTTTCCAAGAAACCAGTATCAATACTAAATTCCTTTATTTCAGCTCCGACCAATTTGCGAGCTGGGGTGACTAAGACTGATGAAGTAAAAGAAGTCAGCCGAGCTACTGATACAAACAAAACTACTCATATTCGTATGCAGCAATATCACTCAGGTGTTCCAGTCTGGGGCGCGGATTCAGTCGTACATGTTCCCAATACACCCAAGAATTCAGTGAGATTCAATGCCCTGGCTGCAGTCCCTGGTGTCAGTATGAATGGAACGATGTATCAAAAACTGAATGATGATCTCGCGGCTTCTCAAAATCTGGTATCTAATGCAGCTCAGATAGATAAATCCAAGAGCAAGGCGCTGGATCTGGTGCGTGACCAGTACGGTGCATCTGGTGAAGTGACTAAACATCAGTTGATGGTATTTGTAGATGATAAAAATAAAGCACATTGGGCATATTATATTTCTTCGTATTTGCGCGGTGACGGCAAAGGCCGAACAGCCGTACGTCCAACTGTGGTAATGGATGCGGTCACATTCGATGTGTATGAATCCTGGAATGATATCAAGACGGGCAGCGTGAGCGGCGGCGGCTACGGCGGCAATGACAAGACCGGTAAACTGGTTTATGACGGCTTGCCGGGTGACCTGGCGGCGTTATCGGTTGTTCGCAATAGTAACGGCCAGTGTTATATGAAAAATGACATCGTAACAATTTATAATGCCAACCATATAGAAAGCAGCGTCGCGCGCGATATCACTTATCCATGTGCTGAGCAAGATAGCAAACACAATAATGTTTTCTGGAACGGTAGTATGGATGCAGAAAACGGTGCCTTTTCACCAGATAACGATGCGTTATATGCCGGTACAGTTGTGATGCAGCTTTATAAACAGTGGTACAAGCTGCCAATGTTGATCAATCGCGATGGCTCGCCGATGATGCTGCGCATGTACACACATTACGATACAGATTTTGAAAATGCTGAGTGGGATTCTGACAAAGAAGAAATCCATCTTGGTGACGGCGCTGACGAATTATATCCTCTGACATCGCTGGGTGTAGTGGCGCATGAAGTCAGCCACGGCTTTACCAGTCAGCATTCGGATCTGGTTTATGCAAACCAGTCTGGTAGTTTGAATGAGTCATTCTCTGATATGGCGGCACAGGCTGCAGAACAGTTTGCCTGGGGTAAAACCACATGGCAGATTGGTCCTGAAATTATGAAGGCGCCGAATGAAGCTCTTCGATATATGGATACGCCAAGCAAAGACTGCCGTCCGGGAGATAAACCTGGTGATGGCTGTTCAATTGACAGGGCGGATCAGTTTGATGCACTCGTGAAATTCGGTCGTCAAAAATATCATTTATATGGCGATCGTCTGCAGAGTTACATCGTGCACTTGGCGAGCGGTGTCTTCAATCATGCCTTCTATTATCTGGCAACTTCTGAAGGCTGGGATGTGAAGAAAGCATTCCAGGTTATGATTCACGCTAACAGTTTTTACTGGACCAAGACCAGTAACTTCAAAAATGCTGCTTGCGGTGTAGTGAAAGCTACCAAAGACTTGCATTATGATACTGCTGCTGTGCTGGCATCGTTTGACAAAGTTGGTATTGACGCTACAACTTGTTAACGATTGTTGATTGAAAAAATCCCCGCCTTGTGCGGGGATTTTTTTGCGTTTTTCTGGGAAGAGTGTCATCCTGAGGAGCGTTTTTTGCGACGAAGGATCTCCTTGATATTGTACAGTTGCATCCGGGGGGTCCCTCGTCGCAAAAAGCGCTCCTCGGGATGACGCTTCGATAATTTGCGGGTGTAGTTCAATGGTAGAATAGGAGCTTCCCAAGCTCTTGGTGTGGGTTCGATTCCCATCACCCGCTTTGTATGATTTCAGGAGAGATAGCAATGAAAGCACTCATGCGCGCATCAGTTTTAATATTGGCTCTCATTGCCAGTGCGTCTGCAGCTGCTGAAACTGATGATTCTGGAGCAACCATTAAATGGTCTTATGTTGGAACCACTGGTCCCTCACATTGGGGAATGTTGAATTCAGATTTTGAATTATGCGATGCTGGCAAATCTCAATCTCCAGTTAACATTGGTCGTGACCGCGTGCCTGCTGTGTATTCTCTCAAGATTGATTATCATCAATCGCAATTGTATATCGCCGATGACATCAATACTTCCCTGCAGGCATCGGCGGACAAGACAATTGTCACATCTGATCATGGCCTGCAGATAAATATTCATGACAAAAATAAAGAAGCGCTGAGTTTTAATGACAAAGAATATGAGTTAATACAGTTTCATTTTCATTCGCCAAGTGAAACCTTATGGCATAAGCAGGCTTTTCCGCTGGAAATTCATTTTGTTCATCAGGGTAAGTCAGGGCTTCTGGTGCTGGCCGTGTTGGTGAAGGCAGGAAGTGAAAATGAATTGCTGCAACAGATAATCAACCATATGCCTGAAAAGGAACATGTAGAGGTGAAGGTGCCGGGAGTGAAGATTAATCCGATGGAATTGCTGCCGGATAATCAACGTTATTATTCATTTAGCGGTTCTATCACTACACCTCCATGTACCGAAGGCGTGCAGTGGGTAGTCATGCCGCAGCCAGTTACGGCGTCAACTGAACAGATTTTGAAAATACGTCAAGCAGCAGGCGGCACAAATGCGCGACCTGTACAGCCTATAAATGGTAGAATCCTTTATTATGCGCTGCCTAAAAATTAAGGAATTCAACATGAAGAAAGTTGTTCGAATTGTCATGTGGTTTGTAATATTGATTTTGGTCATTGCTGGTATTTCGCTGTCTGCGTTATACATGTTGGCTGATCCTAATAAAATGAAACCTGTTATTGCTGATGAAGTATTCAAGCGTACCGGATACAAACTGGTTATCGATGGTAATTTGTCATGGTCGCTCTATCCGCAAGTGGGACTGAAGGCTGCACATGTGACCCTGACAGCTCCCGGACAAAAGCGCGCATTTCTTGATATGAAGGGTATGCATGTTGCTGTCGAATTGTCGCAGCTGCTTCATGGTATTAATAAACTAAGCGGTGAAGTGCATATCACAGATGTAACCATGTTAAATGTTCGTGCTAACAGCGCTCTGGTTGGTTTACATTGGCAAGACAACATCCTCACGCTAAGGCCGATTCAGGCATCACTATATAATGGTTCGATGAGCGGTATGGCGCGCGGTAAAGATTTTTCTACGACTCCGGCATGGAATTGGGATGTAACATTAAGCCATGTCGATATTAAACCGTTGCTGCGTGATGCCAATGGTGACCATTCCAGATTGAAAGTTTCAGGTACCGGACAAGTGAGAATCAATGCATCCACGCAAGGCAGTGTTACGCAGGAAATGATAAGTAACTTGAATGGGGTCACAGATTTCAATATCACAAATGGTATTGTTGAAGGAGTGGATTTGAATTATCTGCTGATAACAGCGGATGCGTTGTTAAATAGAAAGGCAATTGAATTGCCGCAAAATATCAACCAGACAGCTTTTGACAGTCTTGCAGGATCCATGTTGATTACAAATGGTCTGGCGCAAACAAATAATTTATTGCTGATATCATCTACGTTCAAGGTGAAGGGTCAGGGCAATTATAATTTACCACGCAAATCACTGGATCTTGCATTGCTGTTAGAATCACAAAAAGAGTTAATGACGCAATGGCAGATTCCAGTCTTGATTTCCGGCGAGGTATCAAAACCTGATGTGCGTCTGGATATGCGTGAAATCAATAAGCAAATTGCATCAGAGCAAATTGATAAAGTAAAAGAAAAAGTGAAAAATAAAATTAAAGATATTGCTAATAATTTATTGGGTGAATAATGCTGCGAGTAATAACTGCTAATTTGAACGGCATTCGCTCGGCCGCGCGTAAAGGGTTTTTTGACTGGTTAACTCATCAGAATGCAGATCTAGTGTGCGTGCAGGAATTGAAAGCTCAGGAAAATGATATGAATGATCCTGTGCTGCGCCCTGATGGTTACCACTCATATTTTCATTTCGCAGAAAAGAAAGGTTATAGCGGTGTCGGCATTTATACCCGTATCAAACCAAAAGATGTTGTCACCGGGTTAGGCTGGAGTGAAGCAGATCAGGAAGGCCGTTACGTTGCACTAAATCTTGGTGATGTCTGGATTGCGTCGTTGTATTTGCCGTCAGGGACATCCGGCGATGATCGTCAGGCGGTTAAATATGATTTTCTTAATAAGTATGCTGAGCAGTTAAATGAGATCCGCAATAGTAAAAAGGAATGGATAATCTGCGGCGACTGGAATATTGCGCATAAACAAATTGATTTGAAAAATTGGCGTTCCAATCAAAAGAATTCTGGTTTCTTGCCAGATGAGCGCGCCTGGATGGATAAATTATTTGGAGAAATGGAATTTGTCGATGCATTTCGGGTTGTGAACCAGGAGTCGGAGCAATACACCTGGTGGTCAAATAGAGGACAGGCGTGGGCAAAAAATGTTGGATGGAGAATTGATTATCAAGTGGTCACGCCAGGGTTAAAGTCAGCCATAAAATCAGCCTCTATATACAAAGATGAGCGGTTTTCAGACCATGCTCCGCTTTTAATGGATTATGCCATTCCCGTACATAAATAAAATGATATATCATTCCATTACTTAGGTATTCAGCCTATTTAAATTTAAGGCTATCTTAATCAGATTTTCGTACACTTTATTTATACGGTTACAGAAGGTGGCCAGCGATGGAAAGCGTTGAGTTTGTGATGCCAGAATATACGACTGCCAACGGCCCGCAAGGTTTGATGGACGTGCTGGAATCTTTACGTCTGCAAGCCGATCAGGATGCGGAATTCCGCGCTCGCGAACATTACATCTTGTATTGCTTCAATGAACAAAAATCATTTATCAAAGTTGATATGAGCGAACAACCATTTCAATTTTGGTATTCTGATGTCAACGGACGTCCGGCTACCAATGCGGTTAAAGAGACGATAGCGGAATTTCTGTGGGAAAGATGCGGTGAAAAAGACCGCTATGATGAGAATTCAGGGAGAGAATAACGATGAGACCACGCAGCTTTAATCTAAATAGATTTTTTCATGAAGTCAGGCCAATCGACTTGGGTCATGGTCTTGTGCCATCAGCGCCTTTGAATCAGGAAACTGCAATGCGCAGATTAATGATCGTTCATCGTAAACCAGCTGAATTGATGTTGCCTGAACAGCGCCCGCAATCTCTGGCTAAAGTTGGTTTGTTCTCGAAATCACTGGTACCAAAAGAAACGCCCAAACCTGATCTTGACCAAGATCAGAAAAAAAGATTTGGCAAAGATTAAAACCAAATTGTGAAATTAATAAAGTCAACGTGAATGGAATCATAGTTGTGGCAGGGGTCAAGGACGATTGCTCATGAACTGGAACTGTCATGGCGTTAGCCAGATATGGAAGAGACAAGGAAGTCACACTAGGCAAAGGCGATTGTGCGTTTAATGCTTTTGTATTGGCATTGTCTAATCATTCTGTATTGAATCAGATTGAACGCGCGATAGCAGATGAAAAGGATAACATTGATGAACTTTTTCAAGATTTTGTTGTTCCCGCATCAGTAGCTCTAAATGTAAATCCTGACTGGAAATCTGTAAAATCTGAATTATTGCGATTACACGATGCTGACAAGGAAGGTCTGCAAAATAAGATTGCACCTGTCATGCGTAAACTTTCGATTGATATTGCCATGTATTCTCCCGATGCCGTATTTCTAAAAAGTAAAACAGTCGCTCCGCTTGTCAGCGCATATGGTGATTATCAACGTAGTAAGCAGGGTAAGGAGGCTCATCATTTAGATGATATTTTTAGCCGTCATACATTTATCACTAATAAGTTTTATGAAGTTTATTACCTCCGAAATAAAGATAAAACACAGCGTAAAAAAATAATCGAAAACTGGTGGTGGAATGAGGGATACGATCTATTCCTCGCTGAAATGAAAAAAGGTGGTGTCTGGGCGGGTGACATCGAACTAGCGCGGCTTGCCAAATATTTTAATGTTGTGCTGGATGTCATTCCCGATGCGGGATTCTTATATAACATACATGGAAATTACGGTTACTTCCCTTACCTGAATGACAGCATTGCTGGCAAAATACCGTATCATGATCGAGCGAGTGTGATTGAAAATTTAAAATCTCGTTTTATCGTCGCTCAAGACCATGAAGGTGTGCACCCGGAAGGTGTAAATTTTGTCGTTCCAAGTTTGTCGGTAATTCTGAATCGTTTGATTAAAGTCCCAAATCACGAGGCAGTTATGATTTTTATTTTAAAACAACAGCCATTAAAAGGAGTGATTGTACCAGATACTTGGTCTAAAGCATGCAAAGATGAATTAATACAGCGCAATGTAATTGGGCGTGGAAAAAACGGTAACGAATATGTATTTTTAGTTAACGGTGATGACGCGATGATGCGCATTGATAAGATAGACTATCACAAGGAAATAGGAGATATTTGCCGCAAATATTTTCAGGCATTACCGACGTTAATATTGCATAAAAGCCCTGATCACTGGTCTAATACATTAAGGGTTATAACACCCGAAGAACGTGAGATGCAGCTCAAGCTTGCGACACAACTATCAGCCAACAAGTCATCTTTGTTTAGTGGGTCTCTTGGATTTGCCGGTGGCGCGCAGTTAAAAAAAAATCCTTTGAGGCTCAGCGGAGACAGTGTGGTTCGGAGTAAAACATAGGAGACAAGCAATGAAGTCACATGATGAGATATCGGAATGCCCGTTTCGTAAAAATATTTCGCCGAGTGAAGTATTGTCTGCTGAGTCGGCGCCGCAGACTACAGGTGTTCCGGCAACACATCCAGCGGAACTTGATGAAGGATGGCGCAATTTATATCGAATACAAAGCGAAGGGCCGTTTGCATTCTTTTCCAGAATGAACCAAAGCGCGCAGCAACCGTTTTTCAAAGTCAAACTTGGCCCTAAAGATGTGTACCAGATAGCTGACGGGGCAATTGGTGAAGAGCTTCTTTCCAAATATGCAAAACAGTTAGGACGAGGAAGTCTTCTGGTACCTTTTAAATCCATGGTGGGTGATGTTTTTTTCGCGAATGATGGTCAGAAGGCGGCTGATACACGTAAAGTTTTTTTAAAGACGGTTACCCGGTTTAAAGATAACTTTCAGCGTATTAATCAAGTCAATGAGCGTACAATTGAATCTGCACATCTTTCTGCAGATAAAATAAATGATTTATTCGCATTTGTTGCGTATCACACCATTGGATGCATCGCCAAATGTTTTGTTGGCGTTGATGATCTTAGTACTATTCCTGAAAATACTCACGCAACATTCTTGAAAGCTACCCGACAAATCGCTCAGGCAAGTATGGATCCCGTCAGCCGCGTGATTCATCCTTATTTGCGCTCTGAATTTCGTGCTGCCAGTTATGCGATGGCAAGTATTGCCAATGAACTCTTGGAAAAGAATATTGATGCTATTTGCAAGGGTAATAATTACACGTGGGATCTCGCAGTATTTCGAGCTAAGGAATTACATCCTGAAATGAACTTCGATCACTGCAAACATTATGACGAACAAGATCCGCAATCAAAGATTGTGCGTGATCTTATCGTATCAAAAGACCGCTTTGTGCTGGAGCATGGACCATTAACGATTTTTGCATCTTCGAATGTTGGTGCATCATTATATTTCCTGATTGACACACTCAGCCGCAGGGTTGATGTCATTGAAAAAATGCGCGATGAAGTTAAAAATGTTCTTGGCGGCCAGCCTTTTACGCATGAATCATCTAGAGATTTGCCATATGTCCATGCTGTGGTACAGGAAGCTTTGTGGCAGGCGACACCTATTCCCAGTTTCCCACGCGAAGTACTTTCACCATTCGAAGCGGAAATTAATGGACAGACTATATCATTTAAGCAAGGCGATATGTTGATGCTGCAGTTTCGACCTATGCAGGGAACTACAGGAGAATTTTTACCAGAACGCTGGCTTGGTGGAGATAATGGTCCTGCTCCGCATCTGTATTCATTTGGTGTTGGGCATAGACGATGCCCTGCACAGGCATTTGCGAAACAATTATTGTCGCAATTTTTAGTGAACATGATTACCCATAACCTGTATATCGTGCCAACTACCAGAACGGAATATACGACACGCAATGGCACTCTCGGGCCAAATTATCTACCGGACAAACCTGTTGTTGCTGAAATGAAGCCAATTCCGCTTGCTCTAACTTTTGAACCCGTCGCTCAAAAGATATAAGAGTCTTCCGTCATTCCCGCGAAAGCGGGAATCACCTTCGTTTAAGTGCACGGATAAATTAAGGAGGTCCCCGCTTTCGCGGGGATGACAATTACATCTTTTGCCGCTGCACCAACTCTTTAATGCCTTCTTTTGCGAGTTGCAGCATCGCATTTAATTCGCTTTCTTCAAATGTATTTTTTTCTGCTGTGCCCTGAATCTCAATGAATTTACCATGTTCAGTCATGACAATATTCATATCAGTTTCTGCATTGGAATCTTCATCGTAATCCAGATCAAGTATCGGTTCGCCCTGATAAACGCCGACGGAAACGGATGCGACGAATTGCACGAATGGGTCTGCTGGCAGTGCATTCTGCTTTTTCAAATATTGGATCGCATCAAACAATGCTACACAACCGCCGGTGATTGAAGCAGTGCGTGTACCACCGTCAGCTTGTATGACATCGCAGTCAACGACGATGGTATTTTCACCCATGGCATTCAAATTGACTGCAGCACGCAGGGAGCGGCCGATAAGTCGCTGAATTTCCTGTGTGCGGCCGGCTTGTTTGCCTTTGGCTGCTTCGCGCTGCATGCGTGTATGAGTGGAGCGAGGCAGCATGCCGTATTCTGCGGTGACCCAGCCTTGTCCGGAATCTTTCAAAAACGGAGGTACACCAGGTGTGACGGTGGCGGTGCAGATGACTTTGGTGTGACCAAATTCGACCAGCACAGAGCCTTCTGCATGACGAGTGTAGTTGCGGGTCAGTTTAATATCTCTGAGCTGATTATTTGCGCGCTGGCTTGGCCGCATACTTGACACTCCATGGAAAAAGGAATTGTATAAATTGTTTTTATGCTGCGAAGTTGTATTATTATGCTTGACTCTCTCCTTGTAAAGCCGGTATCAGCCCATATATATGAAACATACTATATTGGAGATTTTCATGGCAGACATGCATGGTACAACAATTGTTTCAGTGCGGAGAAACGGCACTGTAGTCGTAGGCGGAGACGGTCAAGTCACTCTAGGACACACCGTCATGAAGGCTAATGCCCGCAAAGTCAGGCGTTTGTATAATAATAAAATTATTGCAGGGTTTGCCGGCGGCACGGCAGATGCGTTCACATTGTTCGAAAGATTTGAAGCCAAGCTCGAAACTCATCAGGGTAACCTGGTACGTTCAGCGGTTGAATTGGCTAAAGACTGGCGCACTGACAAAATGCTGCGCAGATTAGAAGCCATGCTGGTTGTCGCTGACACCAAAGCATCGCTGATTATTTCTGGAAACGGCGATGTGATTGAACCTGAAGAAGGGTTAATTGCAATTGGATCAGGCGGACCATATGCCAAATCTGCCGCCCTTGCTCTAATTGAAAATACTGACCTGGATGCGAAGACGATTACTGAAAAAGCGTTGGGAATAGCTGCTTCAGTCTGCATATACACGAATAATAACTTTACTATCGAGGCTTTAGATGCTGCATCAAATACAAAATGAACCTGAAGTCGAACAGGTAAGCACAGTTGTTGAATCGACATACTTCACTCCAACACCGCGTGAAATTGTAAGCGAACTGGATAAACACATTATCGGTCAGGCAGATGCCAAGAGGGCAGTTGCAGTGGCACTCAGAAACCGCTGGCGGCGTATGCAGCTAGAATCGCCCATGCGTGATGAAATCATGCCAAAAAACATTTTAATGATTGGGCCGACTGGTGTTGGTAAAACCGAAATTGCACGCAGACTTGCGAAATTGGCAGATGCTCCATTCATTAAAGTGGAAGCAACCAAATTTACAGAAGTTGGTTATGTAGGCCGTGACGTAGAGTCAATCATCCGTGATCTCGCAGATATGGCCGTGAAAATGATGCGTAGCAAAGAAATTGCCAAAGTGCGCAAAGCTGCAGAACAGGCAGCGGAAGAACGTATTTTGAATGCATTGCTGCCAACACCGCGAGGCAGTTTCGCAGGCGAACCGAGAGAGCCGGCAAAAGATGATGGCACAACCCGCCAGTTCCTGCGAACAAAACTGCGTGCCGGCGAATTGGATGATAAAGAAATCGAAATGGATGTTGCCATGGCTCCGCTGGGCGTTGAAATCATGGCGCCTCCAGGTATGGAAGAAATGACGAACCAGCTGCAGAGCATGTTCCAGAATATGGGTTCTGAACGTAAAAAAAATCGCAAAATGAAAGTTGCTGAAGCGAAGAAAATCCTGCGTGAAGAAGAAGCGGCGAAGCTGGTTGATGATGAAGAAATTAAAGCGCGCGCAATTGAATCTGTTGAGCAAAGTGGAATAATTTTCCTCGATGAAATTGACAAAATCGCCAAGCGTTCTGAATATGCCGGTGCTGATGTTTCTCGCGAAGGTGTGCAGAGAGATTTGCTGCCGCTTATCGAGGGCTCTACTGTATCAACCAAATTCGGCATGATACGCACGGATCATATCTTGTTTATTGCGTCAGGTGCATTCCATTTTGCAAAACCTTCCGATTTGATACCAGAGCTGCAAGGCCGCCTGCCAATCCGCGTGGAATTGAAATCATTAACAACAGATGATTTTGTGAGAATTCTTACTGAACCGCAGTCATCACTCACCGAGCAATATACTGCATTGATGGGAACGGAAGGTATTGATGTGAAATTTATGCCGGATGGGGTGCGCCGTATTGCAGAAATCGCCTGGCATGTGAATGAGCGCGTTGAAAATATTGGTGCGCGCAGGCTGCATACTGTGCTGGAAAGGCTGCTGGAAGAAGTTTCTTATTCAGCGTCTGACATGACAGAAAAGGAAATCAGAATTGATGCGGCATATGTGGATGCGCGTCTGCAGCATCTGGTTAAAGACGAAGACTTAAGCGGATATATTTTATAATGACGACCAATGATAAGAGCATAGATAAAGAAGCGGGTAAAAAAGCTGCAGCGCGGGCTGCGCTCAAGTTTATCGATGAAGACATGGTCATCGGTGTTGGCAGCGGATCAACAGTACATCATTTCATTGATGCGCTGGCTTCAATTAAAGACAGAATTATCGGTGCTGTATCCAGTTCTGAAGAATCTGCAAACCGTTTGAAGGCGTTATCCATCCCCGTGCTGGATTTAAATTCAGTTGGTGAAGTTCCATTGTATGTGGATGGTGCGGATGAAGTTAATCTCGCCAAACAAATGATCAAAGGCGGCGGTGCTGCATTGACCCGCGAAAAAATTGTTGCTGCAGCGTCAAAGAAATTTGTCTGCATTGTTGATGAATCCAAGGTTGTTGATCTGCTCGGAGAATTTCCAGTAGCCGTTGAAGTGATACCAATGGCGCGCAGTTATGTTGCGCGGGAAATTGTGCTGCTAGGCGGCGATCCTGAGTATCGCGAAGGTTGTGTCACGGATAACGGCAACAATATTCTCGATGTCTATAATTTGAAAATACTCGAACCCCGCGTGATAGAAGAGAAATTGAAAAACATTACCGGC
This sequence comes from Gammaproteobacteria bacterium, assembly GCA_035495675.1. Lineage (GTDB taxonomy): Bacteria > Pseudomonadota > Gammaproteobacteria > DSM-16500 > DSM-16500 > Aquicella. Next base: position 44,481 of record DATJFK010000034.1, read on the forward strand.
GTTATTGAAAATGGCGTATTCGCAAAACGCACGGCAGATGTGGTGATCGTGGGAAGTGATAAAGGCGTGAGGCAGTTATAGGTTTCGTCATCCCCGCGAAAGCGGGGACCTCCTGATGTAACCGTGCAAATAAACGGAGCGACATTCCCGCTTTCGCGGGAATGACGATAATTTTAAACTGCCATCCTCGCTGTATTCTCAAGAATTTTATCGTTCGCACTGTTGTACTGTTTGTATAACCCCGCCATTAGCAATTTCGCGTGAACATTCTTTTTTGTCAGTAAATATGTCATCAATTCAGGAATGTCATCGTTGGGGCGTTTGGAGGCGAGAATCTCTAAAGCTTCTGCAGCTTTTTGTGCTGCTGTGCTGTCGAGCAGTGGCAGTGTATTGATTTTGAAAGTTGCTGCCTGTTCTGGTGTAAATAACTCGGCATATTCTGCAGCCGCGCACGCAGATGAAGCTCGTAATGATTCTGAATCTCCGCTTTTGGGATCCGTGCCTGATAATAATAGTTTGGCAATGTTGATTCTCTCACACGCTTCTGCCCAGTCTTTGATGTTGACAAGAGCTTGATGCAGTTCTTTGCGTGCATCCGAACCCATGCCATTTTCATTGTAATCCTGAAGGACTTCAAATAGGTTTTCAATAATGTCTTCTCGTGTTTCCTGTTTTGTAGACTGATCAGTAACTAAAAATTTTACCTGTTGCGCGATTGGATCGTCATTATTGAAAATTCCCAATAATTCGCTTCTCTCGGTATTGAGACGGCTGTCATATTGATGTTTCATGGCCCAGTCAGTATGGTTATTTTTGTCATACTCGAACCAATGCCAGAACAGCGGTGCAATATCGAGGAAATTATCGTGGATTCGAATGCTGTCCAGAATCTTGAGTTTGTTTTCCGCCGGCAGCCAGGTTTGCAGTATGAGAATGCTGTCTCGAAATCGATAAAGATATTCGCGAGATTCCGTCATAGGTATGATGAGCCCATTGCGGCGCTCAAGGTTCAAATGTTCTTGCAAAAGCTTCAGCGTCTTGAACGCCTTTATAATGTAAAGTAAAACCGTTGCTGGTTGATGTGATTCTTGCAGTATTGATAGCGCATTCAGATTATCCAGGATGAAATCATAGATGACATCCGCAATTTCTTTTCTTTGTTCTTTACTTGCGTTTGTATTTAAGAGAGCGTCACAAACGCCAATAATTCGAAAATCATGTGGCCGCGAACGCAGTCCATTCCAGAGTTTTTCGCATATGATGTTTTGCTTCGCAATCGACAATTTCGGTACCAGTCTGCCAAGTGCGCTGTATACCCATCCTTTATAAATTCCTTTCGCAAATTCCTGTCTATTTTCTGCTGGAGAGAGTTGGCCAAGCAGGAAGTCAGCGTATGTTTCCGTCAGCTGTTCGGGTATGGAGTTGCTTAGGCGTTCAAGTAATTCGTGTTGATTTGAACCGGCACCTGCACGGTGGTCTATCATGAATTCAGCGCACCATTTGCCAAGCGCATGTTTCCATAAATCCAGTTTTTTGATGCTTATGCGCAAGTCATCGCTGCAGAGCGACATGTTCTCCGGAAATAAGGCGAAGAATGTGCTTAGTAACATTGAAAAATGACCTTCGGGTCTTATCTTTGACTTTTTCAGTGATTCATTCAGGTAATCTATTGCCGCTTTCAGAGCTGCTTCATCGGGCTGTTTTCCCATGAGTTCTACGCATTGTTCGCATTCTTTAACATGAGTGAAAAAGTGTTTTGGTAATACTCCCATGACAGTTTGTTTGGAGGTCTTAATGTAGTTTGTCATTAATTCCAGAAGAATGTCAGCTGCATGAATGGGCTGACCTTTAGCAGAGGCAGTCGTTATCGTTTTAATGACTGTATCCAGAAATATATTGTTATTAACAGTGGATATTACATTTTTATTGGCGGCTCTTGCTCTCTTTGCAAACATGAAATCCCTCTCCTTACGCTCTGTGAATGATCATTCAAAGTTTGATGAAGATAACCTGCACGATATTGCCATCTGGATCTGCGCAGTAAAAACTTCTGGTTCCATCACGGTGGTCTTTAGGTCCAGCTTTGATGCTGACACCGTTCGCCGCTAGATATTCATGCCAGCGGTCAACTTCTTCGCGTTCATCCAGAAAAAATCCAATATGATCGAGACGTTGATCTTTCGCGGTTTTAAAATCGGCTGGTGCGCGATGTAATGCGAAATTATCTGATCCGGATGAAAGATAATAGTTATCTGGATCAGGTTGCCAAACAATATTCATACCTAATAATTCAGTATAAAAGCGTACGCACTCTTCAAGGTTGGTGCTATACAATGCAACGTGATGGAGGCCTTTGTGTGGTTTTGGTTTTTGCATGATTACCCCGCAGCTGATTTGATTTGTGCCCGCATAGCTGCAATGACAGTTTTATAATCCGGTTGTCCGAATATGGCAGAACCGGCAATGAACATATTCGCCCCGGCTTTGGCAATCTCGCCGATGTTATCGGTTTTGACGCCGCCGTCGACCGCGATATCAATTTGTTTGCCGCTGGCTTTAATAATCTCATGCGCACGTTTGATTTTTGTTAGCGCAGAAGGAATAAATGACTGGCCGCCGAATCCCGGATTGACGGACATAATCAAAATTAAATCCAGTTTGTCCATTACATATTCAAGACAATCCAGTGTGGTTGCGGGATTGAGTGACAATCCAGCTTTGCAGCCAAGTTTGCGTATCAGATCGAGACTGCGGTCTACATGTGTTGATGCATCCGGATGGAATGTGATATTGGTAGCGCCTGCTTCGGCAAAGTCTGTGATCAGGCTGTCTACCGGTGTCACCATTAAATGCACATCGATTGGTGCTTTGATGCCGTATTTGCGGAGCGCGGCACAGACCAGCGGGCCAACTGTAAGGTTGGGTACATAATGGTTATCCATGACATCCAGATGAAGGATGTCAGCCCCGGCATCAAGAACTGCTTGCGCGTCATCGCCAAGACGGGAAAAATCGGCGGAAAGTAATGAGGGTGCAATTGTGTATGACTGCATAATCATCCCATTTCTTTTGTGGTATTAACAGAGTGTACTGATCGGCTACTTGGATGTCTATGTGAGGTGTTATGAAAGATAAAATTTGTATTAATTGTTTCATTAGTGGACGGGTGCAAGGAGTCTGGTTTCGTGCGAACACGCAAAAAGAAGCTCAAAAATTGGGTGTGAATGGCTGGGTGCGCAATTTGCAGGATGGTCGTGTAGAAGTCATGGCTTGTGGAACAGCTGATCAGCTGGAACAATTAAAAGCGTGGTTAAGGCAGGGTCCTGAAAAAGCCGAGGTAACAGATTTTGAATGTCACGAAATTCCCTGCCAGAACTTTAAAGATTTTGATGTGGTTTAGGAGAGGGTATGGCGAAGTCAAGGAAACAGACAAAATATGTATCCGGGTTTTATCAGGTTTGCCGATTGGCGCGTCAAGGCAAGGAAAATGAGTTACGCGAATTGCCGCGTCACTTAATAACGGTTGCTCCGGTTGTGAATGATAAAACACCAGTAATGTTGCTGGCGGAAGAAGGTAATGATGAAGCGGTTGAATTACTCATACGCAAGTTATATGCCAGTTTGAATGATGCCGTTGAAGGTTATGCTCGCAAAGAAAATGTTGCGAAAGTAAATGAATTACTTGCAAGAGGTGCGAGTAAGAATCGCGCGATATATGGTTACGCATCGGCGGGTTTTACGGAATTAACTTATTCATTATTGGGTAAGAATGATAAAAATGATGAGACGTATCATCACGCAATCTGGGGGTTTGCTTACGCTGGATTGAAACAAGAGGCTGCAAACCTTCTTGAAGCAAGAGATGATGAAGTCATGTTGAAGTATCTGGTTAGAGGCCTTGCGGCAGTCGGTAAAGATCAAGATGTTGCTATCTGGCGTGATACGGGTGTAGATATGGCGCATGCAATTTTTGAATATGCTAAACGTGGTCGTGTTGACAAAATTAATGAATTATTGCTGCATGACGGCAGACTTAATCAAGCAATGGAAGCGTATGCATTCGCAGGCAATGTCGCAGCTGTTAAAGATTTACAAGGTCGCGGTGCAGATATTGGTGTTGCTTTGATGGGTTATGCCCGCGCCGGTCGAATTGACAATGTAATCGATTTACTCAAACAAGGTGTTGATAGAAAGTGGGCGATACAAGGTTTTGCGCGTGCCGGATTAATTGATTGTGTCAACGCAATGATTTCAGATAGTGACGAAGCTGCAAGAGCGGGTGCTGGTTATCTAGATGATGATCAATTTGACACACCGCAAAGTTTTTTACGTACGTTGGCGCTGACAAGCAACGAAGATTTATACTCCCATATAGTGGCAGGGCTTCAAACCGTCGATAGAAATATTCCTGATAAAAAAAATCTGCTCAAACAGGCGGCGCGATTGGCCCGAATCATGAAAGAATATCATCTGGATTATGAGCAAGCACTTGCGCTGCAGACAAAAGGCATGCGGGTGTGGCTGCAGCAGGGAAGACATTCTAACCCCCCATTGCCGCAGGATGTAGTTAATTTGATTGCGGCAAAAACCGCAGGTCTCTCGACTGAGGACATGAAAGTTATTGAGAAAGCAGTCACTTTGAATACCAATCATGGGGCCAGGGAAATAATTAAAGAAAAATATCGCCCTGGATTTTTTAACCGCTGGTTCGGTTGGGGGGAGCCGCCAAAAGTGCTTCACAAAAAAGAACGTAAAGCACTGGCAGCATTACAAAAACGTTATCAGTCAGATGAAAAGCGAATTGGGATCAAGGCTTAAATTTCAATCATTTCGAAATCATCTTTAGTCGCGCCGCATTCCGGGCACTGCCATGCTGGAGGGATATCTTCCCAGCGGGTGCCGGGGGCGATTCCGTCTTGCGGCCAGCCTTTTTCCTCGTCATAAATATAACCGCACAAGAGACACATGTATCTTTTGTAATTCATTGTAATTACTCGCTTTTATTATTTTATAAGCTATATTGATGGTGCATTATAAACAGAATTTGTGCACTCGTCATCTTTGCCATCACGCATGCGGGGATGACAAATATATGTCATCTGCTATCATGCGCAAAAACCAATGAACGAGGATAACCATGTCAGCAGCGAATCATTTATTTGATACGGCACAAATTACTATTCCAGGCGGTGTGAATTCTCCGGTGCGCGCATTTCGCGGCGTGGGCGGTGAACCTGTTTTCATGAAAAGCGGTCATGGCGCTTACATGGTTGACGTGAATGATAAAGAATATGTTGATTACATTTGTTCATGGGGTCCGTTGATTGCCGGCCACGCACATCCATATGTCACGGAAAAAGTGATTGATGCTGTCAAAAATGGCTGCAGTTTTGGTGCGCCGACAGAAAGTGAAGTGCGTCTTGCCGAAAAAGTTACTTCAATCATGCCCAACATTGAAATGGTGCGGTTTGTTAACTCAGGAACAGAAGCAACGATGTCAGCCATTCGTCTGGCTCGTGGTTTTACCAAACGCGATAAAATTATTAAATTCACCGGTTGTTATCATGGACATGCAGACTGTTTGCTGGTTGCTGCGGGTTCTGGATTGTTAACTCTTGGCGTACCGACATCAGCTGGTGTGCCGCAGAGTTTTGCAGAACATACGTTAACTGCAGAATTCAATAATCTCGAACAAGTCGCTTCATTATTCGAAAAATATCCTGATGAAATTGCATGTGTAATCGTCGAACCTGTTGCCGGTAATATGAATTGCGTTTTACCGCAGCCTGGATTTTTGCAGGGCTTGCGTGATCTTTGTGACCGCCATGAAAGCGTATTGATTTTTGATGAAGTCATGACGGGTTTTCGAGTGGCACTTGGCGGCGCGCAGGAATATTTTGGCGTGAAGCCGGATTTAACTACGCTTGGTAAAGTCATCGGCGGCGGTTTTCCTGTCGGTGCATTTGGTGGCAGACGCGATATCATGAATGTGATTGCACCGCTTGGTCCGGTTTATCAGGCGGGAACATTATCAGGTAACCCTGTGGCAATGGCAGCAGGTCTCGCAACATTGGAATTGGTCACGCAGCCAGGCTTTCATGCGCAATTAACCGAAACAACCAGGCAATTAGTCAGCGGCATGGAATCCCGTGCAAAGAATGCAGGTATTAAATTCCACGGAGTTGCCATCGGTGCAATGTTTGGGCTATTTTTCTCTGATGAGTCTGTACACAATGAAAACGATGCCAAGCGCTGCAATATTGAGCAATTCAGAAAATTCTTCCACGGCATGCTTCATGAAGGCGTATATCTTGCGCCATCTGCGTTTGAAGCAGGCTTTACCTCATCTGCTCATGGTGAAAAAGAAATTCAATTTACTTTAAATGCTGCAGAAAAAGTGTTCAGCGTTATCCGTTAAGAATTTCTTAAGACATGGATGATAGTGTCGAAGTAGGTAGCTGTAATCAGGAACACAGCAGAGGAGACGCAATATGGGAATATTGCAATGGATAAAAGACACGAAAAATGCAGTTGTTGAAACAGTGCAAAATGTATATTACGCAGCACGAACGGTTGTCTCGGTAACGGGATCAATACTTTTTTCTCAATCTTTTCGTGTTGGACTTTCTGACTGGCTTACGCAGGGCATGCAAGGATTTATTCAGGCATTCAGTCCTACTTTATATACTCGCATGATCAAAACAAATGACACCGCCAAAATCTGGTGGACGGGGCATGCATCCACACTGCTGCGTCTGGCACCGGTGTTGTTATATCGTACGGTAGGGCGCCCGGTTGCAGATGCTGCCATTGAGTCTGTGATCGGCAATACTTTACTTAAAGATGCCGCTGTGATCGCGGTTGATGTTGCAGCAACTACATATTTGCTGCGCAGTGCTGCGAATGGATTGGCGACAAGTGTTGTCAACGATCTCAACATGCAGCAGGCATCGGCCAATGAAAGTCTGCCCAGAAATGAAAGGGGCGATGTTGATATGAGAAAAACAGGCAATGTATTAATTGACGGCTGCATTCATGATGATCAGGCCAATACAAAAGCTGGTGTAACAAGTACATTACATTATTATTCCACGCTGATTGGATTGCGGATTTTCGCACAAGCAATGAAAAATACAATTCCATATGGTGAGTTCGTCACCGTGCCGCTGGAAATGTTATTGATGGGGCGCAGTGTACTCGAGTATCCAATGGCTGCAGCCGGCACTTGTTATGAAGATAGACTGAAAGAGTTAAACAAAAATAATCCGACGGCATTTGGCATCGGCGCTTCATATTGGTTATCTGAGCAGGGCTTGAATAAGGCGATGGAATTAACAGAGCGACTGATTGCTTATTACACCGGTCTTGAGCCTTCCGGTTATACCAGTCTTTTTTACAAAGAAGTCATATCATCTATTTTGACCCTGCATTTTATTATGTCCGCCAATTTGCAGCGCAACAATAAACTGCCCGGTACCAAAGAAGGAATCGACTGGTTTAGACCAGCGCGTCTTGCTACCGATGCTGTTGCAGCTGATACACCCGCTCGAGTTGCTAATTACGTGTCAGCATTTTTCCCGCAGCCGAAAGTTGATGACTGGTATCAGGATATGAAAAAGCAATTTCAGGATGCGCTGGATATGCCGCCCATTTATCTGGTGACATTTTTGCTGCTGACGCCATCGTTAAAGGATTGGGATAAATGGAAACAACGACCCGAAATCGAAAAATTTTTTGAATTATATGGCATGAAAATTTTGGAAGGACTCGAGTTTATTAAAAAGGAAAGAGCGCGTCCTGAATATAAGGGAATTAATGCGGCAAGCCAGTGGGCAGCGGAAAAAAATAAAGATGAGTCTTATCTTTCTTTTGCCGGTAAATGGACGACGAAAAAATTACTTGGCGTCGTAGCATCAAAAGATGACAGGCAACTATTGGCGATGTTGATGCAGAGGGAACTAAAAAAGCCGTTAAATGACTGGGAAGTTTTTATACGTGATATTCTCAGGACAGTGCAATTTAAAAAGAATTCAACCGATGATGATGTCAAATCAAGGAAGATCGTTAGTACGTCTCCAATCATTATGGATGATTATAATGGGAAAGGTGATAACGTTCCGGTGACGTTGAGAGTTGAAGATAATCAGATTGCAGATGCTCACAGAGATGCTGCTATCGTTGTCATGGAGCCGATAGCTGCACCGCCCCCGGCAATTGTTTCTACTACTGCTGGTAACAATAGTGGATTGTTTGAATCAGGAATCAATGCACCGAAAGTGCGACCCAAGACGGCGAAAGAAATGCATAAACAAGCCATGGAAGATTTAGCGCATGCGATGAGTAGCGTAAGAAATGGAAAATAGCTGTAAATGGTGTGCGTATAATGGCAAGATAATTTGATTCGATACCATCAAGGAAGAGTCATGAAAAAAATTATCTTGCCTGCAATTTTATCTTGCTGCCTGTCGGTTAATGCTTTTGCTGCAAATACCTATTCTGGTGTTAGTCTGGGCTGGCAAAGTATCTCTGCAACTTCTTCAACATATCATGCATGGCGTCCAGGCTTATTCATCGGCTATGGCGGCATGATGGGTGAAGATGATCAGGATGATTATTATCTCGCTGGTGAACTTGCAATCACCTGGCCTTCCACGGTTACAAATGATTATATAAGCCGTAATGATAGCTTGCGCATGTCGCCAATGATTTCTCTCAGCATTATTCCCGGGATCATCATTACACCGCCAGTATTGGGTTATTTGCGTCTGGGAATTGGCGAGGGTGATTTGAGAGCGCGTGGTGACTGGCTGCGTGATTATATTACCGGCGTTGGTGTTGAATATGCTTTGACACCTTGCTGGTCGCTGCGTGGTGAGGCGGATTACAACTGGTTCAGGACAATTAATGTGGGGACGCCGAGAGGGTGGGATGCCACGGTGAGTTTTAAATATACGTGGGATGCTTGATGTTCGTCATTCCCGCGAAAGCGGGAATCTCCATGATGTGCCTGTAGTCATTCCCGCGAAAGCGGGAATCTCGTTGTCGCTCCGTTTGCTTTCACGGAAATCAGAAGGAGGTTCCCGCTTTCGCGGGAATGACAACCTTTCGCGGGAATGATGAATTTTTTAAAACGGTTTCACCACCACCAATATCACAATCGCAGCCAGGAATAAGACGGGAATTTCATTCACGATGCGGTAAAAAACATGACCGTGGCGGTTGCGGTCGTGTTTGAAATCCAGATATAACTTGCCAAGATAGAAGTGATAAATCAGCAGTAAAAATACCAGTGATAATTTCGCATGCATCCAGCCGTCGTGCATGTAGCCGGAAATGTTGTAACTCAATGTCCACAAGCCGAATAAAACTGTGAAAATCATGCCGGGGGTGGTGATGCCGAAATACAACTTCCGCTCCATGATTTTGAATCGTTCAATGCTTACTGAGTCTGAAGCTATGGCGTGATAGACAAATAAACGCGGTAAATAAAATAAACCGGCGAACCAGGTGACCATGAAAATGATGTGGAAGGATTTGATCCAGAGCATCGCATTACTCTCTCTTTTTATTGATGAGGGATTGTAGCAACTCTGTCATTCCCGCGAAAGCGGGAATCTCCCTAGTGTACCTATCGTCATTCCCGCGAAAGCGGGAATCTCCAAAAAACACTTAGACCTACAAAAGGAATAACATCATGAAGCGTTCATTTATTTACATTTTAGCGAATGATTACAACACAGTATTATATATTGGCGTTACAACAAATCTGTTGAAGCGAATTTATCAGCATAGAAATCATGAAGTTGATGGCTTTTCATCAAAATATAATCTTCATAAATTGGTTTATTTTAAAGAGTATTCAACTATCCAGGATGCTATAAAGCGCGAGAAACAATTAAAAAAATGGAATAGGGAGTGGAAAATTGAGCTAATTAATGGGTTCAATCCAGAGTGGAAGGATATGTATCCTCAAATACTTTAATCAAGGAGATTCCCGCTTTCGCGGGAATGACATGGGCACGATAAGGAGATTCCCGCTTTCGCGGGAATGACAGGGGTATGATTAGGAGATTCCCGCTTTCTCAGGAATGACGGTATGTTATAATCCCCGCACTATAACGAGGTGTACGATGTCAGACCCAATCACATTAACCGATAAAGCTGCTGCCAAAGTCTGGGAGTTAATCCAGGAAGAGGGTAATTTTAATTTAAAATTACGTGCTTACGTGACGGGCGGGGGCTGTTCCGGCTTCCAGTACGGCTTCACTTTTGCCGAAAATATCGAAGGTGATGATATGGTGGTGACGAAACCCGTTGCGGGCGGTGAAGTGCAGTTATTGGTGGATTCACTGAGTTTTCAGTATCTGAACGGTGCGGAAATCGACTACAAGGAAGATATCGAAGGCGAGCAATTCATTATCCGCAACCCCAATGCCAAGACTACATGCGGCTGTGGTTCGTCATTTACAACCGGTTAAATGCCTTGCGTACTCTTCCTCCTATTGCATGAGTGATGCGGTCTTCCTGTTCTAAAACGTCTAATTTTAACTGATCGGGCATGGTCAGTTTGGCAATGACGTCAGGGCTTGGCATTAAAGCCATAAAATATTCACCGCGAAATTTGTCCATTGCGCTACGCAAAGCTGTAATTGCTTTTCTGATGTCATCTATACCTTTAATGTGAATGGTTTTTCTCCATTCCCGTTCATCATCGTTGCAATGACGCAGCGCAATTGAGGGGATGGCACCGGCAATATTATTTTGATGGCTGTCATTAAGACAGTTAAAAATGACTTGTGTCAGGTAGGGATAATTCCCGGCTATTCCGCTATTAAAATCAAAAATACATAATTCATTTGTTTCATGATTATATGAGACAGCAGTTTTGGACGCTGGTAGTAAACAATGCGATAAATTTTTGCCGGATGTGGTATGTCGTTCAATTATCATCGCGCATAATCCCATGCTGGCTCCAATGAGATTTGGTAAAGATATGACGAGGCTGTTATTTTGCTCTATGCATCTCGCTGCGTAGGCATTTAAAGTAGATTCCTTTTCAGCGCTGCTTCTCCAGATCCATGATTTACATGTGTTGAATGTTTCGAGGATTACATTGGCTGCGGCTAGTGGGAATGACTCAAATTTTACATCTTCGATAATGTTCAAGCCGTCTATTTTTTTTCTGACGCTAATTTGCTTATCATAAGCGTAATCAAGGATCCCTGATAATATTAATTCATGAATATTAAGCGTAGAAATGGTCTCGATAATGTATTTAGTGACGATGTCCTTGTCACTTTTAGAGAGATTGTTATAATTTTTTGTGAATTCCTCTAGATATTGCAGGGAGCCATCAAGATCCTGGTATATTTTCCTTAAATTCATAAAACGTTTCAAAATCAAACCGAGATATTTGAGGTGCTTGTCATTATCCGATTGTTGCTGGGTTATGCGGAGCCGGAGTGACGCAGGTTTGAATAATTTTGGGGTACTCGTGCTTCTCATATTGTTAGCGTATTTTGCGTATCGATGAGAGGTAAGTTTAAGCCATCTTCTAACGGTATTTTATTGCCTTTATTTAAAATAAAAGCATCGTGTAATATCCGCGAAAAATTAGTGATATTCTTTTTTCCCGTGACTTTGATTGCACGAAGCGTTAACGTATAGACAGTCAACAAATCAGGCTTTTTGAGTTCATGAGTGCTGGACTCAACTTCTAATGATTTTATCTTTTTAGATAATTTACCAGAAGAAGAGTATTCAAGTAATGCAAGTATTATGCCAGCCACATGTGGATCAGAAGCGTAGGGAAAGGATAGGCTTGGCTGGTCATGAGTGTGGTCATAATTATAATTCATTAATTCATCATATATAATTAGCTGCCAGTCATTATCATCACTTGCGGTCTTGAGGAATAATTTGGTTTTTGTTCCGGGTAGTTTTAACTCAAATTTAGGATGGATCACTTGACCTGGTTTAGTTTTTGTTGATGCAGGAATGATGGTGTGATTGTCCGAGTTGATCCATGAATTTAAAAACATATGGCAAAGCCCCAGCGTTGCGCCTATATTGTGGGTAAGAGGCGTTTTGCCTGAGTTAATTTCAGATTTGAAAAAAGTATTTCCTTTTACAATCGATGTTGAGTATTCTTTTAAATGTTGTTTTCTCAAGGGTTTCTCGTCTAGCCTTTATATTTTTTATAGTTGGCGTAATTATGAGAGTGCAATATAACGCAGCATTAAGAATCAGGCTATTATTTTTTCGGTTTATGGTTTAACCTGCCTTGTTTCACCAGCATCAACAGCAGCTGTATCGCGATTTGCATGTTGTGCAAACATTCCGCTATGCTTGGCCGGGCTGTGTTTCAGACAGACTTTTTCAGCCAATAATGCTTCTAAATCATGGCCTTGCTTCAGCCTGATATTGAGGTAAGTAATCACTGGCAATTCATCTTCAGCATGCAGTGTGATGCCATATTTCGCGGTAAACTTATCCAGTGTTTCTTGTGGATAATCTGTCATCGCCATCACCATTTCATCATGGTTTTGCTGATAAGCTGCGATGATTTCGCGCCTGATTTTGTTAGTTAATTTCATATATGTCGTCTCTTTTTGTGTCATCCTGACTGTGTGTGTTCTATTACTGTATCAGTACAATATTAAAGCAGCATTAATTTGGATGGGTATTTTCATCGCATCATATAACCAATGTATTGAGCATGACAAGCCCCCTATAACATGCTAATTTACCTCAAATTTTGGAAAAGTATAGCTGACGGAGGGATCGAGTTGAGTGTCTGGTTTTAACACGCCGTTAAGAATTGCCGTTATTGGCGCAGGGTTTTCCGGCACCGCTTTGGCTGCTGTTTTGCAGCGTACTGCCGGCAGCCGTCCGATAGAGATTAATTTGTTTGAGAAAACAGGATTGTTTGGCGCTGGCGATGCCTACCGTACACCCTTTCCCTACCACTTGTTAAATGCCCGCGCCGGCGATATGAGCGCACTCGAAGATGAGCCGTCTCATTTTGTAGAATGGCTGAATGCGAATGTCCCGGACAAGCTTGAGAAGAATGCTCCCGTCAACAGACAATTTGTTCCGCGAGTGTATTATCATCAATATCTGGCGGCATTGCTGGATGCTGCTCAGTCAAATCAGTTGTTAAAGCTGAATAGGATTGCGGAAGAAGTCGTTGACCTGAAATCAGGCGCTGATGGTATGACGGTCATCACCAGCGGTAATCAATCATTTCACGCCGATAAAGTTGTGTTGGCGCTAGGAAACAACCCTCCTGCCAGGCTGCCATTTGCAGTGTCGCCTGACATCAAAGTGATTCAAAATCCATGGGATTATGCCGCTTTAACCAATATCCCAGCGGATGATCCTGTTGTGATTGTGGGAACTGGATTAAGCATGGTGGATGCGGTATTGACGCTCGATAATCAACGACATCGCGGCAAAATTACCGCGATATCGCGCCGTGGTTTGCTGCCGCTGCCTCACAGTGATAAATGTGAAGCGGTGTCACTGAATACAGATGTAATGCCGGATAGTATTCCCGGCATGATGAAAGTACTGCGTCAGCATGCGGAAATGCTGGCAGAAGAAGGCGGCGACTGGCGCGGGATATTCAGTGCCATGCGGCTCGCACTGCCGGATCTCTGGCGGCGTATGAGCGAGCGCACACGCAAACAATTTCTGCGTCATGCATTGCCGTACTGGAATATCCACCGTCATCGTGTGCATGTCACGTTATATGATTTGCTAACACGCATGCAAAAAGAAAAGAGGCTGGAAGTGCTAGCCGGCCGCATTCTTTCCGCGAAAAATAATCATCTGCAGCTGCGCCTGCGGCAATCACATGAAGTGCGCGAAGTGCCGGCGAAACATATTATCAATTGCATGGGCTCGAGTTTTGAGCCATCCGTGCAGCCGTTAGTGAAGTCATTAGTAAATAAAAATATGGCGCAGCTGGATACACTGCAGCTGGGTTTTTGTGTAAATGAGAATTATCAATTAAAAATGCCTGATGGCAAATCATTTGCATCTTGTTATGTTATAGGACCGCTGATGCGCGGCGAAGAATGGGAAACCATTGCAGTGCCGGAAATTCGCAAACAATGTAAATCACTGGCGAAACTATTATTGAAAGCATAAATAATAAAAGGAAATCATATGGAATCGAGAATTATTTCTTTGGATGGCAGGAAAAAATTTACCGCGCACATTACTGCGGCGCGCATTGAAGATTATAAATATATCGCGCATGAGCTGCCTGCTCTTACCATGACGCGACGACAATTATGCGATCTGGAAATGATTTTAAATGGCGGGTTTGCGCCGCTCTCTGGATTCATGTCGCAGGCTGATTATGAAAATGTATTGGAAAATATGCGGCTAGCTGACGGTACGCTTTGGCCTATGCCTGTAATGCTGGATGTGGAGCGTGAGTTTGCAGACAGTCTTGAATTGGGTCAGGAAATTGCACTGCGAGATGCAGAAGGATTGCTGCTGGCAATTTTAAAATTTGAAGAAAAATGGGATATCGATCACAAACGCGAAGCTGAAAAAGTGTTTGGTACCAATGATTCTTCTCATCCAGGCGTTGCTTATTTATTTCAACAGACCAAAGCAGTTTATATTAGCGGTAAATTGCTGGCTGTGTCTATGCCGCATCATTATGATTTCACGCACTTGCGATTTACACCTGCAGAATTAAAGGAAATATTCTCGCACCGCGGCTGGAAAAAAATTGTCGGATTTCAGACGCGTAATCCCATGCATCGCGCGCATCAGGAGTTAACACGCCGCGCATGTGAGCAAACTGGTGCGAATCTGTTGCTGCATCCTGTTGTCGGGATGACAAAACCAGGCGATATTGAATATTACACGCGTGTGCGCTGTTACGAACACGTTATTAAAACGTATCCTGAAAATACTGCATTTCTGAGTTTATTACCCTTAGCAATGCGCATGGGCGGACCGCGAGAAGCAGTCTGGCATGCCATCATTCGCAAAAATTACGGCTGCACGCATTTTATTGTCGGCCGCGATCACGCGGGTCCCGGTAAAAATAAAATGGGCGATAATTTTTATGATCCGTACGCAGCGCAAGAGCTTGCGTTACAATGTCAGAAAGAAATCGGCATAGAAATCGTGCCGTTTCAGGAAATGTCATATAGTCATGCGCATCAAAAATATTTCGCGCAAGATGAATTCCCGGCAGGTGAAAAGCCCGCGACAATTTCTGGTACCGAATTCCGCGAGCGTTTGTATACCAATCAGGAAATACCAGAATGGTTTTCCTATCCAGCAATTATTGATGAGTTACGCAAAGCGCATCCGCCGAAACATAAGCAGGGATTCACTGTATTTTTAACCGGCTTGCCGAGCTCTGGTAAATCAACACTTGCCAATGCCTTGTCGTTGAAACTGCGTGAATTAACAGACCGACCGATTACATTTCTGGATGGTGATGTGATACGTACACATTTATCACACGGTCTTGGTTTTAGTCAGGAAGACCGTGAAACCAATATCACGCGTGTTGGTTTTGTCGCAAAGGAAATTACCCGTCACGGCGGTATTGTCATTTGCGCATTGGTCGCGCCTTTTGCCCGCGCGCGTAATATTGTCAGGGAAATGATTTCTGAAGCCGGCGGTTACATCGAAGCATATGTATCAACGCCGCTGGAAGTGTGCGAACAGCGCGATAGAAAAGGCATGTATAAAAAAGCCCGTGAAGGAGTGATTCGTCAATTTACCGGTGTGAGTGATACTTATGAAGTGCCAGAGTCACCGGAAATTATGATTGATACGGTGAATGCCTCGCCAGCTGAAATCATTGATTCCATGATCAGGCAAATTCAGATGCTGGGATATGTGCAATGACAAATGACATTTCGCGTAAAAAAGTATTTGTCGTGCTGGGAATGGCGCGCACTGGTACAAGCGCGATTTCCCGTTCACTGAAAGTTTTTGGTGTGAACCATGGTGATATGTTGATGAATGGTAAATCAGAATGGAACCCGACTGGATGTTGGGAAGATAGGGAAATTGTATACGGGGTGAATGGCAAAATATTTTCGCGTCTTGATTTCGCTCCTTACGGCATGCTCACAATTCCAGAGGAAGATCTTTCCAGCGGAAATATTCCTGATATCCATGCGTCAGCCGCAGCGATTTTGACAAGCCGGTTGCAGCAAACGGATTTTTTTGGCTTCAAGGATCCGAGTACGATAAAAGTGCTGCCATTCTGGCGTGAAGTTTTTAATACGTTAGGCTTGCAGGATTATTATCTTATTGCGCTGCGCAATCCGCTTGCCGCTGCGCGTTCATATCATAAGATAACGGGCTGCGGGCTGGAATTAAGCTTATTGTTATGGTGTACGCATATGCTGCAGGCAGTTGATGGTACCAAGAGCGCCAAGCGCATTATTGTTAGTTATGATTTGTTGATGCAGGATCCGCGCCGTCAGCTTGAGCGTATGCAGTCAGTGTTAAATCCAATAGAATTGAATGAACAGGAAGCGGAATATTATTCATCGAAATTTCTCAAAGATAAACTTAATCGTTTTCAATCAAGTGAAGAAGAATTTACTCTGCACAATGCAGTGAAAGCCGCTGCTCTTACTAAAGATATTTATGACTGTCTGTTAAAAGTTGCGAATGATGAATGGACATTCGAGAGCCCCGAGTTCATGAAGTGCTGGCAGGATATTCATGCAGCGTATGAAAAACTGAAGCCGATGTATGCTTATCTTGATCGTCTACTCAAGAAACGCAGGCTGTTGACACTGCAGAAGCGGGATTTGCTTAAATCATATTTATGGAAAGTCGTATCGCCATTCATGTTTGTTGAAACTCGCTTTCGCGAATGGCGGCGAAAAAAACATTTTCAAAGAAGAATGGTGTTTTGATGAATGATATCGCAGTACATAAAAAGCGTGTAATCATGATACTTGGGATGGCGCGCAGCGGTACGAGTACCATCGCTCGTGGTTTGAAGGCGGCTGGTGTGGATCTCGGTGAAAAGATGCTAAGAGCAGACAGCCGTAATCCAAAAGGTTTTTGGGAAGATACGGATGTGACAATCAAAATAAACCGCGGCATTTTGCGGCATTTTGGTTTTCCGTGGATTTTTGATGAATTGGCTGATCACATGCGGGTAGGTGAAGATGATATGTTAATGTATTACAAACATCATACGTCATTACTTGTGCGCGAACGTTTGCAAAACAAATCAGTCTGGGCTTTTAAAGATACGAACACTACTGTTTTACTTCCATTCTGGCAAACTATTTTAAATGAACTGGGCGTTGAAGATTGCTATCTCATTGCTCTTCGTAATCCATTATCTTGTGCATATTCAAATATTCGTCACAGCAATCTTGAACTGGAGGCGGGATTATTGGCCTGGCTTAAAAATATTATTTTAGGCATTGACGGTTCGCATGGCAGACGGCGTATTGTCGTGTCGTATGAAAATATGGTGACAAATCCGCAGTATGAATTGTCTCGCCTGCGGCATGGGCTGGTGCTGCCAGAACCAAATCATCATGATATAAATGAATTTATCAATAATTTTCTCGATAAGAATCTGGGTCATCACGTCTACGCTGATGATGAAATTGCAGGTCATCCAGCCATCGCTGCAATACCATTATGCGTTAAAGTTTATCGGCTATTAAAGTTGCTGGCTGAAGACAAAATAACTTTTGCTGATAATGAGTTTATTACTGAATGGCAAAGTATTCGTACTGAATTTTATGAGCAATATCCTTTATATCTTTATGCGGACTTGGTATTGAAAGATAATCTGCAATTGCAGCGCGAGATCAGGGCTATCAAGAAATCTCTGGCGTGGAAATTATTGGTGCCGTTATGGCG
>DATJFK010000035.1:0-17354 GCA_035495675.1 Gammaproteobacteria bacterium
AACGGAAAGACTCTCTACTGCTTCATTGATACGGTCATGAAAACCTGGGCCGCAATTTTTGACACCCTCAACCAACTTCGATGCCAGCGCAGTTTTTTGATCCGGTGATAACTTTGTGCTAGCCAGATTCGCATAAATCACAATCATGGATTCATGTAATTGGGCTTTTAACGTGTAAGTGGCGTCAGGACCCGACAAACGCTCCATATTCGCAATAAAATTCTGCTTGTCATGGTCATTTAAATTCAGAATCTTATCTGCGACCAGCAGACATAATTCCGTTAACCAGCCATACGGCATTTCAATTGTCACAGCAGGGTCTAGTTTCCCAAGGCGCAGCGGCACCTGAGCATAGCTCTTGTCGGGATTGATTTTGGGCATACAACAATTCTCGTATTGTGGCTAGTTTTAGTTGTGGTCAAAATATTAGCAAACTGAGGTTAACGAAATCTTAAGACTCATATTCATGTCAATACACTTCGTAGTAATTTAACTTATTGAAATTATGAGTATTTATTAGTTACATCCAGACTTCAAATAGAGTAGCAACCAACTCCATTAAACACTATTGGCGGGGCTAGCCTTTTTTTGTATAATGGGTGGCATAAAATTACTATTCAGTGCAGATTTGCACACGGGAGGAAAGAAATGAGAAAGATAATAGCGTTCGTTTCAATCTTGTTAGCAGGCTCATCCGTATTCGCAGTTTCCACACTTCATTCAGTTGGCGCTGCATGGAAAGCAACACAAACCACCAGATTACAGCCAGGCCATGACATCAATATCGTTTACGGCGGCGAAGATGTTGCACAGAAACCAGCTTTAATTAATCTGACAGCGGTCGCATAAGCAATACTTCCTTTATAATGTACCAATCTTAAAGCCCCTGCTAAGGGGCTTTTTTTATGGCCGCAACCGGGCCGAAAGACAGTCGATGCACCCTGCTTACCCCATGCGTCCGTAATGCTTCAACATGCGCCGCCGTAGGATAGCCTTTATGCCCGGCAAACCCATATTGTGGGTAACGTCTGTCCAGCATCATCATCAGCCGGTCACGCAATACTTTCGCCACAATGGATGCTGCGCTGATCGCCGGTTCTTTTTCATCACCTTTGATGATTGCTTCAGATGGGCATGCAAAACGAGGACTGCGATTACCATCCACCAATACCTTCACCGGGGCAATTTTCAGCTTACTGACTGCGCGCTGCATCGCGAGCAGCGATGCCTGCAGGATATTGATATCATCAATTTCCGCCCGTGTAGCACGCGCCACAGACCATGCAAGCGCATGCTGGCGAATCTCATTAAATAAATGTTCACGGCGCTTTTCAGTCAATTTTTTTGAATCCGCTAGACCGGCAATGGGGTGACGGGGATCCAAAATAACAGCTGCTGCGATAACAGGCCCTGCAAGCGGCCCGCGGCCAGCTTCATCAACACCTGCGATTAGAAATTCTTGCGGGATTGCTTCCTGCATAAATATTTATCCATTTATTTTTCGTCACTGCGAGGGATAGCAATTTAGCCCTTAACCTTGCACTTGTGCCGTATCATTGGCTGCTTCACCCGCTTAATACATGCGGGGGCAGGCTAGCAAAAAGCGCTCCTCGCAATGACGACAAATATTAATTCAAACTCGCCGGAGCTTCATACGCTGGATCAGCTGTATAAACCGCATTTGATGTGTACTCTACCGGCGCTTCAATCACACGGCGCACCACAAAACGCGGGCGCTTTCTCACTTCCTGATATATTCGTCCGACATATTCTCCGACAATACCAAGACCAAAAAGTATGATCCCGCACAGGAAAAAGAGAATTGCAAATAAGGTGAAGACACCTTCCACTTCTGGACCAACGATAAGACGGCGCATCACCAGAAACATCACGAAAGCAAAACTGCATAATGAAATAATCAATCCCACCATCGTGAAAAACTGCAGTGGAAATACAGAAAAACCAGTGACTAAATCAAAGTTATAACGAATGAGTTTATATAAATTATAACTTGATGTTCCGGCACTGCGTTCTGCATGCATGACCCCAACTTCAGTTGGATTTGCCGCATATGTTAATGCGAGAGCAGGAATAAAGGTTGTGCTTTCGCCGGTTGACGCCATCAAATCGACAATGTGACGGCGATATGCTCGCAGCATGCATCCCTCATCTTTCATCTTCAATTTTGGCATCATCCATTCGCGAATACGGTTATGCCATTTTGAAACCTGCAGACGCCATACTGAATCCTGGCGGTCAAGGCGGTGAGTATTCACAACATCATGCCCTGCTTCCATGGCATCAACCAGTTTGCTGATTTCTTCTGGAGGATTTTGCAGATCCGCATCCATGGTGATAACAATTTCTCCGCGAACACGCTCAAAGCCAGCCATAATCGCCATGTGCTGACCAAAGTTACCATTGAACTCAATTACGCGGATTTGCTGCGGACGACGGCGGTGCAACTCCATCAGCATTTCTGCAGATTTATCTGTACTGCCGTCATTCGTGAGGATAATCTCATACGGCTTGCCGATTTTGTCGAGGGCACCCGTCAGGCGAGAATACAATTCTTCAAGAACTTCCTGCTCATTGTGAACAGGGATGACTACGCTAATATATGGTTGATACATGATTTACCTTCATTAATATCTTTATAACTTCCCGGATGCAAAAAACGCTGCCGGGCTACTAATTTGGACTGGAATTATATTATGATTACCGCAGAGAATACAGTCTAGGGTCGGTTGACAATTCGTTTTGCGATGCGAAAATGTCAATGTTTTGATTAAAATTGACGAATATTCGAGGCGAATAGGTATTCTATTTAACGAGAATATTCGTCAATTTGAACAAAATCAGTGACATTTGCAGCCGTAAAACGAATTGTCAACAGACCCTGAAAGGCAAAAAATGATGAATGCCAAAACCATCAATGAAATCTTCATGCGTTTCCAACATGCGGACCCGCATCCTACCACGGAATTGATTTATAAGACATATTTCGAACTTTTGGTGGCCGTTATCCTGTCCGCGCAGGCAACAGACAAGTCAGTAAATAAAGCCACTAAAGAGTTATTCAAGGTCGCCAACACCCCAGCCAAGATCATCGAACTCGGCGAATCGGGGCTTAAAAAGTATATTAAAACGATAGGCCTTTACACCACAAAAGCCAAAAACATCATTGGCGCCTGCCGTATTTTGCAAAGTAAATATCATAACCGCGTCCCGCATGACCGCGAGGCCCTGGAATCCCTGCCGGGCGTTGGCCGCAAAACAGCGAATGTGATTTTGAATACCTGTTTCGGCGAACCTGTCATCGCCGTCGACACACATATATTTCGTGTCGCCAACCGTATAGGTCTTGCCAAAGGCAAAACCCCGCTGCAAGTCGAGCAGCAATTGATAAAAAATGTACCGGATAAATTTAAACATGATGCACATCACTGGCTGATTCTACACGGACGTTATGTCTGCACCGCACGCAAACCACATTGCCCGAACTGTATCATCAGAGATTTGTGTCAATATAAAGACAAGACAAAAGTGCAATAAAATGTATACCGATAATCGCAACGCATACCGGCAAATATTTTTTGATGTGTGGCAAAAACATCTTAAAAAATTACCGCTGCTGACAGTGGAAGCGCAAGTACTTGATGTGATTCTCGCCCATCCCGAATATCATGCGATGCTTGATAATCAACAAACTTTTATGACACAGGAATTCTCGCTGCAGGAAAATCCATTTATTCATATGAGCCTGCATATCGCACTGCGTGAACAATTGCAGTTAGACAGACCCGCCGGGATAAAAGAAGTAGCACAAAATCTCATTAAAAAATATTCCGCTCATGATGCAGAACATATGATGACAACCGTGATGGCTAACATGATGTATCAGTCACAGCAGACTGGTAACGCTCCGGATGACAACGATTATCTGCGTCAGCTGCGCGCGATCGTCTAAATTATTTTTTAAACTTACGCGTGACCACACCATCTTTCCAATCAGCTTTATGCTTTTTATATAAAGCGTACGCATAATTTTTATTATCGAACATCTTCATCTGATACCTGGAAACGGTTTCCGATAATAGCGGCCATGCATGGCGATCTTTGGGATTAGTCAATGCCCATGTCAAAAAATCCGGGCTGTCAAAATATCTCCCCTCGTACTGATCAAAAACAAGATCCCATATCTTTCCATATAATTCCGGAGCTGATGAACCAAGAAATTCATATAACTTCAGCGGATCTTGCTGCAAAAATCCCGATTGTTTTTGATGTTCGATCACAAAATACCACTGTAGTGCGTGCGACCATGCACCATGCATCGAGCCTATCATACCGGCAACATCTTTCATTAATGACAGCGATTTCAAAACCTTAATGAATCGCCAATCTTTCAATGGGTGGAGAATCTTAGCAGCTTGCTTGAACCCATTTTCTTGCGCCCATTCATACAAATAACCCGATAAAATTTTCCAGCGTCGATATGGATTTTCTTCATCCACAGGCAGCACAAATAACCCATCGCGATTGCTGATTTTATTTTTTTCCGGCAATGCTGCAGCGTATGCCTGCAATTCATTTTCAAGCCGATCAAGATATTTTTTTATAAGTTCAGGCTGCATCAAAAATAGTTTGATTGACACCCAGTCTGCCGCATATTCTTTTTCGAGATCATTATCAACAATAAACGAAATTAATTCCTTAAAACCATCTATCGCCAGATTATCTTCTTTAAACTTCCTCGCCCACTGAGCCAGATCGCAATATCCCAATCCCTTAATCAGATAATTTATTTTTTTATTGAACCATAATGCATATTGATCAGAAGGCTCTTCACAAAATATAAACTCCGCCGGCATGGCCGCGAGCCTGATATTCACACCCACATTAATCAATGCGATGAGAGTACTGTTGACAACAGCATCATCTACACCCGCCTTTCCTGCAGCAGCGACAACCATTCTCGTGAATTTCTTTACGAGAGCTTTATTCTTGCTCCATAAAGCACTGGAGTGATTATCAATTTTTACATCCTTGAATTGATCTTCAACAAAATTATCAATATCAAAATCAGATGTGACTTGCTTACGCTGACGTTTTTTACCGCGAGGTTTTTTACCCTGAGTAAACATGGCAGATTCCCTATCTACAACATTCATTCCATTTAATTGCAAATGAAATTAATGCTTGTCAAATCCAAACTTATGCGCGAATGCGACATTTGCACAGGTATAGGCAAGTTCAGAAATTTCCGCACCCTGTACCGTCACGATATCATCAAATTCCTGCTTGTTTTTCGCGACATGACACAACACATTCGCCAGCAGCAATTGCACGGTTTTAATCATGACTACATTCAACTGCAAATCCTGTGGCAATTGATTAAATCCTTCGAGCAATGCGTTACTGACTTCGCTGGTTAAATTATTAATTGCATCTGTTGCGCGTTCTTCCTGTGATTTTTCTGACATCAATCATCTCCTCATCAAACATAAAAAAAGGGCGCTTTACGCGCCCTTTTATGACTAGAAATAATAATCGAACTGTGCCGTGACTGCCCGGTCAATTTTACCCGAAGCAGCAGGTGTTACCGCACCACCGCCGCCGCTTGCTGTATCGCTGGCAGCATATTGATGATCACGTCTGAATTCCAGACTTTGCAGCGTGTTACGCCACCATGACGTATTCACAACAACTGAAATACGATTTAATGGCAGGCCTAACGCCAGTGCTTCATGTGATTGACTGTAGCCAATACCCAATGAACTTGGTTTCGTCTCAAATAAATCGATTGAGTAAGCAGCTTCAAGATCAAACGCCCATGGTTTCGCACCATTGCCGTTGTAACTCATATTTGTCGGATTAAAGCTGGTTGATGCCATCACGAATTCACCGATCAAATCCAAGTGATCACCGATACTTAACAAAGTATTCAAGTCGTAACCCGGAACACGATGTACCAATTGTTCCGCATTCTGGAAATTGCCAGCTGTCTGCATACCGCCTGAATCCGCGATATTCCCAATCACACCTGCGCCGAACTTACCTTTCACGAAGTTACCTTTAAATTTATATCCCAAGTTCAAACCGCCATTATTCACTTTGGCAACGGAAGCTGCATGACTGTCTCCGCGGAAAACATAAACAGACCCATAAAATGCGCTCTTGGGATCTTGCTGCATGAATCCAAGCAAGATTGAACGCGCTTTGGTACGGGTTAAAATTTTGGTGAGCGGACTGCTGACCATTACCGACGAATACACACCAAATGGCACATAATACTGACCGAATGTTCCGTAGAATGGCGACTGCGTGAAATTACCGAATGTTACAAATGCCATATTCACAAATACGCGTGAATCTGAAATGCGGTAATTACTGGTACCGCCAAATACATCACCAACCGGCGGCACATCGTTATAATTTAATTCTACAAATCCCAGTATCCATGGACTTGGCCCGAGCACGAATGTATCAAGGCTGACGCTGGAAAGATTGATATCAGTTGTACTTGGCGAACCGCCTGGATTGAAATATTCCGCAGCACCTTCTACCAAACCGCTTAACAAGATGTGTGAATGATACGGCTCTTGAGTAATCTCGCCGCCCATCATTTTCAATTGTTCCATGATGGATTTGCGGATATTCAACAACTGCACATCTCGGTTTACGCTTGGGCTGTTGACTACAAGATCATTACCGGCGAACTGGAACGGTACTCCAACATATGGGCCGCTGGATACGAACGCCTGCCCAGGAACATCAAGATCAAAAGGTAAAAATTCTTTTTCTTCGTGAATTAACTGGACCAGCTGTTTACCGGACATATTGTTAGATAGTTTAGTTTTGCCGCCAGAGTGACTAATTTTCTGGCTGGTTTGATTTACCTGACGCTCAAGTGAATCCACGTGATTTTGCAATGTTGCAACTGTTTTTTTAAGCTTAGTTGCCTGTTCTGATAGATCCTGAACTTCCTGCCGGCTAACGGTTGCGAAAACAGGTGCGGAGATTACGCTTGCCGCAGCAAGACATGAAGCAATGATTTTGAGACGGGCTTTCATGAGAGTGGCTCCTAATTGTATTTTTTATAGCCGTTTTTTGTGTGTACGGCTTGCGCCTTAAATAAGAGGAGGAAACGCTAGCAAATTATTTGCAGTAACTCAATTTATTTTTTCCGTCATTCCCGCGAAAGCGGGAATCTTCCTCCGTTTGTTTGCACGGTTACATCAGGAGGTCCCCGCTTTTGCGGGAATGACACCTTCGGTGTCACTTGCACCAATTTTATGTTAAAAGTAAACTCTCCCTTTGCATAAAAAAATGGCTTTATTCCTCATGAAAAACAAGCTGAATTCCGTGTACCAACTGACAGCTGCAGCAATCTGTGGTGTTGTCATGATGCTGTCTTTTGCCCCTTTTTACGTTTTTCCGCTGGCAGTCGTTGCAGCTGTCGGGTTATGCGCACTTATTTACCATGCATCGCCCAAGCAATCATTCTGGAATGGATTTTTCTTTGGACTCGGCTTATTCGGCTCCGGAGTCTACTGGGTTTTTATCAGCATCAGCAAATATGGCGACGTACCTGACGTCATCGCCTTCTTCATCACTGCAGCACTGATTGCCTTTCTTTCCCTCTATCCCGGCATCGCCTGTTTCCTCACTAACCGCTATTTTTCTGCACACATGCGCAGCAAAGTCATTTATGCATTTCCTTCAATCTGGGTATTCAGCGAATGGGTGCGCAGCTGGTTCATGAGCGGGTTCGCCTGGCTGCTTGTCGGTTACAGCCAGACCAATTCACCGCTGAAAGGTTTTGCTCCCATCTTTGGAGTTTACGGCATTTCGCTACTTGTCATGATCACTGCTGGACTCATTGTTCACAGTTACATGTCCATGCGTAAACATCATTATTTCGATATTTATACCAACTTGTTTGCTGTTGCAGCCATCTGGATTACTGGCAGTCTGTTATGCCTCATACCATGGACAGAACCAGCCGGCGATCCAGTTACTGTCAGCCTGGTACAAGGCAATATTCCACAATCATTGAAGTGGGATCCGAATGAAATTGAGTTGTCATTCAACAGTTACCAGCAAATGTCCGAACCATTATGGGGTAAATCAGATTTCATTATCTGGCCTGAATCATCTATCCCCATGCCGCTGCAAGATGCAATGGATTTCGTGGATTCCATGTCTGAAAAAGCTAAATCTAGCAATTCTGAATTGATATTTGGTATTCCTGTTCAAACCAAAGATGAATCCGGATATTACAATGCACTCGTCAGCGTCGGTAAGTATGAAAACGCATATACCAAGCGCCAGCTTGTTCCTTTTGGCGAATACGTACCAATGGAAAATATTTTCCATCGCATTTTTGATTTCATGAATGTACCAATGTCAAATATGAAACCGGGTCAAATGCATCAGGAACCAATGCGCTTTGGCTCTTTCAAAATTATGCCGTCGATTTGTTATGAAATTACTTATCCTGATTTATCGTTAGTGAAAGATAGATCTGTTGGCATGCTGCTAACTGCGACCAACGATGCCTGGTATGGCAGGTCTTCTGCACAGGCACAACATTTGCAAATGGCCGTTATGCGCTCCATTGAAATGGCGCGGCCCGGATTATTCGTCAGCAATGATGGCATCACCGCAATTATCAGCCCGCAAGGCAACATCGAAGCTGAGGCTCCGGATCACACATCGTATGTATTAACCGGCAAGGTACAACCGTACGCAGGTTTAACACCGCTCATGAATAATGATATTGATCCGCTGTTAGTAATCATGATTGTCATGCTGTTTGCATCATATCGATATGCACGCAAAAAACATGCCGCACACAATACCGACAACAGCATTACCGTACAATAACACAAGCGAGAAGAAGAAATGGAAGAACAATATAAACCGCAAGAAATTGAAATCAGCACACAAGAATACTGGAATGAACGAAATGCCTTTCACGTTACCGAAGACATTAATCAGGAAAAATTTTATTGCCTGACCATGTTTCCTTATCCAAGCGGATATCTGCACATGGGACATGTACGCGTATTCACGTTAAGCGATGTCATCGCACGCTATCAGCGCATGCAGGGAAAAAATGTATTACACCCCATGGGCTGGGATGCATTCGGATTACCAGCAGAAAACGCCGCTATTCAAAAAGGCGTCCCGCCTGCAGAATGGACTTATCAGAATATCGATCACATGCGCGGTCAAATGAAACGCATGGGATTTGGTTTTGACTGGGATAGAGAAATCACAACTTGTGAACCAAGTTATTATCGCTGGGAACAATGGCTTTTTTTACGACTCTATGAAAAAGGCTTGGTTTACAAGAAAAATGCGGAAGTAAACTGGGATCCGGTAGATCAAACAGTTCTCGCAAACGAACAAGTCGTTGACGGCCGCGGCTGGCGTTCCGGCGCACTCGTTGAACGCCGTGAAATCCCACAGTGGTATTTAAAAATTACTGCTTACGCAGATGAACTTTTAAATGATCTGGATAAATTGCATTATTGGCCGGAACAAGTTAAAACCATGCAGCGAAACTGGATTGGCCGCTCTGAAGGAGTTGAAATTCAGTTTGAAGTACCTGGGCATGATCCACTTACCATTTTCACTACCCGCGCAGACACATTATACGGCGTCACCTATCTCGCCGTCGCCCCAACACACCCGCTCACAAAAAAACTAGCAGAATCAAATAACAAGCTGAACATGTTCATTGAATCCTGTAAGAATATCAAGACTGCGGAAGCCGACATTGCCACGATGGAAAAACAAGGCGAGCCACTTGGTATTCATGCCATTCACCCCATTACCGGCGAAAAAATTCCAGTCTGGACAGCAAATTTTGTTGTCATGGATTACGGCTCCGGTGCACTGATGGCAGTTCCCGCGCACGATCAGCGAGATTTCGAATTTGCAGAAAAATATAAATTACCAATCAAGGAAGTGATTAAACCGGTTGAAGGAACATGGGACTTCGCAAAATCAGCTTATACCGCTTACGGCACGCTGGTTGATTCCGGTGAATTCATCGGCATGAACTCAGAAGATGCCTGCAAGGCAATTCCCGAATATCTGGAAAAAAACAATCTCGGTAAACGTCAGGTGAATTTCCGCCTGCGCGACTGGAGTATCTCGCGTCAGCGTTATTGGGGCACACCTCTGCCAATCATTAATTGCAAAACTTGCGGCGCAGTTCCCGTACCGGAAAAAGATTTGCCGGTTGTATTGCCGGTTGATGTCAAATTCAGCGGCGTCACTTCACCACTTAAAAGTATGCCGTCATTTCTAAACACAACCTGCCCGACTTGTGGTGAACCAGCTGAACGCGACACTGAAACTTTTGATACCTTCGTTGAATCATCATGGTATTACGCTCGCTATACATGCAAAAAGCAGGACAAATCCATGCTCGATGGACGCGCAAATTACTGGGTGCCTGTCGATCAATACACTGGCGGCATCGAACATGCAGTCATGCATTTACTCTATGCTCGATTTTTCCATAAATTAATGCGTGACGAAGGTTTACTGAATAGCGACGAACCCTTCACCCGCTTACTGACACAAGGTATGGTTTTAAATCAAGGCGCCAAAATGTCAAAATCAAAAGGCAATGTTGTTGATCCACAGCCCTTGATTGATCGTTACGGCGCGGACACAGTACGATTATTTATGATGTTCGCAGCTCCGCCGGAACAAAGTCTCGAATGGTCCGACAGCGGCGTTGAAGGTGCATCGCGCTTCCTGAAACGTATCTGGACATTCGCGTATGAAAATCACGAAATCATACACGCACAAAACCATTTGCCGTCAAGTAATCAACTTGGCAGCACCAACTGGGAAAATGCCGACCCTGCACAGACAGATATTTTCCGGCAGATTTACGAAATTCTGGAGCAAGCCAAGTTTGATTATGATCGCCAGCAATTCAATACTGTTGTTTCGGGCTGCATGAAGATATTAAATTTGATGACAAAAATTCCGGATGCACAACCGGATAAAATTAACATCAAAGACATTATCATTCACAGAGGCATCAGCATTCTATTGCGTCTGCTGGCACCAATCACCCCCCACATTACACACCAGCTCTGGAATGATCTTGATTTCAGCGGCGTCATACTTGACGCTGAGTGGCCACGGTCAAGCGCTATGGTATTTAAGGCTGAAACAATTGAGCTAGTCGTGCAAGTTAACGGCAAATTGCGCAGCAAAGTGCGTGTACCTCATGACGCGGATCAGGAAGCCATCGAAAACACCGTTAGAAATGACAACAAAGTTCAGCAGGCGATTAGCGGCAAGTCCATCAAGAAAATGATTATGGTACCCGGAAAACTTGTTAACGTGGTTACCGCCGCGGAGTAATAAACTATGTTTGAGAAGCAACTTAAACGCTGGATTTTCGCTCTGACAGCTTTAACGCTGTCAGGATGCGGTTTTCATTTGCGTGGTGAAATGCCGCTCGCAGAGCCATTGCATTCTGTCTATCTACGATCAGTTGACCCGTACGGTACGCTAACTCGCAACCTAGAACAGTCACTTAAAATGTCTAACGTACGCCTCGTGACCAACCAGTCAGAAGCACAAACAATTCTTGCCATCACACATAATGACACATCACAGAAACTTTTGAGCGTGGGTGCAACTCAGCAAACAAGGCAATATAAATTAACTGCATCTGTCACATTTGAAGTTTCCGATAATCGCAGCCACCCCATCATAGAATCGCAAACATTAAGTGAAGATCGTGTAATCACCGTGCAATCCAACCAAATACTGGGCAGCAGCAATGAAGCGAATCTTTATTTCCAGGAAATGAACCGCTCTCTGGCAAATGCCGTTATGTATCGGTTGTCATCCAACCAGATAACAAGCAAAATAAATCAAGCATTCCATGTTAAGCCGGCGACAACTATTACCAAAAAGCGCAGATCATGAAACTGAATTTTTCACAGCTTGATGAGCATCTTTCGAATAAACTTGCCGCAATCTATCTCATCAGCGGCGACGATCCCATTCAAAAACTGGAAGCCATGCAAATGCTGCGCAGAGCTGCGCGCACAGCTGGATTCACGGAGCGCGTACGACTTGCACCAGAGTCCGTGCAAGATGAAGATACATTGTATACAACGCTGCATTCATCATCATTAATGTCTGATAAAAATTTACTGGAACTGGATTATCGCAGCAAAGCACCCACAAAACCTGCTGCTGACATTTTAGAACAATATGCCGCCAATCCATCTCCCGATAATTTAGTTATCATTGATACCGCGAAGCTGGATGACAGCGCAACACGCAGCTCCTGGTATAAAACCGTTGAAAAAAACGGCATCGTCGTGACAATCTGGCCCGTGGCACGCGAACAATTGCCGCAATGGATTATATCGCGCGCACGCAAATATAAAATGAATATTCAACACGAAGCCGCCAGCCTGCTTGCTGATTATGTAGAAGGAAATCTCACCGCAGCTGCGCAAGCGATAGAAAAAATTTATTTACTCAAACATGACAAAGCAATTGACGCGGAACTCATTCAAAGCATACTTGCAGATGAGAGCCGCTACACAGTATTCGATCTCACCGAATCCATGATCACCACAAACAAGGCGCGCACCCTGCATATCCTCGAAACTCTGCGCCTTGACGGCACAGAATCCGTGCTGGTTCTCTGGGGCATTACGAGAGAATTACGCATTCTCACAGAAATTGCGCTCGCCCAGCAGCAAGGCTTGTCCTGGGATGAAATTTTCAAAAAACACCGTATTTTCAGCCGCCGCCAGCAAGGCATACGCGGCTTTCTGTCCCGTTTTGGCAAAAAAGCGTGCCAGGAATGTCTGGTTCACGCCGCCGACATCGACCGCATGATCAAAGGCGGCAGCCCTGGAAACAGCTGGGATGCATTGCAACTTTTATGTCTCAGACTGGTATAATGGTCATATGACCAAAACGAGCCAGACACAACAAGCAATCGGCATACTGGGAGGCACATTCGATCCTGTTCATCTGGGGCATTTACGCCTCGCCCTGGAGCTGCACGACTCCCTGAATTTGGAGAGGGTGCATATCATCCCCTGCTTTCGCCCCGTACACCGCAAATTCCCAACAGCGAGTCCTGAACAGCGACTTGCCATGGTAGAATGCGCCGTTAAGGGTGAAACAGCATTATTCGCTGATGACCGCGAAATACGCAGACAAAACCCCTCATTCATGATTGATACCATTCTCGACATGCGCAAAGAAATGCCCGGCACTCCATTATGCCTCCTGCTCGGCATTGATGCCTTCCTCGGTTTTTCCAGTTGGCACCGATGGCGCGAAATTTTAAATGAAGCCCATATCGTTGTCGCTCACCGACCGCAGTATCAACTGCCCACAGAAGGCGTAATCGCAGACCTACTCAAAGAAAATTTACAGCAGGATCAAAGTTACATTCACAAGCACATGAGCGGTGGAATCTTGCTGATGCCCATCACTCAACTGGAAATTTCTGCCTCTGATATACGAAAACAGATTGCAATGGGAAGAAATCCAAGGTATTTATTGCCCGACAGCGTTTATAATTATATCAAACAACATGGTACTTACAGCATAAGCCGGATATAAACACTATGAAGCCAGAAGAAATACGAGATTTAGCAATAAATGCACTAGATGAAATGAAAGGCATCGATATTGTCACCATGGATGTTCGCACTCTGACGAGTATTGCTGACTATATGATTATCTGCACTGGTCGCTCTACCCGCCACGTTAAAGCGCTGGCTGAATCAGTTTCCATCAAAGCCAAAGAAAATAAGATTGGATTTGTCCGCACAGAAGGTGAACGCGAAAGTGAATGGGTACTAGTCGACCTTGGTGACGTCGTCATACATGTTATGCTGCCAGCTACACGTTCTTTCTACAGCCTTGAAGATTTATGGGAACCCGTAAAAGAATTGCGTGACAGTAAATCCAGCTAACTTTGAATGAAAATACGACTTCTCACCATCACGCACAAGTCACCCGCCTGGATCCAAGAAGGTTATGAAGATTATGCCAAGCGTCTGCCGCCGTCATGTTCGCTTGAACTAGTAGAAATTTCCGCTGAAAAACGCACAGCTAACGCAGATTTGAAACGTATCACTGACCGTGAAGGCGAAAAAATGCTGGCAGCCATCAAACCACAGAATCACATCATAGCCTTAGACCGCAGCGGCAAAAACTGGACTAGCGAACAGTTATCAACTCAACTGGGATCATGGCTGCAACAAGGAAGAAATATTGATTTACTCATCGGCGGCCCGGAGGGTATCGCACCCGCCTGCATGCAGCGCGCAAATGAATATTGGTCGTTATCGGCACTGACATTTCCACATCTGATTGTAAGGCTGATTGTCGCAGAGCAGATTTATCGTGCGTGGAGTATTTTGCAGAATTCGCCGTATCATCGTTAATCGTCATCCCCGCGAAAGCGGGGACCTCTTGATGTAACCGTGCAAACAAACCGAAGGAGATTCCCGCTTTCGCGGGAATGACAACACTATTCAGGACTACTAAGCCCCACAACCGACAGCAATATCTTCACCTTATCTCTGTTTTCCTGTGTATCCGATTTCGCGGCATCCATTTGTGCATGCAAAATCATTTGCCCAAACTTTTCAGGTTGCTTTTGCTGCTCCTCGATCAACCCCATCATTTGATCCATCGCCTTCATAACAACTTCACAATGAGAAGTGAGCGGTTTTTCAGAATCAGCGATGGTCTGACACTTAATCATTTCATTTTTCAATTTCTCAGGATGCATCAACAGCGAAGTATATACATCACCAGTTGCTGTAGCCGGTGGACTAAATGCAGTCAGACTTGAAATGCTGCATACAAATAAAATTATCCATGAATATTTAGACATGCGAGACTACCCGAAGAGAGAATATGGTATGCCGTTTGCATTGATATAGGATAACAATGGCAGCATTAATAAAACGACGCCGGCAATAAACAGAAAAACAACCGTGCTGATAGGCACCATCAGCGGGCTGCGGCGATGATCAAAATACTTAACGATTGCTGCAAACACAAACGACCCACCAATCACAATACTTCCTGTATATATGAAGTCTGATGCCACACCGACAGGATCCATTATGTTATTTGCTACACCACCCAGGCCAGTTGGCCGCGCAGCAGATGCAACTCCTTGTAAAAACAAGGAGATTGCGAAGATCACGTAATTTAAAATTGATTTTAATCTCATGTATGATTGCCCGTCCCTAAATATTATAGGCTCACAAATTGGAAATTTTAGTCATTTTATTATAAATTAGTAATCATGTTTAGTAATTTATCCGAATCAACAACCGACTCTCCAATCAGCTATCCAATTACAGATAGCCGCCTGCCCTTTGTTGAATATATCAAATTATGCCAGACGATGATTGAAGAGCGCCGTGATTTTGCTGAGGCAGACAGTGAAACAATTCAAAAAATCATTTATGCCAACAGTCCTTTTGAATATCGGCCTGAAAGTTCAGGACATGTCCGATGCGGAGCGCTATTGATACACGGCTTGCTTGACTGCCCATTCACTTTTCGTGAAATCGGTGCCTCACTAAAATCACATGGCATTTTGGCACGCGCTATTCTCTTGCCAGGTCATGGCACGCGTCCTGCTGACCTCAAAAGCGTAACTTATCACGACTGGCTGCAATCAGTACGCTATGGTGTTGAAACACTAAAACAGGATGTTGATGAAATTTATCTAATCGGTTATTCAACTGGTGCCGCCCTTTCAATTTATCATGCGATGCAGGATGAACGTATCGCAGGGATAATTTTGCTTGCGCCAGCAGTTAAAGTACGCGCCCCTATCGATTTGGGCGCAAGCTGGAATCATTTATTAAATGCATTCGGAAAAAACCGCAGCTGGGTTTACAATCTTAAAGAAGATGATTATGCAAAATATAAATCGATAGCATTTAACGGCGTCAGACAAGTTTCCAAATTATCAGCAACAATACGCGAGATGCGTCCCGAGAAATCGGTCAAATGTCCAATGTACATGATCATGAGCCGTGAAGATGAAACCATTTCCAGTCATGACGCCATCGATTTCTTTTCATCGCAGTCACATCGCGACAGTAAAATGCTGTTATACACTTCGATCATGCATGGTTATCCCGATCCTCGTATCATTGCCCGTAATTCAGCACATCCTGAATTAAACATCGCGCATTTATCACATGCAGGCATCATTTTTTCCAGCAGCAACCAGCATTATGGCCAGGAAGGAGATGCACCTTGCGCATCGCTTAGCAATCAACAAATTATCTATGGTGCATATAATGCAATCGAAATTATGTTTTACCAAATACTGAAAAAAGCGCATCTCGCAAAGCTGCCCCGTAAAGCGTTAACCTACAATCCTGATTTTGATTATATGGCTGACAGCATCAGTCAGTTTATTAATAGATCGTAGGTGGGGACCACAGAATTCACAAAGTCACAGGTCTGCTTGCTGGACTGGCGCAATGAAAAAACTCTATTTCCCTGCGCCCTGTTTGGTGAAAATATAAAAACATTATTTATGCTGCTGAAACATCCACATCACAATCAACATAAACGCACCCACACAAATTGCAGAATCCGCCAGATTAAAAATCGCGAAATGCCAGCTGTTTAAATGAAAATTCACGAAATCAATCACATGACCATAGAGAATTCTATCCCATGCATTTCCCAGTGCACCGGCAGCGATGAGACTCAACGCGATATTCTGCCAATACTGATTGCGCTTAAGACTCGCCAGCCAGGAAATAATGAATATCGTCACAACCAGCGCGAGCCCACCCAACAGGAAATGCTGCCATCCTGATGCAGAATTCAAAAAGCTGAAAGCAGCACCTGTGTTATATGCCAGAGTTAAATTTAATATTGGCAGCAACGCAACTGGTTCGCCAATCTGCAAATGATCCAGCATCCAGACCTTACTACCGCGGTCGATGACTATCACAACAACCGATAAAAGCAGCCAGACTAAACCACTATTCATTACCTTGGCAAAACAATTACGCATAATATCTCACCTCACCAGGGCCGGCGACGTTTTCCACGCAGCGCACACAAATCCCGGGATATTCAGGATTTGCATCGACATCAGCTGTGCGATGCCAGCAGCGTTCACACTTGGCATTTTGCGTTGCTTTTACAATCAGAGACAATCCAGGAACGTCCGTTACTGATGCATCAAGTGGCGCATTGCAATCTGCAACGACAGTTGCAGATGATGTGATCAATACGAATCGCAATTCATTCTTTAATGCCTCAAGTACATGTTT
>DATJFK010000036.1:0-8936 GCA_035495675.1 Gammaproteobacteria bacterium
TGAACATGCTGATGGTCTCTATTTTATGCATACCGGCAGCAATATCGGTTATCTAACATTATTAATTGGCAGCATTGATGGTAAAAACGGTGCGGTTATCATGATTAACATATCACCTGAATGGAATGCCAAAGATTACCCTCAATTCGGCTTTATCAAAGACAGTTTGAAAGCAATTAGTCAGCATTATCATTGGAAATAATCATTCATGGTTCTTTACAAATGTCCCATCACGATATTCCTGAAATGCCTGCTTTAATTCTTCTTGTGTATTCATGACTATCGGTCCATACCAGGCAATTGGTTCATTTAACGGTTTACCTGAGACAAGTAAAAAGCGAACAGAGTGTTTATCACTGGTGACGGTGACATGATTGCCGCCCCGCTTATACAGTACAAGCGTACCGTTACTGCAAGGACATGGTGCCTGCATATCAAAATAATTAATGCCCGCTGCATTATGCGAAAATGGCGTGCGTGATGAGTCGAAGTACGCTTCACCGTCAATAACGTAAGCGAAAACAGTATGTTCAGGATGAACGGTGTGTGAGAAAGATTTACCTGCCGGTAATTCAATATCCATGTAAACGGGTTCAGTTACAATGTCTTGTACAGGACCTTTTGTGCCATTTAATTCACCGCAGATAATGCGAACACTGGCACCATCTTTCGTTTTGACAAGCGGGATCTCTTGTCTCTGCACACCGCGATAGCGCGGATCCATCATCTTCATGCCGGCAGGTAAATTGGCCCATAACTGAAAGCCCAGCATTTCTCCTTTCTTGTTACCTTTTGGCATTTCCTGATGAATGATGCCGCTGCCTGCAGTCATCCATTGGACATCGCCCGCAGAAATATTGCCGCGATTTCCCATGCTGTCACCGTGTTCAACGTCGCCGTCTAAAACATATGTAATTGTTTCGATGCCGCGATGTGGATGCCAGGGAAAACCAGCTTTGTAATCAGCTGGATTTTCAGAACGGAAATCATCCATTAATAGAAATGGATCGAGCAATGGCAGTTCATGGAAGCCGAAAGCCCGTTTGAGGTGTACACCAGCGCCTTCAATGGTGGGTTCGCTTTTCCAAATCCGGTCGATTTGCCGCTGATGATGGCTTCCGTGCATGATGTTCCTTATATGAAATATATAACATTAACTTATCATATACCAAATGTATGATGTTGATAATCTGATTCATATCAATTGCAGTGGCATGGCGTATTAGTTATATTTCTAATTCATTTGGATAGAAATATATTGACAAGGGAGGGGTTGCAAATGATTTCAATTTCAACAGATCTATTAAAGAATTTACTTGATGAATACGACAGGTGCAAAGGGGATTACAGGAAAAATACGGTAGTCGGCTATCTTGGTTATTCTGATAGTTCTGGCGTTTCCCGGTTGCGAAAATTTTATAACGACCTTATGGATAAAGATACAGCCAGAATTCTTGATGTAGTTGAAGTATTTCAACTTGCTCGCGTTATTGTCAGGGCGAATTCATCGGAAGGTTCAGAATCATCAAAGGTATTTGACAGCTTGAAGAGTGCCTACGGCGAAAGCTGGATAACAGCCTTGAAACTTTTATACGATCATCATGCCAAATTTAATATTTTTACACTGCAAAATTTCCAGAAATTTTTGCAACAAGTCGAAACTGAAGGTAAAGACCCTGCGAACATCGCAAAGTCATTTGTTGCAATTCACATATTAATCAATAGCGAAATTACCAAAGCAAAAATTCTAGAAATAAGAGACGCGGTTGAAGCGCATCGTGATCCAATAAATCTTGCAAAAGCTTTGTCAAAACTGGCTGATAAAAAATTCGGTTATTTTACTGACGAAAATATTCAGGAATTAATAAATTCACATGACCCAATGAAAACTTACAGTGAGATTATTATTTCGGAGCTTACGCATGGATATTCATACGATCCGGATGAGACCAGTATTGGCTCCTTCTTTAGCAGCCTTTATCGTATAAACTATTCTGAAATGTTCAAAATAGCTAATCGAAACAACGACCCTTTAGTTCAAGAACAGTTACAGCAGGAGCAAGAAGAAAAACGATCATATCAATGGTTTTGATTGTTGGGAAAGGGGTCTCGGCGGCCCCATTTTGTTAGGGTTATTCTCAATTGTGGATTCATGGATATATGCTTATCCTCGACATTGAGGTTAATTCACTGCAGGAGAATGATCATGGCTGATAACATGCGTTTGAGCGTCATTGGTTTGGGAGTGGCTCTTGGTACGGCCTGGGCTGTTGGATTGTTTGCTCTTGGAATTTTATCGTGGTTGACAGGCTGGGGCACAGATATGGTTCAGGTTTTAGGAAGCCTTTATATCGGTTATGAACCTACATTAATTGGAACAATCATTGGTACTATATGGGCTTTCATTGATTGCTTCATTTGTGGTGTCATCATTGCGTGGGTCTACAATCGAGTAGCTTAGGGTCTGTTGACAATTGGTTTGCGGCATTTAAAAAGCGGTAGAATTGGTAAAAATGAACGAAAATTTTCGTTAAATAGCCCTGCTATTCGCCTCAAATTTACGTCCATTTTTCCTCAATTCCCCACTTTTTAAATGCCGCAAACCAATTGTCAACAGACCCTAATAAAGTATGCAGGGATTGGGGCTTCTAATTACTTGCGATAGTAATTGAAATCCGGCAGCAATTCCTGCTTCAAATCCGCACTTAAAACATAAACTCTGATATTTGTTTCTGCGTCTAACACATATTGCGCCTGTTGATGTAAATCTATCGTGGCATTTTAGATTGGACTGTGATGCGGGCTTTTCATGATACGGCGGAACATTTTGAATTAATGGGCGAACATATATATTTTAATCATAATATTCATATAGTTAACTTTCAGTGCGATCGCCAACTTTCATCTATAATTCTATATAGGCACATTTAATTAGCAAAAGATGTCTCAAGATTATATAACTATATCAGGGTACTTACTGTGCAAAGAGATAACTTTGATAAGGGTAATTCAAAAGAATCTGAAAATTCCAAAGAAAAATTGTTTGGGATATTTAAACCAATTGATAAAAAAGATATCCCTGTCAAAGATATAATTTTAAATCGCGGAAAACTTGGTGGGCTTCAGAATGCACCAACGTTTTATAAAGCTAGCGCATTACAGTCATTACTTGATGTCGCAACTAGAAGTGGTATCCGTCAAGATCGTGAAAGAGTGGTTCGTTTCTTGTTGTCTACAAAGAATAATTTGATTTTTGCAAAAGAAGGTTCGCCTCTGAAAGATATTCCTGCGCATTTCCAGATGGCAAATTTCGACGTTGATCAAGCCAAATGTTTAACTGCAGGTAATGCGTATTTTAATGATAATGGTGAGCTTTGCAGGATAGATCATAAAAGTGGTGATTTCAGACCACCATTTGATACTCTGCAATTCGTGTTTCCTGCATTAATACAGTCAGGAATTCCTATTGCGAAAGAATTAGAAATTGACAAACTTAATGATAAAGGTGGTTTTGAGAAGCGTTTCAAAATTGATTCGTCATTGATTTCACAATTGAAAATCACTAATCAAGAAGAGATGGAAACTGTGAGAAAATTGTCGAGCTCATCAAGTACATCGAAATTATTCGAAAAATTTGGAACAGATTTTGCAACTTACGATCCAAGCGCAGCATTTCGAAATTCACAAGAGGCGCAGAATTATAAACCGGCTGAAAAAAATGGGTTGATGATAGTGAAATCAAAAAAGAGTATGAGCAGGGAATTAAAGAATTAGTCGAGCATTTACCTGATAGATCATCGACTAAGAAAAAATATCAGGAAATTTTAAAAACAGGCAAACCTGGCATGTGTTTTTCCCGGCTAGTTTCTCTCGCCGATGAAGCTGTTATGAAACATGCTTCAGACAAGAAAAAGCATCCTGATGAATCAACAAAAATACATGAAGCCATTAGTAAGGCTTCAACAAAAGACTCTTATGACTCTTCCAAAATCCACGAATTAGTAAATTCGTACTCGGAAGAAAAAAAATCCAGCAATAAGAGAAGGCTATAAAGTTATTTGACACTAAAATTATAGGTATCAACTAACTTATCATTCAAATATAAATCTACTTTGTACGTGCCAATCGGCCAGCCTTTATTTGGCTTTGTTAAAGACAAATCAGTGGTGTAAGAACCGCCTTCTTTAACATCTTCTTGGATAGAAACATCTTTTTCAGCAATGAGATAGTTATTGGGAGCGGCATTGTGCGTGTCAATCGCCGTCC
Source organism: Gammaproteobacteria bacterium (assembly GCA_035495675.1). Taxonomy (GTDB): domain Bacteria; phylum Pseudomonadota; class Gammaproteobacteria; order DSM-16500; family DSM-16500; genus Aquicella. The sequence goes on from DATJFK010000036.1 coordinate 4,267, forward strand.
AGGATCCTTTTACGACATCACCTTTTTTCACTACAGTTGTATCACAGATGAGAAATATTTCAGGTGTGGTTGTTATGTAAGTATCCTTGTTGTCGCCGGGTGAGCCATCGTCTGATACGGTATCTGTTAATACACAGTCAAAACCATTGGCTGCATATGAGTTGCTGATGAATGAAAAACTAATTGACGCAATGATCAGGGCAAGAATGTTGACCTTATTATTATTCATTAGAGTTTCTCCTTAGTTGATTACTTATTATAAATGGTAGCTGTTCTGAAAAATTAATACTTGAAATACATGGAGTTATGAATCTAACTCTCGTCCCGTTTTCATTGTTGAATAATTGACCTATCTTACATCAGGCAATATAATGAGCCCAATAAAAATAATGAGGTAGGCAGTGGTGCAACGTATCGAGCGGTGGACAGAAGAAAATATTAAAAATCTCACAGGTAAAATTGCTATTGTCACAGGTGCAAACTGTGGTGTTGGTTTTGAAACGGCGAAAGCACTGGCAAAGCATCATTGTTTGGTTGTGATGGCGTGTCGCGATTTAAACCGTGGTAAGGCAGCAGAAATGGCGATTCGTGATGCTGTACCTGATGCAGAGATTGATGTCATGCAGGTGGATTTAGCTGATCTCGATTCGATAAAGCAGTTTTGCACTCAATTTAAAAATAAATATTCATATTTGAATATATTAATTAACAATGCAGCTGTCGCAAATGTCGATTACAGCTTTACCAAAAATAGTTTTGAAATGTTTATCGGCACCAATTTCCTCGGGCCATTCGCATTAACGGCTCAGCTATATCCATGGTTGTTAAGAGCGGAAGATCCGCGAATTGTGACGGTAGGCAGTGAATACCGCAAAGAAGTTCCATTTGACTTTGAGTGTTTTCACGGCGAAAAACATTATTCCAGTTTAATGGAATCCTTGAAAGTTTATGCAAATTCAAAAATGGCAATTAAGATTTTTGCGTTTGAAATGGCGAGAAGATTTAATGAGAGCGCTGTTGAAATCATGAGTGTTGTATCACATCCAGGCGCGGCGGCAAGTAATATTTCACAGCCGCGAGGCGGCAAGAGGAATGGTTTATTTGAGCGGGCAGCAACGTTTTTTATTAACCATTTTGTTGCGCAATCTGCAGAGCAAGCAGCATTACCAAGTTTGCGTGCAGCAACAGATATCTTTGTTCAAAACGGCGATTATTATGGACCTCATAAAGAACATTCTGGCTATCCAGTCTTGATTAAAACCGCCAATCATACTTATGATGCAGAGACTGGAAAAAAACTTTGGGAAATGGCTGAAGAATTAACAGGTATTAAATTTATTCTGCATCCGGTGTTTGAAGAAGTTTGTGTATCAGGAATGAGAAATAAATAAATATAGGATGTGTGTGAATTCATGGCAACTTTCATATTAATTCACGGTGCCTGGCATGGCGGCTGGTGCTGGGAGCGAGTTGTACCATTACTGGAAAAACAAGGGCATTGCGTTTTGGCACCTGATTTGCCCGGGATGGGGGATGACCACACGCCGTTAGATAAGATCACGCTGGATGTTTGGGCACGCTTTGTTGCAGATCTTGTGTTGCAGCAAGATGAAAAAGTGATTCTTGTTGGCCATAGCCGCGGCGGTATCGTCATTAGTCAGGCTGCAGAGTATTGCGCCGAGAAAATTGAGAATCTCGTTTATTTGACGGCGTATTTATTGCCGAATAAACAAACGATACTAAAAACATTAGAGCAGCATCCGCCGCGTGAATCTGATCGTCTTCCGAAATTTATTATGTCTGATGACATGCGTGCATCTGTAGTTGAAAGCGCTGACGTCCGCGACTTTTTTTATAATTGCACTGATGCTGAATGGTGTGATCGTGCTGCAGCAAGATTGTGTTGGGAACCGGTAATGAGTTTTTCCACGCCAGTGAAAATTTCAGAAGAAAAATTTGGCAAGATTCCCCGGTCATATATTGAATGTTTACAGGATAAGGGCATTCCTATTTCCATGCAGCGTGAAATGCAATCGGCGCTGCCGTGTGAACGTGTGATTACACTGGATACCGATCATTCACCATTTTATTCTGCGCCAGAACAGCTTGCTGCAGGGTTAATTGAACTCGCACAGAGTAAGAAAATCGTTAAAAGAATTTCTTGAAGTCTTGATAGAGTTGATCTGCCAGTATTGGTCCGAGAATATTCGCGACTTTTTGCAATGTTTCCACGTCTTTCTCTGAAAAAGCATCTGGTTTGTCTGAAATGATTTTCAAAACTCCGACCGGGCGTTTGATACGAAAGAGGGGTGCTACAACGAGTGAACGTGCGCCAACTTTTCTGCAGGCTTCCAGATTTACGCGCGGATCGGTTTCTGTATCTTTACAAATGAGAACTTCACATTTTTCCACGCATAAGCCGGTAATGCTGCCTTTACGCGGCAGGCGCATGCCAAGTGAAGCTTCCATCGTTCCGGTGGCAGCGCGATAAACCATTTCATCGCCTTCTGCGATTTCAACAACGACTCCAGTTGCGCGAGTCAGAGTAGAAATTTCCTTAATGCACAAATCCATGAATGCATAGAGATCAAAATCAGCCTGATCAAGGGTCAGGAAGAGATGATCCAGCTTGGCATCTATATTGTTGTCTTCCGGGCTGTTGGTCATGTCTGGTCCTTCAATTAAAAATATTTATATCATGTATTGATGCTGTGTCTAAGTATACGGTATGATGCGCCAATTTAATATATTAACAGGAAGGATAATAATAAATGGACGCACGCGCAACTCACAATTCCAATCAGGCAAAAATCGCAATCAATTATCTCCGTCACGCACTTTCCTTATCGGATAACGCATCATTGAAAGCGCTGCGTGATCATGCGTTAAGAGTTTTGGATGAAGCGCGCTGTTCTGATCTATACGAGTCTATTCAGGCAAAACTTGGTCGCGTAGAAATTCAGCCGCTTGAATATGCTTATTACGCATTGGTCACCGACGATGTAAACACAGTTGATCCAAATATTCTTGCCGGCATTCTCGATTACACAACCTTGCCGTATAATTTAAAACGAAACCTTACTGTTCTTATTTCTGCTTTGCGATTCAGTCAAGCAACAACAGAGAAGGAAAGAACACGGTATCATCAGGACTTTATCAATCAGCTTGGAATTGATGTACCTTATGAAAATGCAGTAAGACCAGTGTTTCTGAATTTGGCCGGCATTCGCCTGAAAGGTGTTGATAGCAATGTTCGCCGCACGATACAAGGCTATATGCCGAGCTTAAGTTTTAGTGATTTACGCGGCGCGCAATTTACAGACTGTAATTTGTATTCTATGAAAATGCATACATGTGATGTAAGCGGTGCTGTTTTCACAAATGTTAGTAATGGTAAGGATCATTCTATCGCCGATTTTAATCTGGCATATTGCATCGCTCGCGGCGCACGCTTTGACGGAGTGAAAGTATCAAATAATGCCTGGAATAATTCTGATTTTACCGATGCACAGTTCGTCAATTCATCTCTTGGCGAAGGCTGCTTCAGAGAAACAAATTTCACGAATGCTTTGTTTTCTAATACCGATCTCATTTTTTCTGGAAGCTATGATACGTATCAGGCTAATTTTACCAATTGTGATTTCACCACGGCGCGTCTGCACCATGTGAATTACGAACAAAACAATTTTTCAAACGTGCATATAATCAAGCCTGAAAATACGGCTGACATTAAAGGCGAGATTTCCAGGGTAACTGCTGAATTCATCAAAGATTTGAGCGGCAGTGCGCCTTACGTGAAGGGTAAGCTGGCAGCGTTTCAAAAAATCATGAAAACTGATGTTGAGCGTTATATCAATTCGTTAATATTGAACGATGATGAAAAAGAAAATTTATTACGCGAAGTCATGCAGCATGACTTGTTTCATTATGAATATATGGAGGCGGTAAAAGCATTAGTGGCTGAACCATTCCCGCGTCAACTGAATCCTCTGGTAATTTTTGGTGATTATGATGATGAGCGTTTTACCTCTGATCTGAAAGATGAATCATTGAAAGTGTATAAAACACTTTATGCTGATGGTGTGGGCTATTTGAAAAGGTTTGCAGATGCTATAGCCAATGCTGACGGACTTGAACAATATAATGAAGATTTGAAAGAGCAATTCCTTGTTGATATTCAATACTTCAAAGATAATAAAAATCTGAGTTGGATGCCGCCAGAAATAAGTAGAAAAGATAATAACGATATTTTAACTGAAGTGCTAGACATCAATGATAAGATCGATAAGCAGCATGATAAGCCTGTAATCATGGATAAAAATATAAGAGAAGCTCTTCTCCTTTCTATCGCATGTTACGGGAATCATTGCGAAAAAGAGTTAATGAAAGATAAAACTTTGAATTGTGATGAAATCAGACATCAACTCGGTCACTGGCATCCATTTCTTTCATTAGGATACTATGCTGAAAGTAATTGCATGGCGCCTTATTTTTTCAAAGAAAATAACGGGGCATTTCACAGCGCACAAGATCTCATTAATGAATTTACCAATCCAGCCAGACTTGCACCTACGCAGATCGTCAATGCGCCATCAGTGACCGCCATTGCTGGAACGATGTTTGGCAAGCCGGCAGGTGAGGGTGTTGCTGCTGATGAAAAGCAGGCAGGC
>DATJFK010000037.1:0-94668 GCA_035495675.1 Gammaproteobacteria bacterium
TGCCGCGATAAATGAAATCAATTCTTTAAACAACGCGAATTTAGTGGATCGACAAATGATTGGGTCCAACAGGCCACCTTACCAGTCTTATGGCATCAATTTTTTGCGACGCCACATTGATGACGATGTCACTGTCAACGAAGCCAAACCATTGTTTTCTTCCAAAAAAGCGCGAAGTGATATGCATTATTTAACATTTTTTTGCGGCTTGAGTCACAAATCTGCGCTTAAGGAGATTGGCAGCTTGAATGATAATCAAATTAAAATTTTCCGAGATTATTATTCGAAAGGCGTGTACTCTGAACATGTCAAAAAATTCCCTTATTCTGTTAATGAAGTGGCATTCATGGTTAAACAATTCAACATGGAGCCTGTTGCCGCGATTCAGCAACTGCGTGAAATGAACCCGAATGTTGTTGCTGTATTGCGCGAACTGGTTGATACCGGGCTTAATTTAGATGAAATTTTATCGCTTAAATTTTCCCATGACTTTAATGAAGTTCGAAAATATCTGGTTCAGGATCTTATCGCCTGGAATGGATATAATGCGTATCAAGCCTGGGGCGCGGTGGGAAATAAAACTGATGCGGAATTAGAAGAGTTAATGCAGGAGCAAACACCGCAGTTTAATTCTGTAAAACTGGGATAAATTGAGTAAAAATGATATTCTTTGAGGATGACAGACACGAAAGAATATCAATTAAAATTAGATAAACTATCGTGCGCGAGCTGTGTTCGCAAAGTTGAACAAGCTGCGCGCACGGTGCCGGGTGTTAAGTCTGCAGATGTTAATTTCGCTGTTCGTACCGCATCTGTTGTCACCAGTGGTTCTATTGATGATGTCATCAAGGCTATTCAAAACGCTGGTTATGATGCCGCCGTAATAGACGCCAATCATCAATCTTCTGAATCAGAAGATGATTCTAAAACTATTCGTAAGCTATTTTTTCAGGCATTGCTTGCTGGTATTGCTGGTGCGGTTTTAATGATTCTCCCCCACTGGTCTGAAATGCCGACTATTCTGACAAGCCAGGGTCAGAAAATCTGGCTGGGGATTGGGATTACGACAATTGTCATACTATTTATCTCCGCGAATGACATTTACCGTGCTGCCTGGGTTTCCATTACGCACCGTTCTGCCAACATGGATACACTAATTGGTATGGGTACGAGTGTAGCGTGGTTATTTTCGATGCTTGTGACCCTCTTCCCATCGCTGTTGCCGGAAGGGTCGCATGCAGTTTATTTCGAATCAGCATTATTTATCATTGCATTTATCAAATTTGGTGCAGCGATGGAAATGCAAACACGCGGCAAGACACGTCGAACGATACAAGGCCTCATTGATCTGCGTCCGAAATCAGCGCGAATTGTGCGCGACGGCCGTGAAGAAACTATTGCTCTGCAAGATGTTGAGATGGGTGATTTATTGCGTGTTCGTCCTGGTGAAAAAATTCCGGTAGATGGTGAAATTACTGAAGGTTACTCGAGCGTCGATCAATCCATGCTGACAGGCGAACCTATCCCGGTTGATAAGAATGTGAAAGATAAGGTCATTGCTGGGACGATTAACAAAACTGGAACTTTTTTAATGCGTGCAACCGGTGTTGGCAGTAATACGGTTCTCGCACGAATCATTGAAATGGTAAACCGCGCGCAAAATTCCAAGCCGCAGCTGGCGCGTCTTGCTGATGTGATTTCTTCATTCTTTGTTCCGCTCGTCATCATCATTGCAATCGTTGCAGCAACATTATGGTATGACTTTGGGCCAGAACCAAAACTGGTTTATGTCAGCATGGTTGCGGCAACAGTATTATTAATTGCATGTCCATGTGCGTTGGGATTGGCATCACCCTTGGCAGTAATGGCTGGTGTTGGCAAAGCTGCTGAATACGGGATTTTGATTCGCAATGGAGACGCACTGCAAAAAACACAGCGTCTTACAACAATTGTATTTGATAAAACAGGAACGATAACGGAAGGTAAACCAAGAGTTGTCACTATCTCCGCTCTCGAACCTTATGATGAAGGTGATGTGCTTTTATATGCTGCCAGCCTGGAACAAGGATCTGAGCATTCATTAGGTGAAGCTATTTTACAGGCGGCACGCGAACATGATTTTGAATTATATTCGACGGAAAAATTTTCAGCTTACCCGGGTTACGGCATCAGTGCGCGTGTCCACTTAAAAGATGTGTTACTTGGAAATCGTAAATTGATGCTGCAGCAAGATATTGATGTTTCCAAATTACAAAATGATGCCGATCGTTTGTCGCAGCAAGGAGCAACAATTGTTTACGTTGCCATTCAGCGTAAGGCAGCGGGACTCATCGCGATTGCAGATACAATCAAAAAAGATGTCAGCGCGGTCATTCAGAAACTGCATGATATGGGGTTGAAAACTGTTATGTTGAGCGGTGATCAAACCGCAGCGGCTCATTATGTTGCTCAACAGGCTGGAATTAAAGAAGTCATAGCAGAAGTATTGCCGGAGCAAAAAGCAAAAAAAATTGCTGAGCTGCAGGAACGCGGTGAAGTTGTCGCCATGGTTGGAGATGGTATTAACGATGCGCCAGCGTTATCACAGGCTGATGTCGGTTTTGCGATTGGTGCTGGTACAGATGTTGCAATTGAAAGCGCAGATTTAATCTTGATGGGCAGCTCATTAAACAGTGTTCCAAATGCAATTTTAATTTCTGGTGCGACGGTCAGAAATATCAAACAAAATTTATTCGGTGCGTTTATTTATAATATTCTCGGGATACCAGTTGCCGCAGGGGTGTTATATCCATTTATCGGATTATTATTAAATCCCATGATTGCAGGTGCTGCGATGGCAATGTCATCTTTCACAGTTGTGTTGAATGCGAGTCGTTTGCGATTATACAAACCAATGGGGTAATCATGAGTATTGGAACAATTTTAATAAACATCATCGCAGCGGCACTAATAATACTTGTTATCTGGTGGTTTTTCGGAGGTAATGTCAAAACGATAGCCGCGGCTGATGTTCCTGTCACGATTCTTGTCAAAGATGGTGTTTATCAACCTGCATTTATACAAATTCCTGCGAACAAGCAAATCACCCTGCACTTTATGCGTGAAGATGACAGTGCGTGTTCGAGTACAGTTATTTTTCCGCAGTTGAAAGTATCTTATGTATTACCTAAAAATAAATCCGTGACTATTACTCTTCCACCCCAACCTGCAGGCATGATTGATTTTACCTGTCAGATGGGGATGTATAGGGGGAAGATTGTTGTGGAATAGTGTCATTACCGCGAAAGGTTGTCATCCCCGCGAAAGCGGAGAGCTCCTTCGGGTGACTGTGAAAGACAACAGAGCGACAAGGAGATTCCCGCTTTCGCGGGAATGACGATAGGCATACGATAGAGGTCCCCGCTTTCGCGGGGATGACACTAAAGTGCCTGATCCAAGTCCCGCTTCAAATCTTCCACATTTTCAATACCAACCGACAACCGGATGAAGTTATCTTTAATGCCTAATGCTTCGCGCTTGTTTTTGGGAATACTTGCGTGAGTCATAATCGCAGGATGTTCAATCAGACTTTCAACACCGCCAAGACTTTCAGCTAATGCAAATATCTGGCATTTTTCCAGCATGCGTCTGCTTTCTTCAACTCCGCCTTTGATATTCATGGAAATCATGCCGCCGAATGCAGACATTTGTTTTTTTGCAATGTCATGCTGGGGATGTGATGTCAGACCTGGATAAATCACATGTTCAACCTTTGGATGTTTAGACAGCCAGTTGGCCAGTTCCATCGCATTTTCACAATGACGCTGCATGCGCACTGCCAGTGTTTTTAAGCCGCGCAAGGCAAGAAAGCTATCAAACGGACCTTGCACTGCGCCGATAGAGTTTTGCAAATATGGAATTTTTTCTAATAACTCGGGATGGTCTCCAATGATAATCAGTCCACCAACCATATCAGAATGGCCATTCAGATATTTGGTTGCCGAGTGAATAACGAGATCATAACCAAGTTCCAGCGGCCGCTGCAGAATGGGTGATGCAAAAGTATTATCTACCACAGATATCAAATTATGTTTTTTAGCGATCGTCTGAATTTTTTCTAAATCCCATATCTTCAACATGGGATTGGTTGGCGTTTCAATCCAGATCATTCGTGTATTCGACCTGATGTTTTTCTCGATATTTTCAGGATTGGTCATATCGACAAACGTAAATTCCAAACCCTGCGAACGGTTTTTTACTGAGTTAAATAATCTGAATGTGCCGCCATAAACATCATCACAGACGATGACATGATCGCCGGGATTCAACACTTCAATCAGCGTGCTGATTGCTGCCATGCCGGAGGCAAATGCATAACCTGCTTTGCCGGATTCAAGATCGGCAGCGCATTGTTCATATGCAAAACGAGTGGGATTTTTGGTGCGCGAATATTCATAACCGCGGTGCTTGCCAGGGCTTTCCTGTACATAGGTAGATGTTGCATATATCGGCATACTGACTGCGCCGGTGGTTGGATCTGGTTCTTGTCCGGCGTGAATAACGCGTGTTGCCAAATCTAATTTTTCATTTTTCATGATGTAACCTTTTCCAAAAATCCATTCGCCGTCATCCAATTATCATCCAGGAATTTACTCATATAATTTCGTATGCCATCTGGAAGAATGATCACGCAACGCTGGCCTTTTTTTAGTCTTTTGGCAGCTTGTAAGCCTGCCCAGACAGCACTTCCAGAAGATCCGCCGACTAATAATCCTTCTTCACGTATAATTCTCCTCGCCATCTGAAATGAATCTTTATCATTTACCTTGATGTATTCATCGATTAATGAGTTATCGAGAACTTTCGGGAAGAAATCGTAACCGATTCCTTCAACCTGGTAGGGAAATACTTCCGTTCCGCCGCCAAGAATTGAGCCGAATGGGTCAACACCGATGATTTGTACATGAGGCGCAACTTCTTTGATGTGTTTGGCAACGCCTGTGATGGTGCCGCCAGTGCCAACACTCATCACGACCATAGCCAGTGTATCACCCATGTCATCCAGAATTTCCTGCGCTGTTCCCTGATAATGTGCGAGTGGATTACCGGGATTTGAGTATTGATCAAGAATGTGGGCATTGGGAATTTCTTTTTGGAGTTTTTTAGCGAGAGAAATATGGCTGTCTGGATCATCCCATTTTGCTGCAGTTGGTGTGCGGTAAATTTTCGCACCCAGCGCTTCCAGCGTCACTTGCTTTTCATGACTCATTTTCTCAGGCATGGTGATCACAATCTTGTACCCTTTGACGGCACCTGCCAGCGCGAATCCAATACCGGCATTGCCGGATGTCGCTTCAATTAAAGTATCGCCCGGTTTAATGCGACCTTCATTTTCAGCCAACTCAATCATTTTGGCAGCGATACGGTCTTTGACAGAGCCGCCTGGATTTAAAAACTCGCATTTGCCATAAATCTCACAAGGCAACTCTTTACCTATTCTATTAAGTTTTACACTGGGTGTGTTTCCAATGGCTTCAAGAATGTTATTCAGCAGCATATCCGCTCCTATCTTGGAGAATCATGAAATATCATGATGATATCAATGTTTATTGTGGTGAGGCGATGTTAAAGTTTGCTTCGGGGTATTTCAAGACTTTACAGGAATAAGTTCCGGGAGTGCGAGACAGTTTACCGCTGACATAGACATCCATTGACACACCATGCTGAACTGCACCCATGCTTTCAAGATTACAGAAGTTACTAAATTTGCGTCCGTATGGATTCATGGTGAGCTCAGATACTGTGATGAGGTAATTTCTACTGTAGGTTAAAGCAATCCAGTAATTATCGTTATCAGAAAAATCATATAAGTATGGAATGATTTGATTATGATCAACATCTCGAATAATTAACAGCCAGGTTGGCTTACCTATGAATGATCTCAGATTGGTATGAATTTGAATCGTTTGACCAATACTATTCATTGCCTGCACCGGTGCTGCTGAGAGCAGCATGAGCAAGGCTGAGGCTAAGTATTTCAATATTCTTAGTTTTTTGACCATAATATTGGTTTTTTAAGATGTCTACTACATATTATACAGTCTATTAACAATTAAATGCGACATGTGGATGAATCAGCGACTGTAATCTTGCAATCAAATTAGCGGCTGCCGTTGTGATCAGTAACTAAATAAAAAGCGCTTACTAACAGGAAAATCACAAAAAATAACAGTGACCATTCAGGAATATTAAGTTTCATGAATTCCCAACCGCGCTGCACGCATTCGGTGCTGCCGGAAAAAACTTTCTCTGCTACGTCTGATAAGGGCAATACTGAAATCATGTATTGCAGACTGACGCCGCATTCACTGTTATCGGGGTTTGGGAAATATTGAATCCAGAGTTGGCGTCCGGCGAGAAAAATTCCCAGACTTGCGAATATCATAGATGATAAATTAATTGCGATTCTGGTGCAGCGTTTACGATAAAAAAACGTTCCAGCCAGAAAGATTATGCCTGATGCGGCGAAACAAATGCGCTGTAATGTGCAAAGTGGGCACGGCATAATTCCATCTACAAATTCTAGATAAAATCCGGTTGCAAGCATGACAATTACAGTAAAGAAACAAATCATATAAGCCAGACGTTGAGACATAAATACCTTCATTTATTTAAATTTTCAGCAAACCAGTTTTGCAGCATTATCTGGGCAGCAACAGAATCAACAGTTCCACTTTGCAGCGCTTTATATCCGCCTTCATTAAATAAACGTTCGCGAGCATCTTTCGTTGTCAGCCGTTCATCTATTTCAAAGACGGGTAAATTGTATTGATCTTTGAGGATATTGGCAAATTGGCGTGCGTGGTTAGTAATAGGTTGATCAGTGCCATCCATATTGAGCGGGATGCCAACTACAAATGCCTCAGGGCCCCATTTTTTTATTAGCTGAGCAACGCTTTTCCAGTCGGGCTCGCCATCTTTTGCCGGCAATGTTGTTAATGGGCTTGCTGTTTGCGTGACGGTTTGCCCGACAGCTACGCCGATTCTTTTCATCCCGAAATCAAATGCCAGTAATATTTTTGGTGTCGTCATAAGTTTTAGGCTAATGCGCTGAGGCAGAATCCCAGTTATCCCCTGCTCCAATTGAAACAAGCAGCGGTACACTTAATTCTGCCGCGTGTGTCATGTGTTCCTGAATACCTTTTTGCACCATTTCGATGTCTTTTTCTGCAACTTCAAATACCAATTCGTCATGGACTTGCATGATCATTTTTGCAGGAATCTTTTCTTCTTGCAGCCATCTATCAATTCGTATCATGGCCATTTTAATAATATCAGCGGCACTGCCCTGCAAGGGAGCATTAATTGCAGTTCGTTCTGCAGCCTTCTGTCGTGGAATTTTGCTGGCATTGATATCCGGCAAATATAATCTTCTTCCCCATAATGTTTCGACATAACCTTTTTGCTTCGCATGGGTGCGGGTATTATCCATGTAATCTTTTACTTTTGGATAACGCGCAAAATATTTATCAATATAATTTTGTGCAGAATGACGATCAATACCAAGTTGTCGTGTTAATCCAAATGCTGACATGCCGTATATCAGTCCAAAATTAATCGCTTTTGCATCGCGGCGCATTTCATTTGTAACTTTATCAAGTGATACGCCCCATACTTCGGAAGCAGTTGCTTTATGAATATCAATATCATTTGCAAACGCTTTCAACAATCCTGGATCCTGTGAAATATGCGCCATTAATCTTAATTCAATTTGTGAATAATCAGCGCTGATGAGTACGTGATTTTCAGGTGCGATAAATGCCTGACGTATGCGTCTGCCTTCTGGTGTGCGTACTGGAATATTTTGCAAGTTTGGATCTGAAGATGATAAGCGGCCAGTTGCTGTTCCTGTCTGATTATATGATGTATGTACTCGTCCAGTAACAGGATTTATTTGTTCTACCAGTTTACTGGTATAAGTTGAAATTAATTTGCTGAGGCTGCGATATTCAATTATCAAACGCGGCATAGCGAAATCTAACGCAAGTTCCTGTAAAACTGCATCAGCAGTTGAAGCTTGTCCTGTCGGTGTTTTTTGTAAAACCGGCAAATTTAATTTATCAAATAAAATTTCCTGCAATTGTTTGGGAGAGTTGAGATTGAATTCCTCCCCTGATATTGCAAACGTTTCTTTTTCAAGTTCATCAAGACGTTTTTGTAATTCTTTTCCTTGAGCACGTAATTTTTGCGGATCAATTAAAACACCTTCACGTTCGATCTGCGCCAAAACGGGTACCAGAGGCATTTCGATTTTTTCAAAAATATGTTTCAAACCTTTTTCTTTTTGTATGCGCGGCCACAATTCTTCATGTAAACGAAAAGTCACATCTGCATCTTCTGCAGCATATTTTCCAGCAATTTCTGTATTAACTAAATTGAATGTAACTTGCTTCGCACCCTTGCCAGCTACATCTTCAAATGAAATCGTTTGCCAGCCAAGATATTTAAGGGCCATGGAATCCATATCGCGTGTGTTGCTGGTGCTGTCTAAAACATAAGATTCCAGCATCGTGTCATATTTCACACCTTTGACATGAACGCCTGCATTAGCAAGTACTTCAATGTCATACTTAATATTTTGCCCAATTTTTTCTATTTCTGGATTTTCAAAAATTGGTTTTACTGCTGATAAGACATGATTTTTTGATAGCTGTTTGGGTGCGCCTTCGTAGTCGTGACCAAACGGTACGTAATATGCTTCTCCGGATTTTGCACAGAAAGAAACGCCGACTAATTCTGCACTCATATAATCAAGACTTGTTGTTTCAGTATCAATAGCTAGTAAATCAAATTTAGATATATTTTCTAATGCGGCAGTAAAATCATTTTCGTCATAAATTATTTTGTAGCCGCTGTATTTATCATTTTGAGGCTGTTGTGAAGTTTCGTCTTTTAATAATTCTGACAGCCAGCTTTTAAATTCCAATTCTTTGAATAATTCTATTAATGAATCTTTATCTTCTGAGCTAATTTTTAACTCGTTGATGTCAAGTGGCAATTCAACGTCAGTTTTAATGGTGACAAGCGTTTTTGTTAGAGGTAAATAAGATAATGCATCGCGAAGATTCTCACCAATTTTCCCGCTAAATTTATCTGCGTTGGCGATGATTTTGTCCAGTGAACCATATTCATCCAGCCATTTGACAGCTGTTTTTGGCCCAACTTTTGATACACCAGGCACATTATCAGATGTGTCACCTACAAGTGTGAGGTAATCAATTATTTGATCTGGACGCACACCAAATTTTTCTTTAACTCCTGCTGGGTCTAGTATCGTATTGGTCATTGTATTGATCAACGTGATATTGTCGTCGACCAATTGAGCGATATCTTTGTCTCCTGTCGATATTAATACTGGAATTTTCTTTGCGTTTGCTTTCTTTGCAAGTGTGCCTATGACATCATCCGCTTCTACGCCTGGAATACTTATGAGCGGTAAACCCATTGCTTTTATAATTTGGTGTATTGGTTCGATTTGCTGCACGAGTTCCGATGGCATTTCTTTCCGGGTTGCTTTGTACTCTTTATAAAGTTCATCTCGGAACGTTTTACCTTTTGCATCGAATATTACGGCGATCGACTCGGGTTGATATGTATTTAACAACACCTTCAACATGGAGATCATGCCTTTAATAGCGCCTGTTGGAAAATTTTTTGAATTTGTAAGCGCTGGCAGCGCATGAAATGCACGATATAAATAGGATGAGCCGTCAACAAGAATCAGGGGGCTTTGCTTCGTTGGCATATTATTTTCCACGAAAATTTTTACCATGTGAGGATAATATGATTTATTCATGTGTACAAGAAACAATGGGCTTGTTATGCTGGCGCTTCTATACAATTCCGCTATAATCAATTGTTAATTTTTTAAGACTGGCCCGTCATTTTAATCGCCAGCTTGTTTTCGATATCTGAGAGCAAATTATAATCAGGGAGGATTTTCATGACTCGTTTTTTTGCGGTTATCTTTGGCATTGCATTTATATTTGCAGGCGTAGCAGGCTTTCTGCCAACGTTTAATCAAGATGGTATGTTATTCGGCTACTTCATGGTCAATAGCATCCATAACGTTGTACATATTGCTTCCGGAGTCATTGCGATTATGACTGCCACCAGCTACCGATATGCCAGATTATATTTTCAGATTTTTGGTGTAATTTATATAATCGTTGCCATAGCAGGATTCTGGAATGATGGTGATTTATACTTGATGCATGTCAATCAGGCAGATAATTTACTGCATATTGTAATCGGTGTACTGGCATTACTAATCGGATTTAGCCAGCGCACTGATAGTTAATTCAACGCATCGAAATATTACGAGGGAATATCTAAAATATTCCCTTTTCTGCTTTGCTAGAACCTCGGAATTTATGGAGAATCGCGTTAGTGAGCGTGCCGATTTGGGACAAATGTCTGACTTCGCTGGAAAGTGAGTTTCCTTCCCAGCAATTCAATACGTGGATAAGACCGCTGCAGGCCGAGCAATCTAATGGCAGGCTGGTTTTGTTCGCGCCTAACCGTTTTGTCATGGACTGGATTGTCGAGAAATTCCTAACGCGAATCAATGAGTTGGTTAAGAATTTTTCTGGCAATGAAACGCCAGTTGTTCAGCTGGAAATTGGCAGCAAGCGTGCAGATGTCATCAGGTCAGATGTGCAACAGCAGTCTAATAGTGAACCGGCTGCTACTCCGTCACAGATACCTGTTAAAAAAGGGGCATTTTCTTATACCGATACAATTTATCAGAGTAATCTCAATCCTAATTTTACCTTTGAAAATTTTGTAGAAGGTAAATCGAATCAGCTGGCAAAAGCTGCCTCACTGCAAGTCGCTGAAAACCCTGCAGTTGCATACAATCCATTGTATCTGTACGGCGGCGTTGGACTTGGTAAAACACATTTGCTGCATGCAATCGGTAATCAGATTATTCAAAATAACCCTAAGGCTAAAGTTTTATATTTACACTCTGAGCGCTTTGTTGCCGATATGGTGAAAGCTTTACAGACAAATTCCATGAATGAATTTAAACGTTATTACCGTACTGTTGATGCCTTGCTTATCGACGATATTCAATTTTTTGCAGGTAAAGATCGATCACAAGAAGAGTTTTTTCATACCTTTAATTCGTTACTTGAGAGTCAGCAACAAGTTATTTTGACATGCGACCGCTATCCAAAAGAAATTAATGGTGTCGAAGAGAGATTAAAATCAAGATTTGGCTGGGGTTTAACGGTATCTGTTGAGCCGCCTGAATTAGAAACGCGCGTAGCGATTTTAATGAGTAAGGCCGAAAGTACTAACATTATTCTTCCATACGAAGTTGCATTTTTTGTTGCAAAACGTATTCGTTCGAATGTTCGTGAACTTGAAGGAGCACTCAAACGCATTATTGCAAATGCGCATTTCACGGGTAAAGCCATTACTCTAGACTTCGTCAAAGAAGCATTACGCGATTTACTTGCGTTACAAGATAAACTGGTGACAATAGAAAATATTCAGCGTACAGTTGCTGAATACTATAAAATTAAAGTCGCAGATTTACTTTCTAAACGCCGCAACCGCTCGGTTGCAAGACCTCGACAAATTGCAATGGCTTTAGCAAAAGAATTAACGAATCATAGTCTACCTGAAATCGGTGATGCATTTGGCGGCAGAGATCACACCACTGTGCTTCATGCATGCAGAAATATATCTGATCTGCGTCAGTCTGATGCAGACATTGAGGAAGACTACACAAATCTGTTACGTATATTAACAACTTAAAATGAGATCACTGCCATGGATATAATTGTTCAACGCGAAGCATTATTAAAGCCGTTGCAAGCAGTAAGCGGTGTTGTCGAGAAAAAGCAAACATTACCTATTCTTTCAAACGTGTTGCTCAACATAAAAGACAACAAGCTTTTATTAATTGGCACGGATCTTGAAATAGAGTTAATTGGTTTTGTAGCAATTGATAAATTGATTTCTGAGGGTTCCACAACGGTTTCGGCGCGAAAGTTTTTTGACATATGCCGTACCTTGCCGGAAGGCTCAGAAATTCGCATGACACTTGAGAAAAATTATCTCGTATTAAGGGCTGGTGAGAGTTCATTTCGTTTGAATACCCTGCCCCCACAGGATTTTCCAAACCTGGAACAAGGCGAATTGCCTGTTAAGTTTTCAATTGGTCAGGATCAGTTAAAGAATTTATTATCAAAAACCCATTTCGCAATGGGACAGCAGGATGTCAGACACTATCTTAACGGTGCATTTCTCGATATCGGTAATGGGGCTATTAAATGTGTTGCGGCTGATGGTCACAGGTTGGCCTTAACAACTGTTCAAGATGACAGGATTGGCGGCGCAGCCGCTAAATTGATCTTGCCGCGTAAAAGTGTACTAGAGTTAATGAGGTTGCTGGCTAACGAAGGTGATCAGGATGCGGCTGTTAGTGCTGGTGACGGCAAGTTTCAGATCCTAACTGATGGGTATATATTCACCACAAAGCTCATTAATGCACAATATCCAGACTATCATAGGCTGATTCCAGGCGGAAACTCAGTCGCCGTGGCTGAACGCGATGCAATCAAGCAGGCATTAACACGAACTTCAATTCTTTCTAATGAAAAATTCCGAGGTGTCCGTTTCCAGCTGGAACCATCAAAATTGCGTATTTCAGCCAATAATTCTGATCAGGAGCATGCAGAAGAAGATTTACCGTTAACTTATAATGGTAGTCAGATGGAAATTGGATTTAATGTGGCATATTTGCTTGATGTTGTTTCTTCTATTTCCTCAAAATTTATATCTTGTGCATTTACTGATCCAAATAATGGCGTTTTAATCAAACCAGCGGAAGATGAAGACAGTTTATATGTGGTAATGCCTATGCGCTTGTAGCGATACTGGATGGTATGACAATCACTTCTTTGCAGATTAGCAACTTCCGCAACCTGACATCGGTGCAAATAGCGCCTGCGCAGCAGGGACTAAATATCATTTCTGGTAATAATGGCAGCGGTAAAACAAGCTTGCTTGAAGCAATTTTTTATCTCGGCCACGGTAAATCTTTTCGCAGCTCAGTTGCAAACCGGATGATCAACCATCAGGCTGATAAATTTTCGCTATTTACTCAAGTGGTTACTGAGCTGGATCGCAAGATTCCGCTCGGGGTTGAGCGTGAACAGACTGGTTCAACACGTCTGAGGGTAGACGATAAAGACGTAAGCAGTATGGCAAAGTTAGCCGAATTTCTACCAATTCGCATGATTAATTCGCAATCTCACCAATTATTAGAAGCGGGTCCTGTATTTCGAAGAAAATATCTGGATTGGGGCCTTTTTTATCAGAACGCTGATTTTATCACTTCATGGCGTCAATTTGAGCGTATTTTGAAGCAGCGAAATGCAATTCTGCGTGATAAAAGACCAGTGCGTGAATTGGAATCATGGACGAATGAGTTGGTGAAGTATGGTTTGGAGCTGGATCAGATGCGAAGAGCATATATTGAGAAATTATTGCCCCATATTCGCTATTTTATGCAGCTATTATTATCGATCACAGAGCTCAATATTGAATATGAACCCGGCTGGGAAAAAAATCAGGATTATTCTGTAACTTTATTAGCGTCAATTAATGACGACTATCGTATTGGGCATACACAGGCTGGTCCGCATAGGGCTGATTTTGAAATTTTCTCAGATGGGATTGCACTACGACATATTTTATCCAGAGGACAGCAAAAACTGCTTATTTGTGCTATGATACTTGCCCAAGGATTGATGTTGGGCGAGCAGGAAAAAGCGGGTCTCATTTACCTCGTAGATGATTTACCATCAGAGCTGGATTCATCGAGCAGGCAAAAGTTAGTGTCGCTATTAGCCATGCAAAAATCGCAGATTTTCATTACCGCTATTGAGAATGAGGCAATTTGCGAGCTGGTTCGAGACAATACCGAGATTAAAACGAAAGTGTTTCACGTGGAACATGGCA
The DNA here is from genome assembly GCA_035495675.1 of Gammaproteobacteria bacterium. Taxonomy (GTDB): domain Bacteria; phylum Pseudomonadota; class Gammaproteobacteria; order DSM-16500; family DSM-16500; genus Aquicella. Next base: position 14,017 of record DATJFK010000037.1, read on the forward strand.
AAGTTGTTGAATTGATACAGTAAAAACTCATTAGGAGTAATAAAGTGACAATCAAGGCGGCGGAAAACTACGATTCCTCAAAGATTAAGGTGTTAAAAGGCCTGGATGCAGTCCGAAAAAGGCCTGGAATGTATATTGGTGATACCGAAGATGGCACCGGATTACATCATATGGTGTTTGAGCTGGTAGATAATTCAATCGACGAAGCGTTGGCAGGATATTGCAACACAATTTGGGTAACAATTCATAGCGACGAATCAGTATCGGTCAAAGATAACGGGCGTGGCATTCCAGTAGATATACATCCGGAAGAAGGGCGTTCTGCTGCTGAAGTAATCATGACAGTGCTCCATTCTGGCGGAAAGTTTGATAATGATTCGTACAAAATCTCTGGAGGATTGCATGGTGTAGGGGTTTCTGTCGTAAATGCACTATCGGAAGAGCTGCATTTGCTGATTAGAATGAATGGAAAAATGTATGAACAGTATTATCACCATGGAGATCCAGCTGCGCCGCTGGTAGAAATGGGTGAAACAAGTGAAACAGGAACTGAAGTTCGTTTTAAACCAAGCGCTGAAACCTTTAAAAACATTGAGTTTAAGTATGAAATATTAGCCAAACGCTTGAGAGAATTAGCATTTTTAAATACATCAATCAAAATTTATCTCACTGATGAGCGTACAGCTACAAATGATACTTTTGAGTATCATGGCGGTTTAAAAGGGTTTGTTGAAGACTTAAACCAAAATAAGACACCAATTCATTCGAAAATCTTTTATTTCACAGCTGAGAAAGACCGCGTAACTATCGAAATTGCAGCGCAATGGAATGACAGCTATCAGGAAAAGCTATTTTGCTATACGAATAATATACCTCAACGTGATGGCGGTACCCACGTTGCAGGTTTCCGTAGTGCTTTGACGCGAGTTTTGAATAATTACATTGAGAAAGAAGGATATGCCAAGAAAGAAAAGGTTGCCACTTCAGGTGATGACTTCCGAGAAGGGTTAACAGCAGTTGTTTCTGTGAAGATGCCAGATCCCAAATTTTCAGCGCAAACTAAGGATAAATTGGTCTCATCTGAGATTAAATCTATCGTAGAGTCGCTGATGAATGAAAAGTTACAAGAATTCTTGATGGAAAATCCTCAAGACGCAAAAGCTATCGTATCAAAGGTCATTGATGCAGCCAGAGCGAGGGAAGCAGCTCGTAAAGCACGTGAATTAACTCGTCGTAAAAGCGCATTAGACGTTGCTGGGCTGCCAGGAAAACTGGCTGATTGTCAGGAAGAAGACCCGGCGAAGTCTGAATTGTTTCTGGTTGAGGGCGATTCGGCAGGTGGTTCTGCGAAACAGGCCAGAGATCGAAAACATCAGGCAGTTTTACCTCTAAAAGGTAAGATTTTGAACGTAGAAAAAGCTCGTTTTGACAAGATGCTCTCATCTGCTGAAGTTGGAACATTGATAACTGCGTTAGGCTGCGGTATCGGTAGAGATGAATATTCTCCTGATAAGCTGCGATATCACAGCATCATCATTATGACTGACGCTGACGTCGATGGTTCGCATATACGTACACTGCTGTTGACCTTCTTTTTTAGACAGATGCCTGAATTAATCGAACGAGGTAATATCTATATTGCGCAGCCGCCGCTTTTCAAAGTAACAAAAAATAAAAAAGAACGTTACATCAAAGATGAACCTGCTTTGGATGAAATGCTGACCCAGTCAGCACTTGATAACGTGACTTTTCACCCTGGAAACGGAACGGCTGTTACGGGCGATCAACTTATCCAGTTAGTTAATGAATATAATGCTGCAAAGACGATAGTAAGACGCTACTCAAAAAGATATCCAAAGGATTTTTTGGAGGCATTGATCTACGCTCCTACGCTCAATGACACAACGCTGACTCGTAAAGATGCAATGGGAGAAATAGTAAAGGAGATTCAGGATGCGCTTAACATTGAGAATAGTATGCACGCTTATTTTGAGATTGAGCTGGAGAATGATGCTGAGCGAAATTGGTGGATGCCAAAAGTAAATATGACCAGTCATGGTGTATTACATACCATCTTGATTAATAAGGATTTATTCCTATCCCCTGACTATCGTAAGTTGACTGATTTCGGTACTAAATTAAAATCAATGCTTAAAGATGACGCATATGTTGAGCGAGATGGGAAGAAGCATGCGATACGTTCATTTGATCAGGCAATGGAATGGCTTATTGCTGAGGCCAAAAAAGGCCAATCAATTCAACGATATAAAGGTTTAGGTGAAATGAACCCCGAACAATTATGGGAAACAACCATGGATCCTGCACGTAGGTGCCTGCTGCAAGTGAAGGTAGAAGATGCGATTGCGGCAGATAAGATTTTTACCACATTGATGGGTGATGAGGTTGAGCCTCGTAGGCAATTCATTGAATCTAATGCACTTGAGGTAAATAATCTGGATATTTAAAAGGGTAAAGGATAATACTAACTATACGTATTTAGGCCTAAAAACAATCTATAATATATATAGATGCTGAATGTTATGCTTTAGGCCACTTACGAGGACTGCATGTCAGAGTCTACCCAAGTAAATGAGGACACACAGGAACAGATGGAATTACTTGAACAATATGCGTCTGCTACCAAAACCAAGGTAGTAAACAGCCCATCTGATATTGATCCAAAAGATAGAATCATGGAAGAAATGTTGAGCTGGTGTAAAGACCAGAAAAGTATTGTTGTCCTTAAAAGTGGCGCTATTCTTTCTTCAGAGCCAACATCCAGAGCGGTACAAAATTGCAAGTCACTGATGTTGAGCAAGGGTATTCATCCTGGCCAGGTATTTGCTGCTACTAGTGCATTGATCGGGCTGGTTTTGGCAAGTGCAGAAGATGAAGGTACAAGGCGTCATAAAGGCGAGACAAGTGTATCATTCAGCGATCAACAAAAGCATTTACGTGATCTAGTATTAGAAGCAGTAAAACAGAATGTGAGTGATATACATATACAAGTTCGACAAACCTACACAAAAATTCGAATGCGCCAACATGGCGAATTACGCGTATTTGCCGAATGGTCTGAAAAGCTTGGTCGAGAAATTGCTTCAGTAGCTTTTAATAAAGAGACCGATCATGCAACATCTCATTTCAACCCTCTGGTCCCACAAGACGCATCCATGCCTCTTAAAATACATGGCAAAGATATTCGTTTACGTTTGGCAAGTGTGCCAGCGCACGGCGGTTTTGACATGGTCATGCGTATTCTTGCAACTGGAGAAAATAGTCATAAAACTTTGGGTGAGTTGGGTTATACAGAGAAACAAGTAGATTTGATTAAAATGGCAATGAAGCTGCCATTTGGAGCTATTATTGTTGCCGGTCCGACAGGTTCAGGTAAAACAACTACTCTGGCTAGCTGTATGGAGATGGTGGAAGACACATCTAAGCTGTATTCAATCGAAGACCCAGTCGAAAAAGTTGTTGAAGAGGCGACACAAGTACCAGTCAACACAGAGAAAGCTGACAGAAGTTTTGCAATGATGGGTCGAGCTGCTTTACGTATGGACCCAGATGTAATTATTCTCGGTGAAATGCGTGATGAAGATACTGCAAATGTCATGGTACGCGCATCTATTACGGGCCACTTGGTATTAACAACACTTCATACAAACCGCGCTACCGCTATTGTTACTCGTCTAGTAGATATGGGTGTCTCACCGACCCTTTTAAGCGACAGCAGTGTATTACGCCTACTGATGTGTCAACGCTTGATTGCCAAGGTGTGCCAGTACTGCGCTATACCTTTGCGGGAATCAGAACCTCATCAACCTTTCATCAATGACTGGGAAAGCGTTCTTGGCAAAGAAATACTGGATAAAGCAAAAGCTCGCGGACATGGTTGTGAGAAATGTCATCATACAACAGTCGGTGGTCGAATCGTTGTGGCAGAAGTTATCTGGGTAGATGAAGAAGGAAGACAATATATACAAAAATGCGATACGCTAGGATGGGAAAAGTATCTTAAAGGAAACGGTTGGCAAGATTTTAGAGATCGTGCAATTGATCTGATCCAGCAGGGAGTTTGTGATCCGTTTGATGCTGAGAAAGTTGTAGGACCAATCAATCCAGCGACACAATCCCGTGTATTTAAGTATCAATAATTTTTAATTGCTGATGCAGGGTGAACTATGGATACAAACAGTTTAGTAATGGAAGCATTAAGTCAATTTCAAAATTTTGTAAAAATTGTGAATCGGAAAAGATTCAACTCAAAGCAACAACTCGCGTTTCTCGAAGACTTATACCTACTAATTAACGATGGTATTCCGGCTAATCGTGCCGTTGAAATGATGGCTCAAGTTACTACAGGTCTGACACGAGATGTTGCGATAACTCTCACAGATAAAATTTCTCAAGGTCAACCACTCGCTGAAGGTATGAAGGAATGGTTTGCACCAAACGTAATTGAAATTATTCGTGTTGGCGAAGCAGGTGGTGCATTAGCGCAAACGATGAAATCTGCAATTAACGCATTGTCACAGCAAGGTGTAGCAATGGGTGCTTTTGTAGGTGCCATCGCTTATCCATTAACCGTGATTATAATGGGTTGCGCTATCATTATTTATTTGAATAAATCAGTATTCAGCCAGTTCAAAATGATCAAACCAATTGAACAGTGGCCAGAGGCTGGTCAGCAATTAGTTGCTCTTGCTTCATTCATTCAATCCTGGTGGTGGACTGTAATAGTTGGCGTAATAGCATTAGTAATAATATTACGTAGATTAATGTCGAATTACACTGGTCCACTACGTCCCTTGCTAGACAAGTATCCGCCTTTTTCATTTTATCGCAGGATGGCTTCTGCGCGTTTGCTGGAAACGTTAGGATTATTAGTATCGAATGGTGTTGTCTTTAAGTCGGCTATTAAGGTCATGCAATATCAGGCGAATCCATACATGGCCTGGCATTTGGCTAGAATGGAAAATTTACTTGGTAAAGGTAAATCAAATATCGCTGATGTACTTGATACCGGATTGGTCGGTACTCAAGATTTGATGAGATTGAGAGTAATGGCTGAAGTAAAAGGTTTTGAGCATGGACTCGTGCGTATGGGTATACGCGGTACAGAAGATGCAACTTCAACATTAAAAATTATTTCAAAAGTAATTGGTGGTATCTTTCTTGCTGTTGGCGGTATTCTTATTCTCATGATTGTTCGAGGTATCTTTATGACAGGTATGGCCATGGGTTCATAACTCTCAGTCATGAGCGAGGTAATAGACGTGATTGTAATTCGAGACAGCATGGCAGGTGTTACATTATTAGAGGTGATGCTGGTCTTGGTCATCGGTTCTGCGATTTTAGCAGTGGGTATGAATCAGTACCAAGCCATGCGTCGGGACTCAGATGTTAATGCAGCTATGTACAATGTAGATCAGATTTTTCAGGCAGCTGCTGATTTTTATCAGGCAAACTGCCGCATCCAGATTAGTCCTGCAACTGGGCAGGTAAATGGAACCGGGAAATTGGATCCACGATATATTGCTTCTGATGGGACTCCAGCCACCCCTCCAAATCCCTATCCCATTACGATTACAGAATTACGTACAGACGGTTTTTTGAATGTAACGCTTCCAGTTAATCCTATCATTGCAAGTACCGGTGTTAATGGAGGCTACATGGTCCAATTTAATATGGTGACACCACCACCTGATAGAACATTAGTAACATCTTCTGGCACAACTATAAAATTAGGACAGATCATCATGTGGCGTACGCAGGTTGCTATTCAACTAAATGATCAAACGAAAGCAAATACATATATGAATGCAATGGGAGCGGATTGTATTTCAATATTAGGAGCTGATGGACAAACTGTTACTCCATGTCGTGAGCTAGGAGCAGTTCCTGTCGGAGCAACATTGTATCTGGTTTGGGAAAGGTTGCCTTCATTTGCTGTGCCAGCTTCAAATTCAAACTTGTGGATGACAAATGCTAGAGTTAAGGGATTTACACAACAATATGACACAACGAATAGCACATCTTTAGGCAATGTTCCTGCTGGCAGTTATCCGGCACAATATTATCTATGCGGCAGTTAAGGTATAATATGAAAATGATTAATAGATATATGCAAAAGGGTTTCACTTTAGTCGAAATGATGCTGGTTGCAGCAATCATAAGCGGATTCATTTTTCTTGGTATCAGTTATACGCAGCAGCGTACACGCGCACTTATGATTGACCGTGCAAGTGCGCAAATGCAGCAAATTCTAAATGCTGGTCTGTCTTATTATATAAATAATGGCAATTGGCCTGCAGATATTGCTACATTGAAAACTGGAACATATCTTCCAGCCACAGTAGTTAGTCCTTGGGGAACCTCCTATTCAGTTAGTAATAACTCAACCGTGTTTACGGTTACTCTTACCCTCCCGTCAACACTTAAAGGTGTGTCAGGTATAGCGCAGATAGTCGCTGGTAAGCTGCCTTTTGGTGTTGCTACTACTTCTTCTCCTTATACTGTGACTTCATCTGTCAATATTCCGGCCCAGAGTTTGAATAATGTTGGGAATCTAAGCTATGCGGGTGTATATCATAATGGTGGTTGTGTGCCCGTTCCTCAATGCCCGAACACTGATGCGACAGGATCGTCTGTAGTACCTGAAATTCAGGTTGCACCCGTGTCATTTAGCGGTTTTTATGATGCTGGTTCGACAACAGGTTATCCACTTACAAGTATCACGGCGAGTACCAGCGGCAATTACGTTGACTTGTCTTTAGGTTCGGGTCCCGCAGCTTGTGGCAACAGTACAAGTACCACTACAGATTGTTATTCAGATGCAACTGTCGAATCTCCAGTAGTCTATTCTGTTCCTGGTCCGAATCGAGGAAGTGTCAAGATTACAACTGGCAAATACTGGCGTGTCTGTCTATACGTTACAACGCAAGCCGGTTCTGTAACATGGGATTCGCTCACTGGTCAGTATACAGCGATTCTAGCGATGACACGCTGTAAATCAACAAACGAAACCTCTGGATCAACCATGAATGTTTGGGCGTACTAATCTAACCTACTTAGTATCCATTTGATATTTGAGTTAAAAAAAAAACCTATCTCTTGAAAAAGATAGGTTTTAAGTTTATCTTTTATTGTAGCGTCAGGAAAAAGGAAGTGCATTGTCAATGATGAGAAAATATGGAACCCTCTTGGCGGTTTTAATCATATTCATAAGTTTATTTCCCCGGGCACTTTTTGCTGCCTGGCAGGTTTCAAGCCCTCAATCATCTGTTCCAAGAGAACCATTTTTTCAGGCTGGGACTCAGAGAAAGACGGCGTTGGCTCCTGCTGTTAATAAACACGTAAGATATCCTAGCGAATATGCCAACTATGGTCAGGCTGCGCCTGTCTACGCGGTCAGTATCAGCGGATCGCTAAAAGATAATATCGAACGAATTATGCGGCGGTACGATTGGAAAGTGGTTTGGAATGCCCCGTATGATTACAATTTCGATGGCAAGATAACTGGTTCAAGTCTGCCTAATGTTATACAGAAGTTATTACAGCCGTTTCCTCTACAAGCTGTCATGTATATGTCAAACCGAACAGTTGCTGTCATTCCGCGGCAAATAAGATAGGATGGTTAAGATGCTTAAGAAATGGATTTTGATGGCAATAGCTGCTGCATTCATGTTATCTGCGTGTAATTCACCAGTTTACAATCAGACTGAAAATAATATCGCTGATGTTAAACTAAAGGTCAATGCTGCTAAAAACAAGCAGGATGATCAAGCCAAGGTCCAACCCTCTCTTGTGATGAAAAAAGGCTTGTATGTTGATAAGACTCCAATCAGCCTTTACAAGAATCCATCGTGGATGAAAAATCACATTGTGATTAAAGGCGACCAGCTGCCATTTTCTTATTACAGCCGTACTGTGGCTTTAGGTGCTGGAACTAACATATTAACCAAATACCAGACCGGTCTGGACCAGTCTGCCAGAATATCATTAAATTATTCTGGAACAATTCGCGGTGCGCTTGATTTAATTGCCTCAAAAACTGGTTTTGTATACAACGTTCAAGGTAACTCAGTTTACTGGCAAGCTTTCGTCACAAAAACTTATGATATTGCTTTCATGCCTGGCGGTACTGATTATTTGATGGGTAAAAAATCGGGTGGGGCTGGCGCAAATACCAACTCTTCAGGTACGAATACAAGCAACTTCACTAACTCTGACAGTTCAGTTGATCAATATAGTAATTTAGCAGGTAAATTATCTGTTTGGGGAGACTTGTATCTTGCAATTCAACAGCTGCTTTCACCCGATGGTAAGGTGGCAGTATCTCAATCCACAACAACAATTACCGTACGCGACAGGCCAACCAACGTTCAGCTTGTCGGTCAGTACATTACTAACCTTAATCAGAAAATGTCCAAGCAGGTGCTCGTCAAGATTCAAATTCTTGAAGTTAAATTGACGAATGATTACAACATGGGCATTAACTGGAGCATTATAGCTCACGCCTTTAACAAATCACCGTTTGTTTTAAATGGTAATTATGGAACTCCAGTCAGCATTACTTCACTTGTAACACAGACTAACTACCCATCTGTGATAACAAACACACAACCTAACCCGCCAGCTCTTCCTATAATGGGAACAATGGCTGATTATGGTGCTGGTAATGCGATACCTAGCTACACAATTTTGGTGAATGCACTAAATCAGCAAGGTAAGACATCTATTGTCTCCGAACCAAGAGTTGTGTGTCTGAATAATCAGGTATCGGTAATCAAGCTGACAACACAGGAAGGTTATGTAGCTAGTGTTCAGAATACAACTTTAGGCAGTACAAGCGGCAGTGCAGCAACTTCGACAGTTACCTCACAGATATCACCGGGTAATATCATTACCGGTATCACGATTTATGTATTGCCGAAAATTATCGACCAGAAAATATTAATGCAGGTTAACGCGGATCTATCTGTAAAAGAAAATTTAGTTCCATTTACTTCAGGTAGTTCGACTGTTCAGTTGCCAACAATTTCATCCAAGAGCTTCAATCAGCGCAGTGTCATTCGCTCTGGTGAAACCTTAATTCTGTCTGGAATGCGTACATTAAGTAATAACGCAAACTCAACCCAGCTCTTTAAATCACAAGCTTTGGGTGGTAAGGGTTCTACACAAACTAATTCAGAAACTGTTGTCTTGATTACTCCGATCATATTGTCGTCTAATGGGACAGCTGCATAATGGCATTTATCACACGTGAAGATGGAGTACATTTTGTAATACCGTCATATCGTGATGTGCTGGTTGCGAAGAAAAGTGCTGTTCAAAGCGAAGTAATGGCTTTAAGCCAGAACTATGGTGAATACATCACCATGCAGCGTAAAGGGCCGGAACAATATGAAGTGGCCTTTTCTCCTGATACTGGATATTTATTAGGTGAAACTGTCTGGCATTATTTCAATCGCCCGATGGATATGATTTATTGCGAAGCGATTCCTAATACGACTGAAGCAATTCTGGTAATTGTCAAAAGCGGCAGTGTTTATCTGGATGGGAGTTTCCCAAAAGAGAGTATCCCTGAAGAATTAGTCATCTTTCTTACACAGCAAAATAATTTTGAAATATATGTTTATGGCGATGTACCTATAAGTGAAAAACCTGAAGAAGGTAAATTCAGTTTTGAAGCTGCTTCAGTTAAGTCTTTCAAAAAACTTGATGAACCTGCATTCAAAAATCTTCCGCTTTTAAAAGCGTATAATTTCCAGTTAGTAGATATAGTTATAAAAGAACAAGGCATTGGCGTATTTCCTGTTAAAGAAGTGGTAATCGGTGCCATTGGTTTAGTAATTGGATGGTATCTGATAAGCACAATCTTCTTTGGAAAAAAGGTGGAAGCTCCTAGAGTTGAAGCAAATCCATATCAGAAATATGTCGATGATATGAGTTCGCCTGCTCCAGATGAAATTATTGCAGCTACAATTGATATGTTAAAAACTTTGTATGGCGCTCCCGGGTGGACTGTTACAACGATTGCATGTAAAGGATCAACTATAGAAGCCTTGATGCAGTCAAATGGAACAAGTGTAGCAAGTCTTCAGAAATGGGCAGCTGAAAAACAATTTGATTTTAGTATAAAACCTGCTGGAATTGTTCTTACTCAAAACTTAAATTTAAAAAGTCGACAAAAACCAAAATATATTTATAAAAATAATGAAGTGATAGCCATTATTATAGATAACTTATCCAGAGTTTATTCGGGTAATGCAATTGCATTATCAGCAGGCAAAAAAACCGGGCCTTTTTCTAGTTCAAAAATTATAATATCAGTAGTAGACACAACACCTATGGTAATATCTCTTATCGGTGACCAATTGAAAGGATTACCAATCAAATTAACTTCTATTACGCTGGCAAATACGAAAGAAACGTTAAGAGGATCGATTGAGATGGATGTGTATGGCAATTGATTTCCTGTGAATATACTTCAAGGATATGATATGGACACGAAAAAGAAACTTACTTATGGTGCAATCGTTGTAGTAGTAGCAGTTCTGGGATGGTTCTCCTATGGCATGATATTCGGAGAGTCAGATAGTAGCGGAGCTATGATTATGACTAAACCTAATCCCGAGATTCCAAAACCTGCAGCGATGAGTCAAATGCAGCCTGCTCAGCCATCGCAACCTGGAAAGCCGCAAGTAGCGGGTGTAGCAGGTGCGCCGATAACGGAGCGGGAAGCGCAGTTGATGCAAATGCAGCAGGATGCACAGGCGAAATATCTGTCTGCTCTCAATGAATTACAGATGCTAAAGGTTCAGAAAGACATCGCTGAAACAAATAAAGATATTGCAAAAGCCAAGCTTGATACTGTCACATCACAAAAAGACATCGTTGATTTACTATCTCCTAAACCTACTGCATCTGAAGCGTATGCAAAAGGTTTAGATCAAGCCGCGCTTCAACGTGCAGCTGCTGCATCAAAACCTGTAAATTCAGAAACCGCTGAATACACTGTTATCTCTGTGTCTAGACTACGAGGTCAATGGACAGCGGTAATTGGTTCAGGTGGTGCATTATATAACGTGAAACCTGGTGATATTCTTGCTGCGGATGGATCTGTAGTAGTTGCTATCAATAGAAATGGCGTGATGTTAGAAAAAGATGGTAAACGCACCAAGATATCAATGGTACCGATAATTTAAAGCTTCAATTCCCCATCAAATACAGTAACTGCGGGCCCTGTCATATAGACGGGCTCGCCTTTGCCTTGCCACTCGATAAGCAGTTGTCCATATTTAAAATCTACATTTACCGAATTTTTCAAAGAACCATCTAAGATTCCTGATGCAACAGCTGCACAGGCATTACTGCCGCATGCATTTGTCTCGCCTGCGCCGCGCTCATACGTGCAAAGACGAACTTGATTAGTATTGATGATTTGCATGAAGCCGACGTTTGTTCCGTTCGGAAAAGCTGGATGAGTAGAGATGGCAGCTCCAATTCTGTTTGTATCAGTATCTTGGATATCATCTACTCTGATGATGAAATGAGGATTTCCCAGGGATAATGAAGAACCGTTAATCGTTTGTTTCAGACTGGGAATTTGCAGGTTAAGCGTTGAAGATTCGATACCATTTGCGGGAATAGTTACGCGAATATGATCAAAATCTTTAATTTCAATTGGAAAAACACCGGCAATGGTTTCAATTGTCATTTTGAGTGATTGGTGTAATCCCTTTTCATTGAGGAATCGGGCAACACAACGTAATCCATTACCGCATTGCTCGGCTTCGCTGCCGTTAGCATTAAAAATACGGCAAAAAAAATCAGCGCTATTTGACTGATCAATTATCAAAATCTGATCACATCCAATACCAAGATGACGATCTGCCAGTTTTCTAAAGGGAAAATGATTCCACTTTATTTGTTGGGTGGCAGCATCAATCACAATGAAATCATTGCCAAGACCGTGCATTTTTGTGAAACGCAAGTTTTGATTCATGTTACGCGCCTTTTTTCTGCATGTTATCTTGAATAATATATTGTTGATGCTTATCAGGTAAATATAACGTTCCTGTTTGGCCGCATGCTGAAAGCAGGCAACAAACTGTCATAAAAATGGTAATTGATCTTGCCATCAGATTTTACCTTTTTGCTTGTTAAAATGATCAATCAGTTTGGCAGTAGCGAAATCGATTGTATCGTTACCTGATGCATTTTGTATTTCATGCAATATTATTGGTAATGTTTGTTTACCAAGCTCAACTCCCCATTGATCGAATGGATTTATGTTCCAGATGGCGCATTGAACAAATATTTTATGTTCGTAGATAGCAAGCAGAGAGCCTAGATTTCTAGGAGTCAGTTGCTCTAGCATGATGATATTGCAAGGTTTGTTTCCTGCAATAATACGATGTTCTTCAAAATGCTTCTCATTCAGCTTTGTATCGGTGAGTGATGTACCATGCATTAATGCGAATGCCTGACTTAGTGCGCTCGCTAGCAGCATTTCATGCTGATGCTGACTGGCATGGTGATGTGATTTTGCGATGAGAATGAAATCTACCGGAATAAAATGTTGTCCCTGATGAAGTAATTGATTATATGAGTGCTGTCCATTGCAGCCTTCTTCTCCAAAAATAACGGTACCTGTAGAGTAATCTGTGCGTTCGCCATCATACGTGGTAGATTTACCGCTGCTTTCCATTTCTAATTGCTGAATATAACTAACAAGCGAGCGTAGTCTATGAGAGTAAGGCGCAATTGCGTGAGCGCTGGCTTCAAAAAAATTACCATACCAAATAGCGAGTAATGCCAGAATGACTGGAATATTTTGTGATAAAGGCGCGGTTCTAAAGTGATTATCAATGTCGTGAGCACCTTCCAGAAACTCTGAGAATCTTTCAGGGCCAATTAATAAGACGAGCGGCAGACCGATGGCTGACCAAATTGAATAGCGACCGCCGACCCAATCCCAGAGCGAAAAAATTGCATTTTCAGAGATGCCAAAATCAACAGCTTTATCCCTGCAGGCAGTAACAGCAATTGTATTCTTTTTGACCGATTCGGATCCGAGTTGATCTGATAACCACGTCAATACCGCTCTTGCATTTGTTAGCGTTTCAATCGTGGAGAAAGATTTTGAAGAGATGATGAATAAGCTGGTTTCAGGATCAATCTGGCTTAACACATCCCGTAAAAGATCGGGATCGATGGTTGAAATAAAGTGAAAAGAGAGGTCAGAAATCGCAAAATCCTTCAGTGCCTCCGTACACATCTTTGGACCGAGGTGTGATCCCCCAATACCTATATTTATGACATGCTTAAATGGTTTGCCTGAGGCGCTGACACGTTTTCCGCAGATAACATCATTAGCGAACTGGAATATGCGTTCACGCTCTTCAGTCACCAATTTGGTTACATCGGTGTTATTTACAATAAGAGGCTCTTTATCCCCTGCTCGGAGCGCGACATGCAAGGCGGGACGGTGTTCGGATGTATTAATGTTTTTGCCAGCGAATAAATCGCATATTTTTTCCTTAATATTGCTATCTTCTGCAAGTTCGATAAGCAGCCGCAGCGTATGATCATCGATTCGGTTGCGGGAATAATCCAGCAAAATTTCCCCATTTTTTAATGAAAATTTGTCAAAGCGAAGCTGATCTTTCGCAAACGCATCTCGCATATGAGCTGCGGAAATCTCATTAAAATGCCGGCAAAGTGCCTGCCAGGCGGGCTTGTTAGTGAGGTTTTTCATGGCTGCTGTTCATTGTGTACACTTTGTATTTAAGCATGTATATTATAAAGTTATGATTTAAGATGAGCTATATTATCACAAATTTCATTTAGGTTATCACCATGGACGACTTACTGAAGCATTTAGAAGTTCAAATAAAGAGTCTGGTTGATCAACATGATCAGCTGCGGCAGTCAAATTTACTGCTGCAGAATAGTAAAGGCTCTCTAGCTCGCGAAAAGGAATTACTCCTGGCCCGTCAGCAAAAGGCCGTCAGCCAGATTGAGTCATTGGTCTCCAAGTTGAAAGCAATTGAGAAACTATCATGACAGATAAAATCGTTAATACCAGCATTGAAATCCTCGGTAAACTATATCCAGTACGCTGTCAGGAGTGTGAAGTAAATTCACTGCAGATGGCTGCAAAATTGCTTAACCAGAAAATGCGGGAAGTGCAGGATTCCGGTAAGGCAATAAATCTCGAGCGGATCGCGATAATTACAGCACTGAATATGGCAAATCAATTATTGCAAACCGATAATCAGAAAAGCAGCGTGATGCAGAAAATCAATCAGCGTTTAACTAACTTACAAAATAAATTAGATAATGCGCTGAATGAAACAGGACAATCGGAGATGATTTATTCTCTTGAATAAACTTGCTATCCGCAAAAAATTTCGTGATTTGAGGTCTGCAATTCCCGAATCTGTTCGTACACAGGCATCAGCTAATGCAGCCAGACTTCTTGCTGCTCACCCCGTTTTTCAATCAAGTCGCAACATTGCGGCATATATAGCATATAAATCTGAATTTGATACAAGTCTTCTCATTGACGCCATTCTGAATGCGGGAAAACATTGTTATTTACCAATTCTGACAGATGGTAAATCTTTAAATTTCGCACGATACCAACGTAATGATGAATTGCAGCCAAATCAATATTCTATTCCTGAGCCTGTTGGCAGACTTCACTTGATTCATGCAGATAAACTGGATCTTGTATTAACCCCCCTGGTTGCGTTTGATAAAACAGGAAGCAGAATTGGGACAGGCGGCGGTTACTACGATCGTACATTTGCTTTTCTGTATGCAGACAATAAGACCAAACCTTTTATGTTGGGTGTTGGTTATGATATGCAGCAATGCGATGCAATAGAGCGAGAACCATGGGATATAAATCTTAATGGCGTTCTTACCGAATCAGGGATTACTATATTTTAATTTCTTGGCGCACCTGTGCTGCGCATAATAATAGACATTAATTCACGTACTGCAATGAAGAACATGGAGTATTCTATACTTGTGCTGCTATGTAGCATTTCCAGAAGGTTATCCCAGCGCTTAAGCGCGTCTTTATTTGTATCCAGCCACTTTGAAATTAAATCTGGTGCTTCCGTGCTTTTTGTATCTTCCCTCATGATTGATACAGTTAATGCCCGCTGTGCAGCATCAAGCTCATCTCGCAATGTGAGGCGTGCCAGTGCATTCCAGTGTCCTTCACGGGAGTCATGATTAATTTGATCGCGAAACCATACCATATTGACACGTTCACCAGATGCAAAATATACATGCGCAGTTTTAACAAGGTCGAAATTATATCTTGTGGAAACGTCAATGATATTTAAAGCGGTATAAATTGCACGGTATGTTGCGATTGCTTCGGCGGTTTCGCGTGGCAAACCGGACTTTAAAAAATCCTCGATTAAATCATCTAGATATTTGCGGGTGAATCCAGCCATCAAGGTTGGAATAATGGATTGAAGTATTTCAATTCGACTGGAGTAATGATCAATTAAATCTTTAACATCACCTTTTAATAATGTGCTATGTAAAAACCATCTTGTTGAAAGATTAATTAAGTTGCGTATGTTATAAAGCATCTCATATTGCTTGCTCATTGGAACTTTAAAATCTAATTCTTCTACCAGATGACGAATTTTATCTGTTCCAAAAATATGAGACGCGACTGTATATGCACGGACTAATTCATCAATAGATGAACCGGTTTCAGTGTGAATACGATGTATGAATGTGATTCCCATCGTATTTATTATTCTATTACTAAGCTGCGTTGCAACAATGTCACGGAATAATCGATGTTCTCTCATTTCGCGTGAATATTTTTGACGAATCGTGGGAGGAAACGCATTTTCAACGATGTTACTGATATAGGGATCATCAGCAATATTTGTTTGTAGAATTGACTGTTTTAAATGAATTTTTGTGTATTCCAGTAAAACGGCAATTTCCGGACGTGTCAAGCCTTGCGCTGCTGCTTTACGTTCCATTAATTTTTTATCATCAGGAATAAACTCAACGCGTCTGTCGAGCAAACCAGCAGTTTCCAGTTCTTTGATATGCACAGCATGAAGACTGATATATCTTCTTGCTGCATCAGCAGTAAAGCTCATTGTTAAAGCCTGCTCATAGTTATCGCGTAATACGAGGTCTGCAACTTCCTGCGTGAGAGAAGCAAGCAGTGTGTTACGTGATTCAAGTGTCAGCTTGCCTTTATTTATTTCAGAACTTAATAAAATTTTCAAATTAACTTCGTGGTCAGAACAGTCAACACCTGCTGAATTATCAATAAAGTCTGTATTGATCAAGCCTCCTGTTAATGCAAATTCAATACGGCCTAATTGAGTAAATCCGAGATTACCACCTTCTCCTACAACCTTGCAGCGCAGCTCACTGCCATCGACACGACAGTAATCATTCGTGCGGTCGCCAACATCAGCGTTACTTTGCATGCTTGATTTAACATATGTACCGATACCGCCGTTATATAATAATTCAACTGGTGCTTTCAAAATAATACGAATTAATTCGTTCGGTGTTGCTGAATTGACGTCTGTATCAAAAACTTCCTTCATTTCAGGAGTTAATGTAATAGATTTAAGTGACCGTAGAAAAATACCGCCGCCTTTTGAAATGAGTGAGGAATTGTAATCATCCCAGGTAGAACCCGGTAAATTAAATAATCTCTTACGTTCCTCATAAGAAATTTCGGGATTCGGATTGGGGTCGATAAAAATATTTCGGTGGTTAAAAGCCGCAACGAGTTTGATATGGTTGGTATACAGCATGCCGTTACCAAATACATCACCAGCCATATCGCCGATACCGACAACTGTGATATCAGAGTTCATTACATCAATATCGATTTCTCGGAAATGACGTTTAATTGATTCCCATGCACCACGTGCGGTAATTCCCATTTTCTTATGGTCGTAACCAGCAGAGCCGCCCGATGCGAATGCATCGCCAAGCCAGAAATTATATTCCGCAGAAATACTGTTGGCGAGATCAGAAAATGTTGCTGTGCCTTTATCCGCAGCGACAACAAAATATGGGTCGATATCATCACGACACACAACATCTTTGGGGCGAACATATTTGTTATCTATAATGTTGTCGGTGATATCCAGCAAACCCTTAATGAATGATGTGTATCCTTTTACAACTTCTTTGCCGACCTCTTCTCTGGTTGCACCAGATTTCAGATTTTTTAACACAAAGCCGCCTTTCGCTCCTGATGGAACAATAACTGCGTTTTTCACGACTTGTGCTTTCATCAGCCCTAGAATCTCAGTGCGGAAATCTTCCGGACGCTCTGACCAGCGGATCCCGCCGCGTGCAACTTTAGAATTACGTAAGTGAATACCTTCGATATCTGGAGAGTAAACGAAAATTTCATACAACGGTATCGGCAGCGGCATGTCAGGTATGTCGCGCGATGATAATTTATAAGAGACATAATTTTTATGCTTCTTGTCATTGTCGAGTTGGTAATAATTGGTACGTAGAGTGGCTAGTATCAGAATCATATAGCGGCGTAGAATACGGTCTTCGTCAAGACTCGTAACTGATTCAAGTTTCTTATTGATGCTCGCTTCTATCGTTTCTGAATCCGATTTCTTTTGCAAAGCAGGATTGTGCAGTGCATTAAATAAATTAATGAGATCTTTTGTAATTTCAGGATGAGCGGAAAGTGTGTGTTCAATATAATGCTGACTGAAACGAAATTGTATTTGATGAAGATATTTTGCGTAGGCACGCAAAATGATAATTTCTCGCCACGATAACGAAGCGCCAAGAACTAATTTGTTAAAGCCGTCATTTTGCGCATGGCCGTTATAGATATTTAAAAATGCATCGATAAATAAATCTTTGATTTCATCTATATTTAGTTCGGCATTCATATATGCGACAGAAAAATCACTGATCCATACATGATCCCCATTCACCAATGTTAATTTGTATGGGCGCTCACTATCAGCGCGTAAATCCAGATTGGAAAGCATCGGTAAGATGACAGAGAGTGGAATTGCCTTTTCATACTGATAAAGACGAAGATGTAATGGATAGTCAGGATTTTCTGTCGATGAATAAAGCTTAATCGTGAGTGCATTTTCACGTGACATATTTTCAAGTTGAGCGATGTCCTCAGCAGCGACAGTTACGTCAGTTTCATCTGCATATGAAATGGGAAACGCCTGACCGTATAACTTGAATAACGAGGAACCTTTTTTATCGCCATATACTTTGATGAGCTGGCTTTCCAGCATCCCTCTCCAGGTCTTTTCCATATTAAAAATCCTTTTTAGTTATGTATTAATTATAACATTTATATATGGGAGATAGTAAAAAGCAGGTCATTACTTGTACAGATCTGGAATCTAAGCATCCAAATGATGCACATAGATTAAGTTGATGATAAAAAAAGCAACAATAATACTCACTGCAGCTATGATTAAAGGCAGGATGAGAGAATATGCGCTTAGAAAGCCGCCGATGAAACCGGTGCAGCCCCAGGCAAGCCCGACTATTAAGAAGTTGATGCCCATCACTTTACCCTGCATATGGTCAGCAACAAAATTCGAGTAAAGGGTCGTAAGGCATATATATGCGAGAACATCACCTATCGCGATGGGCATTGCCCCAGCCCAGATAAAACTGTCCGGCAAGCGATGAAAGTAAGTCGCTATTGAAATGAAGATGCCTAGCAGCTCTATGCCCAGACTGATATTAAGCATCGTTCGATAATTGAAAGCAGGATAAATTAATTTAAATGCGGGACCTGAACCAATCAGTAGCCAAAATGCAATCATACCAATAAAAACACCTAATGAATGCGCATTGAAATGGTAAACCGATTTTAAAATTGGCGGGATGAATTGGTAGTACATCGCCCATCCGATTTGGAAACATAATAATAACAATGAAGTCATTAATACATTCTTGTTCATCGCGATAGATTTAATTGACAGTAAATTAGCCATTAGACGGCTGGATGTATGTTCCTGCCAGGCATGAGATGATTTTGTTTGTAATGTTTCTGAAATATAAAAATAAGCGAGGATTGAGTTTATGAGCGCAAGGCATGCAGCAATAAAAAACGGCAAGGAAAAATTTAATGTATCGAAGAAGAATCGTTCGGCAAAATAACCAGAAATAATTGGCCCGACACATGCTCCAAGAGAAATCGCAAATTGTAAATAACTCATGTACTTCATTTTTTGATGATAGCTGGCCGCATCGCCAATCATTGCCAATGCAGTTGTGTTTGTGCGTGAAAATGCGCCTCGCACAACAAATCCTGCAATCAGCAGCCAAAGTTTACCGGTAATAACACCAAGACCAGCAAAAAGCATATAGAAAAATGCACTGAATATTTCGAATAATAAAAATTTACGGCGGCCGAATTCGTCAGAAAAAGTACTAAGCAGGGGTGCAAAAAAAAGATTTATAAAAAACGGGATAGATATGCATGTACCATACCACATGCTGCGACTAGCTAATGAAGTATCAGCCGGGAACATCCGGCTGGAAGAATCAAAAAAGATGAGAGTGATAATGGGAACTGCAAATTCAATATATGTTTGATCAAGTGCGATGACACCTAACAGACGTCGAATATTTTGTAGTGATGAATTCATAACTTACGCCAGTCATCGCTATCGATGACTCTCCCCTGCTTTTGTGCAGGCGGCTTGGGAGTTCGTGCAAAAAATCGTTCGCGAATCCAACTGACTGCAAACAATGCTATACCGACGACGGTGCCAATTAGAAAAATATAGGCCAGCAGAACCATACCAAATGCCAGCATGACTAAAATCATGCCGGCGATCAGAAATGGAATGATGCGGTTCAGGAATCGCATGAGTCTTTAGAATTTGTCCCATAATTTATCAGCGTGAGCGGCTGTAATTGTGGCATGGTCTCTCAGATTGGCAATTTTAGATGATTTCTCAATTTCTTTGCGCTGTGAATGAGAGATCCCGGAATGCGTCTGGTCATAATTTAACAGAAATTTGTCAGTTGGGCTGACATAGTATTCCAAGCCCAGTAATTTTTTGAGACTGATCATACTAATTTCTCCTCTCGTAAGCTGGCAGAGTATATCATGTGAAGGGTGAAAGGACAGGTTCTAATTTACAGATTCG
Source organism: Gammaproteobacteria bacterium (assembly GCA_035495675.1). Classification (GTDB taxonomy): domain Bacteria; phylum Pseudomonadota; class Gammaproteobacteria; order DSM-16500; family DSM-16500; genus Aquicella. The sequence goes on from DATJFK010000037.1 coordinate 34,209, forward strand.
CTTAAGTTTAGTATCGTGATGCCTGTTTATTGCGCAAAAATCAATGGCTTTCGTAATGGAGTGTGAATGCGGTTTTTTCAATTATTACTCGCAGTCGTTTTGATATTTTCAATTGCTGAAAGCGGCTTGGCTGCATCAAGTAAAAAGAGCAGCCGCCATACGGTTAAAACCAGAGTATTAAAAAAAACGAGCGCTCATAAAGTCCGCTTTGCCCGCAAACGAGTCAGTACTGCCCCTCGCAGAGTGGCGGCTGAATCTAGCGGCATTGAGCTGCCTACACAGATTAATGGTAAAAATCAGCTTTCATATGTGTTAAGCCGCATAATTTCTTCCTATGACACGAGCAGTGCGGACATCGGCGTTTATATCAAGTCATTAAGAACCGGCCAGACACTTTATGTGCGTAATATTTATCAACCCATGGTTCCTGCCAGTATCATGAAAATATTAACTGCAGAGGCAGCTTTGATTTATCTTGGCCCGAACTATCGATTCGCAACCCAATTGCTTACAGATGCGAGGGGGGTTCATGACGGAGTGCTTCAGGGAAATTTGTACATTGTATTGAGCGGCGATCCATCACTCACCTATCCTGATGTGGTTGATCTCATGATGAACTTGCAAAATCAGGGGATATCAGCGATTTCTGGCAATGTATATATCGATAACACCGCATATGATCAGCGCTTTTATGGTCCAGGCTGGAGTGAAAAAGATAAAAGTTATTATTACGGAGCACCCATTAGTGCCAGCATTATCAATCACAATGTGCTGCCGTTATCCATGCAGCCATCGCAGCCAGGGCGCAAGGCTACTGTCATTACCTCACCTGTGCATTTCTATCCCGGCATTCGCAATAATGTGGTAACGAGATCCAGCAGGAGAGATTGTGCTTTGAAGATGACGACCAGTGTGAATAGCAGCATTAGCCTGGATGGTTGTCTCGCGAAAAGTGCAACCGGCTGGGGGGTGAATTATGTTGTTACTGATATTCCTGAATATAACCGTACGTTATTTAAAAGCTTGCTGCGACGAATCGGTGTAGATGTTTACGGTACTGTTACATTCGGCTCGGCTAAACGTTCGCTTTCTGTTGTCGGCACGCATTACTCAGATCCACTTCCAGAATTGATACATGATATGTTGAAAAAATCTGATAATGTTATTGCTGGCGCCCTGTTCAAAAAATTAGGTCAGCTCTATTCGCATCGGCCGGGCAGCTGGGAAAATGGCAGTATTGCAGTATCTAGTATTTTATCCAAAACAGCCGGTGTACAGACAAAGGGAATGCGTCTGCTCGATGGTTCAGGCTTATCTGTAAATAATCTCGCATCACCCTCGCAATTTATGCAAGTCTTACAGTATGCATACAGTAACGCCAAGACTGGCGATTATTTTATTCCAGCGCTGCCAGTTGCCGGTGTTGATGGTACCTTGAAGCGGCGTATGACAAACATTACCCGCAAAATTCGCGCAAAAACAGGAACTATTAATGGTGTTGTCAGTCTTGCTGGTTATGCCACTTCTTACGACAAAGACCCGCTAGCATTTGTCATTATTGTGAATGCGAATAAAGGATTGAACTGGCGCTACAAGGGAATGGAAGACAAAATTGCCACTGCACTTACAAGATTTACGGATTAACTGCTGGGGTCGCATCTCGCCTTCCCTCTACGATCCCACCTGTTAGAGTTGTACGAGTGGGCGAGAAGAGATCCCATTTTATACCAGGAAATAAACCGCTGTTGCAGTTAGGGCTGCAACAGCTGCACCCAGCATGAAGTATTCCGTTTTTAACTTTCCGATATTTGTCTGATTATTTTTTGCGGCGGCAAGCTGTTCGAAGCGCTGTCTTTCCTGTTGATGTTTTGCTTCGCGCAATACTTCATACAGCATTCCTGGAATTTCGGGAATTTGCTCTGACCACATGGGCAAATTACTGCGAATGCGTTTCAGAAAAGACATGACGCCAACTTGTTTGCGCAGCCATTTCTCAATCTGAGGAGAAGCTGATTCCCAGAGATTGTAATCAGGCGCGATTTGCCTGCTTAATCCCTCAACATTCAATAATGTTTTCTGTAATAAAATTAATTGCGGTTGTATGTTGATATGGAATCTACGTGCAACCTGGAATAGGCGCATTAGCAATTTACCGAAAGAAATTTCACGTAGCGGCTGTTCGAAAATGGGTTCGGAAACTGCGCGGATCGCTCCTTCAAATTGATCAATGCGTGTATCAGGTGGCAGCCACCCACAGGCAATATGTAATTCCGCGACACGCTGATAATCACGCTTGAAAAACGCAATCATGTTTTCGGCAAGATAGCGCTGGTCGTTTTGACTGAGAGAGCCGGCAATACCGAAATCAACCAGAATAAAGCTTGGGTCTTCAGGTTGTTTTTCGGAAACAAATATGTTGCCTGGATGTAAATCAGCGTGGAAAAAGCTATCGCGAAAAATCTGGGTAAAGAAAATTTCGATGATGCGGCGTGCTAGTTTTTCCATGTCGATGCCGGCATCTTTCAGGCGAGTGATGTCGTGAGCTGGAATTCCGTGAACACGTTCCATCACAAGCACGTTATGGCGGCAATAATCCCAATAAATTTTTGGAATGTATATTTCGTCTGAATGCTTGAAGTTGCGACTCAGCTGTGAAGCATTTGCACCTTCGCGAGTTAAATCTAATTCATCATGTAACGTTTGAGCGACTTCGGCAACAATTTCACGAGGCTTGAAAGCGCGTGCATTGGCGGAATATCTTTCAGCGATTTTTGCCATTGATGTCAGTAAATCGACGTCGCGTTCAATGATAGAGGCAATATTTGGGCGTAATACTTTGATAACGACTTCGTCGCCGTTAAGTAATCTTGCTGCATGAACTTGTGCGATGGATGCAGAAGCCAGGGCATGCATATCGAAGGCACTAAATAGATCGGATATTGAATGTTTAAGTGATTTTTCAATGATATTTTTTGCCTGTTTTCCCGGAAACGGTGGTACTCGGTCTTGCAGTTTAGATAATTCTATGGCGATGTCGTCTGGAAGTAAGTCCCTGCGGGTTGAGACAATCTGCCCCGCTTTTACGAAAATAGGGCCAAGATCTTCTAGCGCCATGCGAATGCGTTCACCGCGCGGCAGCTTACGGCCAACTGTCCAATAGAAAGGGTTGAAAAAAACTAGAAAGCGTAATGGATAAAACCAGTGAGTTCCCAGAATAATTTCATCAATATTGTATCGCATCATGATAAAGTTGATGCGCATAAGTCGATATACATGCGAAATTATTTTCACAGTGATTCCTCATCATTTAGTTGCGCTTTGATCCGCTTCAGACGTGCTTCCAGGCGGTCTGTATCCATTCTGATAGTGTCAATATCTTCGAAGAAATCACGCAGCTCTTCTTTGACTGGAAACCACGCGGCTTCTTCATGCAGGTAGTCATTCACATCTTGCGAAAATGATTGCCCGGTGTTTGTGACCCACTTGCGAATACCCTTGATCAGTCTTCCAAGCTGGTGTGCGGATGTGTCGCCAATGTATCTGGAAGCATGTTCTTCAACGTCAATGTGTATTTGATCAAATAGATTAATCACTTGCTGGGCAAATTCAGCATCACCTTCGATGGAGACATCATCAGCAAAAAATTGATGGCGTCGTTCTTTGTCGATGAAAGCGCTGAGCAACTGCAATGGGGTGCCTTTGATTTTTGTCACAGGAGTGAAATCATTTTTGAGATCAACCGTCACTTTGTCGTGATGAAAGTGACAGTTGAATGAAATGCTACTCGGCATTAATTCAATCGAGATTGACTTTCCTGACATTCTAGCCAGACGCTTTACTGAAAGATCGTCTGCATGAAGATAGGCGTTTAGGGCTTTTTCAATGGCTGCGGGCAAAAAAGATTTCATTGTTAGTATTTATATCCTTGATGCAATGCGACGATACCGCCACAAAGATTAAAATATTCGACGTCGTCGAAGCCAGCTTCCTGCATCATGTTTTTCATGGTCTCCTGATCTGGGTGCATGCGAATTGATTCTACTAGATACTGATAACTGTCAGTGTCGTTCGCAACAATACCGCCAATTTTTGGTATAACGTTAAATGAATACAGATCATAAATCTTTGATAGCAGCGGTGTGGTCGCTTTGGAAAATTCAAGGACCAATAATTTTCCGCCTGGTTTTAAAACTCGATACATAGACTTTAATGCGGCAAGTTTGTTGGTGACATTACGTAAGCCAAATGCAATCGTGACTCGGTCAAAATCATTATCAGCGAATGGGAGGTTTTCGGCATCGGCTTGTACACATTCGATGTTGCCGCATATACCTGCATCCAGCAGACGGTCGCGTCCAGTGTTCAGCATGGCTTCGTTGATGTCTGTCATGATGACCATGCCGGTTGGTCCGGTCAGCCTGGCAAAAGCCATCGCAAGGTCACCAGTGCCTGATGCAACATCTAAAATGCGATGTCCCGGCTTGATGGCAGCCTGTTGAATGGTGAATTTTTTCCATAACCTGTGCATGCCGAATGACATCAAGTCATTCATCAAGTCATATTTTGGGGCAACAGAACGGAAAACTTCTGCCACGAGACCGGCTTTTTCATCGTGTTTCACGTTGCGGAAACCGAAGTGAGTTGTTTGTTGATCTGATTTTCTATCCATACGTCGCTCGCTGCAAAATGGGATTATTATACCCATTCTACTTCAAAATGCGATTTCAAAGTTTAGATTAAAATCTATATTGCTATCATATGATTAGTACATTATGTATGATAATGAATGAGAAATTATATCAGTAATATTTAAGGATGATTTAATGAATTTAAACTAGAAGTTGAATTTCTGAGGTTTTAACATGGATGTACGCAGAATAAAAAAGATTCCCGCTAAAGTGTTTAAATATTTTGAGAATGAAAATATCCCTTTCTGGACTTATATCGCTACATTTTTCAGCGTCATCGTCATTAAACAAATTCTGGAATCCATGTCGCAGAAAGATAAGGTTTTTGATTCTGCATCTTTTGTCGTGGAAGAAAATACATTTCATTTCACGTTGGCATATATTGCAGTGGTGATGGCTCTCTCAATTTTTATTCATTTTGCCGCATCTGTATCCATTTCTAAAGTGTGTCGAGTGCTGCTTCCCGGAACAATTATTTTGTTATCGGCTCCTCTCATTGATCTGGTGTCAACGTTGGGGGCGGGTGTCAACATTTCATATTTGCAACCTGGTGCGAACGTAAATTTATGGCGGACATATGTAACCATCGGAAATGGAGCAGATGGTTTGTCGCTGGGCATGAGGATTGAAGTAACGCTACTTATTTTCTGTTTTTTTTATTATTTTCTTACAAAAAATCTACCGATCTATAAAAGTTTAGTGTACGCATGGTTGTGTTATTCCGTTATTTTTATATGGGGGATGTCTCCGTTTATCGTCACATATATTTTGGCTTCACTTGGCTTTTCTGGTGTGTTAACAGAAGCATTGATGACAAAATCATTTTTGTTTTTGCTTTTTTTTCTTGTGTATTGGCCTGCATATCTTGCCAGTCCTGAAGTGTTTCTCTCCATTATCCGTAATCTGAAAATTTCAAATATTATTTTCAGTGTGCTGGCTGTTTTGTTTGGTGCTGCAGTTGCCTCGGCAAGCAAAAATTATGATATTCATGATTTTATTTATCGAGATCAGGAAGTGACAATCAGCTTTATTTTTGCATTGATGGCAGTAATTTATGTGATGTTGTTTGCTATGCTTATTGACTTGATTGCGGAAGCCGGGAAGGATAAATATTCACTAAATGCAGACGCTGATTCCAGTACATTAAAAAATTTAGCATTAATAATTTTGAGTCTCGCATTGTTCTATGCCTTGTTCGCTAATGCGAAAGCATTTCTGATCATTGCATCTATGATGAGCATAATATTCATCTATTATTCAAAGCCATTTCAGATTAAAAGAGTGCCATTTTTATCCGGTATTGCATTATGTTCATTTGCATTGTTAGCGGTTTTTTTGGGATATGTTTTAATAATGAAAACTTCGGCAAATTTTCCACTGCAATTATTGTGGTTATATCCGGTGAGCATGCTGGCGACGATGAAGGGCGGTATATCCTGGCGCAAGATTCGCGGGATAGTCATGCCATTTTGTAACGCTGTATTGTTGGCAGGGATTATCTATTTATTCTGGTAAACACACTTTATGCAACAGCAGCTGTTTGACCTTCGGCACGTCGCAGAATTTCTCCGGCTAATGCAAGATAAGCAACTGCACCCTGAGATTTTTCATCATAATGCAAAATCGGTTCACCATGGCTTGGAGCTTCAGCAAGTCTTACATTACGTGGAATGACTGTACGGTAGACCCGATCCGGGAAATGCGAGAGCAACTGTGCGGAAACATCCAGCGCAAGTCGGTTGCGGCCGTCATACATCGTGCGCAGCAAGCCTTCAATATGTAATTTAGAATTGATGGTTGTACGAATTTGTTCGATTGTGTTTAGCAATGCACTCAACCCTTCGAGAGCGAAATATTCGCACTGAATTGGAATCAATACTGAATCCGCGGCTACCAGAGCATTCAATGTCAGCACGCTTAATGACGGCGGGCAATCGATCAGTACATAATCATATTCATCAATGACTTCATCAAGAATAGTTTTGAGGCGCTGCTCGCGATTAGCTGCTTGCAAGAGTTGCATTTCCGCGACAATTAAATCCTGAGTGGTGGGGAGCAGATCAAAACCGCTTTCTGTTTTGATCAGGGCATCTTTGATAGACACTTCTTCGCATAACACTTGATTGGATGGGTGCACAATCATGTCTTTGTATACACCGCTGCCGACGGTGGCATTTCCCTGAGGGTCAAGGTCAATTAGCATCACTCTGCGTTTCATCGCAGCAAATGAGGCAGCCAGATTGATGGTTGTGGTGGTTTTACCAACACCGCCTTTTTGGTTGGCGACCGCAATGATTTTTCCCATGATAATTCCTTTTCATACCTAACTTCATTCAGGTTTGATGCAAACTATATTCCGCTCAAGCGTCATGCCTTGCATTTTGATGGGAAACACTTTCGCTTCCCCGGTGAGCCCGGCTAATTCCTGTAATTCATCGTGCGGATATTTGCCTTTCATCGCAATAAATGTACCATTTTTGCAAATAAGATGTCGCGTTGTTTTCACAAATAGCGCGAGTGTCGCATAAGCGCGTGAAAGAATGCTATCAAAACAAGCATCTGGATGAAAATCCTCAGCGCGATTTTGTACTGCTGATGCATTTGTCAGATTGAGCTCTGCTATCGCCTGAGTCATAAATCGCGTTTTCTTGTTATTTTTATCCAACAAGATCCATTTATGTTCAGGGTGCATGATGGCTAAAGGTATGCCCGGCAAACCTGCGCCGCTGCCAACATCAAGAAATTTATTTCCAGTCAGGAAAGGTGCAGTCAGTAAACTATCAACAATATGCAGATAAACCATTTCACGGGGTTCGGTGATGCTGGTGAGATTAAATACTTTATTCCAAGACTGCATTATTTCCAGATAATGAATTAATTTATCAATTGCAATTTCTGGCAAGACAATATCATTTTCATTTAATGCAGTGATCAGCAAGTCTCTCATCGACTGCCTGCCTTGCGCTTTTTCAAATGTACTAATAATAAAGAGACGGCCGCAGGCGTCATGCCTGGCATGCGAGATGCCATCCCGATGGTTGCCGGGCGTGCCAGTGTCAGTTTTTGCCGTACTTCATTGGAGAGGCCGATAACATCATCGTAGTTGATATCGAAAGGCAGTTTTACGATTTCCTGTTTGGATTGACGTGCAATTTCATCTTCTTGTCTATCGATATAACCTGAATATTTGACTTGTATTTCGATTTGCTGCGCCGCTTCAGTGTCATCAATGCCGGGACCAAAATCGGTGAGAGACATGAGTGCATCATAAGTGAATTCGGGACGGCGCAGTAATTCGAGCAGACGAAATTCACGTGCCAGCGGTCTTTCCATTAATGACTGCAGTTTTTCAGCGTTTGGAGTTGATGGATGCACCATGGCAGATTGCAGACGTTCATACTCTTGCTTAAAATTTTCCTGCTTGTTGCAATATCGCTGCCATCGAGCATCGCTTACTAATCCAAGTTCGCGACCTTTAGTCGTGAGACGCGCATCTGCATTATCTTCGCGCAGCAGTAATCGATATTCAGCGCGGCTGGTGAACATGCGATATGGTTCATTCGTGCCGCGTGTAATCAGGTCATCAATCAGTACACCGATGTATGCTTCATCACGTCGCGGTGTCCACGCTTCAAGATCTTGTGTTAAGCGCGCAGCATTGACCCCGGCAATTAATCCTTGAGCGCCGGCTTCTTCATATCCTGTGGTGCCGTTGATCTGCCCTGCAAAAAATAATCCGCTGATGGCTCGCGTTTCCAGTGATGGTTTTAATCCGCGCGGATCAAAATAATCATATTCAATTGCGTAACCTGGACGGGTGATGTGCGCATTTTCAAAACCCTTAATTGAGCGTACAAATTGCAGCTGTACATCAAAGGACAAACTGGTAGAAATGCCGTTTGGATATAATTCGTGAGTGTTTAAACCTTCAGGCTCAACAAAAATCTGATGTGAAGATTTATCAGCGAATCGCATGATTTTATCTTCTATCGACGGACAATATCTTGGACCTGTCCCTTCGATGACGCCGGTGTACATCGGTGATTCAGAGAATCCGCTGCGAATAACATCATGTGTTGAATGATTGGTGTGTGTGATATAGCAGCAAGTTTGCTGAGGATGTTCACTCACATTACCTAAATATGAAAATACTGGAGTCGGTTTATCGCCTTCCTGAATTTCCATCACAGAAAAATCAACTGAGCGCCCATCAATGCGCGGGGGTGTGCCGGTTTTTAAGCGGCCGACACCTAATGATAATTCACGTAACCGTGCAGCAAGATTTTTCGCTGGCGGATCGCCTGCGCGTCCGCCTTCATAATTTTGTAAACCGATATGAATTTTGCCTGCGAGGAATGTTCCTGCTGTGAGTACGACTGTTGCGGCTTTAATTTTTAAACCTGTGTTGGTGACGACACCGGTAACGCGGTCTTGTTCTATCAGGATATCGCAGACTTCCTGCTGGAAGAGTAAGAGGTTTGATTGGTTTTCCAGAATTTTGCGTATCGCCTGTTTATAGAGGGCGCGGTCAGCCTGGGCGCGGGTGGCGCGGACAGCGGGACCTTTGCTGGCATTCAAAGTGCGGAAATGGATACCGGCGAGATCCGCGGCGTGCGCCATGGCGCCGCCGAGGGCATCGATTTCTTTGACGAGATGACCTTTGCCAATGCCGCCAATTGCCGGATTGCAGGACATTTGTCCGAGTGTATCAATGTTATGAGTAAGCAAAAGAGTCTTTGCCCCCATGCGTGCAGACGCAAGGGCGGCTTCGGTGCCGGCATGGCCGCCGCCAACTACGATCACATCAAATTTATTAGTAATATCAATCATATATCGTCATTCCCGCGAAAGCGGGAATCTCCTCATGTGCTATCTTTAATTCCCGCATAAGCGGGAATCCCCTTTGTCACTCCGTTTTCTTTCTCAGGAAAATCGAAGGAGGTTCCCGCTTTCGCGGGAATGACAACCTTTCATAGGGGACGACGATTATATAAAATTTTTGGAAAAATAACCGCAACTGCTCTATGATGCGCTCAACAAAAAAGAGGTCATCATGAGTAAAACAGCATCGGCCGATGTCGTCATTTTTGGCGGCGGTATAGCGGGCCTTTGGTTATTGAACCGGCTGCGGTCAGCTGGATTTTCGGCATTGCTTCTGGAATCGGGTGCGCTGGGCGGCGGTCAGACCAGTAAATCGCAGGGTATTATTCACGGCGGGATGAAGTATGCTCTGACGGGTTCCATGACATCTGAAGCACTCGCCATGTCAGATATGCCCGACATCTGGCGTTCGTGTCTTGAAGGCAAAGGTGAACTGGATTTGTCAGCCGTTCCAATCCTGTCAGATCACCAATATTTATGGTCGCCGCAAAAATTCGCATCCAAGTTGACAGGATTTCTTGCCGGCGCTGCACTCTCCAGTAAAGTAGAGCCAATCCCTAAAAAAAATTATCCGGTAATTTTTCAAGATCCAAATTTTAAAGGCGAAGTTTATGCGCTAAATGAAATGGTAATTGATGTTCCTGTTTTGATTCGCGAACTTGCGAAAGCAAATCAGGATGCTGTTTATCAAGTCGAACCTTTCAGTGAGCATGAATTAAAATTTGATGACAAGGGGCGTCTAGTATCTGCAACTGTTTATTTTGCCGGGAAGTCTGTGGAGATTTCCGCGCAGCATTTTGTGTTTACTGCTGGCAGTGGTAACGAAGTTATTATTAAGAAATTAAAAAGCGAATCCCTAGCAATGCAGCGGCGTCCACTTCATATGGTCGTTGTCAAATTGCCTTTTGATTTTACTTTGTATGCACATTGTATGGGTTTAGGTACGCGACCGCGTATTACGATCACAACACATCATACACAAAGCGGTAAAACAGTCTGGTATCTCGGTGGTCAGTTGGCTGAAGACGGCGTTGAACGCAGTAAAGAAGATCAAATTGCAACGGCACGCAAAGAATTATCATCACTCTTTCCCTGGCTTGATTTTTCTGGCGCGGAATTCGCGGCATTTCACATAGATCGTGCAGAGCCAAAGCAGCGCGGCATGTTGAAGCCTGAAACTTCATTTGCTAAGACTATTCAAAATGTAACGATTGCATGGCCGGCTAAGCTTGCGCTTGCGCCAAAGCTCGCGCGTGAAGTCATGGAAATGCTGGAGAAAGAAAATCTTACACCGCGTGTTTCTGATACACGCGAGCTGCGAATATGGCCAATGCCGCCGGTTGCGATTCCGGTGTGGGAGGAATTGTTTTGCAAAAAAGAAAATTAGGTCAGTCTGGAATTGAAATCAGTGTGCTGGGACTTGGAACAGTCAAGTTTGGTCGTAACCAGGGTGTGAAATATCCGCAGCCGTTTGAATTGCCGCATGATGATGTGTTGAAAGAGTTGCTGCACACTGCTCAGAATGCGGGGGTTAATTTTTTAGATACTGCACCTGCGTACGGAATCAGCGAAGAACGTTTGGGAAAACTGCTGCAAGGCGAGCGCCAGCAATGGGTGATCTCAACAAAAGCCGGCGAAGAATTTGTTAACGGGCAATCTCATTTTGATTTTTCTGCAATTGCACTTTCACGCAGTGTTGAGCGCAGTCTGCGCCGGCTGCGCACGGATTATCTGGATGTACTTCTGGTGCATTCCTCTGGTGATGACGAACGTATTATCAATGATGATGGTGTCTTCGATACACTCGCGCGCCTGAAAGAACAAGGCAAGATACGCGCATTCGGTATGTCAACGAAAACAGTCGAAGGCGGCAAACTTGCCGCAGAACATTCTGATGTCGTGATGATGACATACTATCCTGGATATGTAGATGAGTATCCCGTCATTCAATATGCTAAGAAATTTCGTAAAGGAATATTGGTCAAGAAGGGACTTGCAAGCGGTCATCTAAACCAGATATCAAGTCAAAATCCGGTATCAGATTCCTTGCGTTTTATTCTCTCAGAATCAGCGGTCACGAGTGTTGTGATTGGTACAATTAATCCCGATCACTTACGAGAAAATGCGGGTGCGCTGTCTCGGTGATCACTTGTTTCCGGGTTACGCGCTGCGTGCTAACCCGGGCTACATTTTTATTTTCTGTATTTACTCATTAATTTCAATTTGAGCTCATGCAATTTTTTCTCAAGTCCAACCGGGTACACATGTGTGCCGTTTGCATTGTGAAATTGGCGCACTTCTTTGATTGCTTCCTTACGAATAGCGTGAATTGATTTCTGTTTCTGTACCAATTTGCCTTTAGAGTAAAGCGGCTGCAGTAAATCAACAAACGCATCATAGTCGTCAAGTCTGACTGGCGGCATGGATTTATCAAACAGAGATACTTCCGGTGCTTCCGGAATTCCAAAATCAAGATCATAAATGACATCAGCAAGATATTTATCGTTAGTGAAAAAACGCCGTACTTGATGTCTGCCGGGATTGGAAATTTTGACTTCCTGCTCGGAAAGTTTGAGTTTGTAATCCCATTTACCGTTCGCATTTTTAAGCGCTGACATTTTGTATACGCCATCGAGCGCTGGATGATCGTATGCAGTGACCAGATTTGTTCCGACGCCCCATGCAGAAATTTTCGCGCCTTTCTTTTTTAAGTCGGCAATGGCATATTCATCCAGCGAGTTGCTGGACATAATGCCTGTGTTTTTAAATCCAGCTTCATCCAGCATTTTTCGAGCTTTTACACTCAAATCTGCCATGTCACCGGAATCGAGTCTGATGGCAGATAATTCCGCGCCTTGTGCGCGCAGTTTTATTCCGGCTTCAATCGCGTTTGCTACGCCGTCAATCGTGTTGAATGTATCGACCAGCAGCACGCTGTTATGCGGCATCACTTTTAAATAAGATTCGAATGCTTCCTGTTCGGATGAAAATGCAGTGACCCAACTGTGTGCGTGAGTGCCGCGCACAGGTATGTCATATAATTTTCCTGCGAGAGTGTTTGATGTTGCAGTGCAGCCGCCAATGTATGCGGCGCGGCTGGCTGACAGTGCCCCGTCAGGGCCTTGTGCGCGCCGTAAACCAAATTCAATAACATCATCGCCTTCAGCCGCAATGCAGACCCGGGCGGCTTTGGTTGCGATCAGAGATTGAAAATTCAGAATATTTAAAAGAGCAGTTTCAAGCAGCTGACACTGAATAAGCGAGCCCTGCACGCGCAATACTGGAGTGTTTGGAAATACAATCGTGCCCTCCGGTATGGCATCAATGTCGCATGAAAATTGCATATTCGCGAGATAATCAAGAAAAGCCGGCGTAAAGAGCGGTAGATTTTTGCTGTCTTTCAGCGAAGCGAGATAATCAAGATCATCCTGCTGGAATGACCATTCACGAATAAAATCAATGACAGTGCTAAGCCCACAAGTGACAGCGTGATTGCCTTTGAATGGATTTTTGCGAAATAGTAAATGGAAAGCAGCTTCCTGTTCATGCATGCCAAGCTGCCAGTAGCCGGAGGCCATGGTGAGTTGATAAAAGTCCGTCAGTAATGGTGTATATATTCTCGACATTTTTAACCTTACAAAGTGAATATTATTTTTAAATCGATGCCTCACACATTATAATGGCTGCTCTCGCAAATCAAAAAGAAAGGTTAATGGGTTATGAGTATCCGCAGATTTATCGTCATGGCATGCATGGTCTTAATGTTAACCAGTTGCGCAACTGACAAATATGGTGAAACCTTTTACGGCTTTTCCTCAAATTCCAATACCGATATAGGTGTTAAATATCTTTTGGGACGCGGCGTCAAGCAAGATAATAAAAAGGCATTTTATTACTTTAGTCAGGGTGCTGCCAAAGGTGATCCCATTGCTCAGAATGAACTCGGGTATATGTATGCAGCAGGCAAGGGAACGGAACGTAATTATGGCAAAGCCTTCGTTTACTATCATCAGGCTGCATCACACGGGCTTGCCAGTGCTCAATATAATCTGGGCCTCTTGTATCTGCGTGGTCTTGGCACTCCGGCGAATAAAGCTAAAGCGCTGGAATGGTTTAAGAAGTCTGCAGATGCAGGATTTGAACCAGCTAAACTCGCTGTCACGCGTTACAGCACTTGATGAGGTAATGCATGCATATCCCGCGCAAGCGATTTGGCCAGCACTTTTTGTGTGACCAGAGTATTGTGCAGCGCATTGTCTCAGCGATTAAGCCAACTCCATCTGATTTTTTGGTTGAGATTGGTCCGGGCCAAGGTGCAATTACGTTGCCAGTTTTAAAAATTGCGCGTCGTCTGGATGTCATTGAGTTTGATCGTGATCTCATTCCTGAACTGGATGCGCGAACTGAAGGGCGCGGCGATTTAGTCATACATGAAGCAGATGCTTTAACTTTTGATTTCAGTCAATTGCATCGTGCAGGCAGAATGCTGCGTGTATTCGGTAATCTCCCCTATAACATTTCAACCCCGTTATTATTTCATCTGCTGGAATATGCGCCCATCATATCTGATATGGTTTTCATGCTGCAAAAAGAAGTAGCGGAACGTCTGGCAGCACCGGCTGACACAGATAATTACGGCAGATTGAGTGTGATGGTGCAGTATCACTGTAAGGTTGATTTATTGTTTGATGTGCCGCCGTCAGCTTTTTTCCCGCCGCCGAAAGTGCAGTCAAGTATTGTGCGTTTAATCCCATATCGTGAATTGCCGCATACAGCCATAGATTATAATTTATTTTCATCTATCGTCAGGCATGCATTCGGTCAGCGCCGCAAAACATTGCGTAACAGCTTGCGGGAGCTGATTGATGCAGAAACCTGGGAACGAATGCCCGTGCGAGCAGATTTGCGCGCCGAAGATTTAACAGTGCAGGATTTTGTAGCGATTAGTAATGTTCTCAGTCAATCGTAAGGATATGTATGCCAACATATGCAATCGGCGATATTCAGGGTTGTTACGATCCCTTGCAGCGGCTGCTGGAAAAAATTCAATTTGATCCTGCAAATGATGTCTTGTGGTTTACTGGTGATTTAGTCAATCGCGGTCCTGCGTCACTTGAAGTGCTGCGATTTGTATCTGGTTTAGGTGACAAGCATCAAACAGTACTTGGTAACCATGATCTGCATTTGCTGGCAGTTGCAAGCGGTGCACGTAAACTTCATGATTCAGATACGCTGGATGATATTCTCAGTGCTCACGATAGAGATGAGCTTCTCAATTGGCTGCAGCACTGCCCACTGCTTGTTGAGCATGATAAAATGTCATATGTAATGACACACGCGGGACTTGCACCTTCCTGGACACTTCCAAAAGCAAAACAGCTGGCACATGAAGTAGAAGCAGTGTTGCGCTCAGGCAATGCGGATGAATTATTTCGCAATATGTATGGTAATCAACCGGATCATTGGGATGATAATTTAAAGGGAACAGACCGGCTGCGCTGCATCATAAATTATTTTACGCGTATGCGGTTTTGTCACCGAGACGGCAGGCTGGAATTGTCATACAAGGGCACGATTGCTGATAGACATCCCGATCTGGTGCCATGGTTTGAAATCGAACCGCGTGCAAACAAAGATATAAAAATTATTTTTGGCCATTGGGCAGCGTTGAATGGTGAAGTCGATGTTCCGAATCTTTATGCGCTTGACACCGGCTGCGTGTGGGGGAATAAGTTAACCGCGATGCGGCTGGAAGATAGAGAGCGACTATCTGTTGCAGTGAGCTGATGGGGTCGGGCTGTTTGGTATTTTTGCATTAAAATCAATAAGATACTATCTTTATTCAATTCTGCCCCACCATTATCTTGTGTTCACTTAATGCTCAGTTAAGCATATGAATATATACTCCACGTAACAAATTATGAAGATTCGCCGAAAATGACTTTACGCAATGATCACTTAAATACTGAGCTAACCGCGGCTGAGCAAAAAGCTCTGGACATTATTGCGAATGAACGCGCAGTCGTGAAAGTTGTATCTCCCGACTCTGAATTCATACTCGATCAAATCGTTGACCCAAACAACAATCGACCCAGCAGATCTGCGCATTTTTACAAATCAAAATTTGATATGGCAAGACCAAATAAGGTTTTAAAATTTAATCCCAGCGCCTTGCCAAATCAGTCGAATAATTCACATCTTGATCCTCTCTCTACACACGATCATGAATTTGGGAAATGCCATGAAAGAACTCATGATGAAATACACCATACCCACACTAAAAAAACTGCGGTGAGTTTCATACCTTCTGATCCCCGATATATAAGATTATTTTCATCAGCAGGTCACGTAGGGTTACTGTGGAATATAGAAAAATGTGATCTCATAGATGAAAGGTATTTATTTGGTGATGGAGATTCCGCACCCTGGATTGACACTGACTGGTGCGATTGGCTGGATGTCAGGTTAGAACAAAAGCCTGATCCAAGCGAATATGATAAGAGCAGGTCAACTCTTGAAGATGCAAAAGCTAATCACAGTACGACAGTCGAAAGGTTCAGAGAGATCAATCAACTGGCAGTGGAACAAAAAAATCGATTGAGATTTAATGAATGGCTAATTGGACTGCCAAAACAGCAAGTTGACGCTATATTTCATGTTGTAGATTCTATTTATAGCGAGCATTTTGAAGAATATCGTGATGCTCCTGCTGCCCGAATCAGCACATGGGAATTCATGCTTAAAGTAAAGAAAAAATTAGATGCAGTAGATAATATACCTGTACTTATTATATCAGACGTGAATCCAGTGCGTGTCTATACCGAGAGTGATTATCAGGCTGACTTAAAAGTTAAGTTGTCACACGAATCGAAACCACATTCAAATGCGATTGGTAATTTCAATTTATTCACACAGTACACAGATAATCGAATACCAGAACATAAAGAAATAATCGATGCGCTTGTCAAACTAAAGTCAGTTTCACTAACAGATCAAATGGAGAGGGAAATTAGACTGGCGCTTATGAAGATTATCGCATCAGGAAAAAAACCATTGCGATTGCTTAAGAGCGTCGTTCCATTTATGAAACGATGTGGACTGGATAATATACATATGCTTTTTGAAGATTTCTCGAAAAATCCTCACTTATTGCACCGCTACTGTAATGACATGAAAATGCTGCAGAATAAATTCCCTGATCAGCATGTTTATAATATGCAATCTTTCAAAGATGATATTGATGCAGCCATTCAAACCCTCTCCAGCACCACAAAACTATAATCATATGGATTCTTGTCATCCGACCTATGCTGCTCACGGCTGATTTCTTTCCATTCGCTTTTTGATAATTCAGGAAAAAAAGCATCACCTTCAAATGTATGATGAATCTCAGTTAAGTACACCCGCTGAATTTTTGGCAGCAGCTGCTGATAAATTTCAGCGCCCCCAATAACGAAAATTTCATCCATGGAAAGCTCGTTTGCCATCGAGATGGCAGTATCAATGTTGGTCACGACAATACAATCTTCTGGTGATGGATATTTGGCATCGCGGGTCAGGATAATATTGGTGCGGTTTGGCAGTGGTTTCCCAATAGATTCATACGTTTTGCGTCCCATTAAGACAGGGCTGCCAGACGTAATTTCCTTAAAATGTTTGAGGTCGGCGGGCATATGCCATGGCATTTTATTGTTCAAACCGATGACGCGATTTTCAGCAGTGGCGGCTATAGCAGATAGTACTGGTTTGGTGTGATTCATATATAGAGAATTCGTATCCTTGTTCGTTAAGCTTTCTATCTCATACCATTTTGGATAAGATTGTCAATTTTATGCATTAGAGCTGATAAATGATGAAACCAACAAATATGCCTGAATATAATGAGATCACATCTGCCTTGGCCCATACTGAGCTAAAATTGCACGCCTCACAGGTGCATGGTTTAATCAGCGGTGTCTTGTGTGGAGATCTTGAAGCAAATCGTGAGTGGGAAGAATTAGTAATGGGTGAAAAACTGACCGACCAAACCCGCCCTATTCTTCAATCTCTTTATGAAAACACCAAATCGAAGCTCGCTGACTTTCTATTTGAATTTCAATTACTGATTCCTGATGACGAAGATGAATTGCCTTTGCGCGCAGAGGCACTTGGTGTTTGGTGTCAGGGATTCCTTACCGGGTTGCAAGCGACAGGTGTTGCGGTTACTGACCGTGAACCAGGTGAATTGACAGAAGCGATTCAAGACTTGGTTGAAATAGCAAAAATGAATTACGACGAAGTTGAAGTCAATGAAGAAGACGAAGCTGCATATGAAGAGCTGGTTGAATATGTACGTGTAGCCGTTATCTTCATTTATCAGGATTTGCGCGGAGAAAGTGACGTGCATGAAGAATGCAGTCACGCGGATCATTTGCATTAACGATTTAGGAGAACGTCATGATCAAAATGACTGAATATGCGAAGCGTCGCAAGTCATTGATGAAGGAAATTGGTCCGTCTGGAATAATCATTTTGCCATCTGCAGAAGAAGCACCACGCAATGCTGATGCGCTTTATCACTTTCGCCAGAATAGTGATTTTTATTATTTGACTGGATTCAATGAGCCTGAAGCAGTGGCTGTGCTCGCACCGGGACGCAAGGAAGGCGAATATATATTGTTTAATCGTGTTCGGGATAGAAGCCGGGAAATCTGGGATGGACCGCGAGCAGGACAAGATGGTGCACGCAAGGAATTTCTCGCGGATCAGGCATTTCCAATCGAAGAACTTGAAGACATGCTGTCAGAGTTATTGAGCGGCCGTGACGCGGTGCATTATCCTCTGGGTACAAATCGCAAATTCGATAAAATGCTTACTGATGCTGTTAATCGTGTGCGTGCACAAGTGCGCGGCGGTGCAGAGTGGCCAACGTCTTTTTGTGATATTACGCCAACCATTCAGGAAATGCGTATTTTCAAAAGCGCAGACGAACTTGCATTAATGCGTCATGCGGCAGAAATATCAGCGCGTGCTCATATGCGCGCCATGCAGGTTTGCAAGCCTGGCATGCATGAATATGAACTTGAAGCGGAATTAATGCATGAATTTATCAGCAGCGGCGCGCGTTTTGCTGCGTATAATTCAATTGTTGGATCAGGTCATAATAGCTGCGTGCTGCATTACATCAGTAATGATAGAAAAATTCATAAAGATGATCTGGTGTTAATCGACGCTGGTTGTGAATATCAAAATTATGCTTCTGACATCACGCGTACATTTCCTGCAAGCGGTAAATTTAGCCCGGAACAGCGGGAAATTTATAATCTGGTTCTGGAGTCACAGCTAGCTGCAGTAAAAGCTGTGAAACCAGGCGCTTCATGGACTGCGCCGCAAGATATCATCGTGAAGGTATTGACGCAGGGTTTGATTGATCTCGGTATTTTAAAAGGCAAGCTCGACAGTCTGATTGAAAGACAGGCGTATATGCCGTTTTACATGCACCGCTCAGGACATTTTCTTGGTCTGGATGTGCATGATTGCGGACGTTATCGCATCAATAATAAATGGCGCAAATTAGAACCCGGTATGGTGTTGACTGTTGAACCTGGGTTATATATTTCTGCTGATATTCCAGGTGTACATAAACGCTGGCATAACATTGGTGTGCGCATTGAAGATGATGTTGCAGTTACTGCAAAGGGAAATGAGATATTAAGCAAAAATGTCCCCAAGTCAGCGGATGACATAGAAGCAATCATGTCAGTAGGATAGAGCCATGCGCTACGATATCATCATTGTCGGCGGCGGTCTGGTTGGAGCCGGATTCGCAGCAGCACTAAAAGATTCTGGATTGCGAATCGCACTCATTGATGCACGTTTGCCATCAAATGATGATCCGCGTTTGTTTGCCTTAAATGCCGGCAGCTGTCAGTTTCTCGATAACCTTGGGTTTTGGTCGTCACTTCAACCCCACTCTTCCCCAATTCATCAGGTACATGTTTCTCATCAAGGTAATTTTGGTGCGGTACGGATGCGCAGGGAAGAAGTGAATTTATCCGCGCTTGGTCATGTCGTGCCAGCAAAATATATTGAAGCAGCGTTGAGTGATGCAGTTTCAAGTATGGCGCATATTGAAGTTTATCGTCCGGCGCGGCTTAAGGCGCTGACACAAACAGACTGTGAAGCGGAAGTTACAATTGAAACTAAGCATGGCGACAAAACACTGCAAAGTGAAGTTGTGATCGGTGCAGATGGTACGGTATCAACTGTACGCAAGCTGGTAGATATTCCAATTGAAACTGTCGACTATCAGCAATGCGCGATTGTTACTCGTGTCATGCTGCGTCGTCCACATAATCAAATTGCGTATGAACGATTTTATAAAAATGGTGCAATCGCAATGTTACCGCTGCCTGAAAATGAATGTGCTTCCATCTGGTCTGCAAGCAAAGATGAAGCTGAACGATTGTATGCATTATCTGATGATAATTATTTGTCTGAATTGCAAAAGCTGTTCGGTTTTCGGCTTGGAAAATTACAGGGAGTTCGACAGCGTCATCTCTTTCCATTACAAATGATGCGTGCTGCGCGTACACATGAGAAATGTGTGTTGCTTCTCGGCAACTCAGCGCATACACTTCATCCAATTGCTGCACAAGGATTTAATTTAGCTTTATATGAGGCGGCGGTCTTGGTGGAAGGGATCATGGAAAAACGCAATCGCAGTGAATCAGTGTCTGCCGCTGATTTGCAAGCTATTCTTGGACTCTCAAGAAAACAGCTTAATGTCAGTGTTAATGTTTCACATTGGCTTTCCCAAATTTTTTCATTAGATGCTGCACCGGCTCACTGGTTGTTATCTCTCGGCATGACTGGGTTTAATGCGGCAGCGCCAGTCAAAAAAACCTTCATCAATATGATGACAGGAAGATCGGGACGTGTTCCCTCACTTTTATTGAGACAAAATTAACAATGAGAAGTTTAATGTCACAGCAAATTGATTTAGAATTAATTACAATTACACAAGAATTACTGGCTGAATCTGGCGAACCATTTCGCAGGGAAATTAAACTTGATTCATCATTGCAGAGACATCTCGGCATTGATAGTCTTGGCCGCGCGGAACTCTTTCGCCGTATTGAACGAAAATTTGATATTACGCTGCCTGACAGGTTGCTCGCAGAAGCAGAAACTCTCAATGATATTTTGGAATACTTGCGTGCAGCGAAACCGCGTATCAATCAGCCGGTACATCGTGAAATCGTAACATCTCACGGCGAGCGTCCACATCTTGACGTGGGAACGGCAAATACATTGCAAGAAGTGTTGATGATGTATGGTCAGCATACCCCGGATAAGACGCACATATATTTTCAACATGAAGATGGAACGGATGAAGTTATTTCTTATGGCCACTTATTAAAGACAGCCCAGCGTGTCGCTTTCAGTCTGCGTGAACGCGGCTTGAAAGAAGGTGAAACGGTTGCAATCATGTTGCCGACGACACCTGGTTTCTTTTATTCTTTTTACGGCATTCTGCTGGCAGGTGCGATTCCCGTACCAATTTATCCGCCTTTCCGTATGCATATGCTGGAAGCTTATGCGAAAACAGAAGCGCGAATTCTGCGGAATGCGGAAGTGCGCATGCTGATTACGTTCGAGCAGGCAGAAAAATTGAGCCGGTTACTGCAAGGGTTTGTGCCCAGTCTCAAAGAAGTAACAACAGTCGATCAGTTATTGCAGCCGCGAGAAATTGCTGTACTTGCACAAGCAAAAAAGGAAGATCCTGCCTTTATTCAATATACATCTGGCAGCACGAGTGACCCTAAAGGTGTATTGTTGTCACATTTTAATCTTCTTTCCAATATACGCGCTTATGGCAAAGCTGTTGGCGTGCGTTCTGATGATGTCGTCATCAGCTGGCTTCCGCTTTATCATGACTTTGGTTTAATTGGTTCATGGCTTGGAAGTTTGTATCATGGTGTGCCGTTAATTCTGATGACCCCATTTTCATTCCTGAGTCATCCTGAGCGATGGCTGTGGGCAATTCACTATCATCGAGGTACGATTTCATGCGCACCTAACTTTGCATACGAATTATGTGTTCGTAAAGTGGATCCTGCACTTATCGAAGGTTTAGATTTGAGTTCCTGGCGTATTGCTGCGAATGGCGCTGAAAAAGTGTATCCACGCACACTGGATGCATTTAGCGAAAAATTTGCTGCATTTGGGTTTAATAAAACTGCATTAATGCCGGTTTATGGTTTGGCAGAATCCACCGTTGGTTTAACTATCCCGCCTGTTGGCCGTGGTTATCTTATCGATAAAATTGACCGCAAGGCATTTGAAGAAGACAGACAGGCAGTTCCTTCGACGAGTAAACAGGCGCTTGAATTTGTTAGCAGCGGCGGCCCGATTGAAAATCATGAAATTCGAATTGTTGATGAAGAAGATAATGTGCTGCCTGAACGTCATGTTGGTACACTGCAATTCCGCGGACCGTCAAACATGCAGGGTTATTACAACAATAAACGTGCAACCCGCGCCGCATTTCGTGACGGCTGGATTGATTCCGGTGATCTTGCATATGAGGCAGAAGGTGAAATCTATATCACCGGTCGTCGTAAAGATTTAATCATTAAGGCTGGACGTAATCTATATCCAGTAGAAATAGAAGAATTGGTCGGCAATGTTCCCGGCGTGCGCCAAGGCTGTGTTGCGGCATTTGGTGTTACTAACCAGGATGACGGTACAGAAGAATTGGTGATTGTTGCTGAAACGCGTGATAAACGTAAGGCTGTGCTGGAGAAAATTACAAAAGATATTATGGAAGCGGTTACGAGTGCACTTGATATCACTCCTGATCACATCAAGCTGACATCGCCAAAATCAGTGCCTAAAACTTCCAGCGGCAAGCTGCAGCGTGCAGCGTGCAAAGCAATGTATCTTGAAGGCAAGCTCGGTAAGTTCCGCGTTCCTGCTTCTCTGCAATTTGTGAAGCTTGGTGTTGAATGGGCTGCGCGTAAAATTTGGGATGCAGTCAAGACAACTGCGAAGTTTATATATACCATTTATATGGCGCTGCTAATTGTGGCGACTGTAATACCTGTTTACTTGATTTCATTGGTGACATCAGTGCAGACAACTGCAAATATTGTGCGGGTTGCTGCGCGGTTCATGATGATTGCCGGGTTATCGCCAATAAGAGTAACAGGAGCAGAACATTTCACTAAAGGTAAACCTGTTATATATGCTGCGAATCACGCAAGTTATATGGATGCATTGATTGCACTTGCCGTGATGCCGCCGCAGACGAAGTTTGTTGCGAAAAAAGAATTATTCAGCGTACCGCTTCTTGGTAAATTCATGCAGAAGATGGGGTATCTGTCTGTTGACCGTACTAACCTTCCACGCGGTCTGGAAGATACAGTTGAAATTGAATCTGCACTCAAAAACGGCTATTCCATTTTAATATTCCCCGAAGGAACTTTTGGTTATGCAGCAGGATTGAGACCGTTCCGGCTTGGTGCATTTAAAATTGCTGCTGAAGCAAATGTGCCCGTTGTCCCAGTTGCAATTCGCGGTGCACGCAAAATGCTGCGTGATGGCAGCTGGTTGATGCGCCCCAGCAGAATTAAAATCATGATTTGTGATGCAGTCACACCAGCAGGAAAAGAGTGGCAGGATATAACAAGCCTTCGGCAAACAGTGCGAGCTCAAGTGGCGCAGCATTGCGGTGAAACTTCGCTTGATCTGATCGCTGCACACACAGTTGCACCTAAAGCGCCAAAGAAAGCGTAATACAGCTGTACATGTGAGCTAACATATAACAACAAATGAAAAAGCGAGGCGGGTTTGATAAAAATTTTAAGTAAGCGATTAAATAAAAATGTCATGCCGGTATTGGCATGGTGTTTTTATGACTGGGCCAGCGCGTCATACTCAATTATTGTGGTGACGTTCATATTTGCGACTTATTTTACTACTAAAGTTGCATCGGATCAGATTCTGGGTACATATCAATGGGCAAATGCTACGTCTCTCGCGGGGGTGATCATTGCTTTTTCCAGCCCGTTAGTCGGCGCGATTGCAGATCATGGCGGTCATCATAAACGCTGGCTGGGTTTCTTTACGATGATTTGTGTTATCGCGACGTTTCTGCTCTGGTTTGCATACCCGCATCCTGATTCAGTATATCCAACATTGGCTTGTATTGTGATTGGTACAGTCGGGTTTGAAGTCGCATTAGTTTTTTATAATTCTTTTCTTCCCGGCCTTGCACCTAAATCTTATATCGGCCGTATATCTGGATGGGGTTGGGGCTTTGGTTATTTAGGCGGAATACTTTCACTGTCTATCGCGCTCGTTATTTTTGTTAAAGGCGGCCCTCCTTTATTTAACACTGCGAATTCGGAGCAAATTCGAATTTGCGGTCCGTTTGCAGCGCTCTGGTATGCTGTGTTTGCCCTACCCTTGTTTTTTATCGTCCCTGAAATCACTACCAAAACAAAACCAATGGGAGAGGCAGTACGTGCAGGATGCAGGGAATTAATCTCTACATTGAGAAAACTACCAAAAGAAAAAAATATTTTGTTATATCTTTTCGCGCATATGATTTATACCGACGGGTTAAATACATTGTTTGCGTTTGGCGGAATTTATGCGGCAGGGACGTATGGATTGTCATTCGAACAAGTGTTGTTGTTTGGTATCACCATGAATGTTACAGCTGGTATTGGTGCTGTTTCACTAGGATGGGTTGATGACCGTCTGGGTTCAAAATTAACAGTAATACTGTCTTTGTGTTGTCTCAGCCTGTTCGGACTGCCACTTTTATTCCTGCATGATAAATATGTCTTTTGGGCAATGGCATTATTGTTGTGCCTTTTTGTTGGCCCGGTGCAGTCTGCAAGCCGTTCATTGATGGTGCGTTTGATTGCAGAAAAAAATATGTCAGCAGAAATGTTCGGGCTCTACTCGCTTTCGGGTAAAATTACCGCCTTTATTGGTCCATGGATGTTAGGCGTCATGACGGTGACCTTTGCGACGCAGCGGGCTGGCATGGCAACAGTCATCGTATTCTTTTTAATTGGCGCACTTTTGATGCTGCCTGTGAAAGTGCAGCATACTGCTTTTCATCCTTAGGGATTTAATACTTGCAAAAAAGGCTGATTTCTTTTCAAATGACAATCACGGTTTATATATTAGATTGAAGGTAAAAATATGAGCAATAATATACATGCAATCAGTGACGACTCTTTTGAAACAGAGGTAATTGGGTCTAATGTGCCGGTGATAGTCGATTTTTGGGCTCAATGGTGTGGTCCCTGCAAGGCGCTGGCGCCTGTTCTTGAAGATGTAGCCCAGAAATACGAGGGCAAGGTTAAATTTGTGAAGCTGGATGTGGACAGCAATCCGTCTACTCCACCTAAATTTGGCGTACGCGGCATCCCTACCCTTATCCTTTTCAAGGATGGTCAGGTTAAGGCGACCCAGGTTGGGTTGATTGGCAAGGCTGATTTAATGACGTTCATTGACAGTCATTTGGGGTAAAAATAACGTCATCTCCTCGAACGGTTGTCATTCCCGCGAAAGCGGGAATCTCCTTAATTTAACCGTGCAGGCAAACGTAGGGAGATTCCCGCTTTCGCGGGAATGACAATGGGCGCATTCAGGGAGATTCCTACTTGCGTGGGAATGACAATGGGCGCATTCAGGGAGATTCCTGCTTGCGTGGGGATGACTGTAATGTTATCTTATTCCCACAGATAACCTCAGATTTACCTAAGTAACAAAAAACCCAAGTTATTAAAGAGAATGGTTATCAGGCGTGCCATGAGCCTGTCATGGTCGACATTTCAAAAAATCCCAAATTTCTATAGAAACTTTTTAAGGTTATTCTAAATATGAATTTAAGCGAGTTAAAAAAGAAAAGCGCAGCGGAAACGATTGCGATGGCAGAACAATATGGGCTGGAAAATATGGCCCGTTCCAAGAAACAAGATATTATTTTTTCTATTTTAAAAGAACACGCAAAACGCGGTGAAGATATTTATGGTGATGGTGTTCTCGAAATTCTGCAGGATGGTTTTGGATTCCTGCGCTCTGCTGAAGGTTCTTACCTCGCTGGTCCTGACGACATTTATGTTTCCCCTAGCCAGATTCGCCGTTTCAATTTGCGCACTGGCGATACGATTGCCGGCAAAATCCGTCCACCAAAAGAAGGTGAACGTTATTTTGCATTATTGAAAGTGGATGAAATTAATTTTGAACCACAAGACAGCACGAAAAATAAAGTATTATTTGAAAACCTCACACCGTTATTTGCAGAAGAACGCTTGAAGATGGAATGCGGCAACGGCAGTACTGAAGATATTACTGCACGTGTTATTGATTTGGTTGCACCACTCGGTAAAGGTCAGCGCGGATTAATCGTCTCTCCACCAAAAGCTGGTAAAACCATGATGCTGCAAAATATCGCTCACTCCATCTCTCATAATCATCCTGAATGTTATCTGATGGTGTTGTTGATTGACGAGCGTCCTGAAGAAGTCACTGAAATGTCACGCTCTGTGAAAGGTGAAGTTATTGCAAGTACATTTGACGAGCCTGCAAGTCGTCACGTGCAAGTTGCTGAAATGGTGATTGAAAAAGCCAAGCGCCTGGTTGAGCACAAGAAAGATGTTGTGATTCTTCTCGATTCCATCACCCGTCTCGCCCGCGCATATAACACTGTTGTTCCAGCTTCCGGCAAAGTGCTAACTGGTGGTGTGGATGCAAATGCTTTACAGCGTCCAAAGCGTTTCTTTGGTGCAGCACGTAATATAGAAGAAGGCGGCAGTTTAACGATTATCGCTACTGCGCTGGTTGAAACCGGATCCAAGATGGATGACGTAATTTACGAAGAATTCAAAGGTACCGGTAACATGGAAATCCATCTGGATAGAAAGATTGCCGAACGTAGAATTTACCCCGCAATGAATATCAACCGCAGCGGTACGCGTCGTGATGAAAAATTTGTACCGAAAGAAGAGTTACAGCGTATCTGGATTCTCCGCAAACTCTTGCAGCCAATGGAAGAGGGTGCTGTGGAATTTCTCATCGACAAGATGAAGGATACGAAAACTAATGATGAATTCTTTGATGCGATGAAGAAGTTCTAAAATGAGAGCGTCATTGAGGGGCATGTCATTCCCGCGAATGCGGGAATCTCTCTCCGGTTACTTTCACGGTTACATCAGGAGGTCCCCGCTTTTGCGGGGATGACAACCTTTCGCGGGGATTACAGAATTCAAATCCAAAAAGGAACCCCCCATGTCCTACTGGCTTTTCAAATCCGAACCCGATTGCTTTAGCATTGATGATTTACGTGCACGCCGTAACAGTATCGAACACTGGGACGGCGTTCGCAATTATCAGGCGCGCAATATGCTGCGTGATGATGTTAAAAAGGGCGATGAAATTTTGTTTTATCATTCCAATTGTAATCCGCCTGGAATTGCTGGCGTTGCGACTGTCGTGAAAGAAGGCTATCCAGATCATACTTCCTGGGATCTACACTCTGAGCATTTCGATCCAAGATCATCCGAAGAAAAACCAATGTGGTATATGGTCGATGTCAAATTTAAAGAAAAATTTCCCCGACTGTTGTCGCTGGATGAATTAAAAACGAATTCAGCGCTGCATGATATGTTGATATTGCGCAAAGGCAATCGACTTTCCATTACACCTGTTACTGCCGGCGAATGGAAGGCTATCTTGAAAATGGTGCAATAACATTTGATATTAGTTAGCGCGCAAAAGCGCGCTAACCCAATTTACATTTCCTGCGAAATATATTTATCTAGACTTGTCTCGTCTGGATTTTTTTGCAGGTGCGTTTCTGCGTGGAGCAGGACTATCTACGCGCTTTTTGTAGCGTACGCGTGGATTATCCTGGCTTTGTTCGAATTCATAAACCGGACGTTCAAGCACATTGAAACCGCTGTCATTGTTGCTGCGTGAACGCGATTTGGAACTGGGTCTGGAGTCATCATTTGAGCGGCGTTTATTGCCAAACGGTCTGCCAGATCTTGGCTCATCACGATTGAAGCTGCGCTTTTCGCCGAATGATTTTGATGGTCTGGAGTCATCGCGGTCAAAGCGTTTGCGTGGACGATCGGAAGAATCCTCTCTGTCATCGAAGCGGCGCTTTTTACCAAATGATTTGCTGGATCTTGGCTCATCACGATTGAAGCTGCGTTTTTCGCCGAATGATTTTGATGATCTGGAGTCGTCGCGGTCAAAGCGTTTGCGTGGACGATCGGAAGATTCTGCTCTGTCATCAAAGTCGCGCTTTTTACCAAATGATTTACCAGATCTTGGCTCATCACGATTGAAGCTGCGCTTATCTCCGAATGATTTTTTTGATCTGGAATCATCGCGGTCAAAGTGTTTACGAGGACGATCGGAAGATTCAGCTCTGTCGTCAAAGTCGCGTTTTTTACCAAATGGTTTGCTGGATCTTGGTTCATCACGATTGAAGCTGCGCTTTTCACCAAATGGTTTAGATGATCTGGGCTCGTCGCGATCAAAGCGTTTGCGTGGTTTGTCGTTGAATGATTTTGATCTGTCATGAAAACGTCTTTTGCCGCCTTCTCTGCGATCGCGTTCAAACATATTTTCTGGATCGAATTTTTCTGCGTCACTGCGTGTATTAGTCAGTGTATCCGCATATTCAAATTTATCACTCTGAATTGTCAGGCGCTGACCAATATATTTTTCAATGCTGCGTAAATGCTTCATATCATTATTAGTGAAGAATGAAATTGCTTCACCTGATTTGCCTGCGCGTCCGGTACGGCCGATGCGATGCACGTAATCTTCATTAAATTTTGGCAAATCGTAATTGATGACGTGCGTGACATCATTAATATCGAGGCCGCGGGCTGCAACGTCGGTTGCAATGAGGAATTGAATTTTACCGCGGCGGAATGCATCAATCGTACGGTTACGCACATTCTGGCGTAAATCACCATGCAGCGGTGCAGCTGCAAAACCATCTCCGCGCAATTCGTCAGAGAGTCTGTCACAATGCTGCTTGGTTGCGGTAAAGATGATTGCTTTATAAATATTTTCATCATTTAAAAAGTGTTTCAACATGCGGGTTTTGTGGTGCATGTTGCTTGCTTTAAATAATGATTGCTTGATTTGTGGTGCGGAAATCTGTTGATCGGAAAGATTAATGCGAACTGGATCTTTTAATAATTTAGATATCACTTTATTCAAAGATTTATCTACCGTTGCGCTGAATAATAATGTTTGTCGATTGTCTGGGGACTGTGCTGCAATTTTTTCAATGTCTTCAATAAATCCCATATCCAGCATGCGGTCGGCTTCATCAAGTACTAAAATTTCAATCTGGGATAAATCAACTCGTTTATTTTCAAGGTGATCAATCAATCGTCCAGGTGTTGCAACAATGATATCTGCGCCGCGCTTTAAATCTCGGATTTGCGGCTCATATGACATGCCGCCGACGATGCTGATAATATTAAAACGCAGAAATTTTCCATACAAACCGGCTGCTTTGTTGACTTGTGCAGTGAGTTCTCGCGTAGGAGTTAATATCAACACACGCGGCTTGCGAGAAGGTTCTTGGGAAGCAAGATAATTCAATGACGGCAACACAAATGCTGCTGTTTTTCCTGTACCGGTTTGCGCGCAGGCAACCACATCGCGGCCTGCTAAAATTTCTGGAATGGCTTTGGCTTGAACAGGAGTCAGTTCTGTATAACCGCAAGCTTCAATGGCTTTTTGAATGGATGGATGTAAATTTAATTGTGCAAATGACACGTGAGTATCCTCGTAAAAATGTTAGTGCGAGCTCAAGCAGGCCTCACATTTTTATAAGGAGAGAGACCATTGCTGCTGGCTGATTATTGTTATCATCGCCAACGCAAGTGCCTGTATTTATTCTTTTTTCAGGCTAGGCCCTAACAAATTCGAGAGGGGGAGATCATTGGTAATGATTCGATTTTAGGGTGCTATATGAACATTAATTTGGCATTTATGCAAGATATTTCGTTCATTATTGCGGGGCCGCAGTGAAGCGCGGCCTCGGCAACCCACTGCTAGAATTTAAATTTTGGAATGCTATCTTGATAGATTGTTTCGATGGCAGAGCCTGCGATCACACTTAATGCTAATGTGGAGACTCCATAACAAAATTCAGAATTGCCTTTGTTGAGAAGACCGTAAAGAGCAAGTTCAATAACGCGTGGGACGGTTGAAATTGCATTGCCTGTGATGTTGACACCAGTTTTTGCGGCAAACCTTGATAAGACAGAGTGATGCTTATATTTTTCACCCACATCTTTTGCCAGGCTGAATTTGATTGTTTCGTCGGGGGTTTTGGCTAAATCATATTCCTCTCGAGCAATACCATATGCTAGAGAACCGATAGCCAAAACGATTGCTACTTCAGAGATATCAATACCTTCAATGCCGATTAAATATGCGGCAGCATTTACCAGTGTTGCGCCAATTGCACCAACTGCTGCGCCATCTGCTAATTTGAATAATGAAAATCGGGCTAGACTCATTCTTACCTTTCCTGTGTAATTAAATGAATTGATTCTGCATGTTTATCATGGCTTGCTTTTTTAATAAAGCTAAACTCTCGATATATCAAAACTGATCACATCCTGAATGCAATTTTTACCCGCCGCCAGCATCACGAGTCTATCAACGCCAAGTGCAACACCTGCACAATCTGGAAATCCATTTGCTAACGACTGCAAAAATAATTCATCTATCGGCATCTGTTTTAAATGCTCAGCTTCGCGTTTTTTATTATTCAATTCAAAGCGGCGGCGCTGTTCATCTGCGTTTTGTAATTCATGAAATCCATTCGCAAGTTCCATGCCGTGGTAATAAACTTCAAAACGCGCAGCTGTTTTACCGTCAGCATTAATGCGTGCGAGTGCAGATTGCGATGCGGGGAAATCATAAATCATGCAGGGTCGTTCAGGCCCAAGTTTGGGTTCAATGCAATGCGTTAATAACAAATTGAGCCACGTGTCGCGGTCATTGATATCATCATGAGTATTTAAATTATTTGCTTTCGCGCACGCTCGTAAATCATCAAGTGAAGCAGTGAATGCATCAAGATTTAAATGATGAAAAAATAATTCCTGATACGTAATTCTATCCGCAGATTGAGTGCGCAAAATCAGTTGTAGTAGCTCATCTACCTCATGCATTAATTGCAAATGATCAAATCCGATGCGATACCATTCCAGCATGGTGAATTCAGGATTGTGCAAGCGTCCTTGTTCACCTTGGCGGAATGATTTGCAAAGTTGAAAAATGGAACCGCTGTCTGCGGCGAGTAAGCGTTTCATCGCGTATTCAGGCGATGTTTGCAGGTAATAAGTTACAGTTGCCTGATGCGGATGCGATTGATAACTTGCGGGTATGCTTTCAATAAATGGATCAGTGACAGATGTGCTGCACATGAGAGGTGTTTCGACTTCAAGTACATGACGCGCTGCAAAAAAAGCGCGGATGTTATTTAAAACATCCGCGCGTAATCGCAGCTCAGATAATTGAGCCGAAGGCTTCCACGATTTATTCTTTGGCGCGAGCGACATATTCGCCAGTGCGGGTATCGACTTTGATGATTTCGCCTTCCTGAATAAATAACGGCACTCTGACGACTGCACCGGATTCCAGTTTCGCTGGTTTGCCGCCGCTGCCTGCTGTATCGCCTTTTAACCCTGGATCAGTTTCAACAATTTTCAAATTAACAAAAGTAGGCGGCGTTACTAATATAGGTGTGCCATTCCATAATGTTAATTTGCATTCTGATTGTTCTTTTAACCAGATTTTTGCATCTGCAACTTCAGTTTCATGCACAGCAAATTGTTCAAATGTTTCAGATGCCATGAAATGATATTCACTGCCGTCGCCATAAAGATATTGCGCATCAATTTCCACAACATCAGCAGCAGGAATGCTGTCGCCGGATTTATAAGTGCGTTCAATCACGCGGCCGGTTTTCAAGTTGCGGTAACGCAAACGGTTAAATGCCTGGCCTTTGCCGGGTTTAACATATTCATTGTCGATTGCCACGCATGGGTCGCCATCGATGATAAGTTTCATGCCGCCGCGGATTTCATTCATACCATATGAAGACATTTCGTCCTCCCATTGAGTTAATTTTAGTCATTTATAAGGTGAAATTGCGCATATGATAATATAATCGTCATCACCGCGAAAGAGTGTCATCCCGAGGAGCGCTTTTTGCGACGAGGGACCTCCCGGATGGAACCGTGCAATATCAAGGAGATCCCTCGCTACGCTCGGGATGACACGCTCGCGGAATGACGGCTACCTCAGAACAAACTTCTTTACCATAAACCGGGCGAAAAACAGCATGATTGCCACAAAGAATGCGATACAAGCATAATCCAGAAACGCTTCCTGATAGATTGCCAGCTTGGCTGCGGTATCAATGACGTTATCCGGTACGCTGGATAATTTTGCGATTGTGCCGGCAAAAACGCCGCCGAAACCAATTGCAACAAACCAGACCCCCATCATCAGGCCAACCAGATTTGATGGTGCGAGTAAGGTTACGGCAGATAACCCGATAGGGGAGAGCAGTAACTCGCCGATAGTAATCAATAGATAAGCGAAAAATACCCATGCAGGATTTACCAGTCCAGTCGCATTGGGGAATTTCGTGCTGATACTCAGGACGAGAAAACCTAAGCCGGCGAAAAATATTCCAAGTATAAATTTAGTGATAAATGATGGGCTTTTGTCGTGAGCGCTTAATTCATGCCAAAGCCACGCGAATATAGGCCCTAGCAAGATAATGAAAATACTTTCAGAAGCATAAAACACAGTTGTGGCTAGATGGAAACCAAATACGTCTTTATCGACTAGACGTTCGATAAAAAGATTCGCGGAGAAAAACATTTGCAGATACATCATCCAGAATACGATGGAAGATATAATCAAAATGTTTAACAAGGCAAGGCGGTTGCGATCTTCACCATGCTGTTGCATGGTGAGAGCACTTAGATAGACGAGAAGCACAATGCCAAAACATGGCAGAACATAATCTGCGAGAGCTTGTACTTGTAATAAAAAGTTGATGCCGATAATGGCGAGTATGCAGTACAAAATAAATTGTAATTTATAGTGACGCGGGATTGGGGGATGCGTGTTCACGTTTTTGAGGTAGCGCAACCCATATGTGAATGTTGCAACACCGACAATCAGGCCGATGCTGGCTAGCATGAAGCTCACATGCCACCCAAAATAATTTTTAATGTAACCTGAACTTAAGCCGGCGAAAAATGCGCCCATGTTGATCCCGATGTAAAAAATAGTGAACCCGGAATCTCGGCGTGGATCATCAAATGTATACTGTGTTCCTAGAAGGCTGGAAATGCTGGGTTTAAACATACCGGTGCCAACTACAATGGTGGCGAGTCCGGGATATAAAAGTATGCCGCTGCTAGGGATGGCGAGCAGTGCATATCCAATCATTAAAATGAAACCGCCCCAGATAGTGGTGTTAACAAAGCCAAATAGACGATCGGCAAGATAACCGCCAACAATTGGAGAGATATAAGCGAGTGCAGTGAACGCACCGAGAATACTGTAAGCGCGGTTGTCGGAGAAACCAAAGTACTCCGTCATATATAAGACCATCAAGCCTTGCACGATGTAGAAACCAAAGCGTTCCCACATTTCTGTTAAAAACATGAATGTTAATGCTGGAGGCTGCTTTTTGTTTTCTTTCATAAATTACTCGCTCTAATAAATTTGTCATCCCCGCGAAAGCCGCTATAATAAATTTGTCATCCCCGCGAAAGCGGGGATCTCCTTCATTACTGCTTTGTCACATGATTCCACTATGTCTTAACAGCGCATCAATCGTTGGCTTGCGGCCGCGGAATGCGACAAATGAATCCATGGGATCACGCACGCCGCCAACTTCAAGAATATTTTCCATGAAATTTTTGCCTGTCTGATGATCAAACAAACCATGTTCTTCAAACGCGGCGTAAGCATCAGACGATAATACTTCTGCCCATTTATAACTATAATATCCTGCGGAATAACCGCCGGCGAAAATATGCGAGAAGCTGTGTTGGAACCGATTAAACGCAGGGACTTGATATGCAGCAACTTGCTTTCTGACATCGTTTAATATTTTCTGGATTTGATCTTTTGGACCTGCGGGATCAAATTCCAAATGCAAATGAAAATCAAATAATGCAAATTCAAGTTGTCTCACCATTTGTAGTCCAGTTTGAAAATGTTTTGCAGCCAGCATTTTTTGATATAGATCATTTGGGAATGGTGCATGTGTTTCATAATGTTCCGCGATGAATGACATGGCTTCTTTTTCCCAGCAAAAGTTTTCCATAAACTGACTGGGGAATTCTACTGCATCCCATGGCACACCGTTAATACCTGCAACAGACGGCAGATTTACTTTCGTCAACATATGATGCAGACAGTGCCCAAACTCATGAAATAATGTGATGACATCATCATGTGTCAACAACGCAGGTTTGTTGTCAACCGGACGCATGAAGTTGCAAGTGAGAAATGCAACTGGAAGTTGTATGTGCCCATTTTGTTCAAAGCGTGTACGGCAATCATCCATCCACGCACCGTCTCGCTTGTGCGGGCGTGCATATAAATCGATATAAAAGCCAGCGCGCAGTTGTCCGCTTTGATCGCGCAAGGTGAAGAATTTTGCTTGCGGATGCCAGACGTTAATATTTTTTTCTTCATGTACTGTTATGCCATAGAGTTTGTTTACGACAGTGAACAAGCCATTCAGTACTTTGTGAATCGGGAAATAAGGACGAAAATCCTCCTGCGTGAAACTAAATTTGTTTTGCTGTAATTTCTCAGAATAATAAGCAAGATCCCATGCTTCAAGATGATCAATGCCGTCGAGTTGTTTGGCGAGATTTGCAAGTTCCTGATATTCTTTTTCGGCAATCGGCTTGCTGCGTTTGACGAGGTCTTGCAAAAAGCCCATTACTTCTTCCGGTGTTTTTGCCATTTTTGTCGCGAGGGAATATTCCGCGTAATTTTTGAAACCAACAAGATTTGCAATTTCAGTTTGCACACGCATGATGTCAAACATGACAGTTGAGTTATCCCACATGCCGGCATTTGGCCCTTGATCAGATGCGCGCGTGCAATATGCTTCATATAAAGTTTCACGTATTGCGCGATCATCAAGATATTTAACCGCAGTTGAGTAAGAGGGGTAATCCAGTGTTAGCACATAACCTTCGAGGTTGCGCTGTTTTGCTGTGTCCGCTGCAAGTTGCAGTGCTTGCGGTGGTAAACCCTTTAATTGATTAACATCTGTAACATGCATCTTCCAGGCGTTAGATGCATCAAGAAGATTTTCAGAAAACTTGGTTGTTAGTTTACTGAGTTCCTGATTGAGTTCAGCAAGATGCGCTTTTTTGTCGGCTGGTAAATGGATGCCAGCGAGTCTGAAATCACGTAAATCATATTCAATAATTTTTTTCTGAGCTGGAGTTAATGATTTGTAATTCGGGCTTTTTGCAATGGCAGAAATCGCTTTGAACAGCGTTTCATTTAGAGAAATTTCAGTGTGGTATGCGGTTAAATGTTCAATCGTTTTATTATATGCGTCACGCAGCGGTTCTGATTCCATGACTGAGTGCAGGTGACCGATAGGCGACCATGCGTTATGAAGTTCGTTGTTCATTTCTTCAAGCGGTTGCATGAGGTTGTCCCAGGTAAATTCATTTGTATTAGCCAGCAGTTGCTTTAGCTTGTCGCGGTTTTTATCCAGCAATGATTTGATGCTGGGTTCGATATTTTCAGGGTGAATATCTGAAAAGACGGGTAATGCGGCTGGGTTGAATTCAGCTAATGCCATGGTATGCCCTCAATTTTTGGCTTATGAGTAAAGCGATCAATACTAACAGCTCTAAATCAAGAATGTTATAATCCCCGCACTCAGTTCACAAGGTTGGCAAATATATAATCATGAAATTAAAATATCTTATTGAACCAGACCCGCGTACTTTTCAGGGCTTGATTGCTTCATTGCAGCATTATTGGGGCAAGCAAGGCTGTATCATCATGCAGCCAGTAGATATGGAAGTTGGTGCTGGAACATTTCATACGGGCAGTTTTCTTGGAGCGATTGGTCCCGAGCCATGGCGCGCCGCTTATGTGCAGCCAAGCCGCAGGCCTGCAGACGGCCGGTATGGCGAAAATCCCAACCGTGTGCAGCGCCACCATCAATTTCAGGTTGTGTTAAAGCCGTCGCCTGACAATATTCAGGATTTATATCTCGACTCATTACGCGCACTGGGTGTGGATCCTCTCAAAGATGATATTCGTTTTGTTGAAGATAACTGGGAATCGCCAACGCTTGGTGCCTGGGGCCTTGGCTGGGAAGTCTGGTTGAACGGGATGGAAGTCACCCAGTTCACATATTTCCAGCAGGTCGGCGGACTGGAATGTAAACCAGTGACGGGTGAAATTACTTATGGTCTTGAGCGACTGGCAATGTCGCTGCAAGGTGTCGATGATATTTATGACATCGTCTGGAATGTGGGGCCGCAAGGCAAAATTACTTACCGCGATGTTTGTCATCAGACAGAAGTAGAAATGTCAAAATATAATTTTGAAATTGCTGATGTCTCAGAGCTATTCAAACAATTTTTATATTACGAAAAAGAAAGTATGCGTTTGAGCGAAGCAGGGCTGCCGTTGCCTGCTTATGAAATGGTGTTGAAAGCGTCACATACATTTAATTTGCTGGATGCGCGCCGCGCAATTTCAGTGACAGAACGGCAAAATCATATTTTGAAAATCCGCCGCCTCGCAAAAGCAGTTGCGGAAAGTTATTACCAATCACGGGAAATGCTGGGCTTTCCGTTGCTGCAAGAGAAAAAATCATGACCAAGCATGCAGATTGTTTAATTGAGATTTTCACTGAAGAGCTGCCTCCAAAGGCACAGAAAAAATTAATGCTTGCATTCAAGCTGTTGATGACTGAGCGGCTGCAAAAGGAAAATCTGCCTTTTGAATCACTACATTCATTTGTGACGCCCCGGCGTCTTGCAGTGATTATTGAGAATCTGGCAGATGCGCAGCCTGATCAAATCATTGAGCGAAAAGGTCCGGCGTTGAATGCTGCGTTTGATAAAAATGGCGTGCCGTCAAAAGCGTGCGAAGGTTTCGCGCGTTCATGCAATGTAACACCCAAAGATTTAATGACGATTAAAACTGATCAGGGTGAATGGGTTGGTTATAAGATGGCGGTGAAGGGCAAGCCTCTCGTGGAAATTTTACCAGCTATCGTTGAGCAGGCTGCAATGGCGCTGCCCATTCCACGCCGCATGCGCTGGGGCAGCAGCACTGTTGAATTTGTGCGGCCGGTTCATTCAGTCATGATGTTGTATGGCAAAAAAGTGATACCCGCCGAAATCCTGGGATGCAAAACTGGTAATACAACACATGGTCATCGTTTTATGGGGGATGAAAAATTAAAGATTTCATCGCCAGCCGAATATGAAAAAATTTTGGAAAAGGACGGCAAGGTTATTGTGGATTTTGAAAAGCGCCGTACAGCAATCGATTCAGAAATTGAATCTTGTGTCAAAATGCAGAAAGGCTGTCACGGTACTGCATTAATATCAGAGGATTTGCTGGATGAAGTGACTGGTCTGGTTGAATGGCCGACTGCGATGTGCGGTCAGTTCGATAAAGAATTTTTAAAAGTACCAAAAGAAGTTTTGATTTCTTCCATGCAGGATCATCAGCGTTATTTCCCGGTTGTTGACGAGAAGGGCGCGTTACTGCCATTTTTTGTATTTATCAGCAATATTAAAAGCAAAAAGCCAGAGCAGGTTGTGCATGGTAATGAACGTGTTCTGCGTGCGCGTCTCGCAGATGCAAAATTCTTTTTTGATTCGGATCAGCATGAAAAATTGCGCGATCGAATTTCGCGTCTGAAAGATATTGTTTATCAGGCAAAGCTCGGTACGCTGCATGATAAAGCTGAGCGTCTGCGTGATTTAACTGCATTTATAGCCAGTGAAATAGGTGTGAATCAGCAGCATGCCAAGGATGCCGGTATGATGGCGAAAGCAGATCTTGTTTCTAATATGGTTGGTGAATTCCCGGAACTTCAAGGTGTCATGGGTGATTATTACGCGCGTCACGACGGTGAAAGCGAGGATATTGCAATTGCGCTGCGCGAACAATACATGCCGCGGTTTGCTGGTGATGATCTGCCGCAAACAAAGCTGGGGATGGCGCTTGCGATTGCTGATCGACTTGATTTGCTGGTGGGATCATTTGGCATCAATCAAATTCCGACAGGTGATAAAGATCCATACGGATTACGCAGGGCTGCGCTTGGCATCATCCGAATCATGATAGAAGCCCAGCTGAATCTGGATATGCTTGAGTTAATACAGCATGCTGTCAGTGGCTATCAGCATAATTGCAAGTTGGAAAATGCAGATCTTGTTGGTCAGCTTGTGACTTTTATCCGCGAACGCCTGCGTGCATGGTATCAGGAGCAAGATGTAACGCCGGATGTATTTGCAGCTGTTGCTGCCCTGGATGTCATGAATTTACTGGATTTCCATAAACGCGTGCTTGCTGTTCAGGCATTTAAAAAGCTGCAGGCTGCGGAATCGTTATCTGCTGCAAACAAGCGGGTTAAAAATATTCTTGATAAAAGTGATACAGACAAGATGAATGGAAGCGTAGATCCGGCATCCTTGGTGGAGCCTGCTGAAAAAGTATTGGCGAAAGAACTGGAGATTAAAAACAGCGAGATTAAACGCTTTGCTGAAGCAGGCCAGTATGATGCCGTCCTGATGCAGCTCGCATCATTACGCGAACCAGTTGATGAGTTTTTTGATAAGGTCATGGTAATGACTGAGGATGAAAAATTGCGTAAGAATCGTATTTTATTATTATCTAAACTGCGAAAAATGTTTATGCAGGTTGCAGATATCGCATTACTGCAATAAAACAGTTTCATGAGCATGGATTCTGGTTATATACTAGATGACATTATTCAAGGGAGGAAGTTTCATGCAGGTTTCTAGAATATTAAAAGGATTATTAAGCGGTATTTCACTAGCTCTGCTCACTGCACCGGCTTTTGCGGAAATGTCTCTGCCATACGGCTGGTATCTCGAGGCGAATGCGGGTTCATCCACATTAACCAGCAACCCATATCCCGGCAACGTCAGTTCTTCCGGTATTGGCTACAATGCTAACCTGGGTTACAAGTTCATGCCTTATGTCGGCGCTGAACTTGGTTATACACAATACGCAAACGCAACTGTTAAAAATGCTGCGGGCAACAAAGCTGGTATCGGTAAATATTACTCCTGGGATATCGCTGCGAAAGGTATTTTGCCTTTCTCAGACAGCGGTTTTGAAGCATTCGCTAAACTTGGTGTGCAGCGTCTGGCAACCAATATGTCAATTAAGAATTCAACAATTGCAAACGGAATTGGACTGAGCAGCGGCTCTCACAGCACCACTAATCTTTATTACGGCGCGGGTCTGCAGTATTACTTTATGCCTGAATTTGCTGTGAATGCTCAGTGGATGCGTGCGAATGGTAATAGTGCGACAGGTACAGAGTCACTGTTGTCTGCTGGTTTGTCATTTATCTTTGGATGATTATCATTCCCGCGAAAGCGGGAATCTCCCTCCGTTTGCTTGCACGGTTAAATCAAGAAGGTCCCCGCATTCGCGGGGATGACGATTTCTAGATCCAAATCTTTTGAATCCAGTTACTGATATCCATAATTTCTTGCGGGCATACGCTGTGTGCCATTGGATAAGTATGCCATTCAACTGGATAGTTGGCTTTTACCAAAATCTGATGTGCTGCTTCACCAAAAACCAGCGGTACAATTTGATCTTGTGTGCCGTGTCCCATAAAAATGGGCAGATTACGATTTGCGGGTGAGCCCTGGTTGATGATGGGTTCTGCATTCGGCAGCAAACCTGATAGTGCGATGACTCCTGCAAGGCGTTCAGAAAACAATATGCCGGTAAGAGTGGCAATAACCGCACCCTGTGAAAATCCAGCAAGCATGATATTTTCAGGTGCTATACCTTGGTCGATTTCTTCATGAATGAGCGTATTAATAGATTTAATGGACTGCTCAATGCCGGAATGGTCAATATTTAAACTTAAATCAGGATGTTGTATATCAAACCATGCCCGCATTTCATAGCCATTATTTATTGTTACTGGCATGACAGGGGCGTGTGGGAAGATATATTTAATATTTAGTGTATCAGGAAGATGCAATTCTGGAACAATTGGTGCAAAATCGTTCCCATCAGCACCCAGTCCGTGCAGCCAGATGATAATGCGTTCTGGAATACCTCGGGGATGAATGTCTACAGAAGAGAGTTTTTGATTATTTTTCATAATGTTTAATCCACTTGCCAATTTGTGCTGAAAAATACCATAATATAAGACTGGGATGAAAGCTTATTTTATCTATCCATTGGGCTCACAAATGAAAGGAAATCGATTATGAAAAATGTATCAAAAATGGTTGGTGTTACGCTGCTCGAGGTCATGTTAGTTCTCGCAGTAGCTGCAATGATCATTGTAATGTCCGTCAGATATTATCAAACTGCAACATATAACCAGCAAACCAACACAGCGCTCCAAACAATTCAGGCTATTACGGCTGCAGCTGATAGTTTGGCGCAAGGTTCTGGAACATATGACAGTGTAACTCAAGCTAATATTGCTAACCTGATGCCAAGTAACATGGTATCTGGTGGAAATATTAACTCACCTTGGGGCGGTACAATTACAGTTGGAGCGGGTTCTGGTCAAACGTATAGTGTTACTTTTACCAATACCCCACAAAATATTTGTACAGCTTTAAGTTCAAGATTGCAGCCGAATAGCAAATTTACAAGTGTGACTTCGACTTGCACCGCATCAACACAAGACTTTACATATACATACGATAACTCTAAATAATGCTTGTTATGCAAATACGAAAACGGGGCTGATGCCCCGTTTTTTTTTGACATGAATAAAACGTAATGATATGAACAGCCTTTAAGAAAAGAAATTTAAGGAATTGAAAATGGCTTTAATGAATTCTGCAAACTCATATGGTTCTGTGGCGAAAATTTTGCACTGGCTTATTTTCGCATTAGTGTTTGTCATGATTGTCGGCGGTTTTTTTATGGGTGACGTTCCAAAAGATTATAAAGGTGTTATCTATAATCTTCATAAACTCACCGGTGTAACGATTCTATTAATCGTTTTACTGCGCCTAGGTTGGAAACTCATTAATGTAAAACCGCGATTACCAGCAGATACATCGGTATGGCAGCGTCGTGCAGAACGTGCAGTACATGACTTGCTTTATCTTTTGATCATTGCCATGCCGCTTGCCGGATGGATAGGCTCCAGCTCTGCAGGTAAGGCGCCGCACATTGGCGACTTCAAAATCGCGTTGCCTATTCCTGAAAGTAAATCATTAATTGAAACGATGTTTGAAATGCATGAAATGATCGCTTACGGAATTATCGCATTAGTTTGTATTCATGTCGCAGCTGCACTCTATCATCATTACGTGAAGAAAGATGATGTGTTGAGAAGGATGTGGTTTTCATAAACTGTCATCCTGAGAGAAGCGAGGGATCTCCTGGATAGTACACGGTTGCATCCGTGAGATCCTTCGTCGCACAAAGCGCTCCTCAGGATGACATGCTCTTTGGGATGACGCCTTTAGTGTCAATCTAACAAATAATTAACCGTTAACATGTAATTCCTCTCCGGCGCGGGATAGAAATATTCAGTTGTCAGACTGGGCTGATAAACAGTATACAAATAATATTCCTTATTAAAAAGATTATTGAAATGTAGCGCTGCACTGAATAATTGATACTGATAGCGAATATTAAAATTAAAAACTGTATAACCTCCCTGTCCGCCAGTGATATTGGCGTTATCATTCGCAGGAAATTGTTTGCCTGTGAAGACTGCTTCTGCATAAGCATGAAGATGGGAAGAGAGGCGATATAGCACTCCGCCATGAGCCGTCCAGTCAGAAACTAGCGGGATTTGTTTGCCTGAATTAATTCCCGATCGGAAACGCGCATCTGTATAATTGATTTGCGAGTCTAGCGTGAATGATGACAATTTCTGTTTTAAAGAAATGGATCCACCGGTACGAATTGTCGGCGCAAGATTGGTATTTGTGCCAAATGGATTTTGCGGTGTTTGCTGCGGATCAAATGCAATTTCATCTCGCAAGCGTAACATAAACAAAGAGAAATCAATTGCACGATTGTCTGTGTCATATGATATGCCAGTTTCATAAGAATTACCGCGCTGAGTGCGCAGTGGTTGATGACCGGCAGTGTTTTCATCTGCTTTAGGAAAGCGATAACTGCCTGCACGTCGTAAATAAAGAAAAACATCATTTTTTAAATTATAAGATATACCAATTGTTGTTGCAGTTGCACGGTTAACGGTAGATGCGCTGATATTAGTATGGAGCTGAGTGTTTTGTTGCGCGCCGCGCACACCAACAATCAGTGCAAGTTTGTCATCCAGTTTTTTGTTTAATAATCCGAATAATCCATATTGTGATTGATCATTGTTAGTTAAGCCGAACGGGCTTTGCAAATGATATTTATCAATGCGGCCATCTATGCCAAGATTAATTTTACGCTGATCATTGTCAGATGTTAGTTGCGGTTTAATAAAAAAACTGCCGCGTGATTGTGTAAATTGCGCCATTAACACACCAAGACCGCTCATGC
Source organism: Gammaproteobacteria bacterium (assembly GCA_035495675.1). Taxonomy (GTDB): domain Bacteria; phylum Pseudomonadota; class Gammaproteobacteria; order DSM-16500; family DSM-16500; genus Aquicella. The sequence goes on from DATJFK010000037.1 coordinate 76,610, forward strand.
TGCGAACAAATGCATCGGCTGAGAATTTCCAGCTTTGTTGCAGCGGAAGATGGTAGCGCAAATGTAAATACTGATTATTATCTTTGAAATAATCCGTTGCATTATTTGCCTGGCGACGGTTTTGCCTCACTTGTGCAGAAGTGAGCGCGCCTGGGTATTGCATATTTTCATTAGTTAATTTGTAATCGAGTGAAAAAGAATGTTTGTCTTGTTTATAAACTGCGCCGCCGAGTAATGTGCTATTGAGATAATGATTATGCTGGCGGTAATTGCTGCTCGATTTGCTTGTTACATTCAGTTGATAAGCAAGTGCACGGTAACTATCAGCAATGCGGGCATGACATTCTTTCGTAAGATAACTTCCGGCGCTGCATTGTAATCTAATACTTTTTTCATCTGAGTCATCCGTCATGATATTAATCAAACCGCCAACAGCCTGATCACCGTAAATAACGCTTTCACTGCCCGCGATGATTTCAATGCGGTTAATATCTTCAAGCGGCAGAGTATTTAAATCAGGCGGCGCGAGATCCGGATTTGATAACGGTATGCCATTGACAAGTATAAGTGAATTGCTCGCGGCATTCGCACCGAATCCCCGCATGCTGATAGATGTGTAACTACCATTACCGCTTGCATCATGCAGCTGTAAACCAGGGGCGCTGTGTAATGCGTCACTGATTGATGACGCGCCTGTTAGTACGAATTGCTGCCGCGTAATAGTGTGAGTTGTTGAACCTGATATTGATGTGCGTTTTGAATTTGTGCGAACAGTGACATCAGGAATTTTTTTGGAATTCTGCAATGCAGAAACCGAATTGGAACATGTAAATAGAAAAAGCAGACAATAAGATGCCGAATGCTTATTCATGGGAGCCCTCCGCTAACCAAATGAAAAAATATGCAGCAGGCCGGTCTCCGGACTTACATTTTAGCGCGTTACTTGCGCTTCAATCTGTGCCTTCCCATGAAATTCACAGTGACATGATCAGATATAAAATGATTACCGTTACGGGGGTAGTGCTGGATTAATCACCAGGCTTCCCGACACCTGTTACATTGCGGGTGGGAGTCTAAGGTATTTGGTTTTCACATGCAAGGTTGTCATTCCCGCGAAAGCGGGAATCTCCTCATCGCTCCGTTCGCTTTCTCAGGAACCCGAAGGAGGTCCCCGCTTTCGCGGGGATGACAATATTTATGACTCCTTGCTCGCCAACTGCGTCGTCATATCCGGCAAGTTCTGAAACTGGCATTGTTCCGCACTCGCCGCACATTGCATCATGCCGCTGACTTGATACCAATATTTTGATGATTTGGCCGGCATCGCGCTTTCTTTCGCGAAATATGCTTCCATTGGCGATCCATGGGCGTTGTGATAATAACAATGAATCATATTTTTATTTGTTGATTGCGACCACTCAGCCATCACAAATTCAGCGATAGCTTTTCGTAATTTAGCTTCACGCAGCGGTGGCAGCGGTTTGTCGTTGTCACTGTCATATGCTCTCCATTTATGAGATTTGTCTGATTGCAGTTCTTTTATTGAGGGACAATTTTCTGCAAATGCTGCGAAAGCAGTGAGAGTGAGAAAAAGTAAAAGGGAAATAAGAGTTGATTTCATTATCACAATCCTTGTGATGTATTATCACTCCCGCTTTAGCGGGAGTGATTCGGTTTGAATTAATAACGATACATATCAGGCTTGAATGGACCTTCAGTCGAGAGATTCAGGTAATCAGCCTGTTCCTTAGTGAGTGTCGTGAGTTTTGCACCGAGTTTTTGCAAGTGCAGTTTCGCTACCATTTCATCCAGTTTTTTCGGCAATACATAAACACCCAAAGGATATTTATCTTTATGCTGCCACAACTCAATTTGAGCTAATACCTGATTCGTGAATGAAGTTGACATCACAAAGCTCGGATGACCAGTTGCGCAGCCAAGATTAACTAATCGGCCGCGTGCCAGCACAATCAGTTTTCTGCCGTTTGGCATAATGACATGATCAACTTGCGGTTTGATGTTTTCCCATTTATATTTTTCCAGCGAGGCGATATCAATTTCAGAATCAAAGTGACCGATGTTGCAAACGATAGATTGATCCTGCATTTGCGTCATGTGGTCATGTGTGATGACATGGAAATTTCCGGTAGCTGTTACAAAGATATTAGCGACAGGCGCTGCTTCTTCCATCGTAACTACACGGTAACCTTCCATCGCTGCCTGCAATGCGCAGATTGGATCAATTTCAGTGATGAGAACGGTTGCGCCGAATGAGCGTAATGCCTGCGCGCAGCCTTTGCCGACTTCACCATACCCGCAAACGACAGCAATTTTACCTGCAATCATGACGTCGGTTGCACGCTTAATGCCGTCCAGCAGTGATTCGCGGCAGCCATACAGATTGTCAAATTTAGATTTGGTGACGGAGTCATTCACATTGATTGCCGGTACCAGCAATTCACCACGTTTGTGCATTTCATACAAGCGGTGAACGCCAGTGGTGGTTTCTTCAGAAATACCGTTCACATTTTTCATCATGTCCGGATATTCCTGATGCATGATGACTGTAAGATCGCCGCCGTCATCCAGAATCATATTTGGATGCCAATTATTTGGGCCTTCAATAGTTTGCTTTACACACCACACATATTCTTCTTCTGTTTCACCTTTCCATGCGAAGACTGGAATGCCGGCAGCAGCAATTGCAGCGGCCGCATGATCTTGCGTGGAGAAAATGTTGCAGGAAGACCAGCGTACTTCTGCGCCCAGTTCAACCAGAGTTTCAATCAATACTGCGGTTTGCACGGTCATATGCAGACATCCTGCAATGCGTGCACCTTTTAGCGGAGATTTGTCTTTATACATTTCACGCAATGCCATTAATCCCGGCATTTCTGTTTCTGCAATCGCAATTTCCTTTCGTCCCCAGTCAGCAAGACTCATGTCAGCGACTTTGTAATCAGCTGTTGTAGTTTTCATAGCTTGTACCTGCATAGTAAATCCTTAATTAAATATTGCTGGCGCGTAAGTTTTGGCCGAGGCCGGCGGCATCACGCAGGATGTCTGCCTTATCAGTCTTTTCCCACTGCACATTCAAGTCTTCGCGGCCGAAATGTCCATAAGTTGCTGTCTGCCGGTAAATTGGCTGCAACAGATTCAGCATTTGAACGATACCATAAGGACGTAAATCGAAATGTTCTGTCACTAGTTTTTCAATCAGTTTATTCGGAACTTTATTGGTGCCGAATGTGTCAACGCGTATCGCGGTGGGTTCGACTACACCGATTGCATAGGCGACCTGAATTTCACAGCGGTCAGCAAGGCCTGCTGCAACAATATTTTTTGCGACATAGCGCGCAGCGTACGCAGCAGAGCGATCAACTTTGGATGGATCTTTGCCAGAGAAGCAGCCGCCACCGTGACGAGCCATGCCGCCGTATGTATCGACAATAATTTTACGGCCGGTCAGTCCGCAGTCACCCAATGGTCCTCCGATAACAAAGCGTCCAGTCGGATTAACAAAATACTTGGTATTTTTAAGCCATGCTTCAGGCAGTGTTGGCTTGATGATTTCATCAATTACTGCTTCCACTAATTCTTTCTGGCTAATATCCGGGTCATGCTGAGTGGAAAGCACGACATTTGCGATACTGTCAGGTTTACCGTCAACATAGCGGAATGATATTTGTGATTTGGCATCCGGGCGCAGCCAGGGAAGGACATCCTCCTTGCGCAGCTGGGATTGTCTTTGTACCAGACGGTGTGCATAGGTAATGGGGGCTGGCATGAGAACATCAGTTTCATTGCTGGCATAACCAAACATCAAGCCTTGGTCACCAGCGCCTTGTTCTTCAGCATTTTTACGGTCTACACCCATTGCGATGTCAGCGGATTGTTTGCCGATAGCGGTGATGATGGCGCAAGAATCTGCGTCAAAGCCGATGTCAGAACTTGTATAGCCGATATCTTTGATGATATCGCGGCATAAATGTTCAATATCGACCCAGGCATTGGTCGTAATTTCACCGCCGACAAATACCATGCCAGTTTTAACCAGTGTTTCGCATGCAACACGGGCATTTTTATCTTGTGTGATAATCGCATCTAATACGGCATCTGAGATTTGATCTGCAATTTTATCAGGATGGCCTTCAGAGACGGATTCTGATGTGAATATGTAGTCGTTATCTTGCATAGTTTCCATACCTTGGATTGTTATTAAACCCGCGAATCGTAACATATATAACCCTGCAGCCAAAGCATTTATGAAAGGTTGGTCATGCCAGCAATTTTCAGGTAATATGCGCGCAACTTTATTCCACGCTTTCAACTGAATGAATTTGAGGGTGACATGTCAAACGTAACTCGCCGTAACCGTGCTGATGCCATTCGATTTTTAAGTATTGATGCCGTTCAAAAAGCTAATTCGGGGCATCCAGGCATGCCAATGGGTATGGCGGATATTGCGGAAGTATTATGGCATGACTTCATGCATCATAACCCCTCACATCCAGGCTGGATGAATCGCGATCGTTTTATTCTCTCCAATGGTCATGGCTGCATGTTGTTATATTCTTTGCTGCATCTAACCGGATATCAATTAACGATTGATGATTTAAAATCATTCCGTCAGTTGCATTCCAAAACGCCCGGCCATCCAGAATTTGGTGAAGCTCCTGGTGTAGAGACAACTACTGGTCCGTTGGGACAAGGTCTTGCAAATGCAGTCGGTATGGCAGTTTCTGAAAAGCACATGGCAGCTGTTTTCAATCGCCCCGATTTCAATATTATCGACCACTACACATATTGTTTTGTCGGCGACGGCTGTTTGATGGAAGGTATTTCGCATGAAGTGTGTTCGTTTGCGGGAGTGTTAAAGCTCAATAAATTAATTGTAATTTATGATGATAATCATATTTCCATCGATGGTGATGTTGGCGGCTGGTATCGCGACAATACACCTGAAAGATTTAAAGCTTACGGCTGGAATGTCATTGCCGATGTTGACGGTCACAACAGCGATGCAGTGCGAGAAGCATTGACTTCTGCCCGTATGGAAAAAGAAAAACCCACTATTATATGCTGTAAAACCACAATTGGCTGGGGCTCTCCGGCACTGGCAGGTTCCGCTGCGACACACGGTGCTCCGCTTGGTGAAAAAGAAGTTGCTGCCGTGCGCGGAGAGTTGGGATGGGAATATCCACCATTCGTCATTCCTGAAGAAATTTACGATTCCTGGAATGCCTGTGATAAAGGCAACGAGTTAGAAGCGAAGTGGAAACACTTATTCACTGAATATCAGGAACAATATCCCGATCTCGCTCAGGAATTACTGCGCCGTGTCAGTGGGAAGCTGCCAAGTGACTGGCAGCAGCAGGCAGATGATTTATTAAATGACTTGAATACAAAACAGCAATCTATCGCGACACGTAAAGCCTCACAGCAATGTCTGGATGTTTATGCCAATGTTCTTCCAGAAATGTTTGGCGGTTCTGCCGATTTAACGGAATCGAACTGCACAAACTGGAAGGGTATGCAGGTATTTACAGCCGATCATCCTGAAGGACGATATCTACATTATGGCGTGCGTGAATTTGGTATGTCAGCCATGATGAATGGCATGGCTTTATATAAAGGCATGCTGCCGTTTGGTGGAACTTTCCTGACATTTTCTGATTACGCGCGTAATGCAATTCGTTTATCATCGATCATGCGTCAGCGCGTTGTGTATGTGTATACACATGACTCCATCGGTCTTGGTGAAGACGGTCCAACACACCAGCCAATTGAACAGTTACCAGGTTTGCGTATGATGCCGAATCTTTCAGTATGGCGTCCGTGTGATACGGTTGAAACTGCAGTCGCATGGCGTTCCGCGGTTGAACATCACGGTCCGACCTGCTTGCTGCTGTCACGTCAAAATCTTCCATTCCAGATGCGTACACCTGAGCAATTGACGCGAATTCAGCGCGGTGGTTATGTGCTTGCTGATTATGCACAAGGCAAGCATCCCATGGCAATTCTCATTGGTACAGGATCAGAAGTTGCATTGGTAATGGATGCAGCAAAAGCGCTGGCGGCTGAAGGAATTATGACGCGCGTTGTTTCCATGCCGTCTGTTAATGTGTTTTTGCAGCAGCCTGAAGCTTACCAACAAGATGTGCTGCCAGATTCAGTGACATCCAGAATTGTGGTGGAAGCTGCGACTGGTGATGACTGGTATCGCTTCGTTGGAATGCATGGCAAGGTGATGGGAATTAAACGTTTTGGTGCGTCTGCTCCTGCCAAAGACGTTTACCGTGATTGTGGTTTGACAGTGGATCAGGTCGTTTTACAATCAAAAGAATTGATTTATGCAGCCGCGAACGAAGCGCATCACTTGCAGCACAAATGCGCGTCCGGTGAAATAAGATAATTTTAAAAAAAATAGTTAGGAGACATAAATATGGCAATCCGAATTGCAATTAATGGTTATGGCCGCATCGGCCGCAATATTTTGCGTGCTCATTATGAAAAAAAATTACATCCCGAACTCGAGATTGTTGCGATTAATGATCTCGGTGACGTGAAAACCAATGTTCATCTTACCCGATATGATACGACCCATGGAAAATTCCCAGGCGAAGTTTCTGTTTCGGGTTCTGACATGATTGTAAATGGCGATAAAATTCGTGTGGTTGCAGAACGAGATCCACGCAAATTGCCATGGAAAGAAATGAATATTGATATTGTATTTGAGTGCACCGGTTTTTTCACCAGCAAAGAAAAAGCGGCAATGCATCTTGAAGCTGGCGCCAAAAAAGTAATTATTTCTGCTCCTGGCACAGATGTTGATGCAACAGTTGTTTACGGTGTCAATCACACGATTCTCAAGACAAGCGATGTTGTTATTTCCAATGCATCATGTACTACAAACTGTCTGGCAAATGTAGTCAAGCCGTTGAATGATGCGATTGGTATTGAAAATGGTTTGATGAACACCGTTCACGCATATACAAACGATCAGAGCTTATTGGATGTATATCACACTGATTTACGCCGTGCCCGCGCAGCAGCAATGTCAATCATTCCTGCAAAAACCGGTGCTGCAGCGGCTGTTGGTTTGGTTCTTCCCGAATTGAACGGCAAGCTTGACGGTTTTGCTGTGCGTGTACCGACAATTAACGTTTCAGTTGTAGACCTCACTTTTAACGCCAAGCGTGAAACCAGCGTGGAAGAGGTTAATTCCATCATGCAAAAGGCCAGCAGCGAGTTGACAGGTATTTTAGGATACAATGAAGAGCAGTTGGTTTCGGTAGACTTTAATCATAATTCCAACTCCGCAATTTATGATGTTGTTGGTACCAGAGTAATGGGCAAGCTGGTAAAAATACTTGCCTGGTATGACAATGAGTGGGGCTTCTCCAACCGTATGCTGGATGTAGCTTCTTACTGGATGCAAGTGAAGTAATTTAAAGAGGACAGTGTATGACAGTCTTAATGACAGATGTGATGCAAGTAATCCATCGCTATCAACATAAAGGATTTTCACCGAGGATCGGTATGATACTTGGTTCTGGACTGTCATCGCTCTCCGAACAGATTGAAAACAGTGTTACGATTCCATATCAGGCAATTCCAGGCCTACAAGTTGGCACGGTTGCTGGTCATGCATCGCTAATGCTGATGGGAAACATGGGAGGAGTGCCAGTCGTATGTATGCGTGGACGTTTGCATGTGTATGAAGGCACACCTTATGATTCGATACGCATATTTGTCCGTCTCATGAAACACATGGGTTGTCATGCGCTTGTTATTACTGGGGCAGTAGGTTCTATGCTTCCGAATGCGGGACCCGGTGAATTAGTAATGGTGACAGATCACATTAATTTTCAGCCAGGGAATCCGTTGGTTGGTCATAACGATGAGAGTGAGGGGCCGCGATTTTTTGGAATGGAAGATGCATACGATCCAGGATTGCAAGATATCATGCAATCATCTGCCAATAATCTGGGAATACAGCTGCATCGAGGCGTTTATATTTCTACACTTGGCCCATGTTTTGAAACACCTGCAGAAATTCGTGCATTCAGAACACTAGGCGCTGATGTTGTGGGTATGTCAGTAGTGCCGGAAGTGTTAGTTGCAAGGCATTGCGGGTTGCGTGTTGCATGTGTCACAGCAGTAACGAATTATGCTGCTGGAATGAGTAATGAAAGAATTACCCATGAAGGCACGCTGCATTTTGGTGAAATTGCCGCTAGAAATTTAACTAAGCTAATTCCTCAGTTTGTGAAGGAAGCAAGTAATGCAGTGGACTGAAGCAATTGATGCACATGTACGTGCTCTGTCTCCAGTTAAAACTGATATGGCTTTATTGCGGCGCATTTACAGCCTCATTGATTTAACCAGTTTGAATGATAATGACACCGAATCATCTATTGCTGAAATGTGTGAAAAAGCGCAGTCTTCACTCGGCCATGTTGCAGGTGTTTGTGTGTTTCAATCTTTCATACCAATGATTGCCGCGAATTTTTCAGGATCACAAATTAAAACGGTAGGTGTTGCCAATTTTCCGGAAGGTGAAAATTCATTGGAAAATGTACTTGCTGAAATCAGCCAAAACCTTCAGGCGGGCGCGCAGGAAATTGATGTTGTGTTTCCATATCAGCGTTATCTCGCCGGTGAGCAGCAATATGCACATCAGTTTGTGAATGTGTGTAAATCAGCATGCGGCGATAATGTGAAATTAAAAGTAATTTTGGAAACTGGTGCATTGCAGGATCCGGCAATTATTGCAGACGCTGCTTATGAAGCACTTGCAGCAGGTGCGGATTTTATCAAAACATCAACTGGAAAAATTTCCGAAGGCGCAACACTTGAAGCAGCTGCTGCCATGTTGATGGTAATCAAACATACCGAACCGCAAATCAAACATCGACTCGGTTTTAAAGCATCAGGCGGAATTCGCACAATTGAACAGGCTGCGCAGTATGTTGAACTTGCCGACCGCATCATGGGCGGCAACTGGGTGACACCCGCAACTTTCCGCATTGGCGCCAGCAAACTTGTTGATGAGATTTTGTCAGGCGTATAGTCCTCAATGTAATCCGCAAACAATTACTATCATTGCAAATAACGCTAAGCATTTAAAAAAAAGATTAAATATCGGCCATGTTTTTGTTTGATGACAAAAAATCACGCGCATTTTTTTAGAAGACAATATATCTTTCACGTAGAATAAAAATAAAAACGAGGAAGATCTCATGTCTATCAGCAGAATGTATACAAAAGAAGATATTTATAATTCCTTAGATTCGTACTGGCAGAAGCCTGGCGATGGAGTACAATTTTTAAAAGATACGAAACCATTGTTATATGATGATTTGAAAGATTGCAATTTTTTCTTAGAATTCATCGCAAAAGTTATTAGATATGAGTTTAAAGGGGGTCGCAATATGGGACTGGTAAATGAGATTTGGGAGTTATATGCGCCTGTGTTTAAAAATCAGATTACGGATTTGCAAGACCTTCGCAAATTCATAAACATGTTAGCTAATAACATATTAAATAATCAGTTAAGTGAAGATAAAAATCATCCACTTCATTGCAGGCGGTTCTTTGTTGAAAAATTTCATCATTTAATCAGCGATGCGGCAAGTATGAATGAATTAGCGGCATATTTGCCGCGAGGTGATGAGCGGGCTGCTTTCGTACATAACCAAATTTTATATTGGAATAATTTGAATAGAAAAGAGTGCCGCAAAGCATTTTTTATCTCCAGTTCGCAAATGCATTTTTTCGATCAGGCAAAACCAGAAGATCGCAAAAAAGTTTGCGAGAAAATTCTGCGCGAAGCGGAGTTACTTCCACAAAATAATATCCGTCGCTAATGATAAATGTAGCCCGGGTTAGCGCGCTTTTTGCGCGTAACCCGGGAACATTAAGATCATTAATGACACGTCTTAACAGCCGAAGGATCATATGAATTCAAGTGCGAAGATTCATAATACGGCGCGAGATTATTCTTGCGCTGCAAGAACACTAAGAGTTCTGCACCTGTCATCGCGTTTTCCCAGTTCAACTGCAGCGCCAGCACATTTCTGCTGATGAGGCCGCCTTGCTGCGACAACGCGCCGCAACTATTTTTCTTGCCCCAGAAAATATTTTGCAGTTTTCCATTTTTGCACTGTGCCCAGAATTCATTACTTGCAAATGTGACATGCTTTTTGGATTTCACTTCTGATGTGCGTCCCCAGATGATTCCATTTTGCTGATATAGTTTGAGTGTTATTGGCCACGGGCCGCCGTCATCAAATAAATCTGTTCTGTCAGTAATGAAACCTTGCCATGTGCCGGTATAGTCTTCGCATTCAGCTTGATAATATTTATCGAGCGTCATGATGTGTTCGCTGGCGAATGCGGTTGATGTTAGTGCGAGTAAAATTGTACACCAGAATAATTTCATGAATGTTCTCCAAGGATGGTCTGTATTCTTGGGGCGTACTGTTGAACTGTCAAGGTTTAGCTTCACTGCCGCGGAGTTTGTTTGTCATGATGTTGCCGGTTCAATTGTGAATGAACGAAGCCATAGTTATATCAAATTGAAGACCTGGTGATTCAAATGTAGCGTGTGAGATGCAATGTAGTGTTGTTAACCTCAGACCAAATCAGTTCTGCATGAACAAAATATCGATATCTGGGTGTAGTAGACCGGTGACATCATGACAAACAAACTCCGCGGCAGTGAAGCGGGTGGATTAGCGTATGGTGAGTTTGATGTTTCAATGACCCCAACTTGTGGTTAAAATAGTTCATCGTAATAACAATAGAGCGCCTACCAGATGCACGAAGAATATAAGCATGAGAAAACAGCTCATACAAAACTGGCATGGGTTGTGACCCTGACTTCAACGCTGTTTTTCTTTTATGCCTTCATACAAATGAATTTTTTTAACACAATTAATACTGAGCTACGTGAGGCGTTTCATCTGGATGCAGTGGAGATTGGCCAGCTTTTTTCTATGTATTTTTATGCTAACTTCTTGTTTTTATTCCCGGCAGGCAATTTACTTGACCGGTATTCAACCAGAAAACTGATGTTAATATCTCTGGTTGTTACAACGATTGGCGCTTTCATGTTCGCCATTGCGGATCAATATTGGGTGGCGGCAACCGGCAGATTTCTCGTGGGCGGCGGAGGGGCGTTTTGCTTTTTGAGCGCGATGCGAATTGCTTCACGCTGGTTCCCTCCGCACCGCATGGCATTAGTCACCGGTGTGTTGGTGACCATGGGTATGCTGGGCGGTCTGGTGGCGCAGGCGCCATTTGCCATGTTGACAAGTGTCGTTGGCGGGTTCCGTAACGCGCTGTATCTGGATGCCTTGCTTGGCCTTGCTATCATTGTCACTGTCTTTTTTATTGTTCAGGACCGTCCGCCAGATGCACAGGAAGAGGCGCATCATGAACATCAGAAGATGAAAGAGCTGGGTGTCTGGGGATGTATCAAACTGGCATCACTCAATCCGCAAAACTGGCTTGGAGGTCTTTATACCGCACTGATGAATTTGCCAGTTTTTATTCTCGGCGGATTGTGGGGTGTGTTATATCTCATCGACGTGCATCATTTGCCTGAAGATCAGGCGCATTTTGCCGCGACGATTTTCTTTTTGGGCGTGATAGCAGGTTCACTTTTGTTTGGCTGGTATTCTGATCATATCGAACGCCGCGTTTTGCCAATGGTGATAGGTGCGATTTTTTCTCTCATCGTTATTCTGGTTTTAATGTTCGTGCCGAATTTACCTGAATGGCTGGTCATTACATTATTCACCTTGATTGGTTTTGCCACGAGTTCACAAGTTCTGACATACCCAACAATTGCTGAATTAAATCCAATTTATCTCACGAGTACAGCTGTGAGTATTGATTCGCTCTGCATCATGGCAAGTGGTTTTATTATTCCGCCCATGTTTGGCTGGTTGATGGAATATGCAGGTGGACATGAAATAGTAAATGGCATGGCTGTTTATACAGCGCAAAATTACAATCTTGCAATGCTTGTAATTCCAGTTTCATTTGTTGTTGCACTGTTGTTAACTTATTTGATTCGTGAAACTTATTGCAGGGCACAAGCATAATGGCACGCGCATTTATTCTCATGCTGGATTCATTCGGACTTGGTGCTGCCAGTGATGCAGCGAAATATGGCGATGAAGGTGCAGATACATTGCGTCATATTGCTGAAGCATGCGCCGCAGGCAAGGCAGATAAAGAAGGTGTGCGCAAAGGTTCGTTGAAACTTCCTAACCTAACTCGTTTGGGAATAAACGGTGCAGCAATTGCAAGTTCTGGCAAATCAATTCCCGGACTTGATGAACATGCGAAGATTGAGGCTGCATATGGCTGCGCAGCAGAAGTTAGTCTGGGTAAAGATACGCAAAGCGGTCATTGGGAAATGGCAGGTGTTCCAGTATTGTTTGAATGGGGATATTTCCCGCCTGAGTACCCAAGTTTTCCGAAAGAATTATTAGATGAGTTAATCGCGCAGGCAAAGCTGCCCGGCGTGCTTGGAAATAAACATGCATCTGGTACTGAAATCATTCAGGAATTAGGTGAAGAGCATCAGCGTTCTGGTAAGCCAATTGTTTACACTTCCGCTGACAGCGTGTTTCAAATTGCCGCGCATGAGGAAACTTTTGGATTGCAGCGTTTATATGAAGTTTGTGAAATTACGCGTAAGTTAGTGGATAAATACAATATTGGCCGCGTGATTGCACGGCCATTTACCGGCGAGCCGGGAAATTACACGCGCACAGGCAACCGCCGCGATTACGCTACGCCGCCGCCATCGCCAACTTTACTAGATGATTTAAAACAGCACGGCGGTGAAGTTATCGCAATCGGTAAAGTTTCAGATATTTATGCACATCACGGTGTAACCAAATATGTGAAAGCAGTTGGCAATAAAGAATTGTTTGAGAAATTTATTGAAGAAGCAAAAACTGCGCCTGATAACAGTATCACGTTTGTGAATCTGGTTGATTTTGATATGTTATACGGTCACCGCCGCGACATTATTGGTTACGCAAAAGCACTGGAAGATTTAGACAGCTGGATTCCAGAATTTGAAAAAGTTTTGAAAACAGGCGACATGGCAATTATTACGGCTGATCATGGCTGCGATCCATCTGCATTTGGATCGGATCATACACGAGAACACGTGCCAGCAATTGCATTTGGTCCGGCAGTAAAACCGGGCCCGATTGGTTTGCGTGAAAGTTTTGCTGATATTGGCCAAACCATTGCAAAACATCTTGGATTGCCGCCGCTGAAATTTGGTAATGCTTTTACATGATAATCTAAAGTAATATGACTTTAAATGCATAAGTCTGTACAAATTCAAATATTCCCACATGGGGATATTTGAAGTATCATCGCTTCTCGAAAAATCATGCATAGGAATGGTGGTATGTTTGGACTGTTTAAAAAAGACTGGGATTATCATGTCAATATGATTGAGAGACGAAAAAAGTCATTTTTGAATTGGGACTATGTATCTAATCATGCTCTCTGGCGTCTGGGTAGATGGAAGAAAGCAGTTAGAGATGCAGAATTATTCCTTAATGAGTCTTACGCAAGCAATCATGATGAAAATCAATTCAAATTACGCAAGGCTTTTTTAGATAAAGAAATAGAAATACTTTCCATTGAAAGAGAGAAATATAACGAGGATGTCAGCTATGTCAACGGTTATGATTGGCGCGGTAGCGGCGCGTAAGCAAATCATAGTAGCATTCCAAAATGGAAATTCAGCAAGCTTAGCGTAAGCATTGACGAATATCCTTCAGTCGTTTCTAAAAGTCGCGGATTGTCTTTTACAATTCGAATTTTATATTTCTGGTGGCTGCTATTAAATCCATTCTCTGAAATCCATCTCACGAGTCGTAAGTTTTAGCTACTGTGGATTGCTAAACGCTTACCCTGATTATCATGTCTTCCCGCGATTCATTCGCGGGAACCTATTTATGATTATTCTTTAATTTCCTGCTAATTATATGATTTTGGGATTTATTCACTAACAAGCTTGAGTATACACAATTATGTATATATACTATTATGTATACATTAAGAGAGGAATCATGTGGAAAATATATGAAAAAAGGGACCTTGTAAAAACCGTCAAGAAGATTCCTGTTGATATTTTAAAGCATTATGAATTATGGAAGAGAGTGGTGGAGCTAAGCGGTCCTCATGGTCTCAGGAGAGTTAAGGGGTTTCGTGATGAGGCTCTGAAAGGTCAATGGAAAGGTTATCGTTCGTCAAGGTTATCACTGCAATGGCGGGTTATTTACAAGATAGAAAATAAACAATTTGAAGTTTATGTTATAGATATCAATCCGCATGATTATAAGTGAGGTGGAAGATGAAAACTAAAAAAAATGATTTTGTGAAGGCAAAAGTTCACGCAAGCATCACTCCAGGCGAGGCTCTGAAAATGCTGCGCGAGCTGCAAGGTCTGAGTCAAAGTGAATTAGCGGAAATGACAGGCATGAAGCAGTCAAATATTTCTCATATTGAAAGTGGTACAAGTCAAATGGGTCGCGAAAGAGCGATTGTGTTAGCAAAGGCGCTGCGCGTTCATCCAGCTGTATTATTATTTCCTGATTTTGATATAGAAGATGTCGCATAAATGAAAAAAACAGCTCAAGTAATTTTCTTAAACGGTCCCTCAAGCGCTGGCAAATCAACGATTGCGCATGCACTGCAGTTGAAGTTAACCGAACCATATCTGCATATTGGCATTGATAAACTTATTAGTATGATGCCGGAGCATTTGAATAATTGGGAAGGTGGCAAAGTTGATGAGGGATTCTGGTGGCAGAGTGCGTACGATGAGCATGGAAATATCTTGCAGCATATTCAACTTGGTCCGTATGCAAAAAAGATCAGTGAATTATTAAAAGATGTTGTCATCACAATGTTAAGCCGCGAATTCAATGTCATTATTGATGAAGTTTGTGTGGGTGAACATAGTTCGATGTCTGAATGGAAAACTAAACTTGCCAGTTATCAAGTTTTATATGTTGGTGTAAACGCATCAGTTGAAAATCTCGAGGCTCGTGAAAAAGAACGCGGCGACCGCATCATTGGATCAGCGCGTGCTCAATGGCTCGAAGTTCACAAAAATGTGACTTATGATGTTGAAGTGAATACGGATGAATTGTCTATAGATGAATGCCTTAAATTAATCATGTCCAAAAATATTGGACATGATTAAAATAATTTTACTTTATCAGGCTGAGAAACTCGGAGCGTGTGCGAGCATCATCTCGCAATGTTCCAAGCATGACGGATGTTGTCATGATGGAGTTTTGTTTTTCAACGCCGCGCATCATCATACATAAGTGTCTTGCCTCAATGATCACTCCGACACCTTTCGCCCCAGTCACAGTTTGTAATGTGTTGGCAATTTCACTCGTCAGATTTTCCTGCACTTGTAATCGACGTGCAAACATGTCAACGATGCGCGCAAATTTGGATAAGCCAAGAATTTTGCCGTCAGGAATATAGGCGATGTGGCATTTGCCTATAAATGGCAGCAAGTGATGTTCACATAAAGAATATATTTCAATATTCTTTACCAACACCATTTCACTGTTGTCACTGGCGAACAATGCATTATTGATGATTTCATCAATATTTTGTTTGTAGCCTGAAGTTAAGAAATCCATCGCTTTTGCAGCGCGTTTTGGAGTACTGCGTAACCCTTCTCGCTCAGGATTTTCACCCATGGCTTCTATAATTTTTTTAAAATATTCTTGCATATTGACGCTCTTATTATCCCGGCGGCCATTTCATTTGTCTTCCACCCAGCAAGTGTGCATGGATATGGAATACACTTTGTCCGGCACCGGCGTTACAGTTAAATACGATGCGATATCCATCATCAGAGACTCCTAATTCCTTGGCTAGCATCGTGCCGGCATGCACCATGTGACCGAGGACGTCTTCATCTTCATCATGAATATCATTGAGGGTAGCGAAGTGCTCGATAGGGACGATCAGCTTATGATGCGGTGCCTGTGGATTAATATCGTTAAATATCACTATTAAATCATCACGATAGACAATTTCAGCTGGTATCTCCCCATTTGCGATCTTGCAGAATAAGCAATCCATATCGCTGCTCCTCTAGAATTTAAGCGCCTAGTGTAAAAGAACGCGGTTAAACTTGCAAAATCATCTCGCGTGGTTACACTAGTAGGTCGTTTCACTGAATTTGGCCTACTGGCGTTCAGATTGCGAGATATTGGAAAGTTTTGATTGAAAAAAAGCGCAGGTGTACTTTATTGTACATCGAGCTTTTTTGATTGAGAAACTTTTCAAGATCGACGCAAGATGAAATGCCAGTAGGGTAAATTCAGTGAAATGATCTACTATATGCATCGATAAATTTTGAGAAAAGGGTACGGTTATGGGTTTAGAAAATCTGCAAGCTGGCAAGCAAGTTCCTGATGATGTGAATGTAGTAATCGAAATTCCATCTAATAGCGCACCAATCAAGTATGAGTTGGATAAAGACAGCGGCATGGTGATGGTTGACCGCTTTGTTGGTACCAGCATGTTTTATCCCTGTGAGTATGGATTTGTGCCGAATACGTTGTCTGAAGATGGTGATCCGGTTGATGTGTTAGTGGTCTCTCCCTATTCTTTAATGATCGGTTCAGTGATCCGCTGCCGTCCTGTAGGAATGCTGCGCATGACCGATGAATCCGGAAAAGATGCCAAGATCCTGGCGGTTCCTGTCAGTAAGCTGACCCCGCGCTATGATCATGTGGAAAAGCCAGAAGATTTAGGCAAAGATCTGCTTAATCGCATTGAGCATTTCTTTAAGCACTATAAAGATCTTGAGAATGGCAAATGGGTCAAAGTTGATGGCTGGGAAGGTGTTGATGCTGCCCGCAAAGAAATTCTGGCTAGTGTTGAACGCTTCAAAGAAAAAGCTGCGGCCTAAAGCTCCAAAACGCGAAAAGGGGCAGCTTATTCCTTAAGCTGCCCCTTTTTGCCTACCCAGGCTTCCTGGCCCTTGTCTGCCGATATCCCTGGCAGGAAACATCCATGCTGCATCTACCCTGATGCGTGTCCCTTTATTCATCCTTGAATACTTTCCAGATTATCAAATCACTTTTCCGAGGCACAATCTTTTTGTTTGATGTTGTCTCACATTGCCTCTTTAGCAGAGAAGCAAAAACGTTAATATTCAGTATGTTATGAGATGGTGGCGGGCGATTTGCTGGATTATTTCCCAAATTCTAAATAGCAAATGTCTTACAAGTAATTGAGAATATTGGAAGTGGGAAAATTCGCTTTGAAAGAGATCTGGATTTACAGGCGTTGATTTTGAGAACAAATTTGAAATTAAAAGGAAATTTTTGACTTATGTGGCTGGATATAGCGAATGATAAAATCCTTCATTCGGCTGCCAACAAATGTGCTAAGTAATGCAGAACCGAAGATCACAATAGCTATATAGATAGGCAGCATCCCCAGAAGCACCAGATGTTTATGCAGCGGCAGATTGTGGGCGTAATGAATGATATTTGCGATAGAGCATTTGAAATAGTTATCCCAAATCAATAAATAGTAAGCAATCACCCCAGTCAGGAACTGGGAGATAAGCGAGGCCAGCGATAACGATGTCAGTATGAATTTCATTTTTAAATCACATTTAATTGTTAGGACAGATTGTATAGAAATTATCTTAAGAGATACTTATCAATCAGAATAAAATGATATGTTTAAGCTTTTCTTAATCTGCCGAGTAAATGCCCCATCATTATTTCTTTATTAGTTAGGTTCGACCATTCTACCTGCCCAGGCATTAATAATATGACTGTTGAACCCATCTGAAAGCGCCCGAGATCAGTGCCCTTATCCAGCTTGATTGTCTGGGCGGGGGTGATATCGGAGATTTGCCGGCTGCGGTATGGCTGATCCATCCAGACCGTCTGCATGCTGCCGACAATCAGGGCGCCGACCATTATTACAGCTGCCGGACCGAATTCGGTGTCGAACACCAT
>DATJFK010000038.1:0-3452 GCA_035495675.1 Gammaproteobacteria bacterium
TTCTTTAAATCTTGGTCTCTTTACAATACTCAAGGTATTGCTTAGAGCGCCTGCCTCAGCAGGCATATCTCCTCGCATACCAATCGACTTAGGTAAGCGCGCACATATATCACTCTTTCAATTTGTTAAAGATCGTTTTCGCTTGAGAGGGGGCATTCTACACCACCCTCTCAGGGAGTCAACACTGTTTCTTAAAAAAAATTACATCTTTTTTAAGAATTTTTTGAGGTAAGCACCTGTATATGATCCCTTATTGGCCGCAATAGCCTCTGGAGTTCCAACTGCGACCACTCTGCCTCCTTTATCACCGCCTTCAGGACCTAAGTCAATAATCCAGTCGGCGGTCTTTATCACATCCAGATTGTGCTCAATCACTACAATCGTACTGCCGTTATCGCGTAAACGTACCAACACCCCCAGCAATTGCTCTATATCATGGAAATGCAAGCCAGTCGTTGGCTCATCCAGGATATATAGCGTCCTGCCGGTATCCCGTCGTGAAAGTTCCTTAGCCAGTTTGATTCGCTGGGCTTCACCACCAGATAGTGTTGTTGCACTTTGCCCTAATGATATGTAAGAGAGACCTACATCGAGAAGAGTTTGCAACTTACGCAATATACTAGGTATAGCAGAGAAAAATTCTTTTGCATCTTCTACTGTCATTTCAAGCACTTGATGTATATTTTTGCCCTTATAGAGGATCTCGAGGGTCTCGCGGTTATACCTTCTACCCTGGCAGACATCGCAAGTTACATAAACATCGGCCAAAAAGTGCATCTCGACCTTGATCAACCCTTCCCCCTGACAGGCTTCGCAGCGGCCGCCCTTCACATTGAAGCTGAAGCGCCCAGGCTGATAGCCGCGGGAACGTGATTCCTGCGTTCCGGAGAATAAATCGCGGATCGCCGTGAATAATCCAGTATAAGTAGCCGGGTTAGAACGCGGTGTGCGCCCAATCGGGCTCTGATCTATCACAATCACTTTATCGAGATACTCAAGTCCCTCAATACTTTCATGCGGCGCCGACTCACGCACACCCGCACCATTCAAGACGCGCTCTGCTACAGGACCAAGCGTGTCATTTATTAATGTTGATTTACCCGAGCCTGACACCCCCGTAATGCAAGTCATTAAACCAATCGGAATGGATACATCAATATTCTTAAGATTATTGCCGTGCGCACCGCGCAATATCACCATCTTTTCTTCATTTGGTTTTTTACGTTCATGCGGCACCACAATTTTGCGTTTGCCGGAAAGATATTGCCCCGTCAATGAATCCGGATTGCGCATGATATCTTTTGGTTTTCCCTGCGCGACAATATGTCCGCCGTGCACACCGGCACCAGGACCAAGATCCAGCACATGATCCGCATGCATAATCGCATCTTCATCATGCTCAACAACAATGACCGTGTTACCCAGATCACGCAAATGATGCAGCGTTTGCAGCAAGCGATCGTTATCGCGCTGATGTAATCCTATAGATGGTTCATCAAGAATATACATCACACCAACAAGTCCTGAACCAATCTGACTGGCAAGACGAATACGCTGCGCTTCGCCGCCTGATAATGTTCCCGCGCTGCGCTCAAGACTAATGTAATCAAGACCAACATCAACCAGAAAACTCAAACGGTTGGAAATTTCTTTAATAATTTTAACCGCGATTTCGCCGCGATAACCGCTCAAATGCATTTTATCAAAAAACGATTTCGTTTTATCAACTGACCATCCAGACACTTCCGGAAGATTTTTTCCGGAAATAAAAACATTACGCGCTGAAATATTCAAACGTGCGCCGCCACATGCTTCACATGGTCGCGCGGAAATATATTTACGTAATTCTTCGCGCACAAATTCCGATTCAGTTTCATGATAACGCCGCTCCAGATTTGGCAGCACACCTTCAAACTGACTCGATTTAGAATATGAATTTCCGCTTTCGTCTTCGTATTTAAATTTAATATTGTCCTTGCTGCCGTACAGTAAGACATCCTGAATTTTTTTCGGGAGTTTTTTGAAAGGCACTTCCATGTCAAATTTAAAATGTTTGGCGATAGCAGATAACAATTGAAAATAATAAATATTGCGCCGGTCCCAGCCGCGTATTGCGCCGTCTGCAATACTTAATTCTTCATTCACAACCATTGTCGGATCAAAAATTTCTTTAATACCCAAACCATCACAGTCTGCACATGCACCGACTGGACTATTGAATGAAAACAGTCGCGGGGATAATTCCGGCAGACTGTAACCGCAATCAGGGCAGGCAAATTTTGCAGAAAAAACTCGCAGCGGTTTTTTCGGTTCATCCATCCAGCCCACTGCAGCAATACCATCAGATAAACGCAGCGCTGTTTCAAATGATTCCGCGAGACGCACGCGCACATCTTCACGTACTTTTATACGATCAATGACAACTTCAATCGTGTGTTTTTTCCGAAGATCCAGCGGCCGCACCTGATCCAGCTCCATCATTTCGCCGTCAACTCGCGCGCGCACAAAACCCTGACCGCGCAATTCCTGTATCAACTCAACATGTTCACCTTTGCGTTCACGCACCACCGGCGCAAGAATCATGACTTTGGTATCTTCTGGCAACGCAAGCACCGTATCCACCATTTGGCTGATAGTCTGCGCTTCCAGTACCGTTTGATGTGTCGGGCAATGCGGCTGCCCAACCTTAGCGAATAACAAACGCAGATAATCATGAATTTCTGTAATCGTACCGACAGTTGAACGCGGATTATGCGACGTAGATTTCTGCTCAATCGAAATCGCCGGTGACAAGCCTTCAATATGATCCACATCCGGCTTTTCCATCATCGACAAAAATTGCCGTGCATAAGAAGAAAGCGATTCCACATAACGGCGCTGACCTTCAGCATATAAAGTGTCAAACGCGAGCGATGACTTTCCCGATCCCGACAGACCGGTGATGACTATCAATTGATCGCGCGGGAAATCGACATTAATATTTTTTAAATTATGGGTGCGGGCACCGCGGATACTGATTTGCTTCATATTTAACCACTAGAATCTGCTGACAAAGGGGCTCATTATATCGCCTATCAAGACTTAATGAAAATGCTGACACATCTTTCCACCATTCACCGCAATCAAAAAACCCGGGCTAGCCCGGGTTTTTTTTGATCGAGAAAACATCGTATTTTTATTATTTTAATGCATTCAATGCTTTTATCACAAATGCAGTCGTAATTGCGCTAGAACCGGAACGGCCGATTATTTTCGGATTGCCATTCTCATCTCCAACCGGCCACAACCAGAAATCTTCCGCTGGCCATGCTCCTGTATGCGGCGACTGGGTTTTCAGCAGATACTCTTTTGCACGTTGAATTTCAGGGCCCTGGTAATTAACGGCTAATAAAATATTAAGCGCAACCGCTGTCTTGTATGGAGAATTCTCAACGCTGCCTTCTCTATTGATC
>DATJFK010000039.1:0-109172 GCA_035495675.1 Gammaproteobacteria bacterium
GATTCAGCAAGCAGCATTATCACCAAGGTATTTAAACTGACACCCTCTTCTTTTGCTCTTGTGACAAGACGTAGATGAATTGATTTTGGAACTCTTTGCACCCATTTACCACTCTGACTTTCTAGCTCCCCAGGCTCAGGAATTGGCTTCTTTAATTCTTTTGCAGTTTCGATCCACATTTTAACCGCGTCCTGTCCATTTTTAATTGCTTCTTCAGGTGTATCCCCATCTGACATGCAACCCGGAAGATCAGGAAATTCGATTAAATATCCTCCGCCATCTTCTTTTGAAAGATGTCTCATCATAAATGGATATTCACAAGTATCTATTTTCATATATCGCCTCCTTCCAAAGCATCAATCAATATCACAAACTTTTTTACATATATGGGTTTAATTGGCCTATGCGCAGGAACAGTTAATATTTCATTCCATTTTGGATGGCTAAAACACACATGACTACCCTTGCCTTGTCGAACAGAAATCCCATAATGACCAGCGATAACCAAAAGTTCTGACAATTGCCAATCCTTTGGGTTATTTCGCATCTTTTCTAATTTTTTATCTAGTTTGGTCATATTTAATTATAGTACTACATGTAGTACTATTCAATATCTTGATGTATAGGCAAGCTGATAATTTCATTTACTTTTTCACCGGGGGTACTTCTGGGGGTATCTCACCGCGATCAAAACCAGTAATTATATAACTGTCAATATGTTACCATGCAAATGCGATTGACACCCTCTCCGATTATAAAGACCTCAAATTCCCCGCACTCCCTTGCCTTTGCCCTTTTCCTTGCCCTTGCCTGCTTTTTTGAAAAACAGGGCAAAAGCCAGGGCAAGTACAAGATTAAAAGCAAAAGCAGAGCACACCCCATGAACTACTTCGACCATGAAAGATTTGCTGACAATATCTGGCTATCAAGATTTACAAATTTTAAAGCCACGAAATTTCTATGATAATTACATAGCATAGAATTCTGAATTAACGTTAGTACTCACGCACTAACGTTAATGTTCGCAAACAAACTCTCACGGCCGCTGCGTAGATATCTTTTCCTCAGACTGAGCAAGTGTAGGTATACTTGCTAAATCTGAAGTTCTTTCTTTGCAAAGTTGCCGAATGGAATCAGCATCGCAAGAAAGCCGCAACAGAGGAGTTTGCATTACGCGCGCGTACTGCCCGATTCCCCCAACCGCAGACGTCCAGCCCAGGTACCGTACTAAACCAAGAGAAGAACCGAAACGAGACTGGAAATCAGCAGAATCAAGTTCAATAAAACCATCGACTGAGCTATCATACATTCGCCCACCTTTAGGCGCCGATTTAGCATCAAACCTGTAATCGGGACCCCATAAACCATTACCCACACGACACATCTCCCGTATCATATGAAAAGGTAATAGTTCACTCTGTTTCTCGCACAGATGTCTCCATTCACATACAAGATCATTATCAGTTATTTGCTCGTAATGCCATTTTTCAACTTGGGTATCATAAACCGCGTATTCATCAAATAGCGGCTGTAAATAGTTCAAATCAACATGTTTCTTTTGTGCATCATATTGTTGGAGAAATGTTGGCACCAGAAATGGTTTATTATCTACAAGCCATAAAAGAAATGGCCTCCACGTCCATGTGTCAATGTTATATAAAGCTCTTTTTAATGGCGTGGTAAGCACACCGTCTTTACCTGGAATCTCAACAAACATTAAGCCCGGCTTCAGTTTCCACATTTGTTCAATGTTGTCGTATTCTGATTTATCAACATAAGCAAGCAATTCTGTAGCTAGCTTTTTTTCTTCAGCAGAGGGTTGAGATGTATCTCTAGGTGCAGCGAGAAAGCTGTGTTGCCGCTGAATGCGTAAGTTGATTTCCCGCTTAATGTCTCTTTTAAGCGCAATAAGTTGCTCGGTCGTTTCTTGCTCAAGAAATAAATTTCTCGTTTCTGACATTGCATACTCTCCCTATGATTATATTTATCAAAAAATCATTTGTGGAGATTAACAAAATCAAATAATAAAATATAGAACATCTCAAAAATACGCAGCGGACGACCAATCTTGATGCAATAAATTAAAGATAGTAAGAAACAATATTGATACAGTCATTTAATTTATCGCTGGGGGTACATTTGAGGATACTTCACAGTAAGCAGAAATAATAAATTTAAATTGGAAATAAATTAAGCGTCTAATGCGATTGACACCCTCTCCAATAATAAAGACCTCAAACTCCCCAACCTTTCAGGCCTTCTTTTACTGTCTGTTTTTCGTGCCCTTTATTCATGATCATGCGTGATTGTATCCGGATAATTACAAATGTATGATACCGGCCATCAATTACAATCAAATGCGTGAATTTTCTATGAAGCATCTAATTACAGTCATCTGCGTGATATGTTCGCTTTTAACCGGCACTGCTTATGCAGACAAAATCGCCATAATCGGCGGAGGTGCATCTGGTCTGATATCAGCATGGCTGCTTGAGAAAAATCACGAAGTGACTTTATATGAATCACAAGGGCGATTGGGCGGTCATGCAAATAGTATTGAAATTAACGTCGATGGTTCGCCAGTAGTAATTGAAGCGGGTGCTGAATATTTTAATGTAACATTTTATCCAATGTTTACCAGAATATTGCGCCATTACAATATACCGCTTAAATATTTCAACTTAGTGACAAATTTTTACGAAACCAATGGCAAGCGCCAGATTATTTTACCACCGTATCATGATGGCAAAATAGAATGGGTTTCGCTTACGCCCGCGAATATTTCCCGATCTGTGCAGCTCCATAATGTAATTCAAGAAGGAAGGAAACTTCTCACCAGCCACGATACCAATGTAACTTTGGAAGAATTCATTGCCACTTTGAAAGTCAGCAATGATTTCAAAGCTAACTTGCTGTATCCATTCATGGCCGCTGCGTGGGGCATCAGCCTGAATGATGTACGTGATTTTTCCGCATATAACGTTATCAATTATTTAGCAAAGGGATCTGATACTAAAAAAGATCAATGGCTTGAAGTGGAAGGCGGCACACAAAAATATATTGATGCGGTTTATCATTCACTTGAAAATGCTCAGGTAAAATTAAATGCGCACGTCACGCAAATTGGCAGAAATGGCTCGCGTTATACCGTCAAGACAGCAGACGGTGTTGTTCAGGAATACGATCAACTGATATTTGCAACAGGTGCGAACGTAGCCAGCGAATTGTTAGGTACTCTTCCTGAAACAACGGATATCTCTATTTTACTCTCTAAAATAAGATACTATGACACCAAAATAGCAATTCACGGCGATCCTCGCTTCATGCCGCCAAATAAAAAAGATTGGCGCATCATCAATATTCGTTACGACGGATATCATTCAGCGATGACAATGTATAAAAACTGGAAATCGAGCAAACCCATTTTTAAAACCTGGCTAACCTATGATGTACGTTCGCCAAGCGATAAGAATGGCCCTATGCCTGAAAATATTTATGCCATGGTTTACTATAAACATCCGATTGTAGATAAAAATTATTTCGAGGTTCAGAGTGCAATCAGGCAATTGCAAGGAAAACGTCAATTGTGGTTTGTCGGTAACTGGACTTATGATAGTGATTCGCATGAAAGTGCAATCAGCTCTGCCGTTGAAATTGCGAAAAAACTTGCGTCAGATTCTGAGCGTTTGAGAATCCTGCAGGGCACTCACAATCGCAACATCACTAACGAACAATCTCATCCATGACTTTAGCTTATTTATATACGGTAATTGGTGCAAAAGACGTGATAATGTATAAAACTAGCAGCTGCAACTAACCCACGTTTAACTATCAAGTTTTTTAGTTAAAAAATCTATAAATACCCGTATTTTATTCGGCAGAAATTTTTGCTGTTTATAAAATATATATAGTGATTTCGGCGGCTCACTGTATTCTTTCAGAATCTCAATTAACCTACCCTGCCTGATATGCTCGTCGACAAAATAATTGAATATTTTGATAAATCCTAACCCTTGCAAGGCACACTGCAGCATGGCCTGAGCATCATTCAAGCGAATAACATAATCGAGAAAAATTTCTTTATCATTTTTAAACGACAGAATTGTATCCGGTTTCCTGAACGAATGCGTAATATAATGAAATTGCTTCAAATCATCAGGTGATTCTGGCATCCCAAATTCAGCAATATATTCCGGAGATGCACATAAAACGTGCCTGATGGTTTTAATTCTTTTCCTCACCAGATGCTCAGGTCCCTCATGCGAAACACCGCACAGAACATCAAAATCTTCTCTTTCAATATCAGGGAAACGATCAGCAAGTTCTATATCAATTTTCAAATCAGGATAAAGAGATAAAAACTCTTTTATATGATTGATAATAAATCTCTCGCCAAAATATCGGTGACTTGCAATTCTTAGTGTACCAGAAGGTTTATCCAGGGATTGAGTTACAACTGATTCCGCCTCCCGTACCGCAGAAAATACTGCTTTGACAGATTCGTAATACGACTCTCCGATTTCAGTCAATTTCAGCATTCTGGTTGTGCGGTTGATGAGTTGTGTATTCAATTCAGATTCAAGTTCGATTAATTGTTTACTAGCAGCAGCTTTACTGATACCAAGCGCTCGTGCAGCTTGCGCAAGACTGCCTTCTTCAACAGCCAGCATGAATGTTCGCATGAGCTTTAATTTATCCATCACAATCATCGTCTACTTTTCGTTGACTATAGTAAACACCGTGATTCATTGTCAATCTTTAATTTAGCAACTAGAATGCGTGTGCAGATGCGACATAAGAAATTGCGTCAAATTATAGGAGTCACATCTATGCATGGAATCAAGAAAAATATCTTTGGGATTCACGGCGGCGGTAACATCGGTCTGGGATTGCTGGCAAATGTCATTTCTGACAGCCCGCATGAATATCAGATAATAGCAACTTCAAATAATCAATTTAATGCCTCACTAATTAACTGCAACAACAGATTATGGTTAAAACATCAGATATCTGAAGAAGAACAATCAACGTGCATATCAAATGTAAAAATCATTTCGAGAGAAGCCAATGACATCATAGATATTTACACTGAATCAATCGTCGCCGCAATTTGCCTGACACCCTCAGCGTTAAGTGATTCAGCGAAAGATATTGCGCTAGGATTAATAAATCGATACGAGACAAGCAGGAAATATTTAAAAATATTGATCTTGATGAATCTTCCAAATCCAGCAAAATTTGTATTAGATATGGTATCAGATCAAATCAATCTCCTCACAAATGATGCCGCACTCACCGAAATCATATTATCTCACGTTGAATTCGTACCAACTGTAATTGACAGAGTTGTCACATCCATACCAAAGCAAGATATCAAATCGCAGTTAAAATCCCAGATTGAACGCATTAGTCCAGAACTGCTATCACAACATCTTGAGATTACTGACATTGATACAATCATCAATGACCAAGATCTACTCTTGCAAGCTGTGAATATTTTTGAGCTGGAATTTCATTTGTTTTGCGCTGAAAAATCATTTTCAATGTATGTTCCCAATCACTTCACTGAAGCTGAACGATTTCCATTGATGACAACAACTAAAAATTTAAATACAATTGAAGCCGTCAAAAATAAATACATTAACGGCCCGCATGCAGTACTAGCCTGGATAGGCGGCTTTCTTGGACATACAACAATAGCTGACTCAATAAAACACCCCGAATTATTTCAATTCATCAAAGAAATGATGGAATATGAAATCGCACCAATTTTAATTGCCGAATACCCAGATTTAACCAGCGAAGATTTAATTAAGCTTGAAAAATCATTTTTTGAACGCTGCGCCGCAAGTATCAATGATCCTGTTACACGCGTCGGCCGCGACCCGCTGCGCAAGTTAGACAGCGGCGGCCGCATTAGAGGAACAATCGAGCTTGCCCGAAAACATGATCTTTCAATTGCAACGCCGCGGTTAGAAAAAGGCATTGCAGCTGGACTGCTTTATGCACTACATGGGGTTGATCCGAGTAATCCAGGTTGCAAAAAAATCAGGGAAATTTACAATCAGAATGATTCATATCAAAGCGTGCTGTGTTACAGCGGTGACGCACCAAGTGGTAAATTTTCAGGACTGCACCCCGAAAAAGACTCTCAAACAATCGCCAATGTCTTAAATAAAATGTCCGAACTTAATCGATGGAAACAAAAATTTCGTGCTCTAGCAAGATCATTTCTTTGGCCCATTCCCGGCCAACATACTGGACGCAACCAGAACTTTGAAGCAGCTAACATGAATAATTCGTTAACGATGAAGCAGTAGTTAATTTATGAAAAATAGACATAATAAATCTGATCAGGAATTAAAACATGAGTTATCAAAACTCGGAATTGATCTTGACATCATCTCAGGACACCTATTTTATTCACCCGAATTTAAACCATTAACACTAGATTTCGATCTTGTCTTCGTCCGTCACGGAGAAACATTTGGCAACTGCGGCCAAAGTACATCAAATGGTGAAATTGACCAGGTTTTAGTTATGGGAAATATCAAAGATAGTGAAAAACGTATATATCAGGGCAATGTTGACGAAAATATTAATCAATTAACAGAATACGGAAAACAGCAAGCTCGCGATACCGCAGAAAAACTTAAACATCATTATTCACAAAATAACAGCGAGCCAGATATCATTCTCATGAGCCCATTAACACGTGCGATTGATACTGCGACACCCTATATTATTAACAATAATTTTCACCATCGAAGTTACATTTATGACGACATTAGAGAAATGTCATTTGGATCATGGGATAACCGTAGAGTTTGCGATTTACATTCTGATAATCGCTGTCATTTATTTTATCTTGATCAGCATGCGTTAGTTAAAGATACAACCATCCCAGGTGCAGAAAGCTTTTGCGATGTTATTTTACGCGCGCATAAAGCATTAACAGATTTAAATGACTATTATCTGAATAAACGCATTCTGATGTTTTCACATTCCATGCTAGGTGCTGCCTGTTGTATTTTACTAGGCAAAGGGCAAATCATCGAAAATGGGAATCATCTGGCATTCGACGGGAAGCGCAAAGATGGATCATATTACACCATGCCAAACGCAACCCCCTTTTCGTTAACAGCTCAAACCACACCCACTGCACCTGGATATAAACCTTAAAAAACCATATTTACCGAAATGAGCCGTTATAGAAAATCAGCCTGCTGATGTGATAAAGTCCATGCGAATTTCTTCTAAATATATTTTACGCGCAATGACTCACGATGCTAATGATTTAATTGATATTTTCAACCGCTTATTTCAAACAAGCGAAAATACTATTTTGATTGGCGGTTATAATGAACCGCTCTATCTGCCCAGCGATGAAGCCTCACCCTATCACCGCGTTATCTTCACACGCGATTATTTCGCAAGTGCCCTGCATGAAATCGCACATTGGTGTATCGCAGGATCAGAACGCCGCCTGCAAATAGATTACGGGTATTGGTATTACCCTGAAGGTCGTAATCGGGATCAGCAGCAATTATTCGAACAAGCTGAAGTAAAACCGCAAGCGTTGGAATGTCTATTTGCAAGAGCAGCCGGCTCTCGATTCTTTGTGAGCCAGGATAATCTTTCTCAGCAAGATGCCTGCATCAATTCTACATTCGCTGACAATGTTGCAGCACAAGCCGAGTTATACCTTAAACATGGGTTGCCTGAGCGCGCAAACCAATTCCTTGAGGCGTTGCTATCTTTTTACGGCGATCGCCGATCAACTTAATCCATGCAGTTGGTGTTTTCTCACTTTTCAGCAATTCATTGACTACAAATGTAGGAGAATCCGCAGTTGATATTGCACGATATAAATGTGATGTTAACGGATCACGAGTTATCTTTTTGCCGCTGCTCTCAAGCAGCCTCTTTAATGATTCAAAATCATAATCATTTGATGGCACTGAATTTTGCATTTTCTCAATAGTACCAGGTACATGCGTACCCAATAATCCTTTACCAAGCCGCTGCCAATAATCACTGAGAATGATTTGCCTCAAAATATCCTTATCACAAGCCTGCTGCTCTTTTGAAACAGGTGTAATAAGTCTTTCATCTAGCGGACGATCCAGCATCAGATGAGAGGATTTCTGACGACTTTGCACACGGAAAAACCCATATGCACCAAGAAAAAATTCTTTCGCTGTGTGTGCCGCATGCCAGAATGCCTTGTAAATTGCAGGCCTAATCTTAGAGTAATCAGGGTATGGTAAATCCTTATCATTACCCTTGATAAAATGCGCGCGCATGAACATACCTAAATCTTCATCGTACTTATAACCCGTTCGCGCCTGAAAGTTTTCATCTTTTAAGTGGACGCGCTCAGAATCATTCTGTTCATCTTCAACGATATTCGTATGATATTTGTGATTTACAATATGCTGGTATCCGACAAAATCACAATTCTTTCTCGCCTTCAAAACATCCATCATTTCTAATCTGATCAGGTCGCCAAATTTGTTATTCACATCATGAAAATCCGGGTCACGCGCCAAATCCATCACCCAGAAAATGTTAGCCTTTTTACCGCAGCTGACCGCAACATCTCTTAACATGACACCCCAACAGTAACCGATAATCTGATCACTTTGGTCTTTCGCAACCAGGCAAGTAACATCGTTAGATTCCATCAAAGAAGTTAGCACAGTATTTTCAACATATGGCAGCCCGGCAAAACTGAGTCCATGCGCGAGGCACCCAAGTCGATACATTGACTGAACAGCATTATCAATTGCGTCTTTATCTTCGCGATTCAAGACTTGAATTTCCTTCAAGCCGCATGGCTTGCCTTCCATTAACTTTAATGAAAATTTAAAATCGCATTCGCCGTCAAGCATTTGATGATGCATGATTTTTAGTGGAAATTGATTCCTAATTCTTAATAGATTGAGCCATAGCTTGCAAAGATTATGAATTTTTTTATCATCAATTGATTCATCTCTTAAATTTAGTAATTTTTCAGTCAGCTGATGTACATAACCGGCGTGCACATAGATTTCATGCTTGGTTAAATCAATAACAGATACGGCCGTTATCAACTTCTCGATAATACAAAATTCAATCCGCTCTAGTTCCTTAACACCTTCGACTTCACTCTTCAATAATTTCCACAACTCTTCTAACTCAGTTATTTTTGTATACATGATCATTTTCCGTTATATTTTTTTATCATTAGTAATGATTTATGACCGACAAATGCACCCTCATCTGTTGTGAATTCTCCAACAAATCTGAACCCGGCTTTTTCATACACATGAATTGCCCGAAGATTTCCCGCATCCGGGTCAATGAAAAATGTATCCGCGACAGGATCGATTTGATGCCGATAATATTCCATAAATGCGATCAGAGTTGACGCAGCCAACCCTTTTCCGAGATATTGATTATTGCCAACGCCAAAATCAAGTGCGACAGTGTGGCCGCTTTTTGATAAGTGAGTCCGAAAAATTTCCGGCATCTCCTGTGAAGCAAGAATTTCATCACTCAAGATAAACGCGAATGGCTGCGCATTTGTATAGCCAATCCAATAATGGAATGTCCCGCAAAAATATGTTTGCTTGAGACCGTTTACGAAATGAAGAATATCATCTCTGTGCTCCTGACTGTTGTCCCAAAATTCTTTCATATGGGGTTCATCCAGCCAGCTAAATATGATGTCTACATGCTGCTTGCTCAGCCTTTCAAATCTGATTTGATTTTCATTCATGGATATTCAACTTTTAAACCCGCGGCACACCGCGGGTCTTTGTAATTAAGACTTTTTGAGAATAACTCTATGTGCTTCAATTGACAGAGTGAAATGTGGGGCTGCACTGCCTTCGCCAGTTGTTCTGGTTTTAGAATTGAAAAAGAAATTTGCCACTATCTCACCATTGCATGATGCTGAATTGTGCAATACAACCTGACAATGCGGTGAAGTATTTTTACATATACTTTCGAGACGCTTTGTTTCAGCGGAATGGGAAGTCATACCATTTATATTTCCATATTCTTCTGAGCACTGACCGTTTACTTTTGCAGATATCGTTCCATTTGTTAAATTCGTAACGGTTAATGGATATGCCATTGCAGCAACAGGCATAACAAATACACTTGCTGCAATAATTGCTTTTGACAAGATACTCATAAGATGCTCCCTTAAAAAATTAATACCATGAGAGCATATACACTACTATTACTCTTGATTAATGTATAGGGTCTGTTGACAATTGGTTTGCAGCATTTAAAAAGTGGGGAATTGAGGAAAAATGGACGAAAATTTGAGGCGAATAGCAGAGCTATTTAACGAAAATTTTCGTCCATTTTTACCAATTCTACCGCATTTTAAATGCTGCAAACCAATTGTCAACAGACCCAAGTGACTCAACTGGCTTCTTGCGGTTTATTCAGCATCTGATGGCCATCATTAGGTTTTAGTCGTACGAATATTATTGTTGTAAACAAGGTGAGAAAACCCATCGCCAAAAATGCATGATGAAATACTGTTGGCGTTAATATGAAGCCACCATTAAAAACATGCGAATAATAATGCAACAGCATGGCTGCTACAGCAACGCCAAAACTTTGCGATAATTGCTGCGTCGTACCAAAAATACTTGTCGCCGCACTCAAATCATCCGCATCCAGATCCGAATATGCCAGCGAATTCATGGCACTATATTGCATTGATATCAGCAGACCGAAGAGAAAAGTCAAAGCTGCTATGCTGTAAGGCGATGTCGCACCAGTGATAACTTGAAACATCCACAACATCAAACTAACCAGTATTGTATTCCCGACCAGCGTTTTTTTGTAACCCATTTTTCTCAATGCACGCAGTGAAATCACTTTAACTATCATCACCCCGAATGCAATCGGCACCATCAGCAGACCTGATAGTGCCGCTGAATATCCTAGACTAATTTGCAGGAGTAAAGGCAGCAAAAAAGGTACACCGCCGAAACTTAATCGAGCAAATAAATTCCCCAAAATTGAAATCAGGAATGTTCGCTTTTTAAATAACGAAGTATTCAAGATCGGATGCGGCTGCCAGCGTGCATATAAAAAATAATTTGCGAGCATCAATATGGAAATAAAAAGAATCAGTAATCCCGTATGCTGGTTAGTTGATGATTCACTCAAATACGACAGCGCAAATGTGAGAGTTGCGAGTCCACCGCCGAATAATGTGAACCCGATAAAATCAAACGGCCTGACATGCCTTGGAGGGTAATCCGTCAAAAAGAAATATCCAATGATAAATGCAAAAATACCAACCGGCACATTCACCCAGAATATCCAGCTCCAGGAGAAATGATCTGTGATCACACCGCCGGCAAGGGGACCAAGCATTAAACCTACCGATACCACCATAATCACATGATTTATGACATCTACCACTTCATGCCGCGGGAAAGAACGCAGAATAATCAGACGCCCCAACGGCAGCATCAACGCGCCGCCGAGACCTTGCACGCTGCGTGCCAACACAAGCTGCGGCACAGTATAAGCAAATCCACACCATAGTGAACTCAAGGTGAAGACTACCGTCGCAAATTGAAAAACGCGCTTTAATCCAAACTTATCCGCAAGCCAGCCGCTTACTGGAATAAAGATTGCAAGCATCATGAGATAACTGATCAGGGCAATTTTCAAGTCAACCGGATTTACATGCAGACTTCGCGATATGGCAGGAATGGCAGTATTCAAAATTGTGGTATCCAGCGCTTCCATGAATCCAGCCAGCGAAACAATGAAAATAATCACCTTCCGATTTAAATCTGACTTTTCCTGCATGAATACTGCTCCCGCTTATTATCATCATTATACACTGCTAAAGATGAATCGGGTGATTAATGTCTAATTCGCGGCTCCGCAATTTGCTGCTCTTTGCCAGCATTATCTTCGCGTGTCGCGAACAGACCAGATTTATTAAGACTAACCGGCGGTATTACTGCTGCCGCCTTCAAACCCACCAGTTCCTCCGATTCAAGCGGTGGTGCCGAAGGAGTTACTTCTGACACGGCAATCGGCTGAATATGTTGATAACTATTCTTTAACAACGGGCACAAACCTTTATGACCGGATTTTTTAGCCTCCATTAATGCAGTGTATGAAAGAGAATTTTCAATCATCACATCTGCGCCATGAGTCAATAATTCCTTGACGATAATTGCATCGTGATGATGACGAGCTGCAAGAATTAATGCAGTATCACCATTATTATCTTGTGCATTGACACAACTGCTATCTCGATCCAACAACATTTTCACAACACTTGTCATGCCGTTTTCAGCGGCAATCATCAATGCCGTCTTTCCAGAACTATCCGCAATAGTGAGATCCGCTTTATCACTTGCCAGCAAAACAGAAGCAGCACCAGCATCACTGCGACACACAGCAGCAAGCAGTGGAGTCAGACCATTTTTATTTGTCCTATTTGGATCAGCACCATGCTGTAATAACATCTTAATTCCAGCAGCAAATCCAACTGCTGCTGCATGATGCAATGCAGTGTCACCAGAATCATCTTTGAAATTTATATCTATTTCCGTATGCGCAAGAACTTTATCCAAAACACGATATTGAGCATTCTTCGCAGCCCACAATAATAAATCTGCAGACCAGATACACAAACCCTTATCTACCAGCAACTGCACTGCGTTATATCTCGTTTTCATCGCAGACTGCATTGCTTCTTTAAATACAACATCAGAAACATTGCTCGACTCCAGGATTAAACAAACTATATCAGAGTACCCCTTCTCAACGGCAATCTTAACCGCTTTCACTAACGCATAATTACAATGACCGCCGCGCGACAAAATGATTTTGGCAAATTCTGTCAGCTCTCTTTCCAATGCTATTACTAGTGGATATCCTGGATAATATGACAAGCCTTCTTTGGTTACATCAACACCAGGATAGGCTAATAATTTGAAAATTACACCTCTCCTTCTCGATTCATCACTACGATAATCAGTACAACGAGATAAACATTTCGCTAATGGCAATTCATTATTTAAATCCACTTGATTGACGTTCACACCGTCACATTTAAGCATGGCTTCTGCAACGTTCCACTGATCGTGCTCAACTGCCCACGTAAGAATAGATCCTCTATTCATCTTTTTTGACTGCAAAGCATTCAAAAATTCCGGCTCATGCTGATGCTTCTCAATATATTTAAATATTTTTTTATTTACTATCGTCTCCCCGCCAATCCACTTACGATAGCTCTCCATCCATTTGCGTAAATTTCTTGGTAAATATTTTTGAACAGCTGGCTTATTTACTTTCACAGTCACTGCGGAGTCAAAAGCTTGCTCTATTCCAGAATTTGTTCTGCGCATTATGTTTCCTCTTATAATTATTTTATAGCGGCACTCATTAATCACCCTTGTTTAGCAGATTCATATCGTCATCACAATGCAAAACCTTCCATATCCGGCAAAAACCGCTACAATGCCTAAAATATTACAATCCTCAATATTATGGAAATGACTATGGAAAAAATTGATCAATTAATTCACGCCAAATGGATTATCACCTGCGAAGATAACAATCAGATTCTTGAAGACCATGCTATCGCAGTCAAAAACGGCAAAATTCACTCAATTGTTCCCGGAAAAGATGCAGAAAAAAAATTCGATTGCACATCGACATCGACTTATTCATCACACGCCATTATTCCCGGCCTGATAAACAGTCACACTCATCTCGCCATGAATGTATTCCGAGGCCTTGCAGATGATCTGGAATTGATGGACTGGCTTAATAATTATATCTGGCCGGCAGAAGGAAAATGGGTCAATCAGGAAATGGTATCTGATGCATCGCTCATGGCCATGGGCGAAATGATACGCTGCGGCACGATTTGTTTTAATGATATGTACTTCTTCCTTGATGCAACAGCACAAGCTGCGGAACGAGCAGGTGTACGCGCGCACATCGGGATGACAGTCATTGATGTTCCAACGGCGTGGGCAAAAACAACGGATGAATATTTCGCGAAAGCAATCGAGTTTTATCAGAAATATAAAAATAACCCCCGCGTCACCCCCACACTAGCTCCACATTCAACTTACACAGTCTCTATTGAAAATCTTGCCCGCGTCAATGAACTGGCAAACGAGTATGACCTCAAAATCAATATTCATTTGCAGGAATCTCCAAGTGAAATTGCGATGTCCATGGAGCGCCACAATGAGAGACCATTAAAACGATTGAATGATATTGGCATGGTATCGCCAAGATTAATTGCCGTTCACATGACGCAAATCAATGATGAAGACATGGCAATTCTCAAAGCGAAAAAGCCAAGTCTGGTGCATTGCCCAGAATCCAACATGAAGCTGAATAGCGGTTTAAGTCCGGTACAAAAATTACTGGATGCCGGCATCAATGTTGCCCTCGCAACCGACGGCGCCGCCAGCAACAATGATCTCGATATGATAGGCGAAATGCGCAGTGCCGCCCTGCTCGGCAAAATCATTGCCTCTGACCCCAAAGCCATAAGCGCGGAAACTGCCCTCAAGATGGCAACTATCCACGGGGCCCGAACATTGGGTATTGATGACCGCACCGGTTCCATCACCCCCGGCAAAGATGCCGACTTCATCGCCATCCATCTGGATGAAATTGAAACCCAACCGCTCTATCACCCCATTTCTCAAATCGTTTATGCCTCTACCCGGCACCAGGTCACCGATGTCTGGGCTGCCGGCAAGCACTTGCTGAAAAACCGGGAATTACAAACATTGGATGAGAAAGAATTAATAGATAAAGCAAAGGCTTGGAAACGAAAAATAATGTAACGAATATTGTCATCCCCGCGAAAGCGGGGACCCCCTGATGTAACCGCGCAAACAAACGGAGGGAGATTCCCGCTTTCGCGGGAATGACGACAGGCACATCCGGGAGATTCCCGCTTTCGCGGGAATGACGATGTGATATACTCCCCCCACTAAAAAATTACCACCGAGGAAATAAACATGACCGTTGAAAAAACCTTATCAATCATCAAGCCAGATGCCGTTGCCAAGAATGTCATTGGCGAAATCATCGCTCGTTTTGAAAAGGCAGGATTAAGAGTCGCCGGCGCCAAAATGCTGCGCCTCACCAAGACACAGGCCGAACAATTTTATGCCGTTCACAAAGAACGCCCCTTCTTCGCTGGTTTAGTGAACTTCATCAGCTCTGGCCCAGTATTGGTTCAAGTTCTGGAAGGCGAAAATGCGATTGCTAAAAACCGTCAGGTCATGGGCGCTACCAATCCAAAAGATGCTGCTCCCGGAACAGTCCGCGCCGATTTCGCAGACTCTATCGATCACAATGCCGTACACGGTTCTGATGCACCTGAAACCGCAAAGCAGGAAATCGCATTCTTCTTTAAACCGGAAGAAATCCTGTCTTACGTACCAGAAACAGAGTTGGCTTGACTATCATGACGGCGTCAGCGGCTTTATTACCCGCGCAAGCGGTTAAGACAAATCTCCTCGGAATGGACCGCAAGTCCATGCAGGAATTTTTCACCAGCATGGGTGAAAAGCCCTGGCGCGCCGATCAGGTTTTGAAATGGATACATTTCAACGGCCTGACCGATTTCCAGTTAATGACAAATATAAGCAAAGACTTACGCACCAAACTTGCAGCAACGACTGAAGTTACGGTACCGCAGGTCATCTATGAAAAAGCCGCTGAAGACGGCACCTACAAATGGCTGTTACGCCTCAGCGACGGCAACTGCATTGAAACGGTTTATATCCCGGAAAAAACCCGCGGCACGTTATGCATCTCTTCCCAAGTAGGCTGCATTTTAAATTGTGATTTCTGCTCAACCGGTAAACAGGGTTTTAACCGAAATCTCACTACCGCTGAAATCATCAGTCAGCTCTGGATCGCCGTACGCAAGCTGTCAAAAGAAAACGGCCTTCACGATCACGCTGTCAC
This sequence comes from Gammaproteobacteria bacterium, assembly GCA_035495675.1. Taxonomy (GTDB): domain Bacteria; phylum Pseudomonadota; class Gammaproteobacteria; order DSM-16500; family DSM-16500; genus Aquicella. The sequence goes on from DATJFK010000039.1 coordinate 15,988, forward strand.
TAATGTTGTGATGATGGGTATGGGAGAACCGCTGTTAAATTTTGATAATGTCATCCCGGCGTTAAACATTATGCTGGATGACTTCGCTTATGGGTTATCCAAACGCCGCGTCACCGTCAGCACCGCCGGTGTCGTACCCGCCATGATTGAATTACAAAAAGTCAGTGATGTCGCACTCGCAGTATCATTGCATGCACCAAATGATGAATTGCGTGACAAGCTCGTACCTCTAAATAAAAAGTATCCTCTCAAAGAGTTAATGGCTGTCTGCAGAACTTACTTTAAGAATGAACCGCGCCGCTCCATCACCATGGAGTATGTCATGCTGGCAGGAGTGAATGACACACCGCAGCATGCGAAACAGCTCATACGCATCCTGGATGGCGTGCAAGCCAAAATGAATCTCATCCCTTTCAACCCATTTCCACATACGGATTATCAGCGTTCAGACATGAATACGATTCTCCGTTTCCGGGACATCCTGATGTCTGCAGGTCTTAATACCACTATCCGTCGTACCCGTGGCGATGACATTGATGCGGCCTGCGGCCAATTGGTAGGACAAGTAAAAGACCGCACCCGTCGTAATGAACGCTATCTCCGGGCCGCATTGCAAAAAAAATGATAGCCTGAAACACCAATTCAGCTTATTATTTAATAGTTAATATTTGTCATCTAAATGCGATCATCAACAAGGATAGTGATTGAATATGACAACCTCAAATTTCAATGCCAGTAACAGTGATGCCAGCGAAACATCAATTGGCGCGATCTTACAGAACTTGCGTGAATCCATGCAGCTAGATCGAAAGGACGCAGCTGCGCAGCTGCGACTGAATGAAAATATCATCAACATGATTGAAACGAATTCCTTTCCCGATGATATGCCGCCAATATTCGTCCGCGGATATATCCGCTCATATGGCAGATTACTGCAGCTTCCTGAAGAAGAGATTGCTGCCGCAATGGCACCACCAGTCAAACCAGCGCCAGCGCCGGCACCACAAGAACTGCAGCCAGCCCCTGCCGTCGCCACTCCTAATGCAGAATTAAGCAAGAGCAAACATCTCATACAAGGTTTAAGTTTTGGTATTTTCCTGATCTTAGTCTTTCTGGTCGCGGCCTGGTGGCACGCACGCACTTCCACTCCTGCTATTGATCATGCTAATGTTGTGCAAGTTTCAGAATTAGCTGATGCAGCTGCGCCAGCGGGTGTGTCTGTCATGCTCGCAAAACCAGCGGAACAAGCATCTGCGTCGGCAGTACCTGCATATGCAGCAGGCGCTCCGAATAAAAATTAGAACATACGCGTATCAGCAGCCCCGCTGATAAAAGGAGATTATAGTGTCACAAGTGATTCAGGCAGTCCGCGGGATGAATGACATCCTGCCGGACGAAACTCGCATCTGGCAACATGCAGAATCCAAAATCCGACGCACCATGCGCGGTTATGGCTATCATGAAATTCGCACCCCAGTTCTCGAAAAAACAGAGTTATTCAAAAGATCAATCGGCGAAGTAACGGATATCGTTGAAAAAGAAATGTATACATTTCTTGATCGCAATGATGAAAGCATGACCATGCGCCCTGAAGGAACTGCTGGCTGTGTGCGTGCAGGCATTGAACATGGTCTTTTGTATAATCAGATACAACGTCTTTGGTATGCAGGCCCATACTTCCGTTATGAACGCCCGCAAAAAGGACGTTATCGCCAATTCCACCAATGTTCAGCCGAAGTTTTCGGGCTGCCCGGTCCGGATATCGATGCAGAATTAATTGTCATGTCTGGCAGCATTCTGGAAAAGCTGGGCATCAGACAACATGTCAAACTGGAACTAAACTCTTTGGGATCCGCCAAAGCGCGCGCTGACTTTCGCAAACGCCTGATTGCTTATTTTGAAAAGCATAAAAAACACCTGGATGAAGACTGCCTGAACCGTCTGCATAAAAATCCGCTGCGTATATTGGACAGCAAAAATCCAGACATGAAAAAACTTATCGCGGAAGCACCTAAACTCATTGATCACCTCGATGTGGAATCACAAAAGCACTTCGAATTACTGCAAGAATACTTGAACCATGCTGGTATCGCATTTGAACTCAATCCCTATCTCGTCAGAGGGCTGGATTATTACAATGCAACTGTATTTGAGTGGACTACTCAAAGTCTGGGCGCGCAAGGCACTGTATGCGGCGGTGGACGGTATGACACACTCGTTGAGCAACTTGGGGGCAAACCGACACCAGCTGTAGGTTTTGCTATCGGCATGGAAAGAGCTATCTTGCTCATGCAGCAAGAAGATCAGTTTGATCTGGAAAAGAAAAAATATTTACATGCTTATCTCATCACTGACGGTGAACAATCATTCGTTGGCGGTTTAAAGCTTGCTAACTATCTGCGCAGCAAGGTCAAAAATCTGCGGTTATTACTGCATTGCGGCGGCGGAAGCATCAAAAGTCAGTTTAAAAAAGCCGATAAAAGCGGTGCGATGTATGCCATTATCATCGGCGAGCATGAAATGAAAACGCACTCTGTTTCCCTCAAATCACTGCGTGAAGATTTACCCCAACAAACTCTCTACCCTGATGAGCTGGCGGAATATTTGAAGCTGAAGATATTGTAAATCTCGTCATCCCCGCGAAAGCGGGGACCTCCTGATGTCATCGTGCAAATAAACGGAGGAAGATTCTCTCTTTCGCGGGAATGACGACAAGCTCATTCAGGGAGATCCCTGCTTTCGCAGTAATGACACAACCAAGTCATTTTCCCATTCACTCTCACCATAAAATCTGTTTTAATACATGACCTAATTCAGTTCCAAGTTGAGGATAGTGCTTTGACAGAATATTTAACTGAACAAGAACAAGTTGAGTTATTAAAACAATGGATCAAGCAATACAGCCTGGTCATTCTTGCCGGTCTATTGCTTTCATTAGTTACTATTACCGGCTGGCGCTGGTGGCAAGCCCGTCAAGTTCGCATACTAAATCATGCTTCTGCAATTTTCGATGAAATGCTGACTGCGCGCGCGCAAAATGATGCGGCCAACATCCAAATCCAGTCTGACAAATTAGTTTCGCAGTATTCAAAAACTCCATATGCACAAATGGCAGCTTTCATGTTGTCGCGTGATGCGGTGTATCAAAAAAAATACGGCGAAGCTGAAAAACAGTTAAACTGGGTGATTGAGCATAGCGGCATTGCATCATTCCGCCAGATTGCGCGTATCAGACTTGCGCGTATATATATAAATGACAACAAAGCTGATGAAGCTTTAAAAGTTTTGAAAACAGTCGATGATAAAAGCTTTAATGGCTTAACAGATGAAGTTCGCGGTGATGCACAGCTTGCCGCTAACAACCCTGACAAAGCTCGCGAAGCATATAAGCTTGCGCTGCAAGAATTGCCAAATGCCGAAGTCATTCGTCCATTATTACAAATGAAATACGATAATCTGGCACCTAGTGCCGCTTAACTTCCGGATTCCGAATTATGCCAAATTACTTTTTAAGAAACGGTCTGATGCTGGCTTGCATCTGCTCACTCACTGCATGCAGCGGTTTTTTTGATAAAGACAACACACCAAAACCAAGCCCGCTGGTTTCATTCAAACAACAGATAAGACCGCACTTGGCATGGAAAACCAGCACCGGAAACGGCGCAGGCAGTGAATATCTGAAATTATCCCCAAGCATGAATGATCATGCAATTTTTACTTCCAGCACAAAAGGTACGGTAACTTCAACCGCCAAAACTAACGGTCGCGTTAACTGGCAAAGAAATACCGGTTACATGCTGACAACAGGACCCGGCGCTGGTGACGGCATTGTTGCTATCGGCAGTATGCACGGCAATATTGTTGCGCTTGACGAAGCGAATGGAAATATACGCTGGACCAGCAGCATCAACGGTGAATTAATCGCGAATCCCGCCGTGAGAAACAACCGCGTTATTGTTAAGGCAATGGATGGAACGGTTACAGCACTCTCAACAAAAGACGGACATCAACTCTGGACATTCAAACAATCTGAGCCAGATTTGGTATTACGCGGCTCCAGTACTCCAGTCATCCGCGACGATGTTGTCATAGCCGGCTTTGCCAACGGCAATCTGGCAAGCGCATCACTTTCGAGTGGTCAAATACGCTGGGTACAGCAGCTCGCAACACCTGAAGGAGCGTTTGCAATAGAGCGCATGATTGATATTGATGCCGATCCTGTCATTTACGGTCACCGTATTTTCGCAGCAACATATCAGGGAAATATTGCTTCTCTGGATTGGCGCGGCGGCAGACAGTTGTGGTCGCATAAATTATCTTCCTACACCGGCATGACAGCCGATGACAACGCTGTATTCGTCACTGATGCCGAGAGTAATGTCTGGTCCTTCGGTAACGACAGCGGCCTCGTCAACTGGCGTCAAACTGATCTGGCTGCACGTAATATCTCAGGCCCTGCCGACATGGGCAGATATGTTGTCGTCGGCGATGCCGAGGGCTATCTGCACTGGCTGGATAAGACCAGCGGCAAATTCGCCGCCAGGGAATATCTGGGGGGCGCAATTTTGGCCAAACCACTGACTGACGGACAGACAATGTATGTGTTATCATCCAGCGGAACTTTAGCTGCCTATCAGCTTGGATAATAAACCTGGATAATAATAATGTTGCCTGTTATCGCTATTGTCGGACGCCCCAATGTTGGGAAATCTACTCTATTCAATCGCTTAACGCGTACACGTGACGCGGTGATTTCTGCTTTTCCGGGCACAACCCGCGACCGGCAGTTTGGCGAAGTACACATCGATTCCCGCCACTTCATCCTGATTGATACCGGCGGTATCACCAGCGAAAAAGAAGAAGTCGACCAGCTGATTACCAAACAAGCCCTGCAAGCCATCCAGGACGCAGACAAGGTTTTATTCGTCGTCGATGGCAAATCCGGTATTACTCCCGAAGACAGATCTATCGCAAATTCTCTCCGTAAAACCGGGAAACCAGTCATTCTGGCAGTGAATAAAACTGAAAGTATGGATCCATCCGTCGGCGTCGCCGATGCGTTCGAACTTGGCATTGGTAACCCCTGCGCAATTGCTGCTGCACATGGCACCGGCGTCAATAAGTTGCTGGAAAAATTGTTTCCTGAACCCAATGAAGTCACAGAGCAAGCGGATGAAGATAAAGGCATCGTCCTTGCGATTGTCGGCCGCCCTAACGTCGGCAAATCCACACTGACGAACCGAATGCTGGGCGAAGAACGCGTGATCGTGCATGACTCCCCAGGCACCACACGCGACAGCATTTATGTACCGCTGGAACGTCATGATAAACATTACACCTTGATTGACACCGCCGGCGTGCGCAAACGCGGCAAGGTCAGACAAAGCGAATTGCCGGAAAAATTTTCCGTTGTGAAAACACTGCAGTCGATTGAAAGCGCGAATGTGGTTTTATATGTCATCGACGCACGCATTGGTGTTTCCGAACAAGATTTAAAATTAATTGGTTTCGTACTAGAGTGCGGCAAAGCGCTCGTGATCGCCGTCAACAAATGGGACGGCATGTCAGAAGATGACCGCGAACATGCGAAAAATACCATAGATCGTCAGCTGGATTTTGTCACTTTCGCACGCATACATTTTATTTCCGCACTACATGGTTCCGGAGTCGGTAATTTATTTGATTCCATCGAAGAAGCTTACGAATCCGCAACACGCAAATTATCCACACCTGAAATCACGCGCTTGCTGCAAAAAGCAATTGAACAGCACCAACCGCCGCTGGTGAAAGGCCGCCGCGTGAAAATGCGTTATGCACATCCAGGCGGACATAATCCACCGATCATTGTTATTCACGGTAATCAATTAAATTCACTGCCGGACAGCTATAAACGCTATCTCGCCAATTTCTTCCAGACCAAATTAAAACTCTACGGTACGCCTGTTGTTATTCAGTTCAAAACTAGCGAGAATCCATTCGGCTCAGAAAGGCATTCGTAGGTTGGGTTACCGCGCTTTTTGCACGTAACTCAACAATTACTAAAAGGAACACAATGAATAATCCAAATGCTGATTTACAATCATTAATTGAAGACGAAGAAGATTATAAACGTCTCATTTCAGAAGAGTGGCATAACAAAATATCTATTTATGCTGATATGTTATTTTCGATGGATCCCAGCGATTTCATCGATTTCATGACTGGCAGTATGGCTTATGCCTCTGGATTCGGTGCAGCCATATTAGCTGCTACAGCATCAGAAGCTTTCACCAATGTCTGTATGGTAGAACCCGCAATTCTGGCACGTGATGCCATGACTATGGCAGGCGCGGCAATATTCTTCGGAGCCCTCCACATGCTTTACCGTTCAATTGATAACTATCAACTCGAACGCGCAAACTACAACATTGAACAATACACTGACCTTAAGCGATGTACTGAGAATCGACGTTACACATTATTTCCCGAATCCAATAAGTCATATGTTTCTTCCGCAGTTGAGTCAGTGCGAAAATTTGTTGGGATATAAACTGTCATTGACGAATGATGCTGCATGTCATTGCGAGGATCGCTTTTTGCGGGGCGCGCAATGGCGAGCAGGAGTTTTATTTGATTACAAGTTTTTTCCCTATCGGAGGCAACTCTTTCGAAACGCTCAACCTATGATACTTTGGATTGAAATGAAATACCGTCGAGAATTTATCACTTCTGCCAGCAAATCCGCGCCATTTATAATCCCCTAGCTTTACAGACATTTCGGATGCGGGAAAGACTGAGCCTGCCCACGCATCACAAACCACTGCTTCATCTCCCCAGGTTTTAAAATCTTTTTCATCACTATTCAGATTACGGCCAACCACAACGAAAGCGTGATCGCCATTTTTTATATTGAATATTTCTGCACGCACGTAAGAATCCAGTCTCCTGACATATTCCAACGTAATGGATGCATACTCATCACAATTTCCCACGCCTTTTGTAATAGCATGCTTATTCTTGATGTGAAGTTTTTGTAAATCTGGATGCGGTAACACTGGGCTAGTTCCAGTTGCAACAACATGAGAACCAAAACGCATGTCACCAATTAATGCACACAGTTTATTAAATTCTGCTTTTGATAACGAATTTGCCGATGGATGTGTATATGACCGTAATTTAAATTTCCGTACGATATTGACGGCTTCACATGCCAGCGCCAAATTTTCCATCAATTTTTTATTACCTGATGTTTTATATTCTCTCAGCAGTTCATTTACATCAATCAAACGATCCATCGGCAATAGTGTGTCTGCTGTAGTATAAGGAATGAGTTCTGCAGTCAGCTTAAGTTTGCGCTTCCTTCCTTTTGCATCAGCTGATTCAGGAATGACATCAACAGGAAGAGAGCCGGCATCATTCAGTGCTTTCGCCGCAGCTATCGCCCGCTGTTCACCGATATGAGACAGATATGCATTCAATTCACTAACCGAACACAAATTTTCTACCAACAAATGCAACTTGGTATTACCGTTATGCAACTTATCTTTAAAAAGACCGAAGCGCTGTTTGATTTTTTGAATAACAGGAGTTTTTTTACCTGCGATTGAATGCACACCGAGCGCATTTTTTCTATCGTGGCTGCTTTTTTTACGGAACATATTGTCAACAAACCCTAATCTCTGAAATTCTCATATTGCAATGCCAGCGGAGCTTTCGCCGACTTCAACATGGCAATGACTTCCTGCAGATCATCGCGCTTTTTTCCGGTGACGCGGATTTTATCACCCTGAATGGATGCCTGCACTTTGAAGCCGCTGTCTTTAATCATTTTAGTGATTTTCTTCGCGTTATCCTGATCAATACCAGTTTTCACTTCAATGAGCTGTCTTGCCTCACTGAGATTGGTGTTGATTTCCTTGTAATCAAATGATCGGATATCGACATTACGTTTCGCGAGTTTATTTTTGAGAATTTCATCCACCTGTTTCAACTGGAAATCAGTCGGTGCAATAATGGTGATTTTATCTTTATTCAATTCAACACGCGCATTTGTGTCTTTGAAATCAAATCGCGTGCTTACTTCACGATTGGTCTGATCTACTGCATTTGTTACTTCATGTTGATCGAGATTGGAAACGATATCAAATGACGGCATAACATCCCCTTAATAAAATTTAAAAAGATGTTAGCATGAAATTGCTTTTTCGTCTAAGCGCGGCTCACGCATTGACAACAATATTGTAAGCGTTGTTCCGCCTAACACAATGAAAGAAACAGCCAGTACTAACTGCGGCGGTTTGGCAATGGATGCAATAATCACGCTTAGCAGAGAAGAACCCAGCATCTGTATACATCCAATCAGCGCAGAACTTGTGCCGCCGAGATGACGCAATTCACGCATGGAGTTAGCAATCGCATTCGGGATGATGATTCGCGCGCCTAATATATAAATTGAGGCCGTCAGAATTACTGCAAATACATTTGTATAATGCCAGGCATAAGCGGTTAACATGGTGAGGCCGCCCAGCATTAACAACACTGTTCCTATCGTCAGCAGTGCCTGCGTACCGACACTTGCTACATATTTATTGACGATATATCCACCGAGAAGATAATTACCCGCAATAAAAATTGAACTGATCCCGTATTGTGTAGGCGTCAGATTATTAAAACCCATAAAAATTATGGGGCTCACCTGAAAATATGCAATCACTCCGGCAAATGAAAGTGTGTAACACATGGTCCCAGCAATAAATGATGGCGTTGTCAGTACTTCATAATAATTTTTCAGAATATTTTTAGCATTCACTGCGCTTTGCTCACGCAAGGAAATTTTGCTTGTTTCCGGCAAAAATTTCAAAATAAGAAATAACACAAAGCCAACATAAAAAGTTGATAGGATGAAATTTGCGCGCCAGCCATATCCTTGCTCGGTTATCCCGCCGATTAATGGTGCGATACACAACGTTAATACCAGTGTTGTTGTGGTGTATGACCATGCTTTAGAAAATTCTGCTCCTTCAAAGCAATCACTTGCGATTGCACGATTTAACACACCACACGCACCAGCTCCGACACCGGCAATCAAGCGCCCAAGCATTAAAATTTTTGATGAGCCGGCAAACATGCATAAGGAGTTGCCGACGATGAAGATCAACATCCCGGTGATGATGACATTGCGCCTGCCATAATAATCTGACAGCGGACCATAAATTAATTGCGATACACTGAAGCCCAATAAATAAAGTGTGAGCGTATACTGCGTGCCAGCATCTGAAATCCCGAAATGCTCGCCAATTGCCGGCATGGAGGGGAAATAACTGTCGAGCACAAACCTTCCCAGCGAAGAGATGAGACACAGCAATATGATGATACGAGTGTAGCCAGGCATGCTGATACTCCTCATTTTTTTATTATTTTCCATATATTACTTACAAGATCCCCTTTTTACATCATTTTATTATCAATGTAAATAAGAACCATTCTCATCAAGAATTTTGGTTGACACTTTGCCATCTCCTTAATAGGATTCACCCTTGCTCAATAAAATATTTGATATAGGAATCACATGTCATTTGAGTCTATTCGTGCGCTGGTTAATGAGGATTTATCAGCAACTGACCGGTTTATCATCTCCAAACTGGAATCTAATATTCCCTTAGTCAGACAAATGATTGAGTATGTTTTGAGCTGTGGCGGCAAGCGTGTACGCCCCTTGCTGCTATTATTGAGCGCTCGCGCACTCAATCAAAATGTGGAAAATCACGTTGATTTAGCAGCTGCGGTTGAACTCATCCACACCGCCACCCTATTACATGATGATGTCGTTGACCACTCTTCGCTGCGTCGCGGTCATAAGACCGCCAACATTATCTGGGGCGGCGATACCAGTGTACTCGTCGGCGATTTTCTTTATTCGCGCGCATTTCAGATTGTGGTTGATCAAAAACATCCAGCAATCACGGAAATTTTCGCGAATTCTACACATTTCATCACTGAAGGTGAAATTATGCAGCTCACCAATTGTCATAATCCCGACACGACCGAGCAGTTTTATTTCGATATCATTCATCGCAAGACAGCAAAATTATTCGAAGTTTCGGCCCAGTTTGGCGCTATGCTCGCAACCGATGCCGAACCGCAGGTTCACGCCATGCGCGATTACGGCATGCATTTGGGAATGGCTTATCAGTTGATTGATGATGCACTGGACTATGCTCCATCATCTGATCAGACTGGCAAGGCAATTGGGCAAGATTTATCCGAAGGCAAGACTACCCTGCCGCTGATTCATGCGATGAAGAAAAGCAAAGGCGCAGATCTCGACCTGCTGCGCAGTGCGATAAAAGAAGGCTCCAGTAAAGAATTGCAAAACATTCTTGGCATTATTGAATCTACAGAAGCGATCAAGTACACTTCCGACACTGCAAAACACCACGCCCGGAAAGCCCGGGAAGCACTGGCAGCAATACCAGCCACTCCACACCGCAAGGCAATGGAAGAGTTGAGTGATTTTGTGGTCGAAAGATCTTATTAGAAATATATTCGGGGTGTGGCTCAGCCTGGTAGAGCGCTGCCTTCGGGAGGCAGATGTCGCAGGTTCAAATCCTGTCACCCCGAGATAAAATACTTCTTTTTACTTACCCTGCTTTCTTCGTGAACGTGAACGTTACCGTTTCCGTTACCGTCTTTTCCCTTCTTAGAAAATCAAAAACCGGTAACGCAAACGGTAACGTTCACGTTCACGAATATTTATAATAGGAACTTATAAATGTATTTTGACCACGAAAAATTAGATGTTTATCGGACTGCAATTGAATTCAACATCATAATTAATTCAGTCATAAAAGAACTTCCAAGAGGAAGCTCGTATTTCTCTGATCAACTTTTACGTGCTGGCGCATCAATATCATTAAACATCGCCGAAGGCGGGGGCGAATTCTCTCAGAATGAAAAAATAAGATTCTACAGGATGGCACGACGATCAGCGACTGAATGCGCCGCAATTTTAGATATATGCCAAAATCTACAATTAATCGAACAAAGAAATCACACTAAATCTCGTGAATTGTTAATTCGAATCGTTTCCATGTTAACCAGAATGATAAAATAATGAATCCGTGAACGTTACCGTCTTTTCCCATCTTAAAAAATCAAAAACCGTATAACGGTGTCAGACAAGGACAAGTGAAGTGGGTAAGATATCGGAAATATATAATTTTGTGTTAGATGTCCTTATCCGACACTCTTCAAGACTTTAAATTTACACTGTAGCACCCTTTAAAGATTTGCTGGATTAATTTAATATTTACTTAGATTTTCTTAAGGGATGCTGGCCTTCCAGAAAGTGCATTCGTCTTTGATAAGATATATATCGTGAAATCTCAGTACGCTGATACTCATTAAATCCGTTAATTATGACCGTTTCGCCATAACGAGTGAGTATACGGTTTATTGTATCAACCATGTCGCTGTATTGGCTGATTAATGATTTATGACTTTCAGCAAGAGAAGTGGATTCTGTTCGTGTTTCATTAGTAGATGACATTTGCTGACTCGCAGTTTTAGTATTTAGCTTGGTACAAATTTTTAGGCTTTCATATGCTCGATCGATAAGATCATTCGCATACAATGAAAGCGCCTCAGTATTGTTATTAAATCGCTTTCCTAATTCACCGGAAAGGGCGGTGTAATCACCATGTAAGTAACCACGCGACACCAGATCACAAATTTTGATTGCCTCTTCTAACTCAGTTACGAAATGTTTTAAATGAGTTTTACTCAATGATTCCTTCAAACGGGTTAACACAGACATAAATTGTGACAATTCTTTTATCGCATTAGGCACGCAAGTTTTCTGAGAGATTACATAACACTTATATATTGAATATAATTGCTCATCAGGTTTCTCTAAATCCATTCTCTGGTTGATTTGATCATCGACTGGAATATCCTTACTAAATAAAAATGGCCGTTTAAGTAATATTATTTCCAGTATTTTAATTCTTTCATTTACCTCTAAATTCTTATTATCAAAAAGCGCCAATTCCACTAATGATCTTTTTCCAACATTATCCTTACTACTCGCCTCACAAATTGCATTAACTTCATGAGGCATATTATCTAACCATATACGTAATAATGATGACTCCCCTTCTAAAACCAATAGCTGTGCGTGAGTAAATCCATCTTCTTCTTGAGGCGTTAAATATGGATATCTGCGATCATCTTGAAATTCTCTTTTATCCGGCGTGTTAGATTTGGCTTGTGTGTTATCTGTATGTGATTGAGAGAAAAGTTTATCTTGATATTCGCTGCGCTTTTTGTGCCTATCCTTTCTCCCATAATTCACATTAATATATTCCTCCAAAGTTTTAACAATCTCGGCAGCAGCTTTGTCGATGTTTTGGATATCATAAGGCCAAAACCATACTCGCTGAGTTATCACAGAGTTATTCTTTGCGATTTGCAATGCTGATCTTGGCGGGGATTCACTATTACTATTTTCTACATCAACGTAAAATTTTGAATTCTTAAGTAAAGCAATCACAAACTCTACTTTATTATCTTTACAAATCTTATGTAATAAAGAATCACCATGCTCTTCGGAATATAAAATATTTGGATTCGCGCCTGATTTGAGTAGCCGCGTGAACTCTTCTAGATCACCTTTTTTGTAGGATTCAATCAATCTGCTGGGTTTTTCCACTCTATCGCTCTGCATTGGATGACCCTTTGATAATTGTTTTTTTAATTATAGCAGGTATAATATATTGCAACTTATTGTATAATCATGATATTTAAGTTAGACCCAGAACATTTAAGAATAGCGGTGTCTGACAAAGACACCATGAAATCAAAACACAAATATAAATCAAGCCACTCGCCCAACATCTCCATATCAAATACTGACAGGTTTATCCTGACCCCCATGACAAACCCTCCCCTATCCTATACCATCATCAAATGTCAAAAAGAGCCCCAATATGAAACAATCTCAAGCCCTCAATCTAATGAAACTCGGCAAAAACATTTTCCTCACCGGTGCAGCCGGTGCGGGTAAAACATATTTACTCAATTCCTATATCAAATATCTAAAAGAGCATCATGTGGATATTGCAGTGACCGCATCAACCGGTATTGCTGCCACGCATTTACAGGGAACAACAATACACTCATGGTCAGGCATAGGCGTAAAAGATCACCTAACCAAACATGATCTGGAAAAATTAGAGAAAAACAGCCGCATCAGACGTAATTTCAAATTAACTAAAGTATTAATCATCGATGAAGTGTCTATGCTGCACAATTACCAGCTTGATATGGTTAATACACTTGCTCAACATATTAGTTCCATCAATGAACCATTTGGCGGTATTCAAGTTATTTTATGCGGGGATTTTTTTCAATTACCGCCTATATCTTCGTTTTCGCAAAACGATGTGAAATTTGCATTTGAATCTTCCGCGTGGGAGTCAGGTGATTTTCATATTTGTTATCTCGAAGAACAGCATCGTCAGGATGATGATGTTTTACTAACTGTGTTAAATGATATTCGCAGCGGCACAGCTGGTGAACATACAAAAGTCCCCCTGCGCACTCGCTATAAAAAAGAGCCCGCTGGTGAAACCAAGGCAACCAAGCTCTATTCACGCAACATCAATGTCGACGCCATTAACGACAGCGAACTTTCAAAAATAGATAGCGAAGAAAAATCATTCACAATGACATCCGCAGGCTTAAATATGCTGGTAGAAGCATTAAAGCGAAATTGTCTGGCACCGGAGCAATTAAAATTGAAAGTTGGCGCTGAAGTGATGTTTATCAAAAATGATGTGGAAGGCAAATTTGTGAATGGCACACGTGCAACTGTTATTGGGTTTGATAGAAAAGAAGGTTGGCCAATAGTAAAAACATATGACAACAGGAAAATGATTGTTACTCCGGAAGAATGGAAGCATGAAGAAGATGATAAAATCCGTGCCGTCATCACACAAGTGCCGCTGCGTCTTGCCTGGGCTATTACCATTCACAAAAGTCAGGGCATGACATTAGATGCCGCCGAAATTGATTTGGGCGACGCTTTCGAACCCGGAATGGGATATGTTGCACTATCACGCGTGCGCAGCTTAAGCGGTTTGAAGTTAATGAATCTCAATGAAATGGCATTGAAAGTGAATGCAAAAATCCTTCAACATGATCATGGCTTCAAAGAATTGTCAGATTCTCATATTCAGTATTTGAATACTCTATCAAATAGCGATTTGAAACTAGCACATAAAAACACACTGATGGATCGTTTTTGCGGTAAGACAACGAAAGAAGCCGTGAAGAAAAAGACGCGCTCAACCAGGAACACCCTTTCACATCTGGTTACCCTGGAATTGTTGAATGATAATTTATCCTTAACAGAAATTTCCAAAAAACGTAACATATCAATTGAATCCATCATTAAGCATCTTGAGAAACTCAAAGCGACCAATCAAATTGACCTTTCTTCGCTCTCACACATCAAAGACAACATACCAAAAGCTGATTTTGATATTATTGCTGAAGAATTGGCAATGTCAGAAGATGGAAAGTTGAAAGCGATTTATGAGAAATATATGGGTAAATATTCTTATGCGAGTTTGAATTTGGTGAGGTTGTTTGTGGATAGATAATATAATTTACCATCCCCGCATTCGCGGGGACGGTAAACCAATAGAAGATTTAAATCTTTGCGGCAGGAAAAGCTTGCGCAACCGGTTGAGTCGAAGTCTGTGCATTCGCACCACTCATGAATGACATGGCAGATACTGAAGCCGCACTTCTCTTTTGCTGTAAAGCTGCAAGAACTGGATCGGTAAAATCGATCACTTTTTCAAATTTCTGTAACATATCATAGAAGAAAGTTTTCGATCCTGAATTTGCATTTGCACGCATGACTTGTGTCAATTTTTGCGGGCTTAATTTTTGCAATAACTGACCCAGTAACTCGCGATTTTCATTGCTGTTCGTGAGATGCTTGAAATTAATGTCGCTGCAGGCATCGAAATTCGTACCATGCGACAACAAATACATGACAAATCCATTAGATGAACGAGCAATTGCATCTGCCATCATTCCAGGTCTTGCTGTCAGATCAACTTGATCAGATCCCAATACAGTATTCAGATATTCTGAGCTGTGACCCAATTCATTGACCTTATTATACAGATGCTCAAGCAGAGGTGTTTTGACGACCTTTGCATTCAGATCAAGATACTGTAAGGTTTTTTGCACCAATCCCAATACCGCCTCAGTAGATTCAGAACCATTTTTCAAGATATCTAATATCGCTAGAGTATATGTTTTCGCATTAGCTTGCAGGAACGTATTTTCCATAAAATCAAAGTAAGCACTGTCATTTGTCTTAAGATATAATTTACTTAAGCCTTTTAACAAAATATCCATGCTATTAGCCATAACCGGCGCGTTCAAATTTTTCAACAAAACAAACATTTTCGGATCAGGTTTTTTATTTTCCAGCGCTGCAAGATAAAGATTCTTTGTACTATTCAATAAATCAGGTACTTTAGTATCAAGCAGATTCATTACAACAGTACTTTCGCCATTTTTAATCAATGCCTCAACCAATTTAGAATTTGAATAGTCGATCTTATCTGAATAGCGTTTCAACATTTCAGATAATGAGTCATCTGCTAGCGAACCATTTTTAATTTCCGAAAGAAGCCAATTGCTAAAATCGGCATCGTTCATTGCTGCAAGTTTAGCATGTATTAGAGCAAGATAACCCGCTACATTCTGCTTGGGTATATATGATAAGCCAGACAATGAAACAGGCGCACCCAGCTTAACCAGCATATCAACCAGATTCTGATCCAGATTCATATTATGCTTGAAGATATGATGCATCAAATTCACATGCGATGACAGATTTGGCTGCTTTTTGGCAAGATATTCAAGCACTTCTTTACTGCTATACATATCTATCATTTTTTCGCAAAGAGTATGCGAACTGCATGAACTGCATGAACTGCCTTTCACAACATAATCGAGACCGAATTTAGTAACCATTTTTTCGAAAACGTAAAATGCCGGGTTGCTATCAAGAATATCTTTAAGTGTGGATGAACATAGAGATGACTTATCAGCAAGAATAACATCAATCAAATAAGGGCATTGTTTTACATACTTGGCCTTATCTGAACTTGAAGCATGTTTGTTCATTTTTATATTAAGCTGTTTCTTAGCATCCGCATCCATCGCGTTAATGCATCTTTCCTGAACTCCTTTATCCAGTTCGAAAAACTTTTTCATGGATATTTCGAACAAAGAATTCGAACAATTGCTGCTTAAGCCTTTGTTCTTCACAATTTCTTTATATCGTGATATCAAATCTTTGATACTTGCAGCAATCGCCTCAACTGAGCCATTGCCGAAATTCCAAATCGCAGTCAATTCATATTTATTTTCGTCATAAGCCGGCTCATACGGAAGGCTGGCACCTCGCAACATACCATCATATTTAACCAGTTTTTCCAGACTAGACATGCGATCACCAGCATTCTTGCCGAAGAATTTCCACTGCATTGAGTATGAGTTTGCTTGAGCATTGTATTCGAGAATTAATTTGGAACTCGCGTTTGAAATCGGAGTGACAAATTCGATTGTAGTGCGAGGGAAATCATGATTAACGCTAAATAATTTTGCTGATGAATTAGCATTAATAGCGTTGATTAATGGTGCCATGTTTTCTGGAGCAAGAGTATTTCTAATACGAGACACTTCTTCATTTATCGAAACACTGTTCAATATATTCTGCAGCATTAAACCGCGCAGATCTTCCAGAGTTAGACTGTTTTTCCTCTCTACAAACTGCCTGTCAAACGAACAGACAGCGCCGACTGCCGCTGATTCAGGTGAAAAAGAACCGGATGATTTTAATTGCTTATGGGAACAGTTAAATGCAATCGCTTCATAATATAATTTTTTATATCTTGCTTCGATTTCGCTTAACATGCTTGATCTACACATATATCGATTTTCACTAACCTGTTGCTTCCATTCCTCAATCACATAACCAGGGATAGTATTAACCCATTGCCTCATCATTTCATGCATTGGATCCAGCAGCTTGGCAACCCGTTTTACGTGTTTTGCATCATAGCCATAATAATCATCACTGTTTCTGAGGCTGATGACAGTCTGGTTCATCATATCAGCAAGGCTGCGCACTTGCTGCAATATAGCTTTTTTAGCGCCTAAACTCATGACTTTCTGCAGCGCGATATTATTTACTAGTTTCGTAACATCGTTAATATAATCTTGAGATAACTCATCATATTTTTTGAATTTTTTCCAATCATCGACGCGCGCAGCCCAGGAATCAATTTTGCACTGATTATTAAAATAATTATAATTACCTAATTCATTGACTAAATCAGTAGCCTTCTTGAATAATTCAGCCAAACAATCATCACAGGATAGTTTGGACAAACCTGCAAAATATTCATTAATTAAATCGGATTCGAAATGATAATCAGAAGCATATTCGCAGATCCTTTCGAGTGAGAACATTTTCTGCGGGTCGCTTACACACTCATCAACAAATTCATTCCATGCCTTCGCTACTTCATCTTTGAATGCTAATTTGCCTATTTGTTGCACTCTTGTATTACTCATGATCATCCTCGCATTTTATTATTAATTATTTTGCTTGCGAGTTTTTACCCAATTCTGATGATATTTTCCAGTTATTTCTCAATGTGCCAATTAAATTAAGTAGTTAATGCTATTATTATGAGCAAGATGCTTATAAAATGTATCAAAATGTAGTAACTCATGGGTATAAGTCGCTGTTGCTATTTTCTCCTACTCTCCGAGTTTCGATTTTTAATAGACAATGTCAATTTGAATAAAGCCATCGGCTCAGCACCCGTTATATCCGGGGTTGTCGCGATGACTGTAAGCGTTACATTCTGTCTCTCACCAGTCTTGACTGCTGCTCTAACAGCATCAGCAATCACAAGACCTTCATCGCATGTAAAGTACACATCTGACATACAGCGCTTTAAAAAATTTGCATTGAAATCTTTGAAAACGAAACTGCATTTTGCTTTCTGCTTTTTGATTTCGTCAATTGCAATCAGCCCAGGTGTTAAGTCAGCGCCTGTACATAATGCACCAAAATACATACTGCCCACGTGATTTTTAGAACGTCGACATAACTTGATCATGACCGTACACTTTTGGCCATCTTGCACAATTACTCGCGGCCTCAGCCACATAATTAATGGTATTTTAATAAACGTAAATACCCACAAATTGAGTGTTTTGCTCCATTGAGTTGTTGACATAAACTCTCCTTGTCTGCATCAATAATACAAAGATTTTACCTCGCGCATACCATCGTGTCACTCATCATCACACTACCGTATTTATACGGTGTCACAATAAGGACAAGCGACTTATTTTTAATATCAATTTTTGGATTTTATAAGGAAATATGAATTACCTCATCGGAATTTTATTATTGTTGACTTTATTCATCCCTCCAACCGCGTTGGCGTTTGAACCAATGTTAACTATTGAAACTACAACGTCCTCTCACCGCTATTCACGCTCGGCACTGCTTTCTTCCAAAAAACTTGAAATGACTGTCATTGAAAATAACCGCGCTTATCCCAATAAAAAAATGACACTGGCATCAATAAAATTATGCGAGATATTAAAATTATTCCCAATCAAACCAGAATACATGGTTGAATTCATCGCCAGTGATGGATTTTCAGTTTATGTTCCTGCGGTAAAAATTATGACATGCAACAACCAATCTGCAATTGCATATATTGCAATTGAACCAAAAGATAAATGGCCGGTGCTGGATAACGGTACCAACACTACAGCTGGGCCATTCGATGTGATATGGCTGCACCCAGAGAAATCTTATATATCAAACGAATACTGGGCATGGAGTGTTGTTAAAATCAGGATCCATAAAAAAATTGATAATGAATTATTGAAACTCCAGCCAATTCACGCAAACAGTCAAGTGAATCATGGTTATGATATTTATGTCAGCCATTGTGCCGGCTGTCATACCATTAATCATATCGGCAAAGCTGTCATCGGCCCTGATTTACAAGATCCTAAAACACCTTTTGATTATTATCCTGATGAAAATCGTCTGAAAAAATTCATCCGCAACCCGCAGTCGATTCGTCCAGGAAGAATGTCTGGCTCAGGTGAAGATTTCCTGAACGAATCAGATCTGGACGCACTAATCGCTTATCTTAAATACACAAGTCGACGCTTTTCATCCACAAAATAAAATGCTACAAGTTAATGTTCCCGGATAAATCAAAAAAGAGCGTTATCCGAGCTAAATTTTTTTCTAATTGCGAGTTCTTATCGTGAATATTGATCTTGATTTAATAATTGGAAGTGTCGGCTGGAAAGATACCGAATTACGCCATCTTGGGTCCAACCAGCACCTTGCAATTTCATACAACATGCGTTCGAAAAAGGAAATTATCGGTTTGAAAGATTCTGATTTGCCGGGATTAACCAGAAAGGATTGCGCGTTTCACTATGAAACCGATCTACTGGCGTTATCAGGTAAAACAGTAAATAAATTACATTTCAACAATGACTCACTCTACTTCATTACAAAAAAGCCATTATACAATTCCGAGAAAAAAATCACCGGCATTATGTATCATTGTCAACGTATCGATGATGACAACTTGCGCCTACAATTACAGCCAATCGCAACAATTAAACCTGCAAATCCAGTTCGATTATCAGCGCGTGAACAGCAATGCCTGCACCATTTATTGAAAGGTAAAACAGCTAAATGGATTGCAGAAAAACTTGGTTTATCCAAAAGGACAATTGAGTTTTACCTTGAAAATATCAAATCTAAAATGGGATGCGAGAACAAATCTGAGCTCTTGATTGCTGCGATCAAGTATGGTTATCAGGTGTAATTATGTGGAAAAATTCCATGGCAGGTTAAATCAAAATCATTTAAATTCAATACATTATCTCATTTTCTAGGTTGATTGCGCCTAAATGCAGTAAAATAGTAAGAAAGCACAAAATCGCATGTTTCTGTGATGGAAAAGACGATTGTTCCCTAAAGGGAGTTAGGCATTGAGATTATCTCACTTACTATTAACAGTGCTTATTTTAACGCTAGCCTCCACAGTCAGTGCTGATGAGGCCAGTAACAGTGCGTCTACGTTTCCCGTAGATACAGCAACTACTCTGCTTAATACGGTTAGCAAATCCATTGGTACATCTCCCGAAGCTGACAAATCGCTTTATGCATCCATTCAAACTTTAAAAAAATATCAAACTGATGCAGAAAAATGTGTTGATAATGGAAAAAATGAATTAGATAAAATTGATGCACTTTTAAATGACAAACAAGTTGGTGGATCAATTCACCAGAATGCCGCAGATTATCAATACCTGGTTAACTTGCGCACCAATTCAGCCAAACAAGTTGCCGCCTGCAAAGTATTTCTGTATCGATACGATCAAATACTAGCTGGATACATCAAATCATTACAGCAGCAAAAAAGTACGATTGTCCCTAAAAGAGTGACCCCAGTCTGGAATATACTCAACGAAAACATCATCAAGCAATTCACCATCAGTCCAACCAAAATTTATGAAAACATTGGTATTGAATCATTATCTTTGAATAACATTATTCAGTTATCAAT
The DNA here is from genome assembly GCA_035495675.1 of Gammaproteobacteria bacterium. Taxonomy (GTDB): domain Bacteria; phylum Pseudomonadota; class Gammaproteobacteria; order DSM-16500; family DSM-16500; genus Aquicella. The sequence goes on from DATJFK010000039.1 coordinate 36,684, forward strand.
AGTCACCATATTAAGCTTATTTGTCGCAACACTCATATTCAAATTGACTGAGAAAAGTATTCAAGTTGACATCCCCAATCAAAGACTGAGTTATTATGCTGCTATAGTCATCAGAAGATTTATCTTTATCCTCTTGCCGCTGGCATGCATCTGTTTATTTTTAACAACAAGCTTCTATGCATTTACAATTAAACCGATTATAGTCTCGATTTGCTACGCATTCTTAATCTACACTTTTCTGTTAGCTATCATGAATTTCATTCTTTTTATCCCCAAAAAAAATGTTGAAGGGATAATGGAAATGAATTCAGTAGTGAGGAAATATATTTTTTTCAGATTTTCTGTCGTTATAACCATCATCCTGATTGGTTACGTCGGCGCAATGCTGCTGCAAAGCCAGGAATTATCTCAACAGTTTATTGACATTTTGAGACTCACGTTCACCACAGCATTACTGTTAGCTGTATTCTGGCTTTGCTGGGTGGTGTTCAAGATGCCATATCTTCTTAAACGCAAAAAAAATTCTGCTGTCACATTGTCTAAAATAATATATTTCTTAACCCTGATGACGCTCATTGCATTTGAATGGATGGGATATTATGACATTACTTTATATATCCTCAAAAGCGCCATTTTAAGCATATTATTTATGTTAGTTATGTGGGGTATAACCATATTTATAGACAGAGCATTTGCCGCACTTGATGATGAAAGCGGTCACTTCTCATCATTATTAAGCCATTATTCCAATATCAAATCTAATATAGATATTTTTGAGTTATCACTACTCAAAGCATCTATTTATTTTCTTTTGATTGGTGTTTTTATTATTGGGTTAATGTATGTCTGGGATGCATCACCGTATTACATTGATGTTGTTAAATCCGCACTTTTACATGGATTTCCACTGTTTGGTATCAATATCAAATTCTTACCAATACTCGCAGGCTTAATGTCGTTCAGCGTCATCAGTTTAATAGGAAAAATCATCGCAGCTAATATGGCTAAACGCCATCATGTTCATCGGCCACACGAAAATCAAGTAGCAATCGCGTCTATTTTCAGTTATCTAATGTTCACTTTTGCCCTGTTAACAGGATTATTAATTTCGGGCGTCAGTTTTACTGGACTTGCTATTATAGCTGGCGCTTTATCAGTAGGGATTGGATTCGGATTTCAAAATATCGTAAATAATTTCATTTGCGGCATCATTTTGTTAATACAAAGGCCGGTTAAATCAGGCGACCGAGTATTGATCGGCGATAAAGAAGGATTTGTGACAAGAATACGCGTATTATCAACTTATATCCGCACCGTCAAAAAAGAAGATGTCATCATTCCCAATTCTGATCTGATTTTCAAACCATTAATCAATTACATGTTCCGCGATTCGTATATTTTGATTAGCAACGCTGTTGGCGTCGCATATGGCAGCGATACTGAGTTAGTTACCAAATTATTAATGGAAATCGCTCAACATCATCCAGATGTCATTCAAGATGAGGCAAACAAACCTTCTGTATTTTTTAAATCATTCGGCGACAGTACACTCTGTTTTGAATTATGGTGCGTGATTAATGATGTTAACAAAAAATTCCAGATAATTAGCGAACTGAATTATGCAATTAACAATGAATTTAGAAAGAACAACGTTGTGATTGCATACCCACAGCAAGATATTTATATCAAGGAAATACCACCAATCACTCCAGAATCGAAATAACTCTCTATCTCACAATGGCATAAAGCTATTTAACAGAAAGGGCAAAACGACCAGTATAACCCCAATTATAATCAGCCACGTAAGCGTTGCGACCGCGTATGGGTATACCATTAACGCGACTCCTGACACCAGGAAATAGACATTGTTTTTCTTGCCCCAGGCGAAAAAACCCATGCCAATTATGCTGAATAACAATGTGAAAAAGATGGTGTTTCCGTCCATATCACTTTACCCTTTTGCATATACTGCATTATTACTCGATATTAGCATGCCACACCATTTCTTAAAACATCTGTTACTGTTCTGCAATGTGCGTTTATCATGAAATAACTAAACATGAATCCCTTTTGATCCTGGTCCTCCAAACCAGCCTTAGCGGTCTAATGACACCGAGACTCCGATGTTCTGTTCGCGCAGAACTGATTTGGTGAGTGGTTAACAAACTTCAAGTGCTGCTAAATAGCACATCAAGACACCATGTCTTCGCTTTGAGGTGGTTGTGGCTTTCGTGATTCGCAATTGGACCGCTAAATCTGGTTTGGAGGACCAAGACCACAGTGATAATATTTATTTTAAATATTAATCATCATTTGGCGACAACATCCAGTCTTCTCAACCCGCGGAAAAAGAATGAATCCAGGTAAACCAGCTCATTTTGTTGTGCAAATTTGATATGTTCAAACCGCTGCAATAATGCTGTGAATCCAATTCGCGCCTGTAGTTTTGCCAGCATGGAGCCGAGGCATAAGTGAATGCCACCGCCGAAGGCAACATGCGCTTTGCTGTCACGGGTAATGTTAAATTCTTCAGGATTTGTAAACACTGTTTCATCATGATTAGCAGAGGCAAGCAGCGGCAGCACGATATCATTCTTTTTGAGAGTTACACCGCAGAGTTCATAATCCTGAGTCACACGGCGACTTAAACTAAGTGCGGGCCCATCATAGCGCAATGCTTCATCGATAAAAGCAGGGATACGGGATAAATCTTCACGCAGATGATGACACTGCTCGGGATGAGATACTAACGCCAGCATACCGTTTCCAAACAGATTTGTTGTCGTTTCTGTGCCGGCAACTAATAATAATCGTATGAATGCAAGCAATTCAGAATCAGTAATAATTTCTTCATCATCACATGCTGCGATCAGACTGGAAATCAAATCATTGCGCGGCTGCGATTTTCGCGCCGCAATCACTTCATTGATATATTGAAACATTGCTTCAATATCAGGAATAATCGTCTCATATACCTGATGACGCCACGATAACAATATTTCCACCCAGCGTTTGAAATCATGAATGCGATCGTAATCAATACCAATTAATTCAGCCATGATGGTCATCGGCAGCGGCGAAGCAAAATATTGCATGAAATCAAAAGGCGCACTCGGGAATTGACGAATAAGCTTTTCAGCAAGATGGATGATATTTTGTTCGAATCCGGCAATCGTTTTGGGCGTAAATGCTTTACTCAGCAAGCGGCGCAATCTTGTATGATCGGGCTTATCTGTCCCTATCAAGCCGCGCGAATACAATAAAAATTCTGCCGTATTTGCCAGCGGTTCTTGCACGATTTCAGCTGAAGAAAATATATTAGGAAGCTTCAAAATCAATTGCACGTCAGCATGCCTTGTCACACCATAGAAGCCAAATGGATCAATACGACAAAGACCACCCTCTTCTCGCAGCCGTTTGAAAATGGGATAGGGATTTTTACGGTATGCCATATCTTTGCTATTCAACATCATCATATAATGTTACACATGCATCGCAAACCAGCGGCAGACAGTTTCTTCACCAAGACGGTCATACACATACGAAAGGTATTTTTCCATATCCACAGCAAATTCTTCATTTGTTTGTGAGATGGCATCAGCCATATCCGGCACATGATGCAAATATTCGCCGAAATAATCATCGCAAAATTTCATATAATCGTGTGTGTAAATGATAAAGTTATGCCACATATTATCGATTTGCCGCATTTCCTCATGCATCACCAGTTGAAACTGCAACGCGTCATCTTCCGGGTTTGCCAGCCTGTCGAGAGTATGTTTGCGCGCTAGCCATAAATAACGCAGCATATCGCTGAATAATCCACGAGCAACACTCTCATCACAGTTAAAAGTTCTGATATAACTTCTGACCACTTTCTCATGCTGATATTCCAGCAAGTCATCTAATCTGGGTAACATTTTGTCATCCTTGATACATATAAACCGGCACGATACAACTCATGCCGGTTTATGGTTTAGTGGAACTGCGTGCAGCATTTTACTTTTGTTAAGCCGAGAGAAAGTTTTTGTTCAATAATTTTCTGTATAAGCGCTTTTTTAGCCATTTCAAACTCCTTTTTGGTTTATTGATAAAACGAAGCAAGTGTATGCAATTTTCACTAATTAATAAATATCAAATGTCTTATTGTCATCATAGATAAAACTAATGGGGTCGCATCTCGCTTACTTCCTACGCTAACGTTCGTAGAAGGTAGGCGAGATGCGGCCCCAGCAGGTAAATTTCAGATACCACTTGCATTTCCACAAGGCAAATAGTATTTAAAAGAATAATAACGACATTCAAAACGATAAGGAAAATCCCAAATGAGAAATCGACATCCAAATGACTATTCCATAGACGGAATCACACAAAATATTGCCGAACTCGACAGAATCCCGGGAATGCTTTCACAGCTTGAGATTGATATACGAGAAGCTGGAAATTTATTCACGCAAGAGCGCAACACAGCAATTGATTTTTTGCAAAACAAAATACCGTATAAGCAGCGTGAAATAAATGCCGTCAATTCACGCATCCAGATGCTTGAGTTACCAGGCGCTATTACATCCCTACAAGACAGCGTTAAAGCGGATGAGAAAGCTATAATTGAGGCAGCAAGTGTTCGTGATAAAAATGTAAATGATGTTTCTCCATATGTATATGATATCAAAAAAATCAGCCACGCTATTGGACTACAGGACAAACTGTCAGAGCTCCGATCTCACCTATCTGTCACGAAATCAAAATTAAAAGATAATGAATACTTCTTGACTAGCCAGTCTTCAAGATTGGAAGATCTTAAACAACAACGCAGCGCAGCTTCTCAAACTGCTGACAGCTCGCTAACGATATTCAACAGCATAAATAATGACTATAAAATTTCATGTGAGCAGCATCGACGAGAGGAAGAACCAGAAATCGCTGCCATTCAACAACTAAGACACTCTCTTTCACTTCAAGAATCCAATTGGCAGCAGCTGCTGGATAACAAAGCCCAGTCAGAAAAAATAATGCAAAATGCATATATTTCAGAACGTCACCAACAAGATAAGGCAAATTCAGCTAAACGCGCAACGGAAAATTACGATTCAAGAGCAAAAGCAGCACGGGCTCGCAAACAGCAGCTTACTTCTGAACATGAAAATCAGCGCAGAGCATACGAAGCTGCGAAGCAAACCGTTGCCAACAGTAATAATGGCGGTGGTTATAGTTCAAGCGGCGGATCTACGCCGGCAACATCTTTCGCAGCCGAAGGCGGTTACTCCTCGAATCAGGTCGGCTCTAATTCCAACGGCGGTTATTCCTCCAGTGTCTCCAATCCCGGCAAGGAATTGGCAGACATAGAGAGCAGGATAAGCGATCTGGAACGCAGCATCCGATCCGCTGATGATGAAGCAAATGAATGCGAACGAAATGCCGTTAAAGAAAATAGCAATAAGCTTGAATTCGAAACCAACGCAAGCAATTACCATCGTCTCGCTATTGAACATGCCAATGCTGCAACCCAAAGCAGGCAGCAGGCACAAGCGCTGGAGTCAGGCATCGCAAAATTAAGGTCAGATATTCAAGTGCAAAGCGATCAGCTAAAACGTAAGCAAGAAGCGTGGCTGTCAGAAGAAAAAAACTTGCAAAGACAAACTGACTCCGCACGCAGTAAATACAAGGATCACGCAAATAAAGTCGAGAGACTTGATGCAGAAATTCAAACTACTGTCAGCGAAATTAATGACACCAAAGAAAAAATCAGATCCAATACCAGTGAAATAAACAATATCAACAGCAATATTTCTGCTACCGATTCCAAACTGAAAGAGGATGGATATGCATCCAAATTTCCAAGTCAGGAACTGCAAAAGCGATTGCAAATACAGTCTGATTTAGCTAAACCATTTCAACTGACAATTCAGGAATGCGAACGCAAGATTCAATCGACCAGCGCGCAAAAGCGGGCGAATGAAACTGAAATTATTAACCTGCAACAATTGCTGGATGCTCATACTGCTCATGTTGCAAAATCAAAAGATGAGTTCACATCTGTTTGTGACAGCACTGACACAACATCACTGAAAGAACAATTAACCTGTGCCGAAAGTGAAAAGCAGAATCTGGATGAGCAACTCAAAAAACAGCAGCAAGTTGTTGATACCAGACGCAGTGAGTTCGAAGATCTCCGAGACAATCAGCGTGATTTGTTAAATAGACAAAAAGCACTGCAAAGCTCGTTTTTATTGATGAACTTATACAATGATCCGCAAAAAATGCTGGATGACTTGCATAATCAGTTACTAACTAAAATTCAAAGTTATGCTGACACACATCATCAAGACTTAACATGGCAAACACGCCGCAGCTTAATGACGTTAGGTGATCGCGCCAACTTCATCTATCACAATGAAAATGTTGCCGGCAAAACCGACAATGACATACCACGCAATAAATACTATCAATTAGCTGGTTTAATACGCGAAGAAATACAGAAACTGAGCGGAAATGAGGACTACATTAAGACGCTTATCAGCACCCTGGAAGATCCATGTGTAGAAAGTACTGATGTACGCGAGCAATACACTAATCTGGCAAAGCAATATCCAGAGCAATTAAAAATCTTGACAGAAGAAGATGTCCTGCAACAGGACAACATTGAATATCATCAGGCAAAGAATGCCTTCGATAATATGCTGGCACGCGGACCACAAGATAACAGCCGCGACTGGCGCCAGTTTTACGCTGCAGGTAAAAAAATGTCTGAGTGTATTCACGAACAGGCAACCAGAAGGCGCAAAGCAAACGAGCCAGAGTTTGATAAGCGACTACACACCAGAATTTTTGTCGTTGCACAGGAAGTATTAGCACACCCTGAAAATGTAGTGAGATTGCGGCAGCTGCACGCACTGACAGAAAATAACACCATAGGCAAGCCATCTACAGCACGTAAAGTCATAGGCGCGATTCTCGCCTTCCTTGGCGGCGCTGCCGCAATTATCGGCGGCCTGGCACTCGCTGGCGTTCTACCGATTATTTCGCTGCCAATTGCAATTCCGTTAATTGCTGGCGGCGGCGTCAGCCTCGTTGCAGGAGCGAGCACACTCTTTAGCGCACGTCATCGTGGTTTATCAAAATCATATGCGAACTATGAAGAAATTGCCGATAAAGTCGGTAAAAATCATCATCCGGCAGCAGCGCAAGTAGACGAAAAACTGCATACAGAATATTTTGAAACCCCCTCCCCTTCCGCTCCAACTTTGTAAACTTTAAATCCGGGTTAACTCGATGCGCGAGTTAACCCGGGCACTTCAAGATAACGCAGCTTCATCTATCAGCCGCTTAAGCAAGTTTTAATAAATTACACTGATTTTTATCAACCATTCAACAACCTGCAATCTCCCACCACTAATTAAATAACCCTCATAAACTGTACTTAAATTAAATATTCATCTGTGGTAATTCTTATAACGATTCTCAAACTGCTCGACTGCTTTCGCATTTTCGACAAAGTATTTTGTTGATGAAAATAATCCACTTGCCAATTTATGTGACAAGCTTTTTTGTATATTTGCAAATAAATTCGCGTGGACATTTTGAATTATTTTTTTTGTATCTTGCTGCGACATTCCTAATACCAGCTTGGTAATCAGACAATAAATATCCGTCGGCAATAGAGGAAGAGAAGGAGTATTTTCATCATCATCTTCATCATCTTCATCTTCATTGACGATCCTTGCAACAGGCTTACTAACTTGCATTCCCTGCAGCAGCCATGTACGTACGCCTGCCAAGTTGCCATTTGCTTTAATAGCAGCCAGCGCCTTTGCCTGATCGTAATTAAGATCATATTCACTCATCAATCGATGCATCACATCAGCATCTTTCAGCTGTATAATTTTCTCGCCTTTGTATTTTTGCTGGGACTTCACAGCAAGCAAATTCACGCGGCTTTGCATGCCAGGCATATATGCGAAGAGACGTTCACGGTTATCTTTAATAAATTTTCCAGACAAATCGTCGAGGTTTAAATGTGCGCCCCGAGACAGTAATTCTTGCACTCTATCCCAGCGTTTTGCCTTTAAATATCCATGAAGTGCGATGTCTAAAAATTTAGAATCATCTGAAAACATATTTAACATCTCTTCAACTTTATGATCATGACCGCCGCGTACATATCCTTTTAACTTGCTCTCATCAGGATGAAACACTTGAAAATAATGGTTTACTTTATACTCTTCATATTCAGCTTGATTAATAAATTCGTATTTAGACTTTCTTATGGTGCATAATTTTTCAACTTCATCAAACAACCCTGCTTCAGCAAACCCTTTCACCGCATCATCGGCAATTTCATGAAAATTCCGAATTAGAAAATGCACGGCAAGAATATTTCCCTCGCTAGCAAGAATACGCATGGCAGTATAGCCATCTTCTTTACGTTGGGAATAATAAAAATGCTGATGATTGCGTTGATGCTCTTTCAATCCTTCCAGATCTGCAGCGCGTGCCAGACGGCATACTGTTTCGATTTCTGTTTCATTTATTATTTTCGTTTGCGGAGAACGGTTAAACATCTCTTATCCTTGAGCTTGAAGAATGATGCGCTACTTTAATCCATAATCTTTACGCGAATCAACATCTTCCTCATCAAACCGTTTAGGCCACGCCTTCCCTGCTTGATGCAACAAGAATGGATGACCCTGTCTACGCAGTGATTTGTGCGGCATATTTTCTTCATTAACTTCCGGCACAGGAATGTTATCAAATTTTTCACCGCCAAACGCGATCACCCCAGTTTGCTCAGTGAATGATTTTGGATTATTTGAATCGTAAACAAAACACAGCACATCATCAATTTGATGCGCCTGACAATGATTGTAATTCATCACTACTTTCAAGCCGTTTAATCCATGTTTACTATCCATTTGAATGCAGAGTGCCGAAAAAATATTATCATGATCCATATCAACTGTATCTGAAGACACAACTTGTACGATAGGGGTATCTGGATAACGAGTACCACCTTTCAATTTCAGAATCTTTTGTTCAACACAAAACAATACGGCGAGATTGAATTCACCGCGGCTGGTATTGATTTTTAAAACAGGATCACTATGACCTATATAAAACAGGCTTTCTGATTCGCGATGCTTTAACATCTTATATTCAAAGAATGGAACAGAGTTATGCCGTTTTGCCATGCCATTTAACGTCATGACATAAAAGCAATTGCGCAGTAAAATATCTACTTTTAGCTCATTTTCATGTGTAGTTTTATCCTGCCAGTCTGTACGTGCTTTCACTATCATCCATCGATCCGCTATATTCGGATCACTGCGTAATTTATCGTGATTTTCAAGCAGCGTTTGCGATTTTTGCCGCAATCTTTTTTCACATTCAATTTCTTCGAATGACGCGATTGAACCAGGAACAAGAATCATATTTGGGAAGTTTCTGACAGCTTCCTGCATCGCGGCCAAACCAGCATGCAATTCATGATATGGTATCGCGCCATTTGACGTCAGCGCATATTCACACATGACAACAAATATCTGCACATCAGCAGCGTCAGGCATTTTCGCTTTTGCTTCCGCATCAATAGTTTTAAGCAAAGCAATAACGTATTCGACTTTTTCAGCGAATGGTAAATGTTCATGTTCCGGCGATAACCGGATGCCAGCTATATATATTTTCATGCCGCAAATTCTATCAGATCAAAATTAAAACAATATTAAATCAATCACTTAAATATTACCCATCATTCTAAGCGCTTGTTTTTATGGGAAAATACTTGATAATCAATGCTGATGACGCATCATTTAATTTCAGGTAAATTAGTCGCCATGCAAAAACGTAGACCAACTCTGCAACAAATATCTATCGAATTACTGGTTCGCGGCAAATATCAGCCGCGGCAGCACTTTGATCCGGAAAAACTGAAAGAACTGGCTGATTCGATCGTCAGCACAGGCGGCCTTTTGCAGCCTATCGTCGTGCGCCCCCTGGCCGATCATCAGTACGAAATCGTTGCCGGTGAACGCCGCTGGCGTGCTGCGCAGATGGCAGGATTGGGCGATGTCAGCTGCCTGGTGTTCAATTACACCGATGAACAGGCGCTGCAGGCATCCATCATTGAAAACATCAGTCGCGCGGATTTAAACCCGATTGAAGAAGCGCAAGCCTATCAGCGCCTGATTGATGAATTCCAATACTTACATGAAGAAGTTGCGGCCTCCGTCGGCAAATCACGCACGGCCATCACTAATGCTTTGCGTCTTTTGAAACTCGAACCGAAAGTACAGCAATTACTTGCATCCGGGCAAATCAGCGAAGGCCACGGCAAAATTCTCGCCGGCCTGCAGCCCATGCATCAAATTGATCTTGCCAACCGCTGCGTTGAAAAAGGCTGGAATGTCCGCAAAATGGAACTGGAAGCGAAAAAAATCCAGCAGCCTGCGGCATCAGAAAGCCCGTACAGCGACGCCAACACCAAACACCTCGAAGTCAAATTATCAGAACACGTCGGCAACCGCGTGAATATTGATTATGAAGAACAAGGCGGTGGTTACGTGCGCATACGCTTTAATAATATTGACGAACTCGAAGGTCACTTCAACAAGATTGGATTCAAGTACCAGGATTAATTCTAATTGATATGCTTTCGTGAACGTTTGCGTTACCGGCTTTTGATTTTTCGTACCCGTAAACGTGCCCGTTTTTTTATATAAAATTAATTATCCAACTCCGCATCCGCCATCACCACTTCCGCCTGCAAGCGCTTCAAACTGTTTTCAATGCGCCGCATGCCTCTGATGACACTCTTCTCACGCGTGCTGAGTTCAGGATTTAACACAGTTGTCGCGTGATTAATGTGCTCAACATAATTAATCAAAATATCCGACGGGATAAATACCATTTCATAACCCGCCTCAATAATCTGTTTATGCATATATTTGCCGGCAACCATGTCACCGTCTGTGAAATGCAAATTCAATTGACGCATGACATCCATGCGGTACAACGCGCAGTGACTTCGCAGGTAATAATAATTTTTGCCAACACCTTCAAGACCATGATTATTTTTGCCAGTAAGGCTGTAAAACGCGAGCTGCATCTGCCGTTCGATATTTTTCAACACGCGGCGCCAAAATGGTTTTGATTCCAGTTTCCACGAACCCACACCAGCAATCGTTGGGCGCTTCAGAATTTCCTTAATAAGAAAATGCAGCCATTGCGAATTTTTCACCAGTGTGTCTGTGTGAATGGAGAGGACATACGGCGTGGTGACACACTCAAGCCCCAAATCCAGCGCACGCGAATGCGAAACAACCGGACTCTCACCGGGAACCGCCTTGCGCTCAATTAAGCTGATCCACTTCACGCTGCGCAGGTAATCCAGTGATTCATCTTGAGAATCATTATCAATCACTATGACTTTAGCCATCTCGGGATCTGTGAATTTGCGTAACAGACGCAGACACAATTTGGTCAATTCCAGTGTTTTATAATTTGGAACTAATATCGTCACTAACGGCTGTGTCATGATATGATTCTCACCAGCGAAAATGGCAATTATAATATGTGCAGTTAAGCGGCGCATTGTTTTTATGAGAGAAAATGAATGAAAGGTATCATTTTGGCCGGCGGTCTTGGTACAAGACTACATCCCGCCACCCTTACTATCAGCAAACAGCTTCTGCCTGTTTATGATAAGCCCATGATTTACTACCCCTTATCCACACTGATGCTGGCAGGAATACGCGATATTCTCATCATCACGACACCACATGAAGCTGAACTATTCCGCACACTGCTAAAAGACGGCTCACAATGGGGCATAAAATTATCATATGCAGTACAACCGCAACCAAACGGCATTGCAGAAGCATTTATCATTGCCGCAGATTACATAGCCAATGATCCTGTCTGCCTGATTCTTGGTGACAACATTCTGTACGGCGACGGACTCACTGAAAAACTGCAGCGCGCAGCAACACTGAAATCAGGCGCACAGATTTTTGGTTATTATGTAAGTGATCCAGAGCGTTACGGAGTCATCTGCTTCGACGATAATAAAAAACCAATTGATATCGTTGAGAAGCCCAAACATCCGCGCTCGCATTATGCCGTGATCGGTTTATATTTTTATGACAGCAGCGTAGTCGAAATTGCACGGCAACTAAAACCATCATCACGCGGTGAACTGGAAATTACTGATATCAACCTCGCTTATCTCAAGCTGCAAAACCTGAGCGTGGAGTTACTTGGCCGCGGCACTGCATGGCTTGATACCGGCACACATAAATCACTCCTGGATGCTGCCAATTTTATTTCAGTTTTAGAACAGCGTCAGGGCATGAAAATCGGCAGCCCGGAAGAAGCGGCGTGGCGCATGAAATACATTAATCAGCCGCAATTAACATCACTCGCCAAGCCGCAGACAAAAAGCGGTTACGGCAAGTATTTACTGGAATTAGTGTAATTAAAAAATGAATATCACCGAAGCCCCACTGCAAGGGATTTTAATAATCCAGCCTCGATTATTTAGCGATGACCGCGGTTTTTTCTATGAATCGCATCAACAAAACCGCTATCTCAATGCCGGTATTCCACTCATGGTGCAAGATAATATTTCACGTTCAAAAAAAGACACCCTGCGCGGCCTGCATTTTCAAATGCCGCACTCACAAGGCAAATTAGTTTGGGTGATACGAGGAAAAGTGTGGGATGTGATGGTTGATATCCGACGCTCATCGCCTACTTATAAAAAATGGTTTGCATTGACGCTGAGTGATGAAACGCCCACACAAATTTATATTCCGCCGGGTTTCGCTCACGGCTTTTGCACACTTTCCGATGAAGCTGATTTTTGCTATAAATGCACCGATTATTATTCACCGCAGACAGAACACGGCATTATCTGGAATGATCCTGAATTAAAGATTGAATGGCCGGTCGATAATCCGATATTATCACCAAAGGACAAACTTTATCCGACACTAAAAGAGATAAATCATGCCAAATTATTCGCCTAGAATTTTAATTACCGGCGGCCGCGGACAGCTTGCAAATGCACTAGCTAATCATCCGCTAGCCAAACAATTCACACTGAATATCTGTTCACATGATGAATTGGATATCACACACCCGGATTCCATACAGGAAGCGCTTGATAAACACGTACCCGATATTGTCATTAATACCGCTGCATATACTGCTGTCGACAGAGCAGAACATGAAGCAGGAGGCGCTGATCTCGTTAATCATATTGGTGCTGGGCACGTTGGTTTATTGTGCAAAAAGAATCAAATTAAATTACTACACATTTCCACCGATTATATTTTTGACGGCAATAATAAAGAAAAATATCTGGAAGATGATACCGCCTGCCCCGTTAATATTTACGGCAAAAGTAAATGGGAAGGCGAACAGGCGATTCGCAGCAGCTGCGAAAATCACATCATTTTGCGCGTAAGCGGTATATTCAGTGAGTACGGCAATAATTTTCTGAAAACCATGTTGAAACTAGCACGCGAACGCAGTGTACTGCGAGTTGTAAATGATCAGATCACGTGCCCCACTTCTGCAGACGACATCGCTAGTGCGATATATATTATTTGTAATAATCCCTCCTTTCAAGGCACGTTACATTACTGTAGCTCAGAGTCAGTTTCATGGTTTGATTTTGCGAAAGCAATTATTGAAGAAGCTCGCGAACACGAGCAATTAGCCGCAGATGAAATCAAACCCATTTCAGCAGCAGAGTACATCACAGATGCCAAACGTCCGGCGCATTCTGTTCTTGATTGCAGTAAAATCAAAAAAACTTACCAGATTGAACAGCCTTCATGGCGAAATGCAATTTGCCAGATCATTCCCAAGCTGATTGAGGAACAAGCATGAGTTGTTACCAGCCTCATTCAATGCTTGTTACAGGGGGCGCAGGGTTTATAGGCAGCAATTTCATTCGCTATGTACTGACGAATCAACCTGAAATCAACATCATCAATCTGGATAAATTGACGTATGCAGGTTCACTCGATAATTTAAAAAATCTGCCGCATGCAGAGCGTCACCATTTCGTACAAGGCGATATTTGCGATGCGAAACTGGTGCGGCATTTGCTGCACCATCATCACGTTGACACCATCGTGCATTTTGCCGCAGAAAGTCATGTTGACCGATCAATTACATCGCCGCAATCGTTCGTTGAAACTAATGTGCTGGGTACATTCACACTGCTGGAAGCAGCGCGTCATCATTGGATTGAAGTGGAAAATAACCCGCGTGAACACTGCCGTTTTCATCACATTTCAACGGATGAAGTGTATGGTTCACTGATGCCGCAAGACCCCGCTTTCACGGAGACTACCGCATATCAACCGCGTTCACCTTACTCTGCAACCAAAGCTGGATCTGACCACCTGGTGCATGCGTATCATCATACTTATGGTTTGCCGGTAACGATTTCCAATTGTTCCAACAATTATGGGCTGTATCAACACCCAGAAAAATTCATTCCAACGATCATTCGTTCATGCTTAACTTCGCAGCCAATTCCAGTATATGGGACGGGCAAAAACATTCGTGACTGGCTGTATGTTGATGATCATTGCAGCGCTGTGATGACGATCTTGAAAGACGGCGTGATTGGCGAAACCTACAATATTGGCGGCAATAATGAATGGGAAAATCTCAAACTTGTACAATATATTTGTGAATTAATTGACAAAAAAATCCCGCAAAACAAGCCGTGCACATCTTTAATCTCATTCGTTAACGACAGACCCGGACATGATTTTCGCTACGCGATTGATGATAGTAAATTACGTAAAAAACTGCATTGGCAGCCGCGTGAATCAATGGCGTCAGGGTTAGACAAAACCATTACAGCCATAGCAGCTGCACTAGCATAACAACGCGGTTGAGAATCACCAGATATTCAGTCAAACAGCGATTTAATATGGCTCATGATAGCCAGATTGCCTTCCAGCAATTTGAGGTGCAGGATTTCATCGAAACTTGCCCAGCGCAGCACTTGATTTTCACGGCTGACCGGTTCACCGGCAAAGTCTGTCACCAACCACAATTCCAGAAATACAGTTTTATCAGGATATGCGTATAAATGTTCGAACCAGTGCTCAGCCTTGATAACTTCAATGCCTAATTCTTCGTGCAATTCTCGTCGAATTGCTTCATCACCGGCTTCATTATTTTCCACTTTGCCACCGGGAAATTCCCAAAAACCACTGTATGGTTTGCCTTCGGGGCGTTCAGCCACGAGCATTTTACCGTCACGCACTAGCAAACCCGCTACTGCGTGTACAGTGATTTTATCTTTTCTAATTGACATTGCCGTCACGCTAATTTTCCGTGGCATTGTTTGAATTTTTTGCCTGAACCGCAAGTACACGGATCATTGCGTCCGACTTTCGGTGTGTCACGCATGATTGGCAGTACATGGACATTACCAGCCTGCGCCGTCTCTTCCCGTTCAGTCGCCTCA
Source organism: Gammaproteobacteria bacterium (assembly GCA_035495675.1). Taxonomy (GTDB): domain Bacteria; phylum Pseudomonadota; class Gammaproteobacteria; order DSM-16500; family DSM-16500; genus Aquicella. The sequence continues at coordinate 52,177 of DATJFK010000039.1, forward strand.
GCTTCCGCCAGAACGCTTGCCTCTGCGTGCTGATACTGAATGTGCTGTTGATCTATTGTGTTGCGCTGCTGTTCCTGCATTGCAGCCAAATCATTTTCGACGCGCACTTCAAATTTACTAAGTGCCGACATCACTTCATAATTTACTTTATCCAGCAGCTGCGCAAACATTTCAAATGATTCACGCTTATATTCCTGCTTTGGATTCTTTTGCGCGTAACCGCGTAAATGGATACCCTGACGCAGGTAATCCATAGCCGCCAGATGTTCACGCCAGCAAGAATCGACTGTTTGCAGCATCACAGCCTTTTCAAACTGCCGCATGATATCCGAACCCATTTCAGCTTCTTTGGCTTCATATAATTCTTTAAACGCCTGCTTGACGCGCTCGCGCAGCCTGTCTTCATCCAGCGCTTCATCTTCATCCAGCCATTGCTGCAGCGGAAGTTTCAGTGTGAAGTCATTAGCAAGACGATCTTCCAACCCTGCGACATCCCACTCTTCCGACATACTGTGCGGCGGAATAAAAATATCAATGGTTTGATCCATCACGCGCATGCCAATTTCATTAATTGTGTCGGCGATGCTGTCAGCAGTAAGCAGTTCATCACGCTGGCTATAGATCACTTTACGCTGTTCATTTGCGACATCATCATATTCCAGCAGCTGTTTGCGCACGTCAAAGTTATAAGCTTCGACTTTGCGCTGCGCATTTTCGATGAGACGCGACAACATGCGCGATTCCAGCACTTCACCCTTATTCATGCCGATACGCTGCATAATGGAATTGACGCGTTCGCCGCCGAAAATTCGCATTAAATTATCCTGCATGGATAAATAAAAGCGTGAACGTCCTGCGTCACCCTGACGACCGGAACGACCGCGCAGCTGGTTATCAATACGGCGTGATTCATGACGTTCCGTACCAAGTACATACAAACCGCCGGCATTCAACACTTGCTCATGGCGTTGACGCCAGGCATTCGTGCGATTATTTACTTCTTCATCCGATGGATTTTCCAGTGCATTTAATTCCGCATTGAGATTACCGCCGAGCACGATATCTGTACCGCGGCCCGCCATGTTAGTTGCGATGGTAACAGCGCCTGGACGACCTGCTTCCGCAATAATTTGCGCTTCTTTTTCGTGGAATTTCGCATTCAACACTTGATGCGGAACTTTCGCCTTGTTCAACAAGCCGGATAAAAATTCCGATGCTTCAATCGAGGCTGTACCCACCAGAATAGGCTGGCCTTTTTCATGTGTTGTTTTGATATCGTCAACAATCGCAGTGTATTTTTCTTCCGGCGACATGTAGATAAAATCATGTAAATCCTGACGTATCATGTCTTTATGTGTTGGGATAACAATGACTTCCAACCCGTAAATCTGCTGGAATTCGTATGCTTCGGTATCCGCTGTACCCGTCATGCCGGATAATTTTTCATAAAGACGGAAATAATTCTGGAACGTAATGGAAGCGAGTGTCTGGTTTTCCTGATTGATCTTCACTTTTTCTTTTGCTTCCACCGCCTGATGCAAGCCGTCAGACCAGCGTCTGCCCGGCATGGTGCGACCGGTGTGTTCGTCGACAATCACAACTTCACCGCGCTGCACGATGTAATCCACATCGCGCTGGAACAGCGTGTGCGCACGCAGCGCTGCGTGCACATGATGCATCAGGACAATATTTTGCGCTTCATAAAGACTTTCACCTTCACGCAGCAATCCGTGCTTGGCTAGCAATTCTTCGACGTGCTGATGGCCTTCTTCCGTCAAGTGCGCCTGTTTGGATTTTTCATCCAGCGAATAATCGCCAGGGCCTTCCTTATCAATCTGACGAATCAGCTTGGGAATCACTTCATTGACTGCGAGATATAAATCAGTGCTTTCATCTGCTGCACCGGAAATAATGAGTGGTGTACGCGCTTCATCAATTAAAATGGAGTCGACTTCGTCTACGATGGCATAGTGCGTGCCGCGCTGCACCTTATCCTGCACATTGAAAACCATATTGTCACGCAGGTAATCAAAACCAAATTCATTATTGGTACCGTAGGTAATATCTGCGGCGTATGCCTCTTGCTTTTCTTTGTTAGTCAGCCCATGCAAGTTGATGCCAACAGTCAAACCTAAAAATTCATATAACGGACGCATCCATTCAGCGTCACGTCTTGCGAGGTAATCGTTAACCGTCACGATATGCACGCCTTTGGCCGGCAATGCATTTAGATATGCAGAAAGTGTCGCCACCAGTGTTTTACCTTCACCGGTGCGCATTTCCGCGATATTGCCGCCATGCAGCACCATACCGCCGATCAGCTGCACATCAAAATGACGCATCATCAGCGTACGCTTGGATGCCTCGCGTACCACAGCAAAGGCCTCAGGCAAAAGCGCGTCCAGTTTTTCGCCGTTTTTGAGGCGCTGGCGAAATTCATCAGTCTTGGCCTTCAGCTCAGCATCAGAAAGTTTTTCGAGCTCGGATTCAAGCACGTTAATTTTGGCAACTGACTTCCAGAGTTTATTCAACACTCGCTGATTTCGGCTGCCCAAGAGATTCGTAAAAATGCGATTTAACATGGATTCGGTATCTTTATCTTATAGAAAAAAACCAAGTGAAAACTTTACCTTGTATTGTGAAAAAGTCAAATTATAGTGTAAGTTAGTCACATGAAAGACGATCCCGCCAAACCAGTTTCTACACTTTTACAACCCAATCACCGGGATTTGCAAACCGTTTTGTCCAAAGTTAAGGCAATTCAACGCCTGAATGAAGCGCTCGTTCCATTATTAGACAGCACCCTGCGGCCACACTGCCAGGTAGCAAATTTAACCAATGGCGTATTAGTTATATTAACGACGAATGGCTCCGCGGCTACCCAGCTGCGCTATCAGTCCGCAGACCTTCTGAAGAAACTGCACAAAACGTCGGCATTGCGCCATATCAAAGAAATTCAACCCAAGGTGCGCCCAGCCCAGCCTGTGGATGTACAGCGAGGCCCTTCGCAAACAAAAACAGTGCCACCAGCATTAATGTCAGAACAAACCGCACAAACGCTGACCGCAATGGCAGAAACAATTGAAGATGAAGAGCTGCGAGAGATTATGCTGCGAATTGCGGGACATGTTAGATAATTGTCATTCCCGCTTTCGCGGGAATGACGATACTAAGCTTCAACCAAAATTGGTTTTACATATGAAATTGGTGCAGTTTTGGTATCTTCAAACGTCACAAATTCCCAGGCATCTTTCTGAACCAGCAATTCACGCAGCAATTTGTTATTAAGTGCGTGGCCGGATTTATAACCACTGAAAGCACCGACAAGACTGGAACCCAGCAGGTAAAGATCGCCGACTGCATCGAGGATTTTGTGTTTGACGAATTCATTTTCATAACGCAAGCCGTCTTCATTCAACACGCGGAATTCATCAATCGCGATCGCGTTATCGAGGCTGGCACCGCGTGCCAGATTTAATGATTGCAGCTTTTCAAATTCCGCCATGAAACCAAATGTACGTGCACGACTGACTTCTTTTACATATGACAGACTGGAAAAATCAAGCGTTGCAGTATTGGTATGCGGCTTGAATAACGGGTGGTCGAATTCGATAGTGAAATTAACTTTGAAACCATTGAATGGTTCAAAACATGCCCATTTATCACCGTCTGTGATCTTAACCTTGCGCTTGATACGGATAAAACGCTTTGCGGCATATTGTTCTTCGATGCCAGCAGACTGAATCAGGAATACAAACGGACCGGCACTGCCGTCCATAATGGGAATCTCGGGGGTAGAAACATCAACAAATGCGTTATCAATGCCCATACCAGCAAAAGCTGACAATAAATGCTCAACCAATGCGACACGCACACCGTCTTTTACCAGTGTCGTGGAAAGAGTGGTATCGCCCACATTTTCAGCCAGGGCAGGAATTTCAACAATAGGGTTTAAATCAGTGCGGCGAAATAAAATGCCGGTATTGACCGGAGCCGGACGTAATACGATTTCAGCGCGCTCACCGCCATGCAGCGTGATGCCGGTCGCCTTGATTACGTTCTTAAGAGTTCTTTGTTTAATCATCCCTTGCTTCTGATTCGCCATATAAATTCTTCACAGTATACCATAAAGTGATGTTTTTTTGTAAATAAGTCAAAACAGGGCCTGGCCGATTCCCTTTTTGCCAACCCCGCAGTTAAGTCTTTTTATCATGTTTAATCATATATATCCATCATTTTTTGCGAATAGTTGGGATGTTATTGTCGTAAAATTGTGACACGATGGATTCGGTCGGAATTTCCCACTGCGATTCGGCTTTGGTTTCCATCGCTGCAGCTTTCTTGACGGCAAATAATCCGCCGGCCGATGCCGGCAAACTAGCTTGAGGGAGCCGACGTACATAATGCTGCGCGGGAGCCAGTTTGTTTTTAACACGAAGTATCAAGTCAATTTCAAGCTGGATTCGCGCGATATCTTTGCTGAATTTTTTGGATAATTCAGGTAAATCATCAACAGTTGCAGGCTTGATATCCAGCCTGCGTGAAACATTATGCAAAAGACTGGTGAGATAAGCTTGATAAATGCCATCAAATTCCGGCACACCGCCCTGAACCAATTGATCAAGTGATTTGTATGCAGTTCGTAAATCATCCTTCATAAAAATATATTCGGACGTCAATTCTTTCATCTTATTATTAATACTTTCTCTATCAGTCAACCCGCCGAGAGTAGACATTCCGAATGTGTTGACAAATTCCGTAATTAATTCGGCATCATCAGGAAACTTCCACATAACCTTTGTGATTTCACGCCGGATTGTGTTGATATTCCATTTATCACTTTCATGCAAATAATAATTTTTCAGGTCATTCCGCAAGTGATATGCCGCATCATGCACTTGCTTTAATAAATTTTGTTTTCGGACATCGACTGCACTAAACATTATTTCATAACGCAATGCATCAAATGCTGCTTCAGCCTCTTGCAGTGTTCCGCGTTCGGCGGGGTCATTCGCGCACATTTTACTGATAATTTGTTTGATTCTGTTGCGCCGCCCAGGATCCAGAGCTGTCATACCTGTAAATAATCCTGGAAATTGTCGATTCAATGAATTCTCTACATTTGCTTTTTTAAGCGCAGATGCTCCCCACACCAGACTCAACGCTACACCCAGAGCATAAATATCTGATTGCGGAGTTGCGTTCACACCTTTCCAGACTTCTGGCGCCAGATATAACGGCGTCCCAGCCATCTGTTTATCATATTCGTACTTTGATTTACTTAATCCAAAATCAATGTAAAAAGCTTGTGATTTTTTACCTGTAATGAGATTGACAAAAATATTCGCGGGTTTTACATCTCTATGCACAATTAAATTCGCATGCACTTGTTCTTGTAATGCATGAATCAATTCAATTGATAAACGCAATCTCTCGTCAAGTGACAGAATGATCGTATCGCGGAGTTTCACAAGATACTCTAGTGATTTCCCCGGCATTTTTCGCCCAACAAGAAATGAAGCGCTTTTACCTTCATAATCGAGATAAACCGGGCGCTTGATATGAAGATGAGGTACAGCTGCAGCATGCATGTGTTCATTATCAACCACCTCATAAGTATGTTTCTTTTCTATTTGAAACTTTACAATTCGCTGCTTGACTTTTTTTTCAAGGCTGCCGTCAGTCTGTGGCACCAGTGTTGCCAAAATATCGTAGACGTATGAAAACGCACCTGCACCAACCACATTACCTATCACTTCCAAACGCAGCTGTTGAGGATTATGTCTACTGGTGCGAATGATAACTGGATATTTTAAATTAATCTCATGTCTCTCAAAATCATCATCACCATCAACCCAGTGTACTGATTTACCTGCAGGAAAATATACATCACCATTTACTTCATGAATTAACAAAAGAAGCCGCCCTAATTGGCGGCTTTCATCTTCTGTCATATTGACTGGATCAATTACAGGCTTGGATTGGAACATCTCTAGCTCCTGCTGTCGATATTACGCTGGAGATTACGCCTCTTCTTCACGACGGCGCAGAAATGCCGGTATATCGAGATAATCGATATCATGCAGATTTTCAGCTGGCTGCGGCGCAGGCTGTGCCTGCTGTGTCGATGGTTGCGCCGGCTGAGTATACACAGGCTGGCGATAAGTCTGCTGCTGTGGGGCTGGTGGCTGCTGAGCCTGTTGCGACTGCTGTTGAGCCGGCTGCGGTGCTTGAGACTGTGTCTGCGGCTGCTGGAATGACATTGCCGGAGCAGCGATAGGCTCAGGTCCTTTAGGTTCGCTGTGACGACGATTGATAGCTGGTTTGTCCAGCTGGCCATAATCATATTGACCCTGATGATCACCACTTCCAACTTTTTCAATTGCCGGCATCTTGAGTGCTGCAGCAACCTGCTTTCTGCCAAGGCCAGTTACGATGACTGTCACGCGAACTTCATCACGCAACTCTGGATCAATAACAGTACCAACAACAACTGTTGCACTGTCTGAAGTAATTTCTCGTATCACTTCGCCGACTTCTTCAAATTCACCGATAGAAAGATCAAGACCGGAAGTAATATTAACAAGTACACCTTTCGCACCTGTTAAGTCCACGTCTTCCAGCAAGGGGCTTGCAATAGCTGCTTCTGCAGCCAAACGCGCACGATGCTCACCAGAGCTGACGCCGGTACCCATCATGGCCATTCCCATTTCTGACATCACGGTACGGACGTCTGCAAAGTCAACGTTAATCAAACCAGGACGGGTGATGAGCTCTGCTATACCCTGAACCGCGCCGCGCAATACATCGTTTGCAGCTTTAAATGCATTGATCAATGTAACGTTCTTACCAAGCACGCTCAGTAATTTGTTATTTGGAATTGTAATTAATGAGTCAACATATTGTGACAGATTCGCAATTCCCTGTTCTGCTGTCTGCAAACGCATTTTACCTTCAAATGAAAATGGTTTGGTTGTAACAGCAACTGTTAGTATCCCAAGTTCTTTGGCGATTTGCGCAAACACAGGTGCCGCGCCAGTACCCGTTCCGCCGCCCATACCGGCAGCAATAAAGACCATATCCGCACCGCTCAAAACTGCTTTGATTTTTTCACGGTCTTCTTCGGCAGCACGTCTGCCAACTTCAGGATTTGCACCTGCTCCCAGACCGCGGGTGATATTTTCACCCAGCTGAATAATTGTGTTGGCGGATGAATTTTTCACCGCCTGCGCATCCGTGTTGGCACAGATGAATTCTACACCTTCAATATGTCCTGCCATCATGTGCTCAACAGCATTACCGCCGCCGCCGCCAATTCCAACAACTTTAATGACTGCGTTTTGTTGGCATGTATCCAATAATTCAAACATGTGATTACCTCAGTTTAAAAATTCCCTTGAAACCAGCTTCGCATCCGCGACCACAAACCTTTCATGCTGGGTTGATTCATAACGACATCACGCTGAGACAGGCGCTGTTTATGCCCATACACTAACAAACCTACACCTGTTGCGTAAATAGGATTGTCTATAATATCCGGAAGCCCTGAAATATTATGCGGACGACCGATGCGCACTGGAATTCTAAACACACGTTCCGCAAGCACTTGTGCACCTTCAATTTTTGATGCACCTCCGGTTAATACAATTCCTGCAGCAAGACGGCTTTCCAGACCGCTGCGACGTAATTCATTCAGCGCCAGCATGAATAATTCTTCATAACGCGCCTCTACCACTTCAGCTAACATGCGCCGTGGAATTTTACGTGCCGCACGATCACCTATCATGGGGATATCAATCATTTCATTGGTATCAACAAAATCTTGCAGCGCACAACCGTGGCTGATTTTAATTTCTTCTGCGTTACGGGTTGGTGTTCGCAGTGCGATGGCAATATCATTGGTTACCTGGTCTCCCGCAATCGGAATGACCGCAGTATGACGAATAGCACCGTCAGTGAAAACTGCGATATCGCTGGTTCCGCCGCCGATATCAATCATGCAGACGCCAAGTTCTTTTTCATCTTCAGACAGAATTGATTGGCTGGAGGCAAACTGCTCCAGAACGATATCAGAGGTAGCCAGACCGCAGCGCTTCATACACTTCACAATATTTTGTGCAGCACTGACGGCACCGGTCACGATATGCACTTTGGCTTCAAGACGTACGCCAGACATGCCTACGGGTTCACGGATGGAATCCTGACTATCGATGATGAATTCCTGAGGGAGTACATGCAGGATACGTTGATCAGCAGGGATAGCGATTGCCTTGGCAGCATCTATCACCCGCTCCACATCTCCGTATGAAACTTCATTGTCACGTATCGCAACTATTCCGTGTGAGTTGATACTGCGAATATGACTGCCAGCAATACCGGTGAAAGCAGAATATATTTCACATCCTGCCATTAGCTCTGCATCTTCAACCGATTTCTGAATTGACTGGACAGTAGATTCGATGTTTACAACCACGCCCCGTTTCAATCCCTGGGATTTATGCGAGCCAAATCCTATCACTGTCAGCTTTCCGTCATTCGACATTTCGCCGACAAGTGTGACAACTTTGGATGTCCCAATGTCTATCCCGACAATTAAATCTTTATTCGGCTTCTTTGCCATAAAAAATCATCCCGCATTCTTCCATTTCACCGCCATTCCATTAGGATAGCGCAAATCTACATACTCAACATCTTCTGCGCGTTCCCCGATGATTTTGGGGTACACTTTTACAAAATGGTTTAAACGAGTCAAGATATCGCCATGTCCCGCTTTCAGCACCATACCGTTATCCAGCTGCAAATTCCACGTTAAATACGTCGTCAATTCCAGATTAGAAATCTTAGCATGTAATGGGCGCAAGATGCGATTAAAGTTAATAAAATACTTTAACATTGTAATCTGTTCGCCCTCAGGTCCTGCGAAATTAACCAATCCCTCTGGATACGATGATTCTTTCGGTGCAAATAGATCGCCATCCATACTCAAAAGGCTTTGTTTATTCCATCGTGCTGCTGCGGTTTTTTCCGTTATCGTAATATCCACTTCTGCCGGCCATTTTTTACTGACAGAAATATCTGATACCCAAGGCATTTGACGCAGGCGGTCACGGATATGCTCAACATCCACCGCAAAGAAATCCTTACTGACCAATGGCTCCAGAATTTCCTTTACTTCGCGCTTATCGAGATGATCGGCGCCAGTGATTCGCACCATATTTATAGGAAAGTAATTTAAGGATTTAACAGCATCAGTGCAGTAAAAAGTTGCCGCAGCAATCACAGTAATGGGAATAACGATATGAAAAAAAATACGATGAACCACAAATCGGCGAACAAGCCGGAAATATGAATTCCATTTTGAAGTATCCATACGATCATCCCCAGCCTACTGCCATTAAGCATTTGTTGTTGGGTTACGCGCAAAAAACGCGCTAACCCAACCTACGCCAAATCTACGCTCGTCCGATAATACAAACTTCTGGAATCAGTGTAATACCTGTCTTTTCCTCTACTATACTGCGCACTTCAGAAATAAGTTTTTCAATATCAGATGAAGTCGCGCTATTTTCATTAATAATGAAATTTGCATGCTTGGGTGAAACATGCGCGCCGCCGCAGGATTTGCCTTTCAATCCGCATTCTTCAATGAGGCGTCCGGCAAAATTTCCAGGTGGATTACGGAATACAGAGCCACAATTTGCAGTGCCAGTTGGCTGGGATGAGTTTCGACGCTCAAGCATTTCGCGGATTTGATTTAGCGAAAGTTCCTTGTCTCCCGGCGCTAACATGAAATGACCTGCTACAAACCATTCATCTTGCGGTCTGGCTACATGCCGGTATGCCACTTCAAAATCAGAAGCCGGTCGGATTTTAATTTCCCCATTACGGTTGATCGTTTCAACAGCTTTAACGAATTTCCACGTTTCACCACCGAAGCATCCCGCATTCATTGCCAGCGCACCCCCGACTGTTCCAGGGATTCCCGCCATGAATTCAAGACCTGAAGCACCTTGCCTCGCACTAAAGCGTGCAAGCTGCGCAGCTGATACACCCGATTCCGCACGAATTTCATCAGGTGAAGTTTGCGCCATGCTGGTTAGCGCACCTTGTGTGATTACAACCACACCTTCAAGGCCGCCGTCACGGATTAATGTGTTACTGCCAAGCCCCAGCCACGTGACCGGAACAGTCTTAGGAAGATGTTTAAGAAATTCTGCTAAGTCATTCAAATCAGCTGGAATATATAAATAATCAGCAGGACCGCCTGTACGCCAGGAAGTATAACCGCTCAGCGGTTCATCACGCATCAGCTTGCCGCGGATTGTCATGATTTTTTCTGGAGTGATAGCGTCCGTCATACTCATTTATCCTTTAACATCCACTGAAACATTTTTCAGTCCATGTTCAGCAAGATTAGCCGCAATGCCGCCAATATTACCAGCACCCTGCATCAGCAATACATCACCGTCTTTCAATTCATGAGTCAGCATTTGCGATAGCGCTTCATGACGTTCAACAAATATAGGATGCAGCCTTCCCTGCCGAGTGACTGCATCACTCAAAGATGCGCCGTCAGCCCCTAAAATTGGTTTTTCACCGGCTGAATACACATCCAGCAGGAATAATTTATCGACTGTAGATAACACCTGACAGAAATCTACAAACAAATCACGTGTACGTGTGTAACGATGCGGCTGATATACCATCACTAAACGACGGTCTGGCCAGCTTTCACGGGCAGCAGCAACTGTTGCCGCAATTTCACGCGGGTGGTGACCATAATCGTCAACCAGCGTAAACTTGCCGCCCTGCGGCAAATCATAATCACCATAAACCTGGAAACGTCTGCCAATTCCAGCGAAATGAACCAATGCTTCCGTAATCGCACTGTCTTGTACTTTTAATTCGGTGGCGACGGCAATTGCGGCAAGCGCATTCAAGACATTGTGACGTCCCGGACAATTCAGCGTCACAGGCAACGGTGGTAATCCATGAGGACGTTTAACAACGAACTTTGTCTGTATGCCGTTCTGGGTATAGTGTTCAGTATAAAAATCCGCATCCGGCGCAAGACCGTAAGTCAGTATCGGACGCGAAATCTTGGGAAGAACTTCCCTGACAATCGGATCATCAATGCAGAGTACCGCAAGACCGTAAAACGGAAGATGATGCAGGAACTCTATAAACGTAGATTTCAATTTTTCAAAATCGTTACCATACGTTGACATATGATCTTGATCGATATTAGTTACGACTGAAATCATAGGCTTAAGGTATAAAAATGAAGCATCGCTTTCATCTGCTTCCGCGACCAGATAATGCCCGCGTCCAAGACGGGCGTTACTGCCGACGCTATTCAGGCGCCCACCAATAACAAAAGTTGGATCCAGCCCCGCTTCCGCGAGAATACTGGTGATAAGACTGGTTGTCGTGGTTTTACCATGTGTACCGGCTATCGCTACGCCGTAACGAAAACGCATTAATTCACCCAGCATTTCTGCACGCTGCACAATTGGAATACGCGCAAGACGTGCCGCTTCAAATTCTGGATTAGACCAGTCAACTGCGGAAGAACGCACAATGACATCTGCATTTTGAATATTTTTGGCATCATGGCCGTGATAAATCACCGCACCCATGACTTTCAACCACTGTGTCAGCGAGTTTTCTGAAAGATCTGAACCTGACACGGTATAACCCTGCCGCAGCAGCACTTCAGCAATGCCTGCCATGCCCACACCGCCGATACCGACGAAGTGTACATGCTTTATATGACCCATTTCAAACATCCAGCTCAACGGGAAATCTCCTCACAAATATCGTAAATTTTCTCAGTTACGTGAATTTGACGCAATCGGAATGCAGCTTGTGCCATTTCGATACGTTTAAACGGTGATAAAGCAAACTGTTCTACTATATCGGCTAGCCGATCTTCTGTTAAATCTTTTTGCTGAACGCATAATGCAGCATTTTGCTTTACCATGAAATCAGCGTTCGCGGTCTGATGATCGTCCACCGCATGCGGAAACGGTACGAAGACAGCACCCAATCCGGCAGCGCACAGTTCAGCTACCGTCAACGCACCAGCCCGGCATAATACCATATCCGCCCAGGAATATACCTCAGCCATATCTTTAACAAAAGGCACAAGATTTGCTCTTATACCAGTTGATTCATATAAAGATTTTGTATCTTCGAAATGTTTCTCACCAGTCTGATGCCACACTTCAGGCCGAATATCCGAGCTTAGCTTTGCGAGAGTGCGCGGCACGAGTTCATTTAATGCTTTGGCTCCAAGACTACCTCCCAGCACCAACAACCTGAAAGGTTTACGGTCTGCGGCTAAGCGAGTCTCTGGTGCAGGAATATTTTCGATTTCGAAGCGCACAGGATTACCGATGGTAATTACTTTTTGCGATTGCTTAAATGCGCCCGGAAAGCCTTGTAGTACACGTTTGGCAAAGTTAGCCAGAATTTTATTGGTTAGTCCTGCCTTCGCATTTTGCTCATGAATCACCAGCGGACACCCGGCAAGCCAACTTGCGACACCCCCTGGCCCGCTTGCAAAACCACCCATGCCTATCACGACATCAGGTTTAAGTTCAGCAATAATTTTTCTTGCTTCGAGTACTGCCTGTATAATGCGTAAAGGCGCAGTCAACAGTGCTTTGATACCTTTCCCGCGCAATCCGCTGATGGTAATAAAGTGCAGCGGGATCTTTTCTGCTGGAATAACTTTTGCTTCCAGCCCCTGACTGGTACCCAGCCAATGTACATCCACACCACGACCGCGAAAAAAATGTGCGGCCGCAAGCCCGGGAAATACATGCCCTCCGGTGCCGCCTGCCATGATGAGAACTCGCTTTAACTTTGTCACGTTATACCCAATGAAATTAATCTGTTTTCATGATCGATTCGCAGCAAGACTGCGATCATCACGCAATTTACTAATACACTGCTGCCGCCATAACTCATTAGCGGTAATGTTAACCCTTTTGTGGGCAACAGCCCAGAATTCACGCCAATACTCACAATAAATTGAATCGCCACCCACAAGCCAAAACCGTAAGCAACATACCCTGAAAAATGACGCTCCTGTTTTTGCGCTTCGCGTCCCATCATGAATATACGCATCACTAGCAGAGTGAATAATCCGATAACAACCAACATCCCCACGAGACCCAATTCTTCCGCAATCACGGCGAATAAAAAATCTGTATGCGCTTCAGGTAGATAGAACATTTTCTGAATGCTCTTTCCTAATCCTGCCCCAAACCACCCTCCACGGCCAAAAGCAATTAACGACTGGGTTAACTGGTACCCGGTATCAAATGGTCTAGCCCATGGATCCATGAAAGTAGTCAAACGCGCCAGGCGATATGGTGCCGATATCGCAATAATTGCCAACAGCCCAATTACCCCGAAGAGAATACCGGCGAAATCCCGCAACCTCATACCACCAAGAAACATCATACCTAATGACGTCACCGTCACCACGACCGTGGCTCCGAAGTCCGGCTCCCGCAACAACAATACCGCCATGACACCAAGCACACCCATGGGCTTCACAAAGCCGCTCAACTCTTCCTGGATTTCACCATTGCGTCGCACCAGATAGCCCGCCATGAAAATCACGATGGATAACTTGGCAAGTTCAGAAACCTGAAACCCAAGCGGCCCCACTCCCAGCCAGCGTGCACTGCCATTCACCCGATGACCAATACCGGGAATCAATACTAGCGCCAGCATCAATAAAACACACAAGAGTAATGCACCTCCATGTTTTTCCCAGAGATCCATATTTACTTGAATAACAGCACTGCCAATGCCCACACCTATCGCCAGATAAACCAGCTGCTTGAACAGGAAGTAAAACGGCATTTGCAAAGATTTATCTGATATAACGATTGATGCTGATGTCATCATCAGCAAACCTATCAGTAAAATACAAATAACTGCGGCAACAAACCAGCGATCATACGGCGCCGGCGGGGCAATATCACCCTGAGCTTCAAAATATGAACGCATAATTTTCTTCCCTGATTAATGCAGTTTTTCAACAACTTCTGTAAACACCTGACCGCGGTGTTCGAAATTTTTAAACATGTCGAAACTCGCGCAAGCAGGCGACAAAAGCACACAATCCCCTGGCTGCGCAACGGCGTCACAGCGCTGCACCGCTTCATCCATCGTCGCAGCAAATGAGATAGGAACTCGCCCATGAATCATATCTGCAAGTTCACGCGACGCCTCCCCTATCAGAACAACATGTCTGGTATATTTTTCCATCGCTGGTAAAAGTGGACTAAAGTCAGCATTTTTGCCGATACCACCGGCAATTAAAATCAATTTACCCGATATTGCCTCACCCAAACCTTCAATTGCCGCCTGTGTCGCACCTACATTTGTGCCTTTCGAATCGTTATACCATTTGATACCGCGACGGTTACGTACAAGCTGGCACCGGTGAGGAAGTCCGGGAAACGTGCGCAGCACCTGCAGCATTGCATCCATATCCAATCCAAATGCATATCCGATCGCAAGCGCAGCGAGTGCATTTGCCTGGTAATGTCGGCCGGCAACTGGCAGCTCCTGTATTGGAAGCAATAAATCAGCCCCGTGAGCCAGATAAAGTTCTTTTCCAGATCGCCTCAAACCAAATTCATGCATACGCGGTTCTTGTAGCGTGAAATAAATTTTAGATTGATGGTGAATATCTGTCAGCGCATCATCCAGATTGCACACTGCTGTCTCGCAATTTTGATATACGCGCTGCTTTGCCGCCTGATAATCTGCAAGTGTATCGTAGCGGTCCATATGATCAGGCGTAACATTTAATACTGTCGCAACTACCGGCTTTAATGAATAAGTGGTTTCCAGTTGAAAACTGGAAAGCTCAAGCACGAACACATCCGCATCTTTGTCATGCAGCAGCAAATCGAGCGCGGGAACACCAAGATTGCCGCCCACTTCAGTTTTCTTTCCAGCAGCTTTAGTCATTTCAGCAACTAACGTTGTCACTGTACTTTTTGCATTTGTACCAGTAATGGCAATCACCGGTTTTTTGACGCTGCGTGCGAATAATTCAATATCACCGATCACAGGAATGCCGCGTTCAATTTGTTTGGCAATCGCAGGTTCCCGGAGAGCAATACCGGGACTTAATATAATTTCAGAAGCACGCTCAAAAATTGGCGCATCAAGATTACCTAATTCCACTTCAACAATAGGGAAAGCCTGACGGAATGTTTCCAACTGCGCCGGCGCGGATCGTGAATCAACCACGGCAAAAGGTTTACCTTCCGCCCGCAGAAAACGCGCGCATGATAATCCAGTTGCACCAAGACCAACAATAATAGACAAATTGGATGACATAAGCCGCCGCTCTTAACGTAATTTCAATGTAGCAAGTCCAAATAAAACAAGTACAAAAGTAATAATCCAGAAACGGACAATCACGCGCGGTTCCGGCCAGCCTTTTAATTCAAAATGATGATGAATCGGTGCCATTCTGAAAATGCGCTTGCCGGTTAATTTATATGAACCTACTTGCAAAATTACCGAAACTGTTTCCAGGACAAAAATACCACTCATAACAAAAAATACGATTTCCTGACGCACCAGAACAGCAATCGTTCCAAGTGCAGCACCGATCGCAAGTGCACCGACATCACCCATGAATACTTGCGCGGGATAAGTGTTAAACCAGAGAAATCCGAGACCAGATCCTACCAGCGCGCCGCAAAACACAACGACTTCACCGACGTGTGGAATATAGGGAATCCCCAGATAATTTGCGTATTGCACATTTCCGGTTGCATAAGCAAACACACCCAACGCTCCACTGATCATGACTGACGGCATAATTGCGAGCCCATCCAGGCCATCTGTCAGGTTAACTGCATTACTGGAACCAACGATGACAAAATAAGTCAGTAAAATAAAAAACGGACCAAGCGCGATCGTAATATTCTTGAAAAAAGGGATGACCAGCTGAGTTTCCGCAGGCAGCACCGCATTATGATATAAGTAAACCGCTGCACCAAAACCTAACAATGACTGGAAAAAATATTTTTGCCGGGCAGGCATGCCGCGGCTATGCTTCAGTACCAGCTTACGGTAATCATCCCAGTAACCTATCGCACCGAATCCCAGAGTGATAATAAGGACTAACCATACATAGCGGTTGCTCAGGTCACCCCATAACAAGGTACTAACAAGTACCGAAGTCAGAACTAGTGTACCACCCATCGTGGGTGTACCAGCTTTACTCAAATGGCTTTGTGGACCGTCATCACGCACCACCTGCCCCACCCGGCGCATACTCAGCCTGCGGATAATGACTGGACCGAAGGTCAGAGCAATAACCAAAGCTGTCAGGGTCGCCAGAATCGCCCTTAAAGTAAGGTATTGAAATACATGAAAGAAATGAAAATATTGTGCCAGCCAACCACTTAACCACAATAACATTAACTATCTCCGTGATGCTCTTTTACTGTCTCATTCAAATAGCGGTTAACCTGCTTTACATCATCAAAAGGATATTTCTGATCACCTATTTGCTGATATTGCTCCGCACCCTTACCTGCGATCAAAATACAATCATTCGCTGTCGCACATTGTATACTTTTCTCAATCGCTTTAGAACGATCGAGAATAATATCAACGCGTTCTGGAAACTGAAAACCCTTGATAATCTGCCTGGCAATTTCCTCTGGATCTTCGTGCCGTGGATTATCGTTAGTGACAATTACCTGATCAGACCATTGCTCGGCAATTCCCGCCATCAACGGCCGTTTGGCAATATCTCGATTACCGCCGCAGCCAAATACGCAAATCAATTTGCCGCCGGTATGTTTTCTCAGTGATTGCAGTGCTTTTTCCAGTGAATCGGGAGTGTGGGAATAATCGACCGCGACCAGCGGTCTGCCTCTGCCGCCCAAAAGCTGCATGCGTCCAGGAACGGCAGATAATTTCATCAGCACATTTAATACATCCTGAAATGAAAAACCCTGCAGGCACAAGACTGCGAGCACAGCCATCACATTACATAAATTAAACTGCCCAATAAGCGGCAGCGACAAATCACCATCACCCCATGGAGTTGAGAGGGTGCAATGTATTCCAGATAATGATAATGAAATTTTATCTGCAAATATTTGCGGTATAGATGCGGGCAGCTGTGCATGATGTAACCCATATGCAAATCGTGATGGATGTTTTATTTCTTCCAGCCATTTTCTGCCGACGGTATCATCGGAGTTAATGATGATATGTTTAATGGGAAAATCAGTGAATAACCGCTTTTTAACAGCGGCGTAAGCTTCCATTGTACCGTGATAATCCAGATGATCCTGTGTCAGATTTGTGAAAATTCCAGCTTCAAACTCAATACCATTTATACGACCTTGATCAATACTGTGTGACGACACTTCCATTGCAGCAGCATTCGCGCCATTATTTGCAAATTCTCTCAACATTGCCTGCAATGTTACCGCATCCGGCGTTGTTAAACCGGGCTCACCTAGTGACCCATATATACCATTACCCAAAGTACCAATTACGCCGCAAGGAACTGCTAAATGCTGCAATGCCTGAGCAAGGAAATGTGTTATTGATGTTTTACCGTTTGTTCCGGTAACACCATAAATTTTCATTTCCCTTGCTGGATAACCATAATATGCAGCGGCAATCTCACCCAATGCGTTACGCAGTTTGGGAATTGAAATTACTGGTATATCGTTTTGAAAATCAACTGCAGCATCATTCGTTTCACTTTCAGCGAGTACAGCAACCGTTCCGCGGGAGATCACTTCGCTTATAAACTGACGACCGTCTACTTGTGTACCTTTAAGAGCAACAAATACATCGCCGGCAGCAGCTTTTCTGCTGTCCAGCTGTAACCGTATAAATTCTACATCAGCCTTTTGAGGCAATTGCATGATGTGCTTTAAAATGGAAGATAAGCGCATGGCAGCTATTAATTCTATTAAACCAACAGGCAATATATCCTGTATTCAGCCAGAATTGAAGGGATCAGAGGTTATCCGGAGGCACATCCAGCATACGCAATGAACCTTCCATAATACGGCTAAAAACAGGTCCGGACACGTAACCGCCATAATAGGATTTACCCTTCGGATCATTAATCATCACCGCTATAATCAGGCGCGGGTTAGAAATTGGAGCAATTCCTACAAATGAAGAATTATAATTATTACGCATATAGCCGCCCGCCTTGGCAATATGCGCTGTACCCGTTTTTGCTGCAATTCGATATCCAGGCACGTTTACCATCGGAGCTGTCCCGCCTTTTTGCACAACTTCTTCCATCATTGCAATCATTTGCCTGACTACCACGGGAGTTAGCACTTGCTTTCCTGCAGGCGGCGTATCCAATCGCAACAAGGATACCGGCAAACTTTTTCCTGCATTCGTGAAAATAAGATACGCTCGTGCCAGCTGTAATGTTGTAACTGATAATCCATAACCAATAGTCATGGTGGCATAAACAAACTGCCCCCATGGATTATGATGAATGAGTGAACCGCTTTGCTCGCCAGGAAACCCAATTTCGGTAGTTTCTCCAAACCCGGCTTTATTCATCAGTCGCCAATATGCGTCCGGAGACTGATTCAACATGATTTTAGCAACACCAACGTTACTGGATTTTTTAATGATATCACTGACAGACATCAATTCATTTCTCGAATGATCACGCACAACATTTTTACCAATTTTAATCCAGCCTGGCGCAGTTTCGATTAATGTTTCTGGCGAAATTTTTTTGCTTTCCAGTGCAAGTGAAATACCAAATGGTTTGACAGTTGAAGCAGGTTCGAATGTGTCAGTAACAGCACGATTGCGCATCACCTCATTCATTTTTACCGGGCGGTTATTCGGATTATAAGACGGCGCATTCACCATCGCGAGAATTTCACCAGACTTTGCATCAAGCACCACAACTGATCCTGAATGTGCCTGATTTTCATAAAGCCCTTTTAATAATTCACGATAAGCAAGATATTGAATACGGCGGTCAATACTCAACACAAGATCATGTCCCGGACGTTGATCCTGAATGACTTTAACATTTGAGATTGTGCGTCCAAGACGATCTTTGATCACCCATCTTTTACCCGGCTCGCCTGCCAGCCATTGATTGTATTCGAGCTCCAGACCTTCCTGGCCCTGATCATCTACGTTGGTAAAACCGATGACATGAGCAGTCACCTCACCTTCGGGATAATAACGTCGATATTCTTCCTGAGTGTAAACACCGCGCACATGCATGGCTTTTATTTCAGATGCAATTTCCGGAGACTGCCCGCGCTTCAGGTAAATAAATTCGCGTTTGGACTTTTTATTTCTATCAGCGAGTGTGTGCAGTTTACTTGCTCTCATTCCCAAAAGCTTTGCGATAGCTTTTGCTTCTTTTATAGACGGAGAAAAATCTTTTGGGTTGATCCACACTGAATACACACGCGTACTCACTGCGAGCGGCGAACCGTTACGGTCAACAATCATCCCGCGAAACGGCGGTGTACTTTCCAGACGAAGAACGCGTTCATTTCCTTCGCGCTGCAAAAAATGCTGATCAAGAATCGAGAGATCGAAAACGCGCCAGATGAGTCCAGCCACTGAAAGCAAAATGACTGACAACAGCAGATAAAATCGCCATGCTATAAATGTTGGTTGGGATTTATGATTCACTCGCGCACAATCACCACTGACTTATGATCAGGCAACACCATGCCCAATTTTGATTCCGCATATTTTTGAATGCGGGCCTGCATCATCCAAGTGCCGCGCTCCAGAAGCAATTGACCACGCTCGACAATTAATTGATTCTTTTCAGCGACGTTATGCTGATAAGCCGCATATAATTCGCGTGATGAGTGCGTCACATAAATCACAGCCAGCGCAGAAAGTACTAAAGAAGCAGCTATAAGCAACAACCCCAGCTGCTTGCGCGTGAGCAAGTGCACTAAAATTAAATGTTTCGCAATCCCTTGTTGATGAACTAAGCGCGCTGCCGCGTTCATGTCTGCTTCTCCGCTATTCTCATAATGGCACTGCGTGCCCGTGGATTTAAATTTAATTCTTTTTCACCAGCTTTGACCGGCTTGCCGATTGACTTCAATTTCGCATTAAAATCACTGCCTTTAATTGGCAATCCATGTGGCATTTCTTCGCCTTTTTCATGCTGACGTATAAACTGTTTTACAATTCTGTCTTCAAGCGAGTGGAAGCTGATGGCAACCAGTCTTCCGCCCTTTTGCAATCCATCCAGCGCTTGCGGCAGTGCTTTTTCAAGATCAGTTAATTCTTCATTCACAGCAATTCGTATCGCCTGAAAGCTGCGTGTCGCTGCGTGTTTATCCTGCGGTTTTTTCACAGGAATCGCGCGCGTAATAATTTCAGCTAATTCTGCCGTTGTTGTAATCGGCTTTTCTGTACGTGCTTTAACAATGGCGCGGGCGATACGGCGGGAAAATTTTTCCTCGCCGTACAGCCAGAGCACATTTGCAAGCTCTGTTTCATCGATGTCTGCAAGCCAATCCATGGCGTTTGTTCCTTGGCTTGTATCCATACGCATGTCGAGCTTGCCTTCCCGGACGAAGCTGAATCCACGTTCTGGATTGTCTAGCTGCGGTGAAGACACTCCCAGATCAAATAAAATACCGCTAACTTTCTCCCAAACATCCAGCCCCTGCAAAACAGTTTGCAGTGAGGCAAACGAAGCATGATGAATACTGAATCTCTGGTCATGAATATGCTGTTTGGCATATGCAATCGCTTCCGGATCTTTATCAAACGCGATCAGACGTCCAGTCGCATTCAAATTCTTGAGAATTTCTCGTGAGTGGCTGCCGCGGCCAAAAGTTGCATCGACATAGATCCCGCCCGGAGAGGTGATAAGACTTTCTACCGCTTCCCTTAACAGGACCGGTATATGTTGGTGAATACTGTCACTCATGCGGCAAGCTGCCATAGTTAAATGTAAGCTCCATTTACATCACAATGAGATAGATTTCAACTCTTCGGGTAACTCGGACTCGCCAGATTTGGATTCTTCCTGCAGCCAGAGACCGCGGCGTGACTCCCAATGTGCCTCATCCCACAACTCAAACTTCTTACCCTGCCCTACCAAGACTGCTTTTCTATCTAACCCCGCGTACTCCCTTAACAACGGCGGTAATAAAACTCTCCCTTGTCCATCAATTTCCACATCGGTCGCATGACCAATTAACAAACGCTGAATACGACGTGCTGCGGCGTTGAAGCTGGGAAGACCTGCGATTTTCGCTTCGATCACTTCCCATTCAGGCTGCGGATACATCAACAAACACCGCTCTTCTGTATCAATCGTCACAATCACCGTATTCTTGCTGTCTAGCTGCAGACGCTCGCGATAGCGGGTAGGCATGGCGATCCTGCCTTTGGCATCTATGTTCAACCCGTTTAGACCGCGAAACACTGCATTATCCTCCTCGAGAGAAACCCATAAGGTGTTAAATCTCCCGTAGTACCTAAAGCAGCCAAAATCCTCTTATGGGTAACGATAAATATACCACAATTTTCCACAATACAACACTTTGCGCCACCTTTTTCCACTCTTACATGAGATTTTTTGCAAAAAAATGAGGGGGTTAGGGATGAAAGGGATATTTTTTGGAGGGGTGGTAGATTTTGGACATGCAATATATCGTCATTCCCGCGAAAGCGGGAACCTCCTGATGTAACCGTGCAAACAAATGGAGGGAGATTCCCGCTTTCGCGGGAATAACAACGGAGCGACGACGAGATCCCCGCTTGCGCGGGGATGACGATATTCATGAGTCAGCCGGTAAGCCGGGTTCTGTCGTGGACAGTCATTTATCTGGGACAGCTGTCGCCAGCTGCCTCAAGCAGCCTACCCAAACTCAGCGCGGGCAGCGCTATTGAGTTCCTATTTGGCCTTACTCCAGGCGGGGTTTACCGTGCCGTCACTGTTACCAGTACCGCGGTGCGCTCTTACCGCACCTTTTCACCCTTACCTCGCATAAATGCGCGGCGGTCTATTTTCTGTGGCACTTTCCGTGGGTTCGCACCCCCCAGATGTTATCTGGCGCCTTGCCCTGTGGAGCCCGGACTTTCCTCCCTAACCATAATCAACAAGTTAGAGCGACTGTCTGGCTGACTCGGGGCAAAGAATAGCACAATTCAGCATGAAATGCACCCTGTAACAAACCTGATAAAAGCCAATTAATTCAATTACTTAAAATATAGCATTGAGTAATTATTGAACGATTTTATAGACAACTTTGATTTCTTTTTGTACAATAATTGCCAGTATAAAACCATACCAAGACGAGATGAGGAATTATGCTTTCCGGTACGGATGATACCAACATTCATGATTGAAGAAATTGAACCTGAATCATATGCTGTCGTTCTCTTAGAAACGATGGGTGTCACCAATCTCAATGTTTCAGACGAAGACAAAGCGATTCTGAAAAATCTATCCGAACTAAAAAAGATGCGTCTAAATCTCAGTATTTCCGCGCTGAAGGAATCCTGTCAACTAAACGAAGCGACATTATCAATTGCAATTAATCGAGTGAAAAGTAAAAAATCAGCGAATGCAAATGAATCTACCTATGAGCTTTTTTCAAATTTTCATAAATTAAATTGCGGCATCTCATATTATCTAGGAGATAAAATTGGCAGCGGTGGAGAAGGAGCTGTTTATGCAGGTCACTCCGAAAATTCATGCGCCACAACACCTGCTTACAGTGTAAAACAATACAATTCTCGCGATGGCTTTACAATAATGATGATGAAAGCTCATGCACGCCGCGAAGCCAAATATGCACAATGTTTGGGACGTAAAGCAGGCTGGTTTATTAACAACGGTAAAGTAACTGTTGTTTCAGAATGGCAGGATGGAAATGTCATGTCAGAGAACGAATGCCCAAGCACTTACAAACAAGCATTTAGCAGGCTGGCTAATTATTTCAAGCAATTAAATACGCTGCATCTGCAAGGATGTATCCATGGCGATTTAAAACCCATTAATACAATTGTTAAAGATGATAATGCATCATTAATTGATTTTGGCGGCGCGCGTAATATATATACCAAAAAAACCAATTGTCCATTCACGGTTAGTTTAGTCGACCCAAATGAAGGAGTCCCAAGATCTTACCCTTGCGACATGTATTTAACTCAGTTTATCGCAGCATATAATTTCAACCAGTTATTCGCGATAAGAGACGAAATTAAACCTCAATTTTTCATTGGAGAGAATAATAACCGAGTGTCCGGCAAAGCGCAAAAAGGGGTCGTTTATGTTGTTAAAAAATCAGAAAACCAGACAGTTGCAGATAAAGCAGCTATTGAATTGTGGAAAGCATTGAGTGAAGAAACCGGATCAAACCGTTGCACAAGTGAACAAGCATACGAATTTTGCAGCCAAATTGCAGCAGCAATTGACCTGAATGACGAATTAAATCCCGATACCTTTGAAATTATTTTAAATTCTACATTAAATCGTAATCACTTCACGGTCGAAGATGCATTACGCGGCTCAAAACGACCGTTGAAATTCGCCATGCAAACTGCTGATGAAACAAATAAAAGGTCTGCGTGCGGCAAAAGTGGATTTGCACAGATTGGGTTTTATCATACGACTGCAGTAAAAAAACGGAAAACAGATGGTGCAGAAGAAATCGTTAAGATGGATATGAATCCTTAATTATTATCTTCACCTGATTTCTTCGCCAGCGCCGCATCATACAATTCATTGCGGCGCGCGCCGGTAATTTTACTGGCGAGCGATACTGCCTGTTTTAATGGTAATTCCTGCAATAAAATATTTAAAACATCTTGCGGATGAACGGAAACTGAGGCATTATCTGCAGCCTCTGCTCCCGCCAACAAAATCACTATCTCCCCTCTGCATTCATCTTCGTGCTGCGAGTAATAATCCATCAGTTTTTGCAAGTCATCTGCAATAATTGACTCAAACATTTTAGTCAGTTCACGCGCCACGACAGCTTTTCTATTCCCGCCAAACACTTCGAGTAATGACTGCAGCGTCTCTTGCAGCCGGTGCGGCGCTTCATAAAACATGATGGTGCGCGGTTCCCGTAATAGAGTATGCAAATAATTTTTGCGCGCTTCATTTTTCGCAGGCAAAAAGCCTTCGAAAATAAATTTGTCGGTTGGCAGACCGGCCGCGCTTAACGCAGCAATGAGTGCACAAGCACCTGGAACTGGTGACACTGGAATTCCTTGAGCCTTGGCTTCCCGAACCAGATGAAATCCGGGATCACTGATGAGAGGCGTTCCCGCATCACTGATGAGAGCGATGGATTCACCATTTCTCAGCGCTTCCATGACTTGCTCCATGCGCTCACGCTCATTGAAATCGTGGAGAGAAATAACCGGTTTATTGATGGAAAAATGCTTCAATAATGGTGCGGAATGACGTGTATCTTCAGCAGCAATTTTATCTACCCGCTGTAATACATCTACCGCGCGCGGTGTCATATCTCCAAGATTTCCGATCGGAGTCGCCACTATATACAACATACCGGTTTTACTCACTGCCAAACCCTCTTACCTGTTAAAAGGAATTACGATGACTACATTACAAAAAACCATCGGCGATCACGCCGAAGAAGACGCACTCAAGTTTCTCACACAAAAAGGCTTACGTCTCTTGGAAAAAAAATTTGCGTGCAAAGTGGGTGAGATTGACCTCATCATGCAAGATTCCAATGATATTGTGTTTGTTGAAGTCAGAGCACGCAAGAAATCTTCCTTCGGCACCGCGGCAGAGAGTATCACACCTCAAAAAATCAAAAAAATTGTCCGCACGGCGACAATTTATTTACAAAGGAGGAATTGCCTTCATAAAGTTCACAGCCGGTTCGATGTCGTAGCCATCGACTTTTCAAACCAACAAATTGAAATTACATGGTACAAAAATGCTTTTACAGCTTAAGAGTAACATTTACTTTTTCGCTTGGCATGTATAGAGTAAACACACTTTATTTTTTATAAAGAAACATTGTAAGGAATACAATTATGATGCATAAATTCTCAGGACTAACCCCATCCTCTCCTAAAAAACCAATTGATATTGAACATCTGGATGATGCCGACTTAACAGATGTTCTGGAAAATGCCAGAAAAAAACTGGAAACAATTACTACTCGCGTTGACAATAAACCATCGCCGCTTGAAGAAGCTCAGCGACAACGCAATCTCAATTTATTAGGTGAATACTTCGCTATTGCAGAAGCTTACTATAAGCTTTATAGCACCAATTTCACCTCTGCCATTGATAATGAAACTAATATGCGCAGAATCCTGATGTTCGCAATTGAAACTTTGAGAGATGAAGAAACGATTGACGGATTAATTCAGGCAGGCAGTGATCCCTGTGAATATTATTATGACACATCAACAAATTCAGATACTGCATATAGAGCAGTGACTGCATTTCACCGTGCATTGCAGCTTTCTAATCTTGAAGCTATCCGTGTATTACTAAAACACCGACCTTTACTTGATAGAACAATGCTAAATGAAACTGGCAGACTGCCAGCACAATATGCAGTTGAAAATAATAAAGTTGATGTTTTGGGCGAGCTATACAAGATCAACCCAGAAATCACCAACATTCCTATTCCGCCGCTGGATTTAACTCCATTGCATACCGCCGCAAAGCACAACAAACTTCCGGCAGCAAACTGGATTTTGAGCCATGACATCAATGCATGTAACACTCCGACCGCGTCAGGATTTACCGCATTACATCTTGCCGTCATTGGTAAACATCTGGAAATGGCCAACCTGTTACTGACTCACGGTGCAGATATCAATCTTTCCACTAAGGCTACCGCCAAATTACCAAACAAAACACCACTGCAAATCGCAGCTGACTTTGGCGACAATGAGATGGTGCGAACTATTTTAGTTCATTTCGAAAGAACCGATGATAAACAAAATCTGGATTACAGCTTCTTGATCGATCATCTGAGAATTGCTGCAGTTGATACTTCAAAACTCTCGCAGCGCCTGCAAAAAGTATTTGAACTGCTTTATTATGTTGACGATATAACCAAAAGGGGGCAGCGTTATAATAATACTCTTTTTGGATATAACCTGAATCCGATGGCTTATCCAGATGACATCAAAAAAACTTCCGCAAACAAGATTATTAAAAATATTCTGGATAACTCAGAAGATATTTATAAAGGACTGAGCAATGAAGAATATGGCGCAGCTACTGATCTGACAGGTGGAACCAGGCTAAGAAATATCGTCACCCCACTGCAGAGACATAGGCCTCAAAGCAATAATTCAAGCCCTGTGACTCCGTCAAAGTTGTCGCCTTCTTCACGAGGATAATTGGTAGTTTCCTATTTATCTGTCAGCTAAATATGCGTAAAATGCACCCTGCTGCGGTCTTGAACAATCAGGGCCGCCACGGGGTGATAAAAAAATGAACAGCATAATTGACAGAATCCGGACAAACTTCAGTGAAAGCATACAGACCAAAATTAATGCTGCTGACGCTATTATCAATATAATTGCCGAGGCCAGCGAAGAGGTTGTTCAAGCTTTGCTCGAAGGCCACAAAATTTTAACATGCGGCAATGGCGGCTCTGCTTGCGAGGCCATGCATTTCAGTTCAGAAATGCTAAACAGGTTTAAACATGAGCGCCCCGGCCTGCCAGCCATCGCCCTGACCTGTGATATGCCGACAATGACTTCTATCGGCAATGACTATCATTTCAGTGATATTTTTGCCAAGCAAATACGGGCTCTTGGTCAACCAGGCGACATATTACTGGCGTATACAACCAGTGGTAATTCAGCAAACATCATCAATGCAGTTAAAGCGGCTCATGATAAAAGCATGGGCGTTATCGCACTTACAGGATACGACGGCGGCAAGATCACTGATTATCTAATGGAAAAAGATATCGAAGTACGTGTGCCAGCTTATGACACGGCACGCATTCAGGAAACCCATTTATTAATTACACATAGCATTTGCGACATTATTGATTACAGGTTATTTGGACACGGGGAAAGCTCATCATGAAATATATAAAATTAACGCTCACATTACTCTGCCTCTCATTTTCCTTACAAAGCTGCTTTGTAGCCGGAGCCGCAGCAGGCGCAGCGGCTATTGTCGTTGTTTATGACCACAGAACGATTTCAAATACCCTGGAAGACACCAAAATTGCCAATAAAATTGTCGCCAATCTAAGTGCATATAAAAAGCTTTGGAAAGATAGTCATATCGGTGTAACAGTGTTTAATCACGTTGCACTCTTAACAGGTCAAACACCTAATAAAGAATGGCGCCAGCTCGCAGGTGAAATTTCGAAGTCAGTTGAAGGCGTTGATAAAGTTTATAATCAAATCACCATTCAAGGCCCAACATCATCATTAACACGCACCAGCGACTCCTGGATTACCACCAAAATTCGCACAGAAATGCTTGCTGAACAAAATCTCAAATCCAGCTCAATCAAAGTAGTTACTGAAAATGGCGATGTATTTTTAATGGGCATTGTCAGCAGACAGCAAGCTGATATTGCTGTTGATATTGCACGCAAAGTATCCGGTGTACAGCGTGTCATTAAAATTTTCAGCTACACCAATCCGATAAATTAATTTTTACACATCATCGGGCAGTATCAAACCTGCCCGAATCCCTCCCCGTAATTTGTAACCA
Organism: Gammaproteobacteria bacterium; assembly: GCA_035495675.1. Lineage (GTDB taxonomy): Bacteria > Pseudomonadota > Gammaproteobacteria > DSM-16500 > DSM-16500 > Aquicella. The sequence continues at coordinate 79,925 of DATJFK010000039.1, forward strand.
ATGATTACTGTTTAGAAATATCTCCACGCCACAGAAAAACTTTTGTTTCCGATAGTTCTAATGGTATATATTAACATCCTAAATAATCTATCAACAAAATTGGTAGAACCTGTCCGCATAATACGACGAACAGCAATAATAAATGGACGAGGAAAGCAAGCATGCTACATAAATATTCTACACAAAATAGTCATTTAAAATATGAAGAGTATCACCCAGGACAAACAACACATTATCAAGTTCTTGAAAGCTCGTTGAAAGGTGAAATTTCACTGCCAGTTTTGCAGCAAACATTTCATAAAATCATGCAGCGTCATTTATCGCTGCGATGTGGTATTGATAATTTTAATGACAACAAGAAGCCGAATGCAGATCGATTCGAAGTACCGCTTACCTATATTGACATTTCCACATCAGAATGCGCAGATTCCAGCCTGCGAAATTTGTTAACCACTGCTGACGCTCAAGATTTTCTTGATAAACAATTTAACCTTAAAACGGGACCGCTATGGCGAGCTATTCTCATTAAAACGGCTGCGAATGAATATCGTTTTGCCATCTCATGCCATCCGCTCATTGCCGATGACAGAGCAATCAGTATCTTATTCATGGAGCTAACGACGTATTACAATCAACTTTTGAACTCCCAAGTTCTCGAACTCCCCGCGCCACATCCAACACTTCCAGATGAAAAAATTGACGATAATGCAAGGCGACTTTACTGGCAAAATAAATTAGAGAACTTAACCGCAATCAAAATTCAGACACCGAAACCATATAATGGAACTATGAAATTCGCAGGCAAACATGTTCCTCTCAACCTGTCAGCAGAACTCATTAGCAAACTTAAAATCAGCTTCTCAGATTTAACGCTTGAAGAAGTCATTCTTGCAGGCATGTACACCCTCTTACATCGTTATACTGGGGAATGTGATCTTACACTAGGCACAACTGAGACTAACCGCGCTTTTAACGACAGGTGCATTGATGATTGCTCAAATTGGCTGACTTTACGCACGCATGTAAAAGACAGCGATAGTTTTTTGGATATTGCAAAGAAAGCTGGAAAAATTCGCGCCGAAGCATTGCAAAATCAACTCTCAATTGATGATGTTTACAAATCAAGCTTGACCGATAACATTCGCTCAACTTTACGCACAACAGCACCTTTCGAAATTTTATTAAATTTCAATTCAGCGCCGCAATTATTTCTAAATAATATTGAAGCGAGCCCTGTGAAGCAAGTTGATACGGGATTTATTGATACAGGATTATTCAAGGTTAATCTCTACCAGCAGCGTGATAATAGTGTCAATGGTTTCATTAATTTCAATACTGATTTATTTGATGAACAAAGCATACAAAGATTGTCTGATCATCTGCGAAATATTCTTCAAGCTGCCGCAGTAAATCCAGAATGCAAAGTACATGACATTCCAATGCTGGTTGATTCGGAAATCAAGTTACTGGAAACATTTAACCACTCAGAAACAACTCACACAAATGATAAAATAATTACAGACATTTTTCACGATCTCGCCACAAACCCGTCATACGCGCTTTCAGATCATCCATCTCTGGTATTTCATCATCATGAAAATGGTAGTGAAACCAGCACTTACGAACAATTCGATTCCTACACCAATCAAATTGCAAATTATCTGAAGAAAGAATGCTGTTTGAGTGAAGGGTGTCATATTGCGTTGAGCATTTCACGCTCCACTAATCTGGCTGCAATGATGATTGGCGCACTCAAGGCAGGTTTGGTGATTGTACCCCTCGAAACGAACCCGGGATCACTGTTCGAATATAAATATAAAAACGCAAATGCTGTAAGTGTCATAGCAGACGAACACACAATAAAACTATTCAAAGATGATATTCCAGTTACCAACATTGATGATCCTGAAATACGAAATAGAATTGCATCTTACGATAACACGTATTATGCACCTCACATCAATGCTGACTCACCGGCATACATCATGTATTCATCTGGCACATCAACCGGCGTACCGAAAGCATCATTATTATCTCACGGCGGCATGACAAATTTATTTCATGCATTAAAAAGTTACAAATATCCAGAAGGGTCTCGAATTCTCTGTACAGCGCTGCCCACCTTCGATGCTTTTTTATTTGATTTTCTCGCAGCATGGGCAAGTAAAGGCACGGTACATCTAACTTCAGAAGAAGAACGCTACACACCAGAAATACTGGAAAAAATTATTCGCCGGGAAAATATTAATTTCGCCGTATTTTTACCTGACTTGATGAGCCTGCTGCCGGTTGATCTCCCGCTTGATGTCGTTTTCAGTATTGGTGCTGCCGCACGTGAAGGGACTTTTGAACGCTGGCTGGAAGCTAATCCTAACCGCAAGATTATCAATGGACTAGGTCACACTGAAACAGGAATATGCCTCTCATTACAAGAATATCATCCAAACGCGGATCCAGATCTGGTCGGCGGCCCAATCAGCAACATGAAAATGTTCATCCTAGATCCTAAACACTTTAATCAATGTCCGATTGGAGTCCCGGGTGAAGTTTTTGTAGCGGGCCCTGGTCTTGCAATTGAATACTATGGCAACCCGGAACTGACGCAAAAGAAATTCATCACGATGAAATATGATCCAGTGACGAGCAAATTCACACCATGCGATAAAAATGAAGCAGATGCAGTACGACTATATGCCAGCGGTGATTATGGCAGCTACCAGGTCGACAGCAACGACAAAATTGCAATTAAATCCTTAGGACGCACTGATAGAAGAGTCAAATTATTTGGTGTCAGCATTGATCTCGACGGCGTTGAATCAATAATCAATAAAGATCCTCATGTACAGGCGGTCAGCGTTGTTTGTAAACCAGATATGTCAGGACTTGTTGCGTTTATTGTCAGACATCAGGAAGACCGTAAAAATACATCTGCAAGAGATGCCAAATTGCAGCTGCGTAAGAATTTTCGCAGCACACTACTGCATCCCGTTGCTTATCCCAGACAAATTGAATTCAAAATAGACCTGCCCATATCCGCCAATGGAAAAGTCGACACAAAGAGGCTGAAGTTACCGCGAGATAGCGAATTAACCAGACCAAAGACGAATATGAGCCCCATTGATGTATTATGGAATCTATGGTGCAGCGTGCTTGGATCAGACGAATCCGACAACACTTGTAATACTGCTACATTTGCTGACATGGGTGGAAACTCGATTCAAAGTTATGCATTAATCACCAGAATAGAAAAAGAATTATCCTTAACGAAAAAAATAGGTTTTGGGCCAAGAGTAACTTCCATGAATTTTAGAGAGTTGTACGATGAGGTGAGCCAATTGCTTGCAAATAATGTTTTGCAATTTCCAGACAAACGGACAACTAGCGCTGGTAAGCTGCACAACAGCCCATCAACACTGTTTCAAGGTGGGGCAAAAAACAAAATTCTGCCACTTAACAAGTCAGCATATGATTCAGGCAGCAATAGTAAATCAAGTTACAAGCAATCTAGCATTAGTAAAAAATAAATATAAAACTGTTATTATTGAGAATTACTGATATGGTTGTTACGATAATTGAGATATATTATTTTCGCCTTATTCGGCGATTTATTACTAGTTAAAATAAAATTATTTTGATTATAATATCCACCGCAAATAGGGTTATCAGACTCTAACGAGCATAATAGAAAAATAAAATAACGGAATAAGAAAATAATGTTCTGTACTGAGGAGCAATTATGCCTTTTATAAAATTTGACAATACTTCATTTGAACAGTCGCACACAAGTGACCCTGATAATTTACCCATTTTTTTAATTCCGGGCATTCTCGGCAATAGTAATGAGCTCTATAAACTGGCAGAGGAAATTAACGCCCAAAAGAAAGGCCGAACACCTATCTATATTTACCAGGAGCCGCCTGCAACAGATGAATTAATGAATATGTCTCTTGCAGTTCATGCAAATAAAATTGCGCAGGAAATACTGGAAATCAGGCGATTTTCTCCCCTGCCCTATATATTGGTAGGTTACTCATTTGGAGGCATTCTGGCATCAGAGGTTGCCAAAGAGCTGCAAGCCTCTAAATATGACCCGCGTGTTTATGTCATCGATGAACCGGCGTTATCCTGTGTAAAAAAATACATGGATCCAGAAAACAAAAGCAATTTTAACTTTTACCAAGATCTGGCAAAAATTGTAAATTATGCCGCATTCCTATCAGATATTACTCCTCATTCCCTTACTGATGAATTCTTGAATGAGCACATCAGTGATGAGTTTGAAGAATTCATTTATCACTTCGCAGTTGAAATAACAGAAAATCAAGCAACCGCTCAAATTGATGATGCCAACATAACTAATTTCATCACCTATCTTGAAATTGCGAAACGCAATCTACGCAACATGGCCTATTCTGACTCACCAAAAAAGAACATACTCGATAATGTTCATGTCATATTTACGAACGAAACCGCCCGGAAATACAGCAGCGGCAGCCAGAGCCAGACAGCCAAAGATTTTCTTGGCGAATGGGATCAGTGCAGCGTGCGTGTATCACACCTGAATCCAAACATCACATCCAAGCTCAGTACCCAGTCTCATCTTGATTTGCTGAAGGGAGTTAATTTTGAAAAACTAAAAAAATACGAGGATGAACTTAAGCAATGCAATGAAGAACAAGAGAAACAGCGCATTGAAGAACTGAAACAAACTATTGAAAAACTGAAGCAAAAAAACAATGCCGCATTAGTCTCGGGTCTGATTACTAACAGCCTGAAACATGAAATATCGCCAAATTCGCTTATTTCAAAGCAATTTCTGGAATTAGTCAGCCAGGTATATTCTGCTTCTAACAAAAAACCATTATCACCAATGCAGTTCTTTAATCTTTTCAATAGTAACAAAGTGCCTCAGAACAGCATTGACGAAGATTTGGCTCGCAGATCTTCACTTACCATTCCGCTCGATCAATCATCCGATAAATTAACTCCGGATGTTGAACCTGCTGCACTCCGAGTCGGGACGACCCGATAATAAACAGACCCTAATAAAAAACCCCCGCCTGTTGCCAGATGGGGGTTCGTTTATCATCAACTCTTTTACTCGACCAGTTTTAGAACCGGCTTTGCTTTGACAGGTGGAATGACAGTTGGATCTACTTCAAAGCCGTCGATTGATTCGGCGTTACTGCCATCAATACCAACCAGATGTGAACGTTTGTTTTGAGTGCCGACTTCACCTTCATCTTCTTCAGCATCCAGGAATAACCCTTCACCATTTTCTTCCGCGTAAATAGCCAGGATTGCGTTTACAGGAGCAGCAATATTGTGCGCAACCCCTGAAAAAGAAGCCCTGAATTCAATTTGCTGATTTGTGATCTGGAAATCGCGAACAGCGACAGGTGCGATGTTGAAAACAATTTCTCCGCCTTCTATAAAATCTTCCGGCACTCTACTATTTGAGTTAGTTGCATCAATAACCAGAATCGGCGTACATCCACTATCGACAATCCACTGATAAAACGCTCTTAGTAAATAAGGTCTATTTGACAGCATATCTACACCTCCCTTTAAGAAGCCAATTCTTCACTTGCCAGCTTTCTTTGTTCCTGTTCCAGTTCAGTGAGGCTGGCTTGAAATGAATCGCGCTGAAACACACGATCTGAATATTTATTAACCGTTTTCATTTCCACTGGAGATAATGTAATTCCCCAGACTGGTAAGCGCCATAATACAGGAGCAATACAGCAATCAACAAGCGTGAACTCTTCTCCCAGGAAATATGGAGATGTCTGGAAAATTGGAACGAGCTGGGATAGATAGCCGGCAAGTTCTTTCGCTGCCGGGCGTGTATCCGCAATCTTTCCGGTTTCAAGCTTACGGATTAACGGGCTCCATTCACGATCAAAACGATGAATAATCAATCTTGCTTTTGCACGTGCAACTGGGTAAACCGGCATCAATGGAGGATGCGGGAACCGTTCGTCAAGATATTCAGTAATGATACTGGATTCATAAAGCGCCAACTCACGATCAACCAGAGTTGGTATGCTTCCGTAAGGATTTAAATCCAGCAAATCTTCTGGTTTACGTGACTCTACATTAATAATCTCATACGGTACGCCTTTTTCTGCTAGCACTATACGTACACGATGACTGTGCAAGTCCGTTGCACCAGAATAAAGTGTCATCACAGACCGCTTATTGGTAATAATTGCCATGAAGACCGTCCTCATTAGGTAGGTTTATGGATTAACTTTATATTTAACAAGAATACTAATAACACAGGAGTCGAATTGCAAGCGAGTAGAAAAGATGGCTGGGGGACTAGGATTCGAACCTAGGTTAGCGGAGTCAGAGTCCGCGGTCCTACCGCTAGACGATCCCCCAAGCAGATTGAAACCAAATACAATAAAAAATTAACGTTTAGAGTATTGGGTGCCCTTACGAGCCTTATGTTTGCCAACTTTTTTACGTTCAACTTCGCGAGCATCACGAGTCATGTATCCCGCTCTGCGCATAATCTTACGCATTGAGTTTTCACTTGTGCCAGCATCACCTGAAGTATCATCGCCTTCATCATATTCAACGAGAGCGCGGGCAATGCCATGACGAATTGCGCCGGCCTGGCCATTAATGCCGCCGCCTACAACAGTCACCTGCACATCGAAATTATTTAACACATCAGCAGCAATCAGCGGCTGACGCACAACCATACGTGATGTCTCACGTCCAAAATATTCATCCAGTGTACGATCATTAATAATGATATTACCGCTTCCTTTTTTCAGGAAAACGCGTGCCGTTGAGGTTTTGCGACGGCCGGTACCATATGTATCTGAATTTTTCATTGTTGCTGGCATTACAATTTATCCTATTTAGCTTTATCTTCTTTTGTGAGTTTAATTGCTTCTGGCTGCTGAGCGGCATGCGGATGCTCTGCACCTGCATATACCTTCAACTTACGCAGCATGGCACGACCCAGAGGATTCTTGGGCATCATGCCTTTCACGGCAATTTCGATAACCCTGGTTGGGTCTTTCTGCATCATTTTGTCATATGGCACATCCTTGATACCGCCTGGGTAACCGGAATGGCTATGATAGACTTTGTCTGACTCTTTACTGCCTGTCACTTTGATTTTAGAGGCATTTACCACAATAACGTGGTCGCCGGCATCAGCATGCGGCGTGAATTCTGGCTTATGTTTGCCGCGCAGGACCTTACTGATCTGGGTAGCTAATCTGCCCAAAACTTCTCCTGTCGCATCAACTACATACCACTTCTGTTCTGTGTTTTCACTAGTTGCAAAATACGTTTTCATCTTTGATCCTGCTAATAATTCTGAATAAACCCTTTAAAGCGCCAGAATTGTATAGGAAGCCGCTAGAACAAGCAATACCAAAATATTGCTATCCTAGGTCATTTCACTCCCCGGCTGAAACGCCGCCATTCTCGCCTCTCACCGCCATTTCGGGCAAATGGTACTGAATACCCGTTCAAGTAGCAATGTGGGCGTCATCGTCTCGTGAGGCCGCCACATCCACATTCGCGTCGACATCCCTCGTCATTCCCGCGAGCGGGAATGACGATTGCAATAAATTTCGAGGAAAATCGCATGACACATCTGTTACAAACTGACAACACCCCCCTTTTTTAGCCCAAAAACCCTATTTTTTAGCTATTATTTTTATAAACTATGCAAAAAATGCTCGCTTTTTCGTGCAAAAATGATATTTTATTACGGTACATTTTCACTTTAGTGAGGAAAAAACATGGCGAAGAAAAGCAAAATGAAAAGGAAGTCTAACGGCAGATCTGCTTCGAAATCTACTAGAACCAAAAAAGCGGCTTCTAGAACGATGCCAAAAGCAGCAAAAAAAACCACAATGAGTCAGGTTAAGTTGCCATCTTCATACAGGGAACCGCTCTCAAAGAGCGCAATGATCAAGGCGATCACTGAAGCCACATGCATCGGCAAAAAAGATGTTGTTGCCGTTCTTGACTGCTTAACAGAAGTCATTGAAAAGCATGTTAAACCAGGATGTGCTGGCAAATTTGTTATGCCAGGCTTAATGAAGATCACAGTGGTTAAGAAACCAGCTCGCTCAGCTCGTAAGGGTATCAATCCTTTCACTGGCGAAGAAATCATGATCAAAGCCAGACCTGCATACAAGGCTGTTAAAATTAAGCCTCTGAAGCAGCTCAAAGAAATGGTTACCTAATTTCTTTAGTAATAAACAAAAATCCCCTCCCAGTGAGGGGATTTTTTTGCCTGTTGCAAAATCAAGTATGTTAAAATTTGCTGACATCATCCCAAAGGTTACCAACATGAAAAAAAATCTAGCACTTATTTGTCTTTTTGCCAGTAGCAACATATACGCACTATCATGCCCAAGTAATGGAACACCGCTAAATCTTGACACCAGTATCCAGGAAGTCATTCAGGCTTGTGGGCAACCAGCTTCTACTAATCGATATCAAAAGACCATCAATATCAATGAACAACTGGTTTATTACAAAAATGTCTTGGGCAAAAATATCAAAGTCACCTTGACTTTCAGTTACGGCAAATTGCAGAACATCAACACACTTGATACCAGCCCCACCACTCAAACATGCCAAACCAAAAACCAATACGGCCAGGACATCAGCGCTCCCTGTAATCCGATAGAGGAGAATTCTATGACATCTGGAATTTGCGGGCCGCTCATTCAAGCAGGAAACTCTATTGATGCCGTACGCGGAACATGCGGAACCCCAGCATCAGATACAGTCTCTTCGACTAAAACAATTAACTATCAGGAATTAAAATATAACGCACAAGGCCCGGATACTTTGGTATTTGAAGAAGGGAAACTTGTAGACTGGAAGAACTAATTTAAATAATAGGGTCTGGCTGCATCACAACGTTGCCATATCAATTACGAAGCGGTACTTCACATCATTTTTCAGCATGCGTTCATAAGCTTCATTGATCTTGTCTGCCGAAATCATTTCCACATCCGGCAAAACATTATGTTTGGCACAGAAATCCAGCATTTCCTGGGTTTCCTTGATGCCGCCAATAAGAGATCCGGCAATTGTTTTACGTCTGAAAATCATTTTTCCGGAATCAAATCCTGATTGAATAGGCTCAACAGCACCAACCATCACCATCGTTCCGTCCCGTTTCAAAAGATCAATGTAAGGATTTACGTCATGCGTTCTTGGAATGGTATTGAGGATAAAATCAAAGTGATTTGCATGTTTTGCCATTGCTTTGGCATCCGTGGAAAGCAGCACTTCATCCGCGCCAAGACGTTTTGCATCCGCTTCTTTTTTCGCAGATGTTGTAATCATGGTGACATGCGCACCCATCGCATGCGCAATTTTCACAGCCATATGCCCAAGACCGCCCAAGCCAACAACCGCAACTTTGCTGTTCTTGTTAACTTTCCAATGCATGAGCGGTGAATAAGTCGTAATACCAGCGCATAAAAGTGGTGCCGCAGCTTTAATATCAAGTCCATCGGGAACATTCAAAACAAATTTCTCATTTACTACGATATCATCAGAGTAACCACCATAAGTAAATGCGTTAGTTTCTTTTTCCGGACTGTTATATGTCAGCATCGCGCCGTGATCGCAATACTGCTCGCAGCCATCGTTACAGCCCTCACATTGTCCACAGGATCCAACCATGCAGCCAACGCCGACAATATCTCCTTCGTGAATTTTTTTCACATCGGCGCCAACTTTGGTGACTTTTCCGATAATTTCATGCCCGGGGACGATAGGATAATTCGACACTTTCCATTCATTCCTCACCATATGAATATCAGAATGACAAATGCCGCAATATAAAATCTTGATGCTGACATCATGACTGCCTGGTTCACGGCGTTTGATAGTAAGTGGTTCCAGTTTCGAAAGAGGTGATTGTGCTCCGTACGCCTTCGTCATAATTGAATTCCATATTATTTAAAAAAAATTTTAGCCGCCAAATTCTTCTTTCACCAAGTCAGCCAGCTGAGCAGCATATTCTTGCACGCGTTTCTCATCTTCTCCTTCAACCATCACACGAATTAATGGTTCAGTGCCGGATCGACGCAGCAACACTCTACCTTTTCCAGCCATCGCACTTTCAATATCTTTCACCGCCTGCTGAATATGAGGAATATCTATAGAAACTGATTGATCTGCAATTTTGACATTCAATAATACTTGCGGAAACTTGGTAATACCCTTGCGGATTTCAGACAGTGACTGGCCTTGTGCACGCATGGCAGCCAGGACTTGTAATGCAGTAATGATACCGTCGCCCGTTGCCGAAGTACGCAGACAAACTATATGCCCGGATGGCTCGCCGCCTAAATGCCAGCCGCGCCGCGCGAGTTCACTCATGATATGCCTGTCACCAACAGCAACTCTGACAAATTCGATACCGCGCTCTTTTAAAGCACGCTCAAAACCAAAATTAGACATCACTGTTCCGACAATGCCGCCTTCCAGAATTCCGCGCTGCGAGCGGTCTTTGGCGATAATATATAGTAGTTCATCACCGTCAAGAATGTGACCGAGATGATCCACCATTACTACACGATCACCGTCACCATCCAGTGCAATACCTAAATCCGCATGATGCTCCAACACCTTTTTTTGCAGCATTTCTGGATGCGTTGCACCGCATTCGAGGTTGATATTCAACCCGTTTGGTTCGACGCCCATTTCGATAACTTCTGCGCCTAATTCACGAATCACACTTGGAGCAATGTGGTATGACGCACCATGCGCGCAATCCACAACAATTTTCAACCCATTCAGCGTGACATCGGATGATACTGTACTCTTGCAAAACTCAATGTAGCGGCCGGGAGCATCAACAACTCGCACCGCTTTGCCTAATTCTGCGGAATCGACAGTCGTCATCTGTTGTTCCAGCTGTTCTTCAATTGCAATTTCAATTTCATCTGGCAGCTTCGTGCCTTGCGATGAAAAGAATTTAATGCCGTTATCATAATAAGGATTATGTGAGGCACTAATGACAATGCCAGCTTGTGCGCGAAGCGTGCGCGTCAAATAGGAAATTGCTGGCGTAGGCATTGGGCCTAGCAAATGTGTATCAATGCCGGCAGCAGACAATCCAGATTCCAGCACAGACTCAAACATGTATCCGGAAATACGTGTGTCTTTGCCGATTAACACCTTGCCGTTACCTTGACGTGCCAGCACTTTGCCGACTGCCCAGCCAAGTTTTAAAACGAATTCAGGAGTAATAGGCCACACGCCGACTCGGCCCCTGATACCATCAGTGCCGAAATAGCGGCGTGTCTTGGAAGAGTTTTTCATATTAATTTGTGCTTGAGCTTGTACCATCTGCTGGAAGTGTTCCTGGATTAATACCGTCATCAATTTTCAGGGATTGCTGCTCATTGCGGCGTTTGCCTGCAGCCTGATCCGCTCCTTTTCCAGCAGCTTTGCCATCATCTTTGCTAGACCAGCCTGCTGGTTCCCGGGCCGGTTTACCCGTCATAATATCGTCAATCTGTTCCTGACTGATTGTTTCATATTTTAATAATGCTTCAGCCATCGCATGTAGCTTAACGATTTCCTGCTTCAGGATATTTTCTGCACGAACGTAATTGCGATCGACGATGTCACGAACTTCCGTATCAATCAGATTGGAAGTTGCTTCTGAAACTTCTTTATGACGTGTAATAGAGTGACCGAGGAATACTTCTTCGTCATCATTACCAAGTGTCAACGGACCAACTTTTTCAGACAATCCCCATTTTGTAACCATATTTCGGGCGATTTCAGTTGCCTTTTGAATGTCATTCGATGCGCCGGTTGTTACTTTGCTGTCACCGAAAATAATTTCTTCGGCAATTCGACCACCGAACAAGCTGGAAATTTTACTTTCCAGATATTCTCTGGTGTAGTTGTAACGGTCACCTTCAGGAAGGAACATTGTCACGCCAAGCGCACGTCCGCGAGGAATGATTGTTACCTTATGAACTGGATCATGTCCCGGCACAATCAAGCCGACGATTGCATGACCCGCTTCATGATATGCAGTTAATTTCTTTTCTTCGTCAGACATCACGATAGAACGGCGTTCAGCACCCATGATGACTTTGTCTTTCGCCTTTTCGAAATCTTCCATATCCACAACGCGTTTGTTTGCACGCGCTGCGAATAACGCAGCTTCATTTACAATGTTAGCGAGATCCGCACCAGAAAATCCCGGTGTACCGCGCGCGATCACTGCAACATTCACATCATCCGCTACCGGAACTTTGCGGCTGTGTACTCGTAAAATTTGTTCTCTGCCTTTCACATCCGGCAAGCCGACAACAACTTGTCGATCAAAACGGCCTGGACGCAGTAATGCAGGATCCAATACATCAGGACGGTTAGTTGCAGCAACAACGATGACACCTTCACTGCCCTGGAATCCGTCCATCTCAACCAATAATTGATTGAGTGTCTGCTCACGCTCATCGTGACCGCCGCCAAGACCAGCACCGCGATGACGGCCGACAGCATCAATTTCATCTATGAAGATAATACAGGGAGCCTGTTTCTTGGCTTGTTCAAACATGTCACGTACACGGGAAGCACCAACACCAACAAACATTTCCACAAAATCGGAACCGGAAATCGTAAAGAAGGGAACTTTTGCCTCACCAGCAACTGCTTTTGCAAGCAGTGTTTTACCAGTACCCGGAGGACCAACCAGCAATACGCCGCGGGGAATTTTGCCGCCCAGGCGCTGGAATTTGCCTGGATCTTTAAGAAAGTCCACCAATTCTTTGACTTCTTCTTTTGCCTCATCACAGCCGGCAACATCAGAAAATGTCACTTTGACCTGATCTGCATTCAACAAACGCGCGCGGCTGCGGCCAAAAGAAAACGCACCGCCTTTACCGCCGCCAGCCTGCTGGCGTAATACATATATCCAGATAGCAAACAACACAATCCATGGCAGCAGATTTAATAGATGTGTCAGCAAGCCCGGCTGATCTGGCTGCTTGCCTTTGATATTCACGTTTTTAGCTAAAAGTGCCTGCATGAGTGCAGGATCTTGCGGCATGGGTAAATAAGTAGTGAATGTCTTGTTATTCTGGAATGTACCGTTAACGTTTTGTTCCGTGATCGTCACAGAACGCACATTCCCCTGATTAACATCCTTCACAAATGCGGAATAGCTGATATGTTCGTCAGCTTCGCGCTTCGGCCCAAAGTTATTGAACACCGAGATTAAAATAACCCCGATCACCATCCACAGTAATATCGTTTTGACTACGTCATTCACGTTGGCTGACCTCAATTAGACCGCAGACTATAATTATAGATTAATCTTACCTAATCTGGCGATTAGAAACTAGAAAAGCAACTCATTAACCGCCTTAAACATCACATTTACCAGCAAGTTACCCAATTTACTTCAACCAGGGTATTTTTTTTGTAAGTAAAAACCCTATTGGGGTCGCATCTCGCTTTCCCCCTACAACCCCATTAGCATTATCTGCGCGATCTTGCCACTATGTAGACTTCCCGGGAACGGCTGCGCGAGGCCTTGGGTTTGCGAATAGACGTCTTCTGGAATTGCTTCTTAATTGATGCGAGGAATGCATCAAATCCCTCCCCCTGAAACAGCTTAATCAAAAAACCACCTTCAGGAGGGAGTATTTTAAGTGCGAAATCCAGGGCTAATTCAGCAAGATAAATGGATCTCGGCATATCAATACTCGAATTCCCACTCATATTTGGGGCAATATCACATAATACCCAGTCAACCGTCACTCCTGATAAACGTGTCAGTAAATCGTCGACAACAGCATCTTCTGAAAAATCACCCTGAATAAACTCGACCCCTTCAATAGGATCCATGGGTAAAATATCCAGTGCAATCACACGGCCATCAGGCTTCACCAGTGTGGATGCGAGCTGCGACCATCCGCCGGGAGCCGCGCCCAGATCAACAACAGTCATACCCGGTTTGAAAATACGATCACGCTGGTGAATTTCCTTTAATTTATAAACAGCACGCGATCGGTAGCCTTCCTGCTGCGCCTGTTTGACGTATGGATCGGTGAAGTGCTCTTTTAACCATCGACGGCTGCTGCCGCTTTTATCGGCCATATGCTAGATATACGAGACCTCAATAATTTCATACATAATGTCACCTTCAGGAGTCTGTACCTTCACTTCATCACCTTCATATTTACCAACAAGTGCGCGCGCTACGGGTGATGTGACGGAAATTTTGTTTTCTTCCACACTGGCTTCATCTTCACCGACTATCTTGTAAATGATTTCACTGCCATCGGGATCAATCAGTTTGATTGTTGCGCCAAATATCACGCGGCCTTCATTTTCAAGCGCTGTCACATCAATCACTTGTGCAGTTGATAATTTTGCCTCAATTTCCATGATGCGGCCTTCAATAAACCCCTGCTCTTCACGCGCAGCGTGGTATTCAGCATTTTCTTTTAGATCGCCATGTTTGCGCGCTTCAGAAATCGCATTGATGACGCGCGGGCGCTCAACCTGTTTCAACCGCTGTAATTCTTCGCGCAGCCTTTCTGCGCCGATTACTGTCATTGGTACTTTTTGCATAAGATAGTTCCCACCAAAACATTATTTATCATAATTCATCGACCATCGCGAAAAACCTTAATGTTCCCGGATGAAGCGCACAAAACGCGCTTTATCCGGGCTACAATTCATCGAGATGCATCTTAAAACTTCATGTCTTCAAAAAACTTTTTAACTTTTTTAAACCATGAACTGGATTGTGGGCAGTGCTTATTGTTCGCTGACATTGATTCATCAAACTGCTCCAGCATTTCTCGCTGCTTTGGAGTGAGGTTAACCGGTGTTTCAACGTGTACCTTACACATCAGATCTCCGACTTCACCACCTCGCACTGACGGCACGCCCATTCCTTTTACACGAAATACTTTATTACTCTGGGTTTCAGCTGGAATCTTGAGTTTGACGCGGCCGTTTAATGCCGGCACCTCAAGCTCGCCGCCCAGTGCCGCCATCACAAAACTGATCGGCACCTCACAATACAAGTTTTTGCCGTCACGTTCAAACAAGGGATGCGGCAGCACTTGAATCTGAATATATAAATCACCTGACATCGCGCCAGATTCACCCGCTTCACCTTCACCAGACAAACGAATGCGGTCACCGGTATCAACACCTTTAGGAATCTTGACGGATAATTTTTTATTT
Organism: Gammaproteobacteria bacterium; assembly: GCA_035495675.1. GTDB lineage: Bacteria > Pseudomonadota > Gammaproteobacteria > DSM-16500 > DSM-16500 > Aquicella. The sequence goes on from DATJFK010000039.1 coordinate 95,153, forward strand.
TGTTTCGTACGTCCGCGTCCATGACATTTCGAACATGGATCTTTAATTGTTTTGCCTTTACCATGACAGGTTGGACATGTTTGCTGCACGGTGAAAAATCCATGCTGCATTCTTACCTGACCGTAACCACTGCAATCCGCACATGTTACTGGTGAAGAACCTTTGCGTGCACCTGTACCTTTACAATCTTCACATGATGTCAGTGCTGGAATAGTTATTTCAGCTGTCTTGCCAAACACTGCATCTTCCAGCGACACGTCCAAGGCGTAATGTAAATCAGCACCCCGCTGCGGACCCGCAGCTCCGCGCCCTCCGAAAATATCACCGAAAATATCACCAAATATATCGCCGAAATTCATACCGGCTCCGCCAAAACCTCCCGCGGCACCTTCCATTCCGGCGTGACCAAACTGATCGTAAGCAGCACGCTTGCGCTGATCGGATAATACTTCGTATGCTTCCTTGATTTCCTTGAACTTTTCTTCCGCAGTGTGGTCATGAGAGTTGCGGTCTGGATGATGTTTCATCGCGAGACGACGATAACTCTTTTTGATTTCTTCTTCACTCGCGTTACGTGAAACGCCAAGAATCTCGTAATAATCTTTTTTGGCTGCCATGTGTACTCTGTTATCTATAAATAGATCCCGCGGACAAGCCGCGGGATTTCACTCACTCAAGATGATAACTTACGCTTACGAATCGCGCTTGTTCTCATCATCTTTAACTTCTTCAAACTCAGCATCAACAACATCATCTTTTTTCTGTTCAGATGACTGTCCCTGCTGTTGACCTGGCTGACCTTGCTGCGCACCTGCAGCTGCCTGATCTGCTTGCCCCGCAGCATACAGACGCTCAGCCATTTTTGCAGAAGCATCTGTCAGATCTTTGGTTTTCGCTTCAATGGTATCTTTATCATTACCTTTGAGGGCTTCCTGCAGTGCTGCAATTGCTTTTTCAATCGCATCTTTTTCATCTGCAGAAACCTTGTCACCTGCGTCTTTCATCGCTTTGGTAACAGCGTGAATCATGTTATCAGCCTGATTGCGCGCAGTAACAAGTTCATGGAACTTCTTGTCTTCTGCTGCATTCATTTCGGCGTCTTTCACCATCTTCTTCACTTCTTCATCTGACAAACCTGATGATGCCTGGATGCGGATAGATTGTGCCTTGCCAGTTGCCTTATCTTTTGCTGATACATGCAAAATACCGTTAGCATCAATATCAAATGTCACTTCAATTTGCGGCATGCCGCGCGGTGACGGCGGAATGTCGGTTAAGTCAAAGCGTCCCAGTGATTTATTCGCAGATGCCATTTCGCGCTCACCCTGCAAGACATGAATGGTTACAGCAGTCTGATTATCAGCAGCTGTTGAGAATGTCTGCGTTGCACGTGTTGGAATGGTGGTGTTTTTCTCGATGAGTTTTGTCATCACGCCGCCCATAGTTTCAATACCGAGAGACAACGGTGTTACGTCAAGCAAGAGAACATCTTTAATCGCACCGGAAAGTACCGCACCCTGAATCGCTGCACCCATTGCAACTGCTTCATCCGGGTTCACGTCTTTACGCGGTTCTTTTCCAAACAGATTACGCACTGTTTCCTGCACTTTTGGCATTCGGCTCTGACCGCCGACGAGAATCACGTCGTCAATCTTGTCAGCATCCACACCAGCATCTTTCATTGCAATCTTGCACGGCTCAATAGTGCGCTGAATTAAATCTTCAACTAATGATTCCAGTTTTGCGCGCGTGATCTTGATGTTCATGTGTTTCGGACCAGACGCATCTGCCGTAATGTATGGCAGATTTACTTCTGTCTGCTGCGTAGAAGACAATTCAATCTTGGCTTTTTCTGCCGCTTCTTTCAGACGCTGCAATGCCAGCGGATCGTTACGCAGATCAATACCGGTTGAAGCTTTGAATTCATCAATCAGATAATTCATCACGCGCTGGTCGAAGTCTTCACCGCCAAGGAATGTATCACCATTGGTAGATAACACTTCAAACTGGTGCTCACCGTCAACTTCAGCAATTTCAATAATGGAAATATCAAACGTACCGCCGCCAAGGTCATACACGGCAATCTTGCGGTTACCCGGTTTCTTATCCATACCAAATGCAAGTGCTGCAGCTGTTGGTTCGTTGATAATACGTTTTACTTCAAGACCTGCAATGCGACCGGCGTCTTTGGTTGCCTGACGTTGTGAGTCATTGAAATATGCGGGAACAGTAATAACAGCTTCTGTGACTGGATGACCGAGATAATCTTCCGCGGTCTTTTTCATTTTCATTAACACTTGTGCGGAAACCTGCGGTGGAGCCAGTTTTTCAGTTCCTAGCACTTCCACCCATGCGTCACCGTTATCAGCACGGATGATTTTGTACGGCACGGTTTCCTGCATGCGGCGCACCATTTCTTCGTCATAACGGCGGCCAATCAGACGCTTTGAAGCGTAAATCGTATTTTTTGGGTTGGTCACCGCCTGGTGTTTGGCAGGCTGGCCGACACGAATTTCATTATTATCAAGGTAGGCGACAATCGACGGAGTCGTGCGCGAACCTTCAGCATTCTCAATAACCTTAACCTTATCCCCTTCCATCACGGCAACGCATGAGTTGGTTGTACCAAGGTCTATCCCTATGATTTTATTAGTAGCCATAAATATTAATCTCCGCTAAATACGTGTATACATATAGAAATGAGGGCGGTATTGCACTTTTTCAATGCCCCTCTGGTAATCTTTTTATTTGGCGACCACAACCAACGCCGGGCGCACCAAACGGTTATTCAGGGTATAACCCTTCTGGAGTACGGAAATCACCGTGCCAGCTTTGGCTTTCGGGTCTTCCTGCATGGAAATAGCCTGCTGGGTTTCAGGATCGAACACCTCCCCAACCGGGTTAACCTGCTTGACGCCATACTTTTCCAGTGAGCTGTAAAACATCTTGAGGGTCAGCTCAACCCCTTCAAGTACAGGTTGTGCAGCTTTTTGCATATCGTCCGAAAGCTTGGTGGAAGACAATTCAAGACTGTCAATGATAGGCAGCAAATCGCCGACAAATTTTTCCAGCGCGAACTTATGCGCATTTGCCACATCGCGTTCCGCACGCCGCGCTGCATTTTCAGATTCAGCCTGCATGCGCAAAATACGCTCCCAATAGTCATTTCCTTTTTGCTCTGCCTCATTGAGCTTTTGCATTAATTCTTCGTGCGAAGCTTCAGTCAACAGCTGGCCGGCAGAATTTTCATCTGCATCAACCTCAGGCTGCTTATGATGTTTATCTTTTGACATGTAACTCTAACTCCTTCTGGATAATCTAGATTCAATATATGGACGAATTGATGTCTTTCAAGGTACGTTATACAGAATTGTTTGCTAGAGTTGAGGATAGACTATGCCGTCACAGTTTAAAACAATCGGTATTTACGGACGAGTCAACAATCCAGGAGTCATCGACTCACTCAGGGTAGTTATCGCGTTTTTGCGTGAACTCAATCAAGACTTCGTTGTAGAAAAAGTGACAGGACAGACATTGAGCGATGCTGCGCTGCCACTTGTCGAACATGATGCACTCAGCCAAAAATGCGACATGATTATCGTTGTGGGCGGTGACGGCAGCTTGTTGCATGCCGCGCACGCAGTTATTCATAATGAAGTGCCCGTTCTAGGTATCAATCGCGGCCGCCTGGGTTTTCTCACCGATATTCACCCGACTGAAGTTGATAAAATCAAAGCAATTCTAGACGGCGACTATATTCTCGAAAAGCGCTTCCTTTTATCCGCAAGCGCGGAATTGCAAGGTAAAATATTAGGCTCAGGTACCGCGTTGAATGAAGTTGCCATCATTCCAGATTCAATGCCGCATATGAATGAATTTGAAATTTACATTGATGACAAATTCGTTTGCAGCCAGCACGCTGATGGCTTGATTATCGCTACACCTACTGGTTCTACAGCATATGCATTATCAGGCGGTGGCCCGATTTTACATCCGAATCTCGATGCAATTGTAATTGTGCCCATGTTTTCGCACACACTCAGCATCCGCCCGCTGGTAATTGAAGGTGATCAACGCGTAACAGTGATTGTTACCCCGAATAATCCATATCCACCGCGGTTAACATGCGACAGTCAGGGTTATATAGATACTCCACGAGGCAGTCATATCACAATACAAAAGAACCCTGAACGTTTACATCTCATCCATCCTCTGGATTACGACTACTATGAAACCCTGCGCAGTAAACTGCACTGGGGTCATAAACTTCAATACAAAGAAGAGTAATAGTTATGCTGACTGAAATTCACATTCGCGATCTAGCTACCATTGAAGAATTGCATCTGCCGCTAAAACACGGCGGCAGCATGATCACAGGCGAAACCGGCGCCGGTAAATCTATTTTCATTGAAGCAATAGAACTCGCACTTGGCGCACGCGGTTCAGCAAACATCATTCGGGTTGGCAAGGAACGCGCTGATATCAGCCTTTCTTTTGATATCAGCAAACTGCCGAATGCAGGTGCCTGGCTGAATGCACATGATTTCGCACAAGGAAATTCTGAATGCATTATCCGCCGCGCACTCTCTGGAGACGGCCGCTCCCGCAGTTATATCAACGGCTATCCCGCCACGCAGCAGCTGGCACGCGAATTAGGCGAATTATTATTTCACTTACATGGTCAGTATGAACAGCAAGTATTATTGAAAGCAGAAAACCAGCGTGAATTACTGGATCGCTACGCCGGTCACATGCAGTTAGTTAATGATATAAAATCGTGCGCCGAACAATGGAAAAAGCTTGATAATGATATTAAGCAATTGCGGGATGCCGCATCCAAACGCGAAGAACGCAGTGAATATTTACGTTTCCAGCTTGATGAATTAAATACGCTGAATGTCCGCGACGGTGAATGGGAAAAACTGGAAGCAGAACATCACCGCCTCACTCATGCAGAAGAATTGCTGCGCAATATCCAGCGTGCAATCGCCCTGCTGGATGACGGTGAACAAAATGTTTTATCCGGCATCGTTGACATCCGCAAATCACTTGAAGCAGCGCAAAATATCGAAAAGAAAATTTCAGATTGGCTGACAACTCTGAACAGCGCTGAAATTCTGTTAAATGATATCAAAGTTGAGTTAAGCGATTATCTGGAAAGTTCTGAGCTGGATCCAGAGCGATTGCAATTCATCGAACAGCGCGTATCAGCCATCTATGATGCGGCGCGCAAACATAAAATTCAACCGCAGGAATTAGCGCCGTTGCAGCAAAAACTGCAGCAGGAATGGGATGCACTTGAAAATAGTGATCAAGGCCTATTATTGCTCGCCGCCGAACAGGAAAAAGTCACCGCGCGATATAAAAAACTGGCGACCGAATTAAGCAGCAACCGGCGCAAAGTTGCCGCCTCGCTGGAAAAAACGATTACCAAATCTATTCGCGCATTATCATTACCGCACGGTGAATTTCATATTGCACTGGAAGCGGAAGACAATAACATGTCACCGCATGGAGTAGAAAAAATTGTCTTTCATATTAAAACCAATCCCGACCAGAAATTGCAGCCGCTCGCAAAAGTTATTTCTGGCGGCGAATTATCACGCCTGAGCCTGGCCGTGCATCTTGCACTGGCTGACCGCATCTCCACCCCCACTCTGATTTTTGATGAAGTCGACACCGGAGTCGGCGGCGCAACGGCGGAAAAAATCGGGAAATTACTGCGAATGCTTGGCGAAACTTATCAAATATTTTGTGTTACGCATCAACCGCAAGTCGCTGCCTGCGGCCAGCATCATATACTCGTGGAAAAATCTTTTATCAATAATTCCACCCACACAACATTGAGATTTTTAAATACCAAGGAACGCAAGGCAGAAGTTGCGCGCATGCTTGGCGGTGAAAAAATCACCGACACCACGCTCGCACACGCAGAAGAAATGCTGGGGGAATTGAACCCTGCGTGAAATGTAATTTATCTGGAGAATACGTACCCGTAAACGTGCCCGTGTGCGTGCCCGGTTTTTACTTTCGTGCAGCATTAAAGCAAAAACCGGGCACGCACACGGGCACAAAATTAAGGAACAGCAAATGAAAACCAGACCAGCGTATATTGCAGGAAGCACTCGTACCCCATTTGTAAAATCGTTAACAACTTACAAAAATGTCACACTGCAAGACATGATGACTGCAACATTGCAATCGCTTGTTAACAATATGCATCTTGACGGAAAAACACTTGGCGATGTCGCACTGGGCGCCGTCATCAGTAGCTCTACCAATTGGAATCTGGCTCGCGAATGCGTACTGGGCACGACATTAGACCCACATACACCAGCATATAATTTACAGCGCGCCTGCGGCACCAGCCTGGAAGCAGTGCGCCAGATCGCATTAAAAATTTCAAATTACCAGATTGAAAATGGAATCGGCGGTGGTTGTGACAGCAACAGTGATTTGCCAATTTTAATCAACCGTTCCCTCACGAAAAAGCTATTGGCAATGCACTCCCATAAAGGTTTTCTGTCCAAATTAAAATTTTTACTCTCATTAAGACCATCCGACTTCAAATTCATTTTCCCGCAAGTTGTGGAGCCGCGCACGCATTTATCTATGGGTGAACACTGCGAATTAATGGTAAAAGAGTGGAAAATTTCGCTCGAAGCCCAGAATAATCTGGCATTAAAAAGCCATCAGACCGGCGTGGTGGCATACGACGAAGGGTTTTATGATGATCTCGTTTTTGAATTTGCCGGCATCAAACGAGACGGCACGTTACGCGCAGATACATCAATCAAAAAATTATCGCGATTAAAACCGTCATTTGATTTCACCGGAACCGGGACATTAACTGCCGGCAACAGCAGCCCGCTGACTGACGGCGCTGCAGCTGTTTTTCTCACCAGCGAAGAAGATGCCAAACGTAACGACTACACCCTGCTTGCACGTTTTGTCGATGCGGAAGCTGCTGCCGTTGATTTTGTTCATGGTGAAGGATTATTAATGGCGCCGACAATCGCCGTCAGCAGATTATTAAAGCGAAATAACTTATCGCTGCAGGATTTCGATTTTTATGAAATCCACGAAGCATTTGCCGGACAAGTGCTTTGTACACTGAAAGCCTGGGAATCACCAGAATATTGCAAACGTGTACTGCACCGTGACCAACCATTGGGATCAATTGATCAAACCAAAATGAATACCAAAGGTGGCAGCGTTGCACTCGGCCACCCTTTCGCCGCAACCGGCGCTCGCATCGTTGGTACACTTGCCAAAATGCTGCATCAAAAAGGCAGCGGCAGAGGATTAATATCGATCTGCACTGCCGGCGGGATGGGAGTGGCGGCAATTCTGGAAGGGGTATAGGCTGGGTGGTTACGTGCCCATTCTACCGCTGACAACTCCCGCATATCCCATAAATATTCAAACTATGATCCGTCATCTCATAACCTGCCTTCCTGGCAATTTCCTGCTGGCGCTTTTCAATATCATGATCAACAAATTCTTCAACGCGGTTGCATTTCACGCACACGAGATGATCGTGATGATCGCCGTGATCAAGCTCAAATACTGACTGGCCGCCTTCAAAGTGATGACGAACAACGAGACCTGCTTCTTCAAATTGTGTCAACACGCGATATACGGTGGCCAAACCTATTTCTTCACCCGCATCAATCAATTCGCGGTAAATATCTTCAGCACTCATGTGATGATTATTAGCTTTATCCATTATTTCCAGAATAAGGCGGCGCGGCTGTGTATTTTTCAAGCCGGCTTTTTTCAGGTTTGCATTATCCACGGCATTCTCCACTTCACAGATGGATCCCGTATGCAAAAATCACATCCGGGCAACATAATTAATATATTTTCCAATTCTTTTGCTTTAAAATGGCGCCCATCTAAAACTATTTAGCGCCAACAAGCGCAAGGTATTGTACATGAAAAATCTAATATTGCTCGTAATTCTGACAATTACATTATCAAGCTGTGCAATTATCCGCCCGCACAAAAAAGACGTCGACCAAGGCAACGTGATCACGGCAAGTGAAGTGGAACGTCTGCACACCGGTATGTCGGAAGGAGCCGTCCGTGATGTCATGGGCGACCCAATCACCATTAATATCTTCGAAGACAATCGACTGAATTATGTCTACACCATGCAGCGCGGCTATGAAAACATGAAGATCAAGCGTGTTGTGTGCGTGTTTGAGCATGGCAGGTTGGTGGAAATCAAACGCGGATAGAAATCGTCATCCCCGCGAAAGCGGGGACCTCCTTAATTTAACCGTGTAAATAAACGGAGGGAGATTCCCGCTTGCGCGGGAATGACGATGGGCACATTGAGGGAGGTCCCCGCTTTCGCGGGGATGACGATTATTTCTTCCTCGCCCTCACCCTTCTCAAATCCTTAGGATCAATCGTCAGCGGCCGGTAAATTTCCACTCGATCACCTGGCTCCAGAATATCATTCAAATCACGGCGTTTACTGAACACCCCGACTTTCTGCCTGGTGAGATCAATCTCGGGAAAGCGACGCAATATGCCTGACTGCTCAATCGCCTGCCGCACCGTACTACCCGCCTCCACCTCCAGCGCAATAATTTCCTGACACTCAGGCAGTGCGTAGGCAACCTCCACTCGCATCTTACTCATGGCCGTATAATTCCACGGCACGCTGGCAAAATGCATCAACCAGAGAATTTGCGATAGATTGAAAAACCGGTTGAAAAAACATATCCAGAAAGCCTCCGGCGAATTCAAATTCAAGATCCAGTTCTACCTTGCAGCCATCATCATTCAGTGGGATAAACTTCCATTTACCCAGCATATGTTTCAATGGACCGGTAATCAGGGACATTTCCATCGCATGATAAGGTGATAATTTGTTGCGGGTACTGAAACTTTTATGAATACCCTTCCATGAGATTTCCAGTTCGGCATCGATTTGCTCATTGTTACGGCTTAGAATCGTACTTTTACTGCACCAGGGCAAGAATCGAGGGTATTCTTCGATACTGTTCACCAGTTCAAACATTTGCCGAACCGTATATGGTACGACAGCGCTTCTTTTTAATGTATTCATAGTGTTTTGATAATGATTTCCAACTTTGACGCGTGTATTATACAGACCAAGATGAAAAAGACACAAAAAACAAATGCAGCCATCGCCAATAACCGCAAAGCCCATCATGAATATTTCATTGAAGACCGCTATGAGGCTGGCATGGTTTTACAGGGTTGGGAAGTGAAAAGCCTACGGGCGGGCCGCATCCAGCTTGACCAGGGGTATGTCGTTCTAAAAGGTGGCGAAGCTTTCCTGTTTGGAGCGTTGATCACCCCCTTACAGACTGCCTCCACTCATATCAACCCAGACCCGCAGCGCACGCGAAAGCTGTTGCTGCACCAGCGGGAATTGAATAAGCTGATCGGCAGCGTGGAACGTAAGGGTTATACTTTAATACCGCTGCAGTTGTACTGGAAAGATAACCGCGTCAAACTTGAAATCGGTTTGGCCAAGGGTAAGAAATTACATGACAAGCGCGCTACCGAAAAAGAGCGCGACTGGAAACGGGAAAAAGAGCGTTTGATGAAAAAAAGGTAGGAGTACCGGGATGAATATAAGGAAATATTTAGTTATCACAACATTCTTGTTATCTCAGCCCATTTTCGCACATGGAGAAGATGCACTGGGACCGCACAATGGATACGTCAAAGTTCCGGGTGAATATCATGTCGAAGTTGTTCCGGATAAAGATTCATTAAACATCATGCTGCTAGATGCCAAACTCAAAAATCCCACGGTACTTAACTCTCAAATCAAAGTAAAAATCAAAAACGGCAGCAACGCTTATGTGCTGCGCTGCGAGTCCATGGAAAATTATTTCTCTTGCCCGGTTAGTGATAAAATACTTGCACGCAAAGGAACGCTAGTCATCGAAAGCTCACGCCAACTCGCCAAAGGCGACACGGTGGAATATCCGCTGCCCCTGCAGCTGACAGAGGACACAGAAACAGTTTAATTCGCCACTTTATTTAATTGAGAAGGAATCTCCACAATGAACACCATTATCAAGTCTATTGTTATTGCCGCAGGCTTTCTTTCACTTGTTGGCTGCGGCCGCGAGGAAATTAAAGGCACTGGCGATGCCAAACAGGAAATTCGTAATCTGGCAAAGTTTACCGGAATGAATGTTAACGGTAATTATCAAATTCTGGGTTCGCCTGGCTCACCGGATAAATTCGTTATCAGCACCAATGCAAATTTGCTTCCGTATGTTGAAACGACAGTTAAAGATGGTATCGTCATCGTGCAAAATGCCAAGAAAAAAGACCTGGTGCCAACTGTCACCCAAAATATCTGGTTTACCGTTCCGAAATTTAATTCACTTATTCTGAATGGATCTTCTATTTTTCAATTTCAAGATTTGAAAACTGACAAACTGGATATAAACCTATCCGGATCACATCAACTTCTTCTGACAGGTACAGCAGATGAAATTCATCTCAATATTTCCGGCAGCTCAGATGTCGATGCCAGAAGTTTTGTGACGGATGACGCTGATGTCGTAATAAACGGCTCCAGCACCGTATACCTGAATCCAACCAAACATTTGAAAGTCACCATTAACGGTGAAGGTAAAGTTGTATATTTCAGCCAGGGCCCGCAAGTCGAACAGACGATTAACGGTTCCGGACAAGTTTACAGTAACTTCGGTCAATTAAATAAAGAAGCACCAAAACCATCAGAAAAATATTAATAAAGGAATCGTAATAAAATGGAAGCAAGAAGCACCATACAATCAGAAGAAAGTATGACACCGCCGTCTTCACTGGACATTGATTCCAGTGAAGATTCGGATCACTACTTCACATCAGCTATTTTCGATTTTGCACGCGAAGAAGATAGGTCAAAGCGTGAATTATCAGCATTACGTTTCTGGATGAGACTCTGGGGAACAGATGATAGTAATACTATTGAAGGTCGCAACAAAAGACTGGATGCATTGGAAAGACGCAGAAATTCAGAATATTTCCTTAATCTGAAAGCGAAGCTGGAAAATAACGAAAAACTCACTCCGGGTGAATATTATTATTTTGCCATGGTGACGGATGACGTAAACAAGCTGAATATTAAAGCTCTGGAAACCATGACAATTTGGTTTGATAATGAAAATTTTACCGCCAACCTCGACATTCTGATTGCTGCGCGCCGCTGGCAGGAAACAAGAAATCCTGTCGCAAAAAGCACATACAATAGAGAACTTCGCGAAGCATTAATTAATCGCGGCTCTCGACGCACACACGTCAACATGTATTTAAACTTGCGCGGCGTGAATCTCTCCGGCGCAGATTTAAGCATGGTCAGTCTGGATTATGCTGATCTTGCTAATGCAGATTTATCTTATTGCAATTTATACGACACGCAATTTCATTTATCAGATCTCGACAATGCTGATTTAAGTAATCCAGATTGCGTACGCCCGGATCTCGAAGGACGCATGGAACAAGGCCCTGTTATTGTATGTTCACGCGCAAGAAATGCCCGCCTTGATTTCATGAAAGCAACTAACATTACATGGAGTGAAAGCGATTTCACAGGCTCATCCATCCAATGTACTGAAATCAATTCCGGAATTTTTGATAATACAATATTTGACGAATGTGATTTTACCTCCAGCAGATTACATTTCAGCAACAAAAGCCAAGACTGTTTTTGTTCGTTTAAATCTGCTGATGTATCATTCTGTGAGCTAGTGAATATTAATTACGACCGAATGGATTTCACTGGTGCAACTATGCTCGATACGGAAGCGTTTATCAACACAAGAAAACTGGGAGCCGCATTGAATCTTTTGAATGAAGCCACAATGCAGAGCATTAAAACTACGGACAAATCAGACTGGTGGCGTACATCACAGATTGATGCATACCAAAAGACAGTCGCTGCAAATATTATTTATCATCTTGATCGGTCAGAAATGAGAGAAATAGAGAAGGCTGCTTTTATTGAATCAGTACTGGATCATTCTTTATTTGCGCCGGATACCTTTGCAAGCCGATTGGCATATCGTGCAGAAAGAAATATTTACACGCTGTTTTCCTCACAGCCGCATGAATATTACGCAACAAATGCAGTTAGTTTGCTGGAAGCTGCACGCGATAGGATGCTCGCTTCAGAAAATAGAAATGGTTTAAATTAATCTATTTTGATGATAACCATTTCTGAATCTGCTGCGTAACCTGAGTGAATTCTGCTGACAAAAATGGCGTTGCCGCAATCTTGTGTAATCCTTCAAGCCGCGTCTTCAGCCATTTGTTTTTTTCATCCAGCTCACCGCTGACCGTTAACACCAATTGCAGATGATTATGGATAATCCATAATTGCTTGGCGGACAAAACAGTTTTACCGTTTTCCAGGTCGAAATAGCCCGACAGCCAGATTTTGAATTCCTGGTTAGTCATGATCAGCCTGCGGAATCACTTCGCCTCTGTGAATTTTTAACAGATATTCAGCTGAGTGCGGCGTATCGTAACTATTATCGATGTCATGTTGAAAAATATGATTTAACTCAGTAGTAATCATAGGAGTGAAATAGCGGATGAGATGTTCGCAGTAATTATTTTCCCGCAACATCATCACCGTTCTTTGCAGCCAGGAGTTATATAAACCTAATGGTTCTGATATTTGTTCCAACTTCTCGCTGATTTTCAGCAGGCGCTCGGCATTTAACCGCGGCGCCTGTGAAATTTCAAAATAACCCTGCAGCCAGTAACAAAATGACTGATTGGTTAACGTTTCTAACATCGAACGCCGTAACCTGTTGGTTTAGATTCATATGATATTTCCCTGTCAGCATTATTAACAGCAGCTGGAGCCAGAACCACTAACGCTCTGTTTGGGCCAGGTTCATACGTTAATTTATCGGTGCTGACTTTTTCGCCCAAATCAAAGTTTCCAGTTAAATATTTAAATTCATTATTTTTTAACGCTTCTGGAAACTCAAACTCCCAATCTTGAGTTACTTTGTTAAGTTTCAGACGGAATGCTGTTTTCCACTCACCCAGCAGTGGATCTGCACCAGTGATAAATACAGCAGGTCTTAGCGGAGATTTCAGCAGCATTTCACTACTGTCTACATAATGAATATGACTATCGGCAATAGCTGAAGGCCGTGTTCGCCATGACTTCAAAGCTGGCAATACTTTTTGAATAAAGGGTTCTTTCAAAAATGAAATGGCTTGTTTCATGCCGTAAGTGTATTCTGGTTTCGTTTCAGGAAAATTCTTTTGATAAAAAAAGGCAAGTTCTTTTGTGTGAGCGACAGACACATCGTAGGTTATCACAATACGGTTAGTGTTGTGATCAATACCAAAATTAGCCTTTCCTGAAACAGCTAAATCAGCAATTTTTGCATCGACTTTTGCCATATCGTAAATTGATTGCTCAAAACGCTCTGAGTTATGTATCTCACCTGCTGATACACCAAGAGCATCTGCAATCTTATCGCACAAATTATTTAATTCCTGCTGTCGTTCTTGTCTAAGCATATTACATTCCTTATCTGTTTTTTTGAAATATACCCGATTGCATTTCGATTTCAAGAATATTGTTATTACGCGGCACGAGCTGGCTATTTTTGCTCCCGTACAATTACATTACGCCCCCTATAATTGCAATTCGAACCCTTTTCACTTAATATCGCAAACACAAAAATGGAGAAGATATAATGAAAATTTCAGGTGTGATTGTTTTAGATGAGATGGATGGCCGAAAAGATCCATGGGTTGTTAAAAAAACAAAAAATGATTATTTTTTGGCATTAAAGATTACGGAAATTGATGGTATTCCAGTCAATACAACATCTGATTTATATTCAAAATTGTATTCACATTTTCCCGATGTAAAAGTAGACGGCGCTTCATTTAATCACTTGTTTACTAATGTTACTCTGCCAAACGGTGCAAAAGATATTGCACATATCACCCTCGGATATTTCCCAGACTTTCGCTTTCATCGCAG